>USOU01000001.1 GCA_900556415.1 uncultured Collinsella sp.
CCGTGGGAGGCCAGGGCGCCGCTGACCGGTGGACGGCACCGAGCCGTACGCTTGAACTGAGAAGGGGGAGGCCTCGCGGCCTCCCCCTTTTTTGCGTTATATACAAGCTGTACCTTGTGACGGGCCCTTCCTTAGACTCTCTTACTGTTTGGCTGTTTTTTGAACCGTCGCTTTGTATTTGCGCGATAATAACTCGCATTGACGTTAGGGAGGGCTTGATGTTTACCGTTTTTGTTTTGGGCAATATTGCTTCGGGTAAATCGACTGCCTGCCGCTATCTGGAATCTCGCGGAGCCCTGCTTATCGATTTAGACGTTCTTGCCAAATCGCTGTACGTGCCGGGGTCGGATATCGTCAATGCTCTTGCCGAAGAGTTTGGCTGGGATATTTTGGACGAGGAGGGCGGCGTTCGACGTAACATCCTCGCTTCTCGAGCTTTTGTCTCTCCCGATACGGTTGCAAGGCTCAATAGCATTGTGCACCCCGTTCTCATGGGGCAGCTTTCGCTGAGGATTCTCGATCCTGTCTGCTGTACGGTTTCGTCTCCCCGCTATCCCTTTGCGGCGGTCGAAGTATCTGCTCCAACTGGCTTTGAGGACGCCTTTGGCCTTGCAGATGAGATTATGGTTGTTAGCGCTCCTTTGACGGTTCGTCGCGAACGCGCTATTCGCCGTGGTATGGAGCCATCCGATTTTGATGCTCGCTCTGCTTGTCAACCCGATGAGTCTTCGCTTTGCCGTCTCGCCACGACCGTGATTGATAACGCAGCTGGTGACAGCTCGCTCTTTGAACAACTGGATGTGTGGCTTGCTCGCCATGGCCTTATGAACGACGCTACGGATAAGGGGGCGACAGATGCCTAAGACGCGTTTCTTCATGTGGTATCGCCTCGTGCCGCTGGCTGTCGTTTTCGTCTTTGGCTTTATCTCGCTCGTATATTCGTGTGCCCCCGCTGCTTTCTTTAAACCGCTCTATCCGATTGACTATGAGGCGTATGTAAAGCAGTCCAGTATTTCGCATAATCTCGATCCGTATCTGGTGTGTGCCGTCATCAAGTCGGAATCAAACTGGGATCCCGAGGCGGAATCCAACCAGGGCGCCCAAGGTCTCATGCAGCTTATGCCCGAAACCGCTGAGGATATGATCGCCAAGGGCCTTGTCGACGGGGACGAGTATTCTGCCGATAACCTGAATGACCCCGCTTCGAATATTGAATTTGGGTGCGCGTACCTCTCGTACCTGCTGACGTATTTTAATGGCTCGACGGATAGCGCTATTGCTGCTTACAATGCCGGAATGGGCAATGTCGATGGGTGGGCGCAGCAAAGCACATCGCTCCATAACGCGATTACCTTCCCCGAGACGCAAGCCTATTTGATTCGTGTCAATAATGCCTGGGTTCGCTATAAGACCCTCTATCCCGACCGGTTCGTATAGGACTATGCCTGCCGCCTGCGTATACTGCAGATGTATGAGTTAGGAGTATCCATGGCGGATTTTGAAGTTGAGCGTGTTGGCGGAGAGCTCAAACGTTTTGGCGTTGAGGGCTCTGAGGTGCCGTTTAAGGTCGTGTCTCCCTATGAGCCTGCAGGTTCCCAGCCGAAGGCCATTGAGTCGCTTGTGCAGGGTGTGAGGGACGGAGACCGCTATCAGGTTTTGCTTGGCGTGACCGGTTCGGGCAAGACCTTTACCATGGCCAAGACCATTGAAGCTCTCGGTAAGCCAACGCTGGTTATGGCCCCCAACAAAACCCTCGCCGCCCAGCTTGCGAGCGAGCTCAAAGAATTCTTTCCCAACAACGCCGTGGTCTACTTCGTCTCGTACTACGACTACTATCAGCCCGAGGCATATGTTCCGCAGAGCGATACGTATATCGAGAAAGACTCCTCGATTAACGAAGAGGTCGAGATGCTGCGCCATCAGGCGACGGCATCGCTGCTTTCTCGACGCGATGTGATTGTCGTCGCATCGGTCTCGTGCATCTATGGCATCGGTTCTCCCGAGGACTATGCGGGCTTGGCACCAAACGTCGATAAGAAGGTGCCGCTCGAGCGCGATGACTTCATCCACGCGCTCATCGACATTCAATACGACCGCAATGACTATGATTTGGCGCGCGGTACCTTCCGCGTGCGCGGTGATGTCGTCGACGTGTATCCGCCCTATGCCGAGCACCCGTTGCGCTTTGAGTTCTTTGGTGACGAGGTCGAACTGATTGCCGAGATCGATGAGGTTACCGGCGAGATGTTGCGTGAGTACGAAGCGATTCCCGTGTGGCCGGCTTCGCACTACGTGACCGAGAAGCCAAAGGTCAAGGCGGCCCTGAAATCGATCAGCGAAGAGTGCGAAAAGCGCGTGGCGGAGCTCAAGGCGACCGACAAGTTGCTCGAGGCGCAACGTCTGCAGCAGCGGACCAATTATGATCTCGAAATGCTCGAGACGATGGGCTTTTGCAACGGCATCGAGAACTACTCGCGCCATCTGGATGGTCGTAAGCCGGGCGAGCCGCCGTTTACCCTGATCGACTACTTTCCCAAGGACATGCTCTGCATTATCGACGAGAGCCATGTGACGGTGCCGCAGATCCGCGGCATGCACGAAGGTGACCGTTCGCGTAAGGTGACCCTGGTGGAGCATGGTTTTCGCCTGCCCTCGGCGCTCGACAACCGTCCGCTTCGCTTCGATGAGTTTGAGGCGAGGATTCCGCAGTTCATCTACGTCTCGGCCACGCCGGGCGACTATGAGTTGCGCGTGAGTCAAAACGATGTTGAACAGATCATTCGTCCGACCGGCCTGCTCGACCCCAAGATCGATGTGCGTCCGGTTCGTGGGCAGATTGACGATCTTGAGGATGAGATTCGCGAGCGCGTTGCCCGCAAAGAGCGCGTGCTGGTGACCACGCTCACCAAGCGCATGGCCGAGGACCTGACCGACCACCTGCTTGATGCCGGCATTAAGGTCAACTACATGCACTCCGATACAGCGACGATGGACCGTGTCGAGATCCTGCGAACGCTGCGCGAGGGAAAGATTGATGTTCTCGTTGGCATCAACCTGCTCCGCGAGGGTCTAGACCTTCCTGAGGTATCGCTGGTGGCAATTCTCGACGCTGACAAGGAAGGCTTCTTGCGCAACCGCCGTTCGTTGATTCAGACGATTGGTCGTGCCGCTCGCAATGCCGACGGCGAGGTCATCATGTACGCCGACGTTGTGACCGATTCGATGAAAGAAGCCATCGAGGAGACGCAGCGCCGTCGCGAGATTCAGATGGCCTACAACGAAGAGCACGGCATTGTGCCCAAGACGGTGCGAAAAGCCATCAACGACATTTCGAGCTTTATTGCCGAGGCCGAAAAGACTGTTGGCTCGAAGGGACGCTCGAGAGGCGATTCGCTGGGTCACGGCGCGTTCTATACACCCGACGAAAACGGCGAGGGCGCCGCGCCGGAGACGGCGGCACCCGAGCAGACGCTTGCCGAGCAACTGGAAGGGCTGCCGCATGACGAGCTCGTGCGGATTGTCGAGACCATGGAGGAAGACATGCGTAATGCTTCCGCCGCCATGGACTTTGAGGAGGCGGCACGTCTGCGCGATGCCGTCGTTCAGATTCGGGCGATGCTTGAGGGCGCATCTGAGGACGAAACGATTGAGCGCCTACGTTCGCAGGCCCGTAAGGGTTCTACGTTCGCTTCGGGCAGAAAACGCCAGGGCGCGCGATTTAAGAAATAGGGCACAGGCCCCGAGCTTCTCGTTGAGCTTGGGGCCTGTGTCTTTAGCACGCTAGAGGTCGGCGATTAGGGCCTCGGCGCACCGGATGCCATCGGTGGCGGCGCTCATGATGCCGCCGGCATATCCGGCACCCTCGCCACAAGGGTAGAGGCCTGGGGTCGCCACGGCATGACACGCTCGATCTCGGGTGACGGTGACCGGGGAACTCGAACGCGTCTCCACGCCGGTGAGCACGGCATCGGGGCGGTCGTAGCCCCGCAGCTTTTTCCCGAGCAGGGGAATTCCCAGACGAAGCGACTCGACGATATGCTGCGGGAGGGCATCGTCGATCGCCGTCCAGGTCACGCCAAGTGGATAGGTTGGTTTTACCTTTCCGGGCGCCGTGCTGGCGCGCCCCGCAAGGAAATCTCCGACGAGCTGTGCCGGCGCGTTCCAGTTGGAGCCACCCAGGCGATAGGCGGCTCGCTCGCAGGCGCGCTGGAGCTCAATGCCTGCGAGCGGATCATCGCCGGGAAGGTCGTCAGGTGTGACGTTAACGAGTAGGGCGGCATTTGCGTTGCGTCCGTTACGGGCATTGAGGCTGGCCCCGTTGACGCATAGATGACCCGGCTCGGAAGAGGCGGCGACAACCTGCCCGCCGGGGCACATGCAAAACGAGAACACGCTGCGCCCGTTGGGAAGATGGGCGACGAGCTTGTAGGGGGCTGCTCCGAGGGCGGGATGTCCCGCCGAAGAGCCATATTGGGCGCGATCGATATCGCGCTGCGGATGCTCGATGCGCACGCCCATGGCAAAGGTTTTTTGCGCGAGGGCTACGCCTTGGTCCTTGAGGAGCTCGAATACGTCGCGGGCGGAGTGGCCGCAGGCAAGGATAAGGTGCTTCGTGGCGATTTGCTCAGTCGCGGCATGTTGAGATGACTGGACATCGATGCCGGTGATGGCGCCGGACGCGTCGGTGCGAATGTCAACAAGCTTCGTTCGATAGCGGACGACACCTCCGAGCCGTTCGATGCGCTGGGAAATATTGGTGACAACTGTGGGAAGGATGTCGGAACCAATATGCGGCTTGGCATCCCACAGAATGTCCCGGGGTGCGCCCGCTTCGACGAAGGTGTCCAGGATAAGGCGATGGGCGGGATTTTTGGTTCCCGTATTGAGCTTGCCATCCGAGAAAGTCCCCGCACCGCCCAAGCCAAACTGGATATTGCTCTCGGGGTCGAGGATGCGCTCCTTCAGGAAGAGGTCGATTGCCTGCGAGCGGCGAAGCGCCGGGTCGCCCCGTTCGATAAGCAAGGGCTTCAGGCCCGCTTCGGCAAGGGTGAGTGCGGCGAAAAGGCCAGCGCATCCGGCACCGACGACGACGGGGCGCTCTTTGGGTGCGCCGGAAACGGGGGAGGGGAATGAAGGCTCATTGTCGTCTATCGTGCGTACGCGTGAGCGGTCGCGCTCGGCCACGCTGCCGAGCACTGTCTGCTCGATGTCTGGGCTCGTCAGCTCAACACGAAAGCTCAGGATAAAATGAACGTCTCGTTTTTTGCGGGCATCGATGGACTTGCGGTGGAGCTCGATGGACTTGATCTCGGAGTCTTTGCAACGTAGGACGCGTTTGACGGCTCGCTTGCCAACGATGAGGCAAGCATTTTCATCGCCGGCTTCATCGAGCGACGCAGTGACTTGGGTGATTTCGATCATCAAGGTCTCCTTAGATGCAAGAAAGAGGCCGTCCGGTGTCCCAGACGGCCCGAATGCGTTTTGATTATAACTGCGCGGCTATAGGTTACTTGCAGCGCGAATGCCCGAAAGCCAGGCCCATGCAAGGTTGAAGCCACCGCAGTCGGCGTCGATATCGAGCGCTTCGCCGCAGACGTAAAGCGGGGCATCGACCGCGTCGTTCGCGCGAAGGCCGGGTATCGAGAAGGTCTCGATGGGTATGCCGCCACGTGTGACCTGTGCCGAGTGCTCCTCGGCTGTTCCCTCGACGAGCAGTTTAAAGTGCTTGAGGATGGAGACCAGATGGATGACATCGTTGGAGCCTGGATGGCACTGCTCGAACGCCGTACAGACGACGCGGGAGAGTTGAGGAGCGAGCATGCCGTCGAGCCAGCGGGGGTCGTGGGGCGAAAAACGGCCGAGCAGTTCAACGCGTCGGTGGAGCACATCGAGCAGCTCGTCTTTGGAGAGGTCGGGGAAAACGTCGAGCAGGATCGTGTCGCCGTGCTGGATGCGTCGGGAGAGGTTGAAGGCGGCGACACCTGAGATGCCGAAGGTCCGGAACAACACCTCGCCGTCTTCGCACCAGAGCTCCTCATGATTGCGGGTGAGCGTCAAGCGGGCACGGACGCGTAGACCATCCAACGTCTTGAGGGCCATCCGGTCGCCGACGACCGATGCCGACACGGGGCAGAGGACGGGGTGCAGCGGCGTTAGGGGGAGGCTAAACATCTCGGCGATGCCGGTGGGGTTGCCGCCCGTGGCGATAATTGCGGTATGTGCCTGCAAAGTCACGTTTTTGCGCGGGGTATCGGCGAGCGCCCTCCGAAGTGAGCGGAGCTCCGATTTTCGATCGTCGTGTTTTTTTGCCTTGAGCGCCCGTGCGGGACGGTCTATTTGGAGCGCCCAACCCTCGGGAGCTTTGTGCACCGTGGCAACATTGGCTCCGCAGATTAAGGTGATGCCCAGATGATCGCAAACGTTGAGAAGCGCGTCGCGCACCGATTCGGCGCGAAGGGAGCGCGGGTACAATCGACCCTCCTCGGAGGTCGTCATGATGCCCAGCGAGGAGAAGAAGCCCGTAAGCTCTTGTTCGGGCCGGGGGCCCATGACGGATTCGACGAAAGCGGGATGGTTGTACCGCCGAGGATCAATCGATTCGTTTGAGAGATTGCAGCGGCCGTTGCCGGTCGCAAGGAGTTTAAGGCCGCAGGCGACATCGCGCTCAACGATGCAGACGCTTTTGCCAGCGCGTGCGGCCGTAATGGCGGCGGCGAGACCTGCGGCCCCGCCGCCGATTACCAGGACGTCATAGAAGGCGCTCGTGTTCACTTAGGCCTCGTCGGTCTCGTGCGGGGCGATGGCCTCGACGGCAGAGACGGCCTTGGGCAGCATGCCATCGGGCAGTGCGGTCTCGACTTCACCCTTATCGCAGGCCTCAGCGAGCGACGGATTGATGGGAAGCTGACCCAAGATGTCGAGGTTGTAGCGCTCGGCGACTTCGGGGAGCTTGCTCTTACCAAAGACCTCGATCTTCTTGCCGCAGTCGGGGCACTCGATATAGCTCATGTTCTCGACAACGCCCAGAATGGGGACGTTCATCTTCTCGGCCATGTTGACTGCTTTGGCGACGATCATCGAGACCAAGTCTTGCGGGCTCGTGACGATGACGATGCCATCGACGGGCAGCGATTGGAAAACGGTGAGCGCGACGTCGCCCGTTCCCGGAGGCATATCGACCAGCAGGTAGTCGATGGGGCCCCACGAGGTCTCGCTCCAGAATTGCCTGATGGCGCCCGCGATAACCGGGCCACGCCAAAGGACGGGATCGGTTTCGTTTTGGAGCAGCAGGTTGGAGCTCATGACCTTGACCCCGTGCTCCGAGATCTCGGGCAGCATAAGATTGCCGAGAGCATGGACGTGACGTCCGCTCATACCGAACATCTTGGGGATGGAGGGGCCGGTGATGTCGGCATCGAGGATGCCGACTTTGTTGCCGCGGCGGGCAAGCTCAGTGGCGATGGCGCCGGTGACGAACGACTTGCCGACGCCGCCCTTGCCGGATAACACGGCGATAACGCGCTTGACCTCGGATAGCGTGTTCTCTTCAAATTCCTGCGGTGCGGTTTGTCCGCCGGCCGCCTGTGCGTGCTCGCAGCCCATATCTGACTCCTTTGTATGCGTTGGGGCAAGGCCCCGCGATGTGACACGAGCGTCATTGTACCCTCGTTTGCGAGCGGGAGTCATTCGTGGTGTACCTAGCTGTATCACCTCGGCTGTTTGATAGCACGTCATGAATAGTCGGGCCTATTGCACCTTTGCGGCAAACTCAAGATATTGGACGCGCTGTAGCTTGTCGATAGTTGACGTATAAGGGCTGTCTTCCGATTCGAGGTCATAACGCAGCCCATCGGCGCCGAGATAGCCGGCGACGTTGATGGACGGCACGTCCGACCTTGTTGCAAGCAAGGCCTTTTGGTAGTCGGTGAGCGGGGCGCCGATCTCATTAAGGGCTATGGCTGCAATCTCGTTGGCTCCGACCGTATCGTAAACATTGAGTTCATTGTTACCAGCGATTTCGTAGTTTGCCCAGACAAAATACGTTGATTGATGAATGCGGAAAGCGTGACTCGCCGTGTCTTCCTGCGGATACAGCTCGTCGTTGAGACTTGTTGCGATACTGGGCTGATGGTCGCCAAAAAAGACGAGAACGACCGGTCGGCCGATATTGCGGAGTTCGTTGATAAAATACTCGAGATCTCGGTCGGATGCGTTGATGCAGGTCAGGTACGTATTGAGCATAGTATTGGTGTTCTCGCTGGCACCCTCGACCCAATAATTCGTAAGCTCTTCTGCGGGAACGGACCCGATTTCGTATCCGCCATGATTTTGCATTGTTACATCAAAGATGAACTGCGGGCTTTCGTCAGTTCTGAGTAGTTCAAGTATTTTGTCGTAGGTGACGTAGTCGCATACACCGTTGTGGTAATAAGGCGCGTCTCCAAAATCGTCGATTGAAAGAAAATCTCCAAAGCCGAGCTGCTGATAGATTTTATCTCGGTGGTAGTTGACGGGATTTTGGGGGTGCATGGCGGTGGCGACGTACCCAAGCTCTTTAAGGTCTTTTGCCAGGCTATCAACATCGCTCATCTGATAAAGCTGATAGGGGATTTTGCCGACTCCGACAAAGGCCGTTGTGGCCCCCGTTAAAAATTCGAATTCGGAGTTGGCCGTTCCGCCCCCTGTGACCGAGGCAAGCATGGTACCGCGCACAAGTGTGTCGGGAAGGGAGTTATAGAAGGCGGGGCCGAAGTATCCGGCAGCCTTGAGCTGTTCAAAGCAGGATAGGTCGGTGAAACTCTCATTCATGACGGCAATGACCGTTGGTTTGATCTCATTGAATTGGGCAACGGCCGCGGCACGTTGCTCGCTGGTGCCGTAGGTGCTGTCATAGGCGGCAACAAGCTCTTGCTCGATATTTTTAGCCTTATCAGGTGTATAGCCCTCGGGCTTTTCAATTGGCAACTCGTTGACCATCTCGGTAAACGAGGTGATAAAGCCCTGTGAGACATATGTACAGATGGGTTGCCAACGGTCAAATCCAAAATCCAGTGTCTGCTCTAAGTCGATGCTGGAAAAACCCAAAAGGCTTATCACGCTCACGAGAAGAAAAGCGCAGAGGTTTCCGGCGATGGCAGGAAGAACATGAGCCGGCGTGCTGAGTTTTCGTGGTCGAATGAGGGAAAGCAGTCCAAGAGAGATTTCGAGTAACGCAAGCGAGGTGACAATTCCTGCAGTGAAGGTGAACTCATATCCCTCACTTACTTCCATTGCGGTGCCCAATGCCAAAATGTCGCTCGGCAGGATGGCCTCGCCTTTAAACGTCATAACAAAGTGCTCGGCAATACCAAGAATGCAACAGGCGACGGGCACGAGGACCATCGCCCCTCCGTGTCGCTGCCCTAACAAATAAAGGGACAGAAGAATCGCCGCAAGTAATCCAACGGAAAAGCCGAACGAGTTGGCAGGAATTCGGTAAAAGGTTTCATTGCAGGAGATTTCGAGCGAAACGAACGATAAAACCGCAACTGCTGCGATGATGATAATGTCGCGGCATATGCAGGCAACCGTTCCAGTTGCGACATCTGTTTGATTGATGAGCCCCGAAACAAGGGGCTCGACAAGGAGAGCGACTGCGGCAGCGCCGAGTGCGGAATAAGACAGAATCCACAGGGAATTGCCCTCATTTGCGAGCAGCTGATTGGCAATCCATGCCGTAACTACGCCAAGGGGGATGAGGAGCGTCGCGCACCAAAGGACGCGAAAAACAGGCGGCTGTTCCTTTCGTTTGACTGAAACGCATATGCGTGCGATGACAGCGGCCACGATGAGGGCGGCAATGAATATAGGTAGACTGGCCATTTCGCGCGAAGTGATTTCAAGGGGGATGTCTTCAGTCATGAGCGGTCCTCGGTCAAGAGCGTTAAGAGTACTACTGTTAGATTACCGTAACCTTTTCGCGCAAATCGGAAAAATAGATTGCCGGACAGACAAAGCAAAAGGTCTGAGAATCTTGTATTACGAACATCTGTGCGCGTTGAGTGCGCTAAACTCATCGGCAGTGTGATTTGAAGTTATAGGAGGCAAGGAGCTTCCATGTCTGATTCCTCTATCGTTATTCGCGGTGCGCGCGAGCACAACTTGCGCGATATCGATGTATCCATTCCGCGCGACCAGCTCGTAGTCATTACCGGCCTTTCCGGCTCGGGCAAGAGCTCGCTAGCGTTCGACACGATCTATGCCGAGGGCCAGCGCCGTTATGTTGAGAGCCTGTCGAGCTATGCCCGCCAGTTCTTGGGCCAGATGGACAAGCCCGACCTGGATTCGATTGACGGCCTGTCGCCGGCCGTGTCGATTGATCAAAAGACGACATCCAAGAACCCGCGCTCGACGGTGGGTACCGTAACCGAGATTTATGACTACCTGCGACTGCTGTTTGCTCGCGTCGGTACGCCGCACTGTCCCGAGTGCGGTCGCATAATCGAGCGCCAGACGACCGATCAGGTTGCCGATAAAGTCCTGGCTGCGGGGGAGGGCCGCCGCGCATTCGTGCTGGCACCGGTGGTTCGCGGTCGCAAGGGCGAGTATGCCAAGCTGTTCGAGGATCTTCGCGCCGAGGGCTTTAGCCGCGTGCGCGTCGACGGCGAGGTTCGCTCGCTTGATGACCCTATCGATTTGGATAAGAAATTCAAGCACGATATCGAGGTCGTGGTCGACCGTATCGTGATTCGAGAGAACTCCCTGGGCCGTATTGCCGAGTCCGTTGAACAGGCGACCGCGCTGGCGCACGGCAATGTGAACGTATACTTGCTGCCCGACCGCGACGCTCCCGAGGGGACCGAAGGCGAGTTGCTGGAGTATTCGCTGGCGCTGGCGTGCCCGGAGCATGGGCACTCCATCGATGACCTTCAACCGCGCGACTTTTCGTTTAATGCCCCCTATGGCGCGTGCCCCGAGTGCGATGGCCTGGGCTTTAAGAAGACGGTCGATGCTGAGGCCCTAATCGAAGACCCCTCGAAGTCGATCGCCGACGGGGTCTTTGGCAGCCTGTTTGGTAACTCTAACTATTATCCGCAGATTTTCGCTGCGGTCTGCAAACACTTTAAGGTGAGCGTCGATACGCCGTGGGAGGATTTGCCCCCGCGGGTGCGTCGCGCGTTTTTAGACGGCATGGGCGACCAGAAGATTTCGGTCGACTATCAAAAGCTCGATGGGCGCCGCAGCCAGTGGGACACCAAGTTTTCGGGCGTGCGCAATATCCTGTACGAGCGCTATAACGAGACGACGAATGAGAACACCAGGGCGCGCTTGGAGAAGTACATTCGCGAGGAGCCGTGCTCGAGTTGCCATGGTGCTCGTCTGCGCTCCGAGATGCTCGCCGTTACCGTAGGCGGTAAGTCCATTTACGAGGTCTGCTGCCTGTCGTGCCGCGAGTCGCTCGAGTTTTTTGAGGGCCTGGAGCTTACCGAGCGCCAACAATTTATCGGCGGGCGCATTGTTAAGGAAATCCTGGAGCGCCTGCGCTTTCTGGTCGATGTCGGACTCGACTATCTGACCCTCGACCGTGCCTCGGCGACGCTTTCCGGAGGCGAGGCCCAGCGCATTCGCCTGGCAACGCAGATCGGCGCCGGTCTCATGGGTGTCCTGTACATTTTGGACGAGCCATCGATTGGCCTCCATCAGCGCGATAACGAGCGCCTGATCAAGACGCTTGAGCGCCTGCGCGATATCGGCAATACCGTCATCGTCGTCGAGCATGATGAGGATACGATTCGTGCTGCCGACTATGTGATCGACATGGGCCCCGGCGCGGGCGTGAACGGCGGGCACGTGGTCGCCGCGGGAACGCCTGCCGATATCATGGCGTGCCCCGATTCGATGACGGGTGCCTACCTGACCGGCAAGCGAATGATTCGGGTTCCCGATAAGCGCCGCAAGCCCGGTCGCGGCTGCCTTAAGATCACGGGCGCCCGCGCCAACAACCTTAAAAACGTTACCGCCAAGATTGAGTTCGGTACACTTACGGTCGTTACCGGCGTATCGGGATCGGGCAAGAGCTCCCTGGTTACCGACACCATCGCGCCTGCCCTTACGAATGCCATTCATCGCTCGACGCGTCCCGTGGGCCCGTACAAAAAGCTCGAGGGTATCGAGTGCATCGATAAGGTGATCGACATTGATCAGTCGCCGATCGGCCGCACACCGCGTTCCAATCCCGCTACGTACATTGGCCTGTGGGATGATCTGCGCGCGCTGTTTGCGAGCACGCCGGAGTCGAAGGCACGTGGCTACTCGCCGGGACGTTTCTCCTTTAACGTGAGCGGCGGTCGCTGCGAAGCATGCAAGGGCGACGGACAAATTAAGATCGAGATGCACTTCCTTCCCGATATCTATGTCCCCTGTGAGGTCTGCGGCGGCAAACGCTATAACCGCGAGACGCTTGAGGTCACCTACCGTGGTAAGACCATCTCTGACGTGCTCGACATGAGCGTCACCGAGGCGCTGGCTTTCTTTGGCAATATTCCTCAGATTAAGCGCAAGCTCCAGACTTTGTATGATGTGGGCTTGGGTTATGTGAGCTTGGGCCAGCCGGCAACGACGCTTTCGGGTGGCGAGGCACAGCGCGTAAAGCTCGCCAAGGAACTCCACCGCCGTCAGACGGGTAGGACGTTCTACATTCTGGATGAGCCGACGACCGGGCTCCATTTTGAGGATGTCCGCCAGTTGCTCGACGTGCTGCAGCGCCTGGTCGATGCGGGCAATACGGTTCTGGTGATCGAGCACAATCTCGATGTCATCAAGGTTGCCGACCGTCTGATCGATATGGGCCCCGAGGGCGGCAATGGCGGCGGAACCGTCGTGGTCTCGGGTACGCCAGAGCAGGTCGCAGCATGTTCACAGAGTTACACGGGCAAGTTCTTGGCTCCGCTGCTCGCGCGCGACCGCGAGCGTCAGGCACAACTCGACGCCCAGTAAAGAGACACCGTCATGCGAGAAGCGCCGCCGATTCCTTTCGATTCGGTGGCGCTTCTGTGTGTCGAGATGACGTATGCGGCTACATTGGACATATACTTAGGCGTTACGTTCGAATGCGAGGGAAGGGGCATGCCGTGGCAAAGGCTGCAAAGACGCCAAAAACCAATGCGATGCGCGAGCTGGAAAACGCCGGCATCTCCTATATTCTCCATACGTATGAAGACGATGGCGATGAGTCGGTGGGTTTAGGCGTTGCAATTTCGGAACAACTTGGCGAGGAGCCTGGCCAGGGTTTTAAGACCTTGGTTTGCGTGACGCCGTCCAACGAACACGTTGTGTGCTGTATTCCCGTTGCCGACGAGCTTGACCTAAAGGCCGCCGCGCGCGCCGCTGGTGAAAAGTCGCTGACCATGATGCATGTCAAGGACTTGCTTGCCGCGACGGGGTATGTCCGGGGCGGCTGCAGTCCAGTCGGCATGAAAAAGCGCTTTCGGACGCTGATCGATGAGACATGCGTTCTTTGGGATACCATTTTTATCTCAGGCGGTAAGCGCGGCTATCAGCTTGAGCTTGCCCCCGACGACTTAGTTGCATTTTGCGGGGCGACGGTTGCCCCGATCACGAGAGAGGACTGAGCGATGGCGCAGGAAGAATCGAAGCGCGGGGCTCACTTTGCAAAGAGTTCGGCTTCTCAGACGCCCGCGTCTGAGGCTTCTTCGGTCGACGACCAGATTCGAAACGCTTGGTCCGCTGCTGCAGGTCCAGGGGAGACTGCTGTGTATTTGCGTGCCGCCGGTGCCGGTACGGTGCTTCCCCGTACGATTCTCTCTTCGGGTCGCCCCGATGAGACGGCGGTGTTTTTGGCCGCGGCTCAATCCCATGCCGGACGGATGCCTGCCGCCGCCGGGGCGTCTCGTGCGCCGCGTCCCGATGAGACGGCAGCGTTCTTGATGGCGGCTCAGGGAAAGGGCGCGTTGCAGGGTGCCCCAGCCAATCGTCCCGCGAGGCCTACAACCGACGGTGATGACGAGCAGCTGCTTTTGGATGACGAGTGGTCTCCACTCGGCTCGACCGATCCGGTCGAGGGCGTTGCTGTCGACGACGATGATTGGGATCTTTTGCCGTTTTCTGGTCGAACCGCTGCCGCCAGGGAAGTTGACACGGTGTTTGGTGATAATGCCGCAGCTAACGATGACGCTTCGTTTGACAACGGTGTCACGCCTGTTGACGGCGCTTTTTCTGCCGATGATGCCGTTTTGGTCGACGACCCCTTCGCGATAATCGATGAGCCTGATATCGAGGCTGATTCTCGACAACACACTGAAGTCAGTCCCCAATCGCAGGACGACGTAGATGATATGGGCTCGTCGGACTACTCTACGGTTGGCCGTTCTGCCGGCCTTATGACTGCACTGACCATCGTGTCGCGCGTCACCGGGTTTATCCGCACGTGGGCTATGGCTGCCGCCATCGGCATGTCGCTGCTCTCGTCTTCCTATCAGGTCGCCAACAACCTGCCCAATATGCTCTATGAACTCGTGATGGGCGGTATGTTGGTTACCGCCTTTTTGCCGGTGTACATGGGCGTGCGTCGTGAACAGGGTCGCGACGCCTCAAACGAATACGTAGGCAATCTGCTCGGCATCCTGCTTTTGCTGCTGGGCGGCATTTCGGTGCTGGGCACCGTGTTCGCTCCGGGCTTTATCTGGACGCAGTCGTTCCTTTCGGGTGACGGCAGCAGCATGAATACTGCCGCGTTCATGTTTCGTTTCTTTGCCATCCAGATTCTGTTCTACGGGCTGGGTTCGGTGTTCTCGGGCGTTCTCAACGCACACCGTGATTACTTCTGGTCGACGTTTGCCCCGGTCCTCAACAATGTGATTGTCATCGCGAGCTTTATGGGCTTTGCTCCCGTGTCTGCACAATTCGGTGAGCGTGCCGGCATCATTCTTATTGCAGCCGGAACGACCTTTGGCGTCTTTGTTCAGATGGCATGTCAGATCCCCGCGCTCGGCAAGCACGGCGTGCATCCTCATATCCATATCGACTTTAAGGATCCCGCGCTGCGCCAGACGATTGCGCTCGGTATTCCGACGCTGCTTGCAACGGTGTGCATGTTTGTTTCGACCTCCATCACCAATGCCGCCGCGCTGGTGGTACAGCCCGAGACCGGTCCTTCTGTCATCGCGTATGCGCGCCTGTGGTACACGCTGCCCTACGCGCTGATTGCCGCTTCGCTTTCGACGGCGCTGTACACCGAGCTCTCTCACGATGCGCAGGAGAAAGATTACGGCAGTGTCCGTACGGGCATCTCGTGCGGTGTCGCCCAGATGCTGTTCTTCCTGATCCCGTTTGCGTTGTACCTGATTGTATTCGCCCGTCCACTCAACATGATTTACTGTGCCGGCAAGTTTGACGAGTCCGGCGTGGCGCTGGTGTCCGAGTTCCTTGTCTATCTGGCGCCCTCGCTGCCACTCTACGGCGTGGTCGTGCTGATGCAGAAGAGCTTCTCCGCTCTGCTCGATATGAAGCCCTATGGCCGCTATTGTTTGTACTCTGCCATTGGGCAGGCCGGTTCGGTACTGCTGTTCGGAGTGGCCCTCGGCTACGGCATGCCGGCCATCGCGCTTTCGTATGTTGTCGACTACGTTATCTTGGTCGGTTGTTCGCTGTGGTGGCTGCGTCGTCGTCTGCATGGCCTTCAGGTTAAGTCCATACTGCACGGAGGCTTCTTTGGCCTTTTGCTCGGCGGCCTGGGTGCCGCAGCGGGTGCCGGCGTTTTGTGGGCGCTCGAGCACTTTGTCGGAGCGCTCGGCGGCTCGATTCTGGTTACCTTGGGCTATGTTTGCGTTGCGGGCATCGTCTCGCTCGCCGTCACCTTTGGTCTGGCTGTCGCCTTTAAGATGCCCGAGGTCTCTGCGTTGCTTCGCCGCAAGTAGGTAAACGTGACGGGTCACGATAACATTCCAACCCTTGCCGAACAGGTCTCGCGCGTTCCCACGCAGCCCGGTTGTTACCTTTGGAAAGACGCCAAGGGTGATGTCATCTACGTTGGCAAGGCGAAAAACCTGCGTGCCCGTATGCGTCAGTACGTGACGCTGCAGGACGAGCGCCAGAAGATCCCGCTTATGATGCAGCTGGTGGCGAGCTTCGACTATATCGTTGTGGAGACCGAGCACGAGGCATTGGTGCTCGAGCGCAATCTAATCGGTCAGTACCATCCGTACTTTAACGTCGATCTTAAGGACGATAAGAGCTATCCCTTTATCGCTATCACCAAGAGCGATCTATTTCCCGCTATTAAATACACGCGTGAGCGCCATAAGCCGGGGACGCGCTATTTTGGCCCCTATACCGATAGCCGTGCGGCGCGTGAAACCATCGATACGCTGCGCAAGGTCATTCCCATTTGCTCGGCATCCTGTGCGGAGTGGCGTCGCTGCCGCCGCATCGTCGAATCTCATAAGGGCGAAGAAGACATCGTCAATATGATTTGCGCGCAAAACGGACGCCCCTGCTTCGACTATCATGTCGGTCGTGGCCCGGGCGCATGCGTCGGTGCGATTTCTCCTACGGACTATGCCAAGAACGTCAAACGTGTCGAACGTTTTTTGTCCGGCCATCGCAAGGACGTCGTCGACGAGCTGACATCCGAGATGACGGAGGCCGCCGAGGCGCTCGATTTTGAGCGTGCCGCCCGCGTCAAGCGCCGCCTGGACGTCATTAGGGGGCTGGACGATCGCCAACAGGTTGTCTTTCCATCGAGCGTCGATATCGATGTTATCGGCTTCTATCGCGAAGAGACCATTTCCGCCGCTTGCGTTTTTGTCGTGCGTGAGGGTCGAACGGTTCGAACCTGCGAGTTTATTCTCGATAAGGGTTTGGATGTCGACGAAGAGGAACTTCAATCGGGCTTTCTTAAGCGCTATTACGACGAGACGGCTGATATTCCAGCTGAGATCAACCTCTCTGTCGAGCTTGAGGATGCGGAGGCGCTGGGGGAGTGGCTTGCAGGCAAGCGCGAGCGCACCTGTCATCTCCATAGGCCGCAGCGTGGCGAAAAGCACCGTTTGCTCGATATGGCATCCAAAAATGCGCGTCATGCCCTCATGCGCTACATGATGCGTACGGGGTATGCCGACGACCGCACCAATCGGGCGCTCTTGGAGCTCGAAAGCGCGTTGGCGCTGCCGTCGCCGCCGTTGCGTATCGAGTGCTTCGATATCTCTACGCTGCATGGCACCTTTACGGTTGCCTCGATGGTGGTGTTTACCAACGGCCGCGCCGACAAGAGCCAGTACCGCCGCTTTAAAATCCAGGCCGAATTGGACGAGGCGAACGACTTCGTTTCGATGTCCGAGGTTTTGGGGCGTCGCTATGCTCCCGAGCGGATGGCCGACGAACGTTTTGGCTCGCGCCCCGATTTGCTCGTTGTCGACGGCGGTAAGCCACAATTGACGGCTGCGATCAAGCAGCTTGAGGCTCTTGGGCTCGATATACCAGTTTGTGGCTTGGCAAAGGCCGATGAGGAGGTTTTCGTGCCTTGGGACGAGACTCCCGTCGTGCTTCCGACCGGGTCCGCGTCGCTCTATCTCATCAAGCAGGTGCGCGATGAGTCGCACCGTTTTGCAATTACATTTCATCGTGAGTTGCGCGATAAAGCCATGACGGTTTCGGTGCTCGATGACGTTCCAGGCGTGGGACCCACTAGAAAACGTGCCATTATGCGCCATTTTGGCTCGATGAAGCGTTTGCGCGCGGCGAGCGAGCAGGAGATCGCGGAAGTTCGCGGCATACCTGCCGATGTTGCCAAGGCGGTCCACGAGGCGCTCGTTGCATGGAATGCCGAGCGCGCCGAGGCATCGGCTGGTCATTCCGATAGCTAAACACGAGCCTAAACAACTGGTATACATGATTGCTCGATTTTCAAGCATTTATTTCGCCATGATTGCCTGCCGGTTTCGGGTTTTATTAACGCTAAAACGTTTGACTAGCCCAAGCGAAATCCCTGCTATCCTGCGGGTTGACGAAGACTGATATCTCACCTCGCCGATACATACTGTCTGCAGTATCGTTTGTCAACGAATTCGGTGAACGGTAGTAAATACCGTTCAAGCGGATGTATGTATCGGTCGCCGAGCGCGGCACCCAAGTTGGGCTTGTCGGTAGGTAAGGTATATGTCGTCCGCAAGTTGCGCGGGGGCATGTCTAGGTGCTCCCGGGTAAGATTCTCTATTGATAGGAGAAGACATGGCCATCATCAACAAGGGTATGTCCAGGCGTTCGTTCCTCGGCCTCACCGGCAGCGTCGCTGCTGTCGCCGGCCTCGGTCTCACTGGCTGCGGTGGCAGCTCTAGCGACGAGGGTTCTGCTTCCGGTTCCGCTGATTCCGCCAACCGTGGCGGCGGCGTGATCACCGCTGGTTCCGCTTACGCTCCGTCCAGCTTCGACCCTGCCAGCACCGGCTCCGCTGTGGGCCTGGGCGCTAACTGGCACGTCGTCGAGGGCCTCTACGGCATCGATTATCACGACTACAGCACGTTCAACGAGCTCGCCACCGATGATCCCAAGTCCGTGGACGACACCACCTTCGAGGTCACCATCCGTAAGGGTGCCAAGTTCTCCGATGGCACCGAGGTCACCGCTGACGACGTCGTCGCCTCCTACACCGCTTGCGCTGCTTCCGCTACCTATGCTCCGTTCTTCCAGCCCTTCGAGTCCATCGAGGCCAAGGACGCCAGCACCGTGACGGTCAAGACCAAGGTCCCCAACTTCTCTCTGCTCAAGGACCGTCTGGCCATCATTCGCGTTACCCCGGCCACTCAGACCGAGGAGGATCGCGCCAAGCAGCCGATCGGCTCCGGCCCTTGGATGTACGACTCTATCTCCGATACCGAGATCACCCTGGTTCCCAACCCCGAGTACAACGGTGAGTATGCTGCCGAGGATAAGAAGATCCAGTACAGCATCCTGACCGACCCCACCGCTCGCGTTACCGCTCAGCAGGAGGGCTCCACGCTCGTTATGGAGCTCGTTACCGCTGACGCCGTCGACCAGCTCGAGAGCGCCGGCTGCAAGATCGATAACGTTCAGGGTTTCGGCACCCGCTTCATCATGTTCAACGTCGCCAAGGAGCCTTGGAACAACGTCAAGGTCCGTCAGGCTGTCATGTACGCGCTCGACACCGAGAAGATGGTCAGCAACACCTTCGCCGGCCTTGCCACCGCTGCCAGCTGCTACCTGCCCAAGAGCTTCACCAACTATCATGAGGCCTCCACGGTGTACAAGACCGATGCCAAGAAGGCCAAGAAGCTCATTGAGGAGTCCGGCATCACCCCGGGTGCCATCACCCTGCGCACCACCGACAACGAGCAGATCAAGGGCATGGCCGCCCAGGTCAAGAACGACCTCGACGCTCTCGGCTTCGATGTGACCATCCAGACCGATACTTCGCCGGCCACCTACGCTGCCATCGACGGCGGCGAGGCCTACGATATCCTCCTTGCCCCTGGCGATCCGTCCTGCTTCGGCGCCGACCCCGACCTGCTGCTCAACTGGTGGTACGGTGACAACGTCTGGATGCAGACCCGTTGCCCGTGGAAGGATTCCGCTGAGTGGCAGAAGCTCCACGGTCTCATGGACGAGGCCCTTGCCGCCGAGGGCGACGAGCAGCAGAAGAAGTGGAACGAGTGCTTCGACATCATTGCCGACAACGCCGTTCTGTACCCCGTTGTCCACGTCAAGACCGTCTCCGCTTCCTGGGACGATCCGTCCACTGCGCCCAACGGCGAGGCCCTCGATGGCTTCAAGGGCATCGGCACGACGAGCATGTCCTTCAGGGGCGTTGCGACCGTTAAGGCCTAAGACTCGCTTGAGTCATATGTAGGGCGTCGGTCGTAAGGCAACGTCCTCATAGTTGAAACAAAGACCCGGGCGACCCCGATGTCGCTCGGGTCTTGTAATGAGTATCCGTACTCATATACCAGTTGGTCCTACCGACAAAAGAAAGGGGAGAGAACGTGAACAACTTTCTACGTTTGATTGGAAGGCGTCTTGTCGCGCTGCCGATCATGGCATTGGGCGTCACCGTCCTGGTGTTCTTCCTTATGTCGTTCTCCAAGACCGACCCCGCCTATACGGCGTTGGGTGACGGTGCCTCGCCCGAGGCGGTTGCCGAGTACCATGAGAAGTATGGTCTGGACGACCCCTGGCCCGTGCGCTACGTGCGCTATATGGGCGATCTGATCCATGGCGACATGGGCACCTATGGTGCTGCTCGCAACTCCGTTGCCAAGCGCATCTCCACGGCCTTGCCCGTCACGATGCAGCTGACCTTTATCGGCCTTGCCATCGGAGCGGTCGTTTCGTTTTTGCTCGGCGTCATCGCGGCACTGTATCGCGACAAATGGCCGGATCAAGTGATCCGCGTCTTTTCCATTGCCGGCTTGGCAACCCCGTCGTTCTGGCTTGCCGTTCTGTTGATCCTGCTGTTCTCTTCCTACCTTAAGGTGCTTCCGGCGTCCGGTGCTCTGCCGCACTTCACCACCAACCCGGCCGGCTATCTGGGACGTATGATCATGCCCGCCATCGCCTTGGCATTTCCGCTGACGGGCCAGATGACTCGTATCGTGCGTACCGCCATGGTCGAGGAGCTCGACAAGGATTACGTCCGTATGGCTCGCGGCGCCGGCGTTCCCGAGAAGGTCGTCGTCGGCATCAACGTTCTTCGCAATGCGCTGATCACCCCGGTCACCACCCTCGGTCTTAAGATCGGTTACCTCATGGGCGGCGCCGTCGTCATCGAGGTTATCTTCAACCTCCCCGGCATGGGTACCGCGATCCTGCAGGGCGTTCAGGGCAACGAGGCGAACCTGGTCCAGGGCGTCGTCATCGTCGTTGCTCTTGCCTTCATCATCATCAACATCGTGGTTGACATGCTCTACCTGCTCATCAACCCGCGCATCAGGACGGTGTAGATTATGGTAAAGATTCGAGAGAAGCAAACCGAGCAGCTCGAGAAGGCTGCCTCCAAGGGGCTCAAGCTCGGTGGCTGGAAGAAGATGACGCTGTCTTCTAAGATTGCCGCCGTCGTGCTGGTGCTGGTCGCCCTGACCGCGATTCTGGCGCCCCTTCTTGCCCCCTATAGTCCGGTCGAGATCTTTACGGCTCGCCAGGCTCCCGGCAACGGATTTATCTTCGGTACCGACGATAAGGGTCGCGACATTCTGTCGCGTATGCTCTACGGTGGTCGTTACTCGCTGATCATCGGCTTTGGCGCCACTGCCATGGCTCTGGTCTGCGGCTCGGTCGTGGGCGCCCTCGCGGCGGTTTCGCGCAAGTCCGTTTCCGAGGCGATCATGCGCATCCTGGACATCATCATGTCCATCCCGGGCATCGCCCTCGCGGCCGTCTTTGTCTCCATCCTGGGCAACTCCGTGCCGTCGATCATCTTCGCCATCGGCTTTATGTACACTCCGCAGATTGCCCGTATCGTGCGCGCCAACATCGTGTCCGAGTACGGCGAGGACTATGTCCGCGCGGTCATCGTTTCCGGCGCCAAGGCTCCGTGGATTTTGATTAAGCATGTTCTGCGTAACTGCATCGCCCCGATCATGGTCTTCACCGTTACCCTGGTCGCCGACGCCATCATCTTCGAGGCCTCGCTGACCTTCATCGGCGCTGGTATCCAGGAGCCTACCGCTACCTGGGGCAACATCCTCGCCGACGCCCGCGGCGGTGTGCTCGCTGGTCGTTGGTGGCAGGCGCTGTTCCCGGGCCTGGCCATCATGATCACCTGCCTGGCGCTCAACATCCTCTCCGAGGGCATTACCGACGCCATGGCCGCTGCTCCCTCCGCCGCCCTGGATCCGACCGATTCCTCCAAGCGCCGCGAGGCCGACCTGCTGGTCTCCGATCCCGTTCGCGCCTACAAGGAGCAGGCTCAGTCCCTGTCCGCCCGTCTTGGCGCCCTGCGCGATGTCGAACTCAAGCGTAACGACCGCCATGTGCCCGATGAGTCCGTTGAGCCGATCCTCTCGGTCCGCGATTTCTGCATCCAGTTTGAGCACCACGGTGATATCAACGTCGTCGACCACGTTAACTTTGACGTCCGTCCCGGCCAGACCATGGGCCTGGTAGGCGAGTCCGGCTGCGGTAAGTCCATCACCACGCTTGCCATCATGGGCCTGACCGACGATGACGAGCATCTTTCCGGCGAGGTTCTCTGGGAGGGCCGCGACCTGCTCAAGATGAGCAAGAAGGAGTGGTTCGGCCTGCGCGGTACCGATATCGCTATGGTCTACCAGGACGCCCTGTCCTCGCTTAACCCCTCCATGCTCATTTCCGCCCAGATGAAGCAGCTCACCAAGCGTGGCGGCACCCGTAGCGCCGAGGAGCTCCTGGAGCTCGTGGGCCTCGACCCCAAGCGTACGCTCGAGAGCTATCCGCATGAGCTTTCCGGTGGTCAGCGTCAGCGCGTCCTGATCGCTATGGCCCTTACCCGCGACCCCAAGCTGGTCATCTGCGACGAGCCTACGACCGCTCTGGACGTTACCGTCCAGAAGCAGGTCATCAAGCTGCTCAACGATCTTCAGGCCAAGCTTGGCTTTGCCATGATCTTCGTTTCGCATGACCTGGCTCTGGTCGCCGAGGTTGCCCATAACATCACGGTTATGTATGCCGGTCAGGTTATCGAGCAGGCACCCACCAAGGAGCTGCTCACCAACCCGATCCACGAGTACACCCGCGGTCTTCTGGGTTCCGTTCTGTCCATCGAGAGCGGTTCGGGTCGCCTGCACCAGGTCCCCGGCGCCGTTCCCAGCCCGCGCGATTTCCCCAAGGGCGATCGCTTCGCGCCCCGCTCGAGCCACCCGCGTATTGGTCTGGACACCCGTCCGGTCTTCAAGCGCGTGCCCGGCACCGAGCACTTCTATTCCGAGCTCCCCGACGAGGTGCTCAAGGCAAATGGTTTGACCCCTCACGCGGAGGTGATGTAGATGAGCGAGACCGCAGTCAACGGCGTCGAGCCGATCATCTTCCTTGATGACGTCCACGTCACCTTTAGGACCCGTACCGGCTCGATTCTGCACCCCAACCTGGTTCACGCCGTCCAAGGTGTAACGATTAAGCTCATGCCCGGACAGACCATCGGCATCGTCGGCGAGTCCGGATGCGGAAAGTCCACCACCGCCAACGTCATGTGCGGCCTGCAGGCCCCTACGAGTGGCAAGGTCTACTTTAAGGGCAAGGACGTTACCAAACGTACCGCCGAGGACCGTCGCCACATGGGTCGCGTCATCTCGGTCGTGTTCCAGAACCCGGCCACGGCGCTCAACCCCCGCATGGTCGTTCGCGAGCAACTGCTCGACCCCATGCGCGTCCACAACCTGGGTACCGAGGCCGAGCAGGAGAAGCGCGTCAAGGAGCTCTTGGAGCTCACCGGTCTGCCCAGCTCCGCCGCCGAGGTTCTTCCCGGCCAGCTTTCGGGCGGCCAGCGCCAGCGCGTCGCAATTGCCCGTGCCCTGTCGCTGAACCCCGATGCCATCATCGCCGACGAGCCCACCTCGGCTCTGGACGTTTCGGTCCGCGCGCAGATTCTGAACCTGCTGACCGACCTTAAGAAGGAGCTCGGCCTGGCCATGGTGTTCATCAGCCATGACATCCAGACGGTCCGCTATATCTCTGACGACATCATCGTTATGAATGGTGGCAAGATCGTCGAGCAGGGCGAGGCCAAGCAGGTCTTCCAGCACCCCCAGGACCCCTACACCAAGATGCTGCTCGGCGCTGCGCCGTCGCTGCTGCATCCCAAGCTCGGCGAGTAGCCTCGCTTTCCCTCCCGTGCGCCCGGTTCCCTTGCCGGGCGCACCTCCGTTGCGATTTCGAAAGGTTGGGTTCACGAGCCATGCCAAGTGCTCAGGAGCTACAACATCAATTTGGTGAATATCGAGGCGCCATGCCCCGTCCATCAGATTTCGATCTCTTTTGGAAGGATCGCATGGCCGAGGCCGACGCCGTCGGGCTTGACTATGCGATCGAGGCGGCACCGATTGCCGACGCCGCGACCTGCCAGTTTTTTGACCTCTGGTATACCGGCATGTGCGGCGCCCGCCTGCATGCCAAGTATCTCAAGCCGGTTTCGGACGAGCCCGTGCCGCTGGTGCTTCAGTTCCACGGCTATCCGGGTGCAAGCCGCAGCTGGTTTGAGCAGGCGTCGTTTGCGGGCATGGGCATGGCACTCATCGCCCTCGACTGCCCCGGCCAAGGAGGTCCCTCCGAGGACATTGGTGGATTTGAGGGCACAACGGTCGCGGGCCATATCGTTGCCGGTATCGACGGCGACCCGGCCAACCTCTACTATGTCCGCTTGCACCAAGATATTCGCATCCTGTGCCGCATCGTTCGCGAGCTCGAGGGCATCGATCTTGCGCGTGTGTTTGTTAACGGCGCGTCGCAGGGCGGCGGTTTGGGCATTGCTACCTGTGCGCTTAACAGCGAGCTTATCAATCGCGCCGCCATCCTCTATCCCTTCTTATCGGACTTCCGCCTGGTTTGGGATCTGGACGCCGACGATATTGCCTACGAGGGTCTGCGCTATTGGTCGCGTTGGTTTGACGAGGACTCGACTCGTATCGAGGAAGCCTATGCCAAGCTGGCGTACTTCGATTCCAAGAATTTTGCCCCCATGGTCAAGTGCCCCGTGCTGTTTGGCACGGGCACGGCCGATATCGTCTGTCCGCCGGCAACGCAGTTTGCGGTGTACAACAACCTGTCCTGCGACAAGCGTCATGAGTTCTTTGAAGGCTTTGGCCACGAGGAGATTCAGGATTTTGACGATCTGATCATTCCGTTTTTCTGTGAGGGAGGGGAGGCTCATGTCTAAGTGCGAGAGCAATGTTGACGAGCTGATAGTCCCCGGGCTCGTGGGAATTCCTGGAACGGTTTCGTCAAGGCTCGCAGAATATCAGGACTGGCACGGTGATGTCCAAGCAGATGTTTCTGATTTAGAGACATGCGCTTCGAATCTTGAGATTCAAGGCCTGGCCATTACGGCAATTGACTTTGTTAACCCCTGCGCCCGTTACTCGGAGGTTTCCTTTAAGCTCGGTGACGATGTGGTCCACGCTCGTTTGATTGAGCCTGTCGGTCGTGCCCGAGTATCTGAGCGCGTGCCGCTGTGCCTGATGTTCCATGACATCGATCGGCCTGTGCGCGGCTGGCATCACATGACGAGATTTGCCGCCATGGGGTATGCCGTCCTCGCGCTGGATGACGATGTTGCTGGTGCGGACGACCTGCAGCGGGGGATTGCTTCGCCCGCTTTTGTCGAGCGCGTCCGTTGGGGCTGCGCGATGGCGAAGGTTGCGCGCAATCTTGATGGCGTGGACTCCGATCGCATTTTTGCGTGGGGCGAGGGCCTTGGCGGCGGTGTTGCGCTGGCGGTTTCCGCTCTGGACGAGCGGGGCCTTGCCTGCACGGCGGTTGCCAATCCAATTCCCGGTGGCCTCGAGGCTCTGTCGTCTCGGGTGCGCGGATCGGTGCTCATGGGCACATCGCTTATGGACGCCGTGAGCGATCCCAAGGGTCAGTTTGCCGTATTCAACGGTCTTGAGTGCGACCGAAGGCATATCATCTATGCCAAATACGCTCACGAGCGCATCAATGCGTTCGAAAACGAAGTCGTCGACTTCTTTAACCAAACGTTCTGCCCGTGTTCTTTGGCCTAGACGGCCTGGACACTGCCAACAAGAGTGGGCGGCATAGGGCCGCTCGCCAGACAACTAAGGAGATTCTTGTGGCAACTCAGAAATTCACCGGCGTTATCCCTCCCGTCGTTGTTCCCGATACCGAAGACCACCAGCTCGATGTTGCCTCCTTTGAGCGCAGCATCAACCGCATGATCGATGCCGGCGTCGATGGCCTGTTCTTCCTGGGATCCTCGGGCGAGGTCGTCTTCTCCACCGACGAGCGCCGTCGCCAGATTGTCGCCGAGGCCGTGCGCATCGTCGACCACCGCGTGCCTGTTCTGGTCGGCATCATCGACACCGAGACCGAGCGCATGATCGAGCACGGCAAGGTCGCTCAGGAGCTGGGTGCCGATGCGCTTGTCGCCACCTGCCCGTTCTATGCCCTGCAGGGCATGACCGAGGTCGAGGAGCACTTCCGCATTCTGCACGAGGAGCTCGACCTGCCCATCTTTGCCTATGACATTCCCGTGTGCGTTCACACCAAGCTCCCCTGGAAGCTCCTTGCCAAGCTCGGCGCCGAGGGCGTCCTTGCTGGCGTCAAGGATTCCTCGGGTGATGACATCTCGTTCCGCTACCTCGTTCAGGAGAACGAGAAGAACGGCCATCCGATGAGCATCCTTACCGGTCACGAGGTCGTTGTCGACGGCGCTTACCTCGGTGGCGCCGACGGCTCTGTCCCGGGTCTCGCTAACGTTGAGCCCGAGGGCTACGTGCGTCAGTGGAAGGCCGCTCAGGCTGGTGACTGGGCTACCGTCAAGGCCGAGCAGGATCGCCTCAATGAGATTTCGCACATCTGGGACGTTACCTCGGGCGTCCAGGGCTATGCCGGTGGCGTCGGCGCCTTCAAGACCGCTATGAACCTCATGGGCATCTTCGACAGCCCGACCATGCCGCGCCCGGTGAAGGCCATGACCGGCGAGAACGTCGAGGCGATTAAGAAGGTCCTCCAGGACAACGGTCTCCTGTAAAGCTTCCCCAGGCACCCGACCTCGCCGTTCAACCGTGCGGTCATGACCCATTAGGTCAATGGCCACACGGTTTCTCGGCAAACTCGGGCACCTGGAAAACCTTTACCGCGCTGTTACGGCTAGCCTGACGGCGCATTTTCTGTAGTTGTTTATATCTCCTAAGGAGAGCGACATGGAGAACAAGTACGTTTGCTCCGTCGATATCGGCGGCACCAAGATTGCGACTGCCATTATGGAGTATCCGGCTGATGGCGGCGTGCCCCATCCGGTCTTTGAAGCTGAGGTTCCCACCGAGGCCCAGGAGGGTGGCGAAGCGGTCTTCCAGCGCATCGAGGCGTCTATCAAGGCAGCTCTTGAGGCAAATCCCGATGTCGAGGTCCTCGGAGTTGGCATCGGCGCTGCCGGTGTCGTCGACCCCAAGACGGGCGCCATCGCGTATGCCAACGAGATTATGCCTGGCTGGTCCGGCGTTCAGTTGGGGCCGCGTCTGCGCGAGGACCTTGGTCTTCCCGTTGCCGTTGTGGGCGACGTGCAGGCTCATGCTCTGGGCGAGGCCCACTGGGGCGTCGGCAAGGGTAAGTTCTCCGTCTTGTGTCTTGGCATCGGTACGGGCATCGGCGGCGCATATGTCGAGAACGGCCGCGTGATGCAGGGCTTCCACGGTGCTGCCGGTCATATGGGCCACATCGAATGCTCGGCTGCCGCCGGCATTCCCTGCGCCTGCGGGCGTTCCGGCCATCTTGAGTCGGTTGCTTCGGGTACTTCCATTGGTCGTATGTACGATGAGCGCTTTGGCCGCGTCGACCCCAGCCGTCCTTCGGTCGGTCGCGACGTGAACGACCTGTGCCGCGCGGGCGACGCAAAGGCGACCGAGGTCATCCATGACGCCGGCTTTGCGCTGGGCGCCAGCTTGGGCTCGCTCGCTAACATCCTGGACCCTGAGGTCATTGTGCTTTCGGGCGGCGTAATTCACCAAGGTCCCGATTGGCGTTCGCAGACGTGGAAGGATTCGGTGCACGAGGGCTATGCCAGCCAGGCGCTCGATCCGCTTCAGGACACGCCGATCCTCATCGGTTCTCTGGAGGGCGATGCTCCGCTCATCGGTGCCGCTGAGCATCTTCTTGCCTCGTTAAAGTAAACGTATCTGCTGTAGGAGCCTCCCGAGACAACACGCCTCGGGAGGCTGTTCTGAGAAAGGTTGCAGCCTTATGACCGTCGATCCTTTGATTCAATCCCTGAAGGGTAAGCTCGTCGTGAGCGTTCAGGCGTATATGGGCGAGCCGCTTCGTACGCCCGAGACCATGGCTCAAATGTCTCGCGCTTGCGAACTCGGCGGCGCCGCCGCCATTCGCTGCCAGGGCCTTGCCGACATTGCCGCCATTAAGGGTCGCTGTGAGGTTCCTGTTATCGGCCTGTGGAAGGATGGACACGAGGGCGTCTATATTACACCGACGCTGCGTCACGCCCGCGCCTGCGTTGCTGCCGGTGCCGATATCGTGGCGATCGACGCCACCGATCGTCCGCGCCCCGATGGCAAGACGGTCGAGGATACCTTCCGCCCGCTGCACGAGGAGGGTGTGCTCCTGATGGCGGATTGTGCCACCATCGAGGACATTCGCCGTGCGGTTGATATGGGCTTCGACCTGGTATCCACCACGCTTTCTCACGGTGTCGCCGCCATCGACTGCACCATGGCCGATGGCCCCGATCTGCCGCTCCTGCGTCAGGCGACCGAGGAATTCCCCGGTCTCCCCATCATCTGCGAGGGCCGCGTGCATACGCCCGAGGAGGCTCGCGCTGCAATCGACGCCGGTGCCTGGGCTGTTGTCGTCGGCACCGCTATCACGCACCCCACGAGTATTACGAGTTGGTTCAAGGCTGCGCTTGAGGCGTAAAACGAGCCTCGTTTCCGCTCGGGGCGGTATACTCAATACAGGCAATTGACCGCGCGGGATCCGGGTTGCTGGGTCCCGCGTTTGTTTTATGGGAGGCAGCACATGCAAAAGGGAGATGCCATGGATGCGGCGGAGCGCTCGGAGCGCATCCCCGATATCGTCATCATCACCGGAATGTCCGGATCGGGCCGCACACAGGCCATGCACGTGTTTGAGGACATGGGCTATTTTTGCATCGATAACCTGCCTCCGCGTCTCATCGCCCAGCTTGCCGAACTCGTCGGCATCAATACGGGTGTGGGTAGGCATCTCGCCGTCACCTGCGATTTGCGTAGTCAGGGACTGTTTGACGAGTTGCTCGATGCGGTCGCCGCGCTCGAAGAGCGCGAGATGAGCTGCGACATCGTGTTCCTGGAGGCGTCTGACGAGGTGCTGATTCGTCGCTACAGCGAAAATCGCCGCCGTCATCCCATTGCAAAGCCGGGGGAGACGACGGCCGATGCCATTCAGCGTGAGCGCCTTCAGCTACAGGGCGTGCGCGACCGAGCCGATATGATTATCGACACGAGCCGTCTGCGCACCTCTGCGCTGCGCAACAAGCTACGTATGGCATTTTCCGAGCTGTCCGACCAGCAGCTCATGGACGTCCACGTGTTCTCGTTTGGCTTTAAGCACGGCATGCCCGTCGAGGCGGACATTATGATCGACGTCCGCTTCCTGCCCAATCCGTTCTACGATCCCGAGATGCGCACGATGACCGGTCTCGATAAAAAGGTCTCCGATTTTGTTCTGGACCATCCCAAGACGCAGGAGTTTTGGAAGGCTTGGACACAGCTGCTCGATACGGTAATGCCGGGTTATATCGCGGAGGGCAAGCCACAGCTTTCTATCGCCATTGGCTGCACGGGCGGCCAGCACCGCAGCGTTGCCATTGCCGAGGCCACGGCCCGTTACCTGGAAGGCGCTCAGTATCACGTGAGCATCTCCCACCGCGACCTGTCGCGCGCCAACACGAAGGCATAGGCCTGCATGTCGTTTACCGCTGAGGTGCGCGACGAGCTTGCGCGCTGCGAACCCGAATGTGAATACTGCGACTTGTCGACGCTTGCCGCCCTCACGCGCGTGAGTGGTACGCTCTCGCTTACCGGCTCTGGGCGGTATCGTTTGACGGTTGCGACTGAGACGGGAGCCGTCGCGCGCACGATGATCACGCTGACGCATCGCATCCTTAAGCTCAAAACGGAGTTCACCGTTCGCAAATCTGTCTTGCATAAGGTTCGAAACTATCTCATCACCTTGCCTGATCAGCCCGATTTGGATAAGGCTCTGGTGCTGCTGGGTATCCTCGACCGGAGGGGAGGACTTGTCGCCGGCGTGCCCCGACATATCGTTGCGCGTCCTTGCTGTAGACTTGCCTATATCCGCGGTGCGCTCATCGCGGGCGGCTTCGTGGCCGATCCACGCGGCGACTTTCATTTGGAGATCGCGGTGCAGGGCGAGCAATATGCCAAGGGGCTTTGCGACCTGTTGGAGCAGATTGGGGTCCATGCGCGTGTTAATGCACGGCGGGGGTCATATGCCGTGTACATTAAGAGCGCCGAGGAAATCGAGCATCTTTTAAAGCTGATTGGTGCCAAGCGCAGCGTTGCCGAGATTGAGGAGGCGCGCGCGGTCAAGTTGGTTAAGAACGATGTGAACCGTCGCGTGAACGCCGAGCTCGCCAACCAGACCAGAAGTGCCGGTGCCGCCCAACATCAGCTTGCGCTTATCGATGAGCTCGAGCAGCGTGGCCTTCGCGATGCGCTTCCGGATGCCTTGGCGGTCTTTTGCGACCTGCGCGAGCGCTATCCCGATCTGTCACTGCGTGATTTGGGGGAGATGGCTGATCCTCCCTTGTCGAAGTCAGCCCTCTACCATCGAGTTTTGAGGCTTGAAAAGCTCATTGAAGCAAACAAGTAGTTTAAAGTATCGACGTATATACGGATTTAGCTGCTATTTTATTCTTTAAAACGTTTTAACGAAAATTTGATTTTCAATTTCGAGCATTCTCGTGAAATTCAAGTCAAAAAAAAGGTATATTAGGCGAGTGGTTAGTTTGTGGGCCTCAACGGCAGGCGCTGTAGCTTGCGGGGGCCTTACGAAAGGAGACACAATGGCAGTAAAGGTTGCTATTAACGGCTTCGGTCGCATCGGTCGTCTGGCTTTCCGTCAGATGTTCGGTCATGAGGGCTCCGAGATCGTCGCTATCAACGACCTCACCTCTCCCGATATGCTCGCTTACCTGCTGAAGTACGACTCCACGCAGGGCAACTATGCTCGCGATCACGAGGTCGTTGCTGGCGAGGATTCCATCACCGTTGACGGCAAGGAGATCAAGATCTACAAGGAGGCCGACGCCAACAACCTGCCTTGGGGCGACCTCGACGTCGACGTCGTTCTCGAGTGCACCGGCTTCTACACCAGCAAGGCTAAGGCTCAGGCTCACATCAACGCTGGCGCCAAGAAGGTCGTCATCTCCGCTCCGGCTGGCAGCGATCTGCCCACCATCGTGTACAACGTCAACCATGAGACGCTGACCGCTGAGGACAACATCATCTCCGCTGCTTCCTGCACCACCAACTGCCTCGCCCCGATGGCCAAGGGTCTGAACGACTTCGCTCCCATCGTGTCCGGTATCATGACCACCATCCACGCCTTCACCGGCGACCAGATGCCGCTTGACGGCCCGCAGCGCAAGGGCAACTTCCGTCGCTCCCGCGCCTGCTCCGAGAACATCGTCCCGAACACCACGGGCGCTGCCAAGGCCATCGGCCTGGTTCTCCCCGAGCTCAACGGCAAGCTCATCGGTGCCGCCCAGCGCGTCCCGACGCCGACCGGCTCGCTGACCAACCTCTACGCCGTCGTTGACAAGAAGGTCACCGTCGACGAGGTCAACGCTGCCATGAAGGCCTACGCCGAGACCATCCCCGATACCTTCGCCTACAACGAGGACCAGATCGTCTCCCGCGACATCGTCGGCGAGACCCACGGCTCCATCTTCGACGCCACGCAGACCATGGCCTCCGACCTCGGCAACGGCCAGACCCTGGTGCAGGTCACCTCTTGGTACGACAACGAGAACTCCTACACCTCCCAGATGGTCCGCACCATCAAGTACTTCGAGAAGTTCGTTGCTTAATTTAGCTTTTAGCGAATAGCTCGTTGAGCGTCTAAAGAAGGGCGCGGCCTCATAGGGCTTACACCCTAGGGTCGCGCCCTTTTTATAAGAAATCGTCTGCCGTAATGGGAGGCAGACACGTACGAAAGGTAGAAGCAAACATGGCCTTTACCAAGAAGACCGTCCGCGACATCGATGTCGACGGCAAGCGCGTTCTCGTCCGCGTTGACTTCAACGTGCCTATCAAGGATGGCGTCGTTGGCGACACCACCCGTATCAAGGCTGCCCTGCCCACCATCAACTATCTCGTTGAGCACAACGCTCGCGTCATCCTCATGAGCCACCTCGGCCGTCCCGATGGCACCGGCTTCCAGCCCGAGTTGTCCCTCGAGCCCGTCGCCAAGAAGCTCGCCGAGCTCTCTGGTCTCGACGTTGCCTTTGTCGCCGACACTTACGGCGAGAAGGCTGCCGAGGCTGTCGCCGCCGTCGAGCCGGGCAAGGTTCTCGTTCTCGAGAACGTCCGCTTCGATAAGCGTGAGAAGAAGAACGATCCCGAGATCGCCAAGAAGCTCGCTTCCTATGGTGACGTCTTCGTTCTCGATGCCTTCGGCACCGCCCACCGCGCCCAGGGTTCCGTCGTGGGCCCCGCCGCTTACCTGCCTGCCGTCGCTGGCTTCCTGCTCGAGAAGGAGGTCGACACGCTGACCGGCATCTTCGCCGAGCCCGAGCGCCCCTTCGTCGCCATCGTCGGCGGTTCCAAGGTTTCCTCCAAGATCGGCGTTCTCGATCACCTCATCGACTCCGCTGACACCCTGATCATCGGTGGCGGCATGGCCTACACTTTCTTCCTGGCTCAGGGCCTGACCGTCGGTCAGTCCCTCAAGGAAGAGGACTGGGTCGAGCGCGCTGGCGAGATGCTCAAGAAGGCCGAGGAGAAGGGCGTCAAGATCCTGCTCCCCATCGACAACCGTGTTGCCGATCACTTTGGCGAGGACGCTGTCCCCGAGGTTGTCGCTTCCGACGCTATCCCCGACGATCGTGAGGGCATGGACATCGGCCCCAAGACCGAGGAGCTTTACGCCGAGGCCGTCAAGGGCGCCAAGACCGTGTTCTGGAACGGCCCCATGGGCGTCTTCGAGTTCGATAACTTCGCTCACGGCACCCAGGCTATCGCCGAGGCTGTCGCCGAGGCCGACTGCACCTCGATCATCGGCGGTGGCGATTCCGTCGCAGCTGTCAACAAGTTCAACCTGGCCGACAAGATGAGCTGGATCTCCACCGGTGGTGGCGCTTCCATGGAGCTCGTCGAGGGTAAGGCCCTGCCCGGAGTGGAGGCGCTTCTCGATGCCTAATCGCACCCTTCTTATCGCTGGTAACTGGAAGATGAACAACGACGTCGCCGAGGCTGCCAAGCTCGCCGACGAGCTGGCTCAGGCTCTGCCCGAGGTTCCGGCTGGCGTCGAGGTGCTCGTCTGCCCTCCGACCATCGACATCACCACGGTTCATGACCGCATTCAGGCTGCCCCCATCGCCCTCGGTGCACAGAACGTGTACTGGGAGGCCAAGGGTGCCTTCACCGGTGAGTCCTCTTGCGACATGCTCAAGTCCGCTGGCTGCACCTACTGCATCATCGGTCACTCCGAGCGTCGCGACTACTTCCACGAGACCGACGAGGACCAGAACAAGAAGGCCAAGGCTCTCGTTGCCGCCGGTCTTGTTCCCGTCTTCTGCTGCGGCGAGTCCCTTGAGGTTCGCGAGGCCGGCACCTATGTCGAGCACGTCGTGAACCAGGTCAAGGCTGGCCTTGCTGGTCTTGAGATCACCTGCCCCAAGCAGGTCGTCGTCGCCTACGAGCCCATCTGGGCCATCGGCACCGGCAAGACCGCTACCGCCGAGGACGCCCAGGAGGTCTGCGGCGCTATCCGTGAGACCCTCAAGGAGATGTTCGGCGAGGAGCTCGCCAACGGCATCCGCGTTCTCTACGGTGGTTCCGCCAAGCCCGGTAACATCGCCGAGCTCGTCGCCAAGCCCGACGTTGACGGCGCCCTCGTGGGCGGCGCTTCGCTCAAGGCTGCCGACTTCGCCTCTATGGTCGTCAAGGCAGGCGAGTAGGACATATGGCACAGCGTCATCTTCCTGCACTCCTGATCATCATGGACGGCTGCGGCCTGGCTCCGGCTGATGGCGAGAACGCCGTCGCCGCTGCCAAGACGCCCTTCCTTGATGGCCTGTACGAGAAGTATCCTCACACCACGCTCGGTGCTTCGGGCGAGGACGTGGGCCTTCCCGACGGCCAGATGGGCAACTCCGAGGTGGGTCACCTCAACATCGGTGCCGGTCGCATCGTGTTCCAGGAGCTTTCGCGCATCAACAATGCCATCAAGGACGGCTCCATCGCCAAGAACGAGGTTTTCGTCAAGGCCATGGACGATGTCAAGGCTGACGGCAAGACTCTCCACCTCATGGGCCTTATGAGCCCTGGCGGCGTTCACTCCCACATGAACCACGTCGAGGCTCTGGTCAAGATGGCTGCCGAGCATGGTGTCAAGACCGTTCGCGTCCACGCCTTCATGGATGGCCGCGACGTCGACCCGCAGTCCGGTGCTGGCTACATGAGCGAGTTCTGCGCCTTCCTGGCTAAGATCTCCGAGGAGACCGGTTGCGACGCTCGCGTTGCCACCGTCTCGGGCCGTTATTGGGCCATGGACCGCGATAATCGTTGGGAGCGCATCCAGCGCGCCTACGACGTCATGGTCAACGCGTCCGATGCCGATGTCGACCCCGTTGCCGGTATCAAGGCCTACTACGAGAAAGATCCGCGCGGCGACGAGTTCGTCGAGCCCTTCGCTGCCCACAACGAGGGCATCCACGAGGGCGACGCGGCTATCTTCTTCAACTTCCGTCCCGACCGCGCTCGTCAGATGACCCGCGTGTTCACGGACAAGGAGTTCGACGGCTTTGAGCGCGAGCAGATCAAGCTTTCGCACTTTGTGACGATGACCGAGTACGATCCGACGTTTGACGTCGAGGTCGCCTTCCCCAAGACGTTCCCCGAGAACGTTCTGGCCGACGTTATCGCCGCCAATGGTCTGAAGCAGCTGCACACCGCCGAGACCGAGAAGTACGCCCACGTGACGTTCTTCCTCAACGGCGGCATCGAGGAGCCCAAGGAGGGCGAGGAGCGCGTGCTCGTCGCTTCCCCCAAGGTTGCTACCTACGATCTGCAGCCTGAGATGAGCGCTCCCGAGGTTACCGAGAAGCTCGTCGCCGCTATTAACGAGGATCGCGCTGATTTCTACATCGTGAACTTCGCCAACTGCGACATGGTTGGTCACACCGGTGTTTTCGACGCCGCCGTTAAGGCCGTCGAGGCTGTTGACGATGCCCTGTCCAAGGTTGTCCCGGCGATTCTCGCTAAGGGCGGCTTTGCGCTGATTACCGCCGATCACGGCAACGCCGATCACATGTTTGACGTTGCTTCCGACGGTTCCAAGCATCCGTTCACGGCTCACACCACCAACCGCGTGCCGTTCATCATCGTTGATGAGAAGGCACAGCTCACCGGTATCGAGGACGGCCGTCTTTCCGATATCGCTCCGACCATGCTCACCATGGCTGGTATTGAGCCTTCCGCCGAGATGACGGGCCGCGTGCTCGCCACCGAGGCCTAATAGAAAACAAATACCGTTTTCTAGTAAGGGGGTTGTCCACAACCGGACAACCCCCCTTTTTTTGGTATTTCTGCCATTTCCACCCCGTCCTTGAGTGGCAGGTAGGGGAGAGCGGGGGATTGTGGTACAGTACTGGAGTTTGAACTGTTCTATTAAGGAGCTTATCTATGGGTCCGTTCCAGATTCTTCTGTTTGTCGTTTGGGCTGTCTCTGCCGTGGCGCTGACGATTCTCGTCCTGATGCATTCCGGTAAGGGCACCGGCGTTTCGGATATGATCGCTAGCTCGCTGTATAACTCCAGCTCTGCCACAGGCGTTATGGAGCAGAACCTCGACCGCCTGACCGTCATCATGGCTGTCGTGTTTGCCGTGTGCGTCGTGCTGTGCATGTTCTTCTTCCCGCAGGGCATCGTGGGCTACTAATTACGAGCCGCATAAGTACTTGTAAAGGGTTCCGCAAGTGCGGGACCCTTTTTGTTTACATATTCGTAACAGAGTCAAAAATATCACCACATACTTCGCCCAACTAAAGAAATTCTTGACCGTTAACCGGAATTAGCGCCAAATCGTGAATAAAATGCGCTACTGTATTGCAAAACGTTGGCCTGTTGTGCATAACCAGCCATAGCAACGGGCGGCGTTTTGATGGTTCGGATCGGATTGTCTCGACATGTGTCCGACTGAACATTTCTTTGTCCTATCTCATAAGGAGGATGGCATGGCTGATTCTATGTTCCACCAGCCCGTTATGGGTCGTCGCGCCTTTGTTGGCGGCACCCTCGCTGCGAGCTCCATGGCTTTTCTTGCCGCATGCGGCAAGAAGGGCGGCGACGCTTCCGGTTCTGAGTCCGGTTCGACGCTGAACTTCTACATTAACAACCCGGTCTGCATCGACCCCTACAATGTCCAGGAGGACCAGGGCACTCAGGTCGAGTACCAGCTCTTTGACGCTCTGACCTCTTATGACGCCGAGAAGGGCGAGATCGTTCCGCTGGCTTGTGAGTCCTTCGAGGCCAACGACGACGCCACCGAGTTCACCTTCAAGATCAAGAAGGCCAAGTTCCACAACGGTGACGACGTTACCTCCAAGTCCTTCAAGCTCGGTTGGGAGCGTCTGGTCAACACCAAGTCGGCCATCGCTACCGAGTACGGCCCTTCTGAGGTCTCCTATCACCTTTCCATGGTCGAGGGCTATGACGACCTGCTTGCCGGTAACGCCACCGAGCTCAGCGGTGTTACTTGCCCCGACGATGAGACCCTCGTCGTCAAGTTGACTTCTGCTTACGCCGACTTCCCCTTCGTCGCCTCTCACCCGGCTCTGTCCCCGGTTCCCGAGTGCGCCGAGTCCGATGCCAAGAGCTTCTATCTTGCACCGGTCGGTAACGGCCCGTTCATGATGGACGGCAAGTGGGAGGATGGTCAGGAGATCAACCTCAAGAAGTTCGACGATTACTATGGCGACAAGGCCAAGATCGATGGCATCCACTTCCAGGTCATCAAGGACATGGAGACCGCTTACAAGGAGTTCCAGGCCGGTAACCTCGATGTCTGCGACGTTCCCGTTGCTCAGATCGATGCCGCCAAGAAGGATCGCGGCGTATCCAAGGACGGCTACACCATGGGCGACGGCGAGCGCATGCTGCTTGGCGCCGAGCCTTCCACCTACTACCTGACCTGCAACAACACGGCTGAGCCGTTCAACAACGCCGACCTGCGCAGGGGTATCTCCCTGGCCATCAACCGTGAGGCCATCTGCAAGACCATCTTCAAGGGTACCCGTACTCCCGCCGACGGCATTGTTCCTCCGGGCATCGATGGCTACAAGGAGGGCGCATGGGAGTTCTGCGCCTACGACGTCGACAAGGCTAACGAGTACCTCGACAAGGTTGCTCCCGCTGGCGCTGACGGCGATCGTGGCATTAACGTGACTCTGTCCTACAACCAGGACGGTGGCCACAAGGAGATCATGGAGTCCATCATCGGCGACCTCGCCAAGGTTGGCGTTACCGCTGTCTCCGATACCCCCGAGTGGTCTGCCCTGCTCGAGCAGTATCAGAACTTTAACTATCAGTTCGGTCGTCTGGGTTGGATTGCCGACTACCCGATCATGGACAACTTCCTGTATCCGCTGTTCCACTCCGACTCCCTTGGTGGCGACAACCGCTCCGGTTACAACAACCCCGAGTTCGACGCCAAGGTCGACGAGGCCCGTACCACGGTTGACGATGAAGAGCGCGTCGCTAAGATGCAGGAGGCCGACGCAATGGTCGCTGCCGACTGCCCGGTCATCCCGGTGATGTTCTACACGCACACCATCGTCGGCTCCGATCGCATCAAGCACCTCTATGTCGATCCGCAGAAGCATGCCGAGCTGGGTACCGCTGAGCTCGCCTAAGAGTTTGCAGCTTCCGTGAGGGTCAAGTATTTACGTAGACCTCATGGGAAACATACAGTTCTCCCTAACCTGGGGTAAACTGGCTGATGGTAATTTTGGGATGCCGGTCTGGCGATCGGCATCCCATTTAGGTTAATCCCTAGATAGGGGAGTGGTATGGGTAAGTACATCGTTAAACGTGTGCTTCAGTTCATCCCGGTGTTTTTGGGCGTTACGCTGATTCTGTTCGCCCTCCAGAATATCGTGCCGGGAGACCCGATCAAGCTGATCGGTGGAGACAAGGCTCTGTCCCCCGAGGTGGAGCTTCAGCTTCGCGTTCGCTATCACCTGGTCCAGTCGGACGAGGACGGCAACGCGATCCTTGACGAGAACGGCGACCCCGTTCAAACGTCGCTCGTGGACCGTTACTTGTATTACATGGACGGTCTGCTTCATGGCGATCTGGGCAATTCGTATCAGCGCAAGCTGCCGGTTACGGAAATCTTTGCCCAGAAGTATCCGTATACGGTCAAACTTGCCGCGTGCGCCATTGTGCTCGAGGCAATCATGGGCATCGGTGCGGGTATCATTTCGGCGGTAAAGCGTTATTCCTTCTGGGATATTTTGGTAACGCTCACCACGTCGATCCTCGTTGCGGTCCCGGCCTTCTGGCTCGGTATGTTGCTGCAGCTGTTCTTTGGCGTCATCCTCAAGGACGCCACGGGCGGTGCATTCTCCATGCCGATCTCGGGTGCCGGCGGTTCCAGCTCTCAGTATCAGGATTGGATGCACTATGTGCTTCCGACCATTACGCTGGCTTCGGTTTCGACCGCTTACGCCGCCCGCATCATGCGCTCGCAGCTGCTTGACGTCATGAACCAGGATTACATCCGCACGGCAAAGGCCAAGGGTCTCTCCAATCGCGCGATCATCGTCAAGCATGCGCTTAAGAATGCACTCATCCCCGTCGTTACCTATATTGGTGTCGACTTCGGTGGCATGCTTTCGGGCGCCATCCTGACCGAGACGGTCTTTAACTGGCCCGGTATCGGCTATGAGGTCTATCGCGCCATTAGCATGCGTGACTGGCCCATCGTTATGGGCGGCGTTACGCTCATCGTCGTCGTCGTTATGGTGATCAACCTGCTCGTCGACATTAGCTATGCATTCCTCGACCCGCGCATCCGCCTTGGCGGTCCGTCGGATAAGGCCTAAGGGAGGTACGTCTCATGCAGGAAACTGATTCTCAGTCTCAGGAGCAGGCTACCGCCACCAAGGCCGCATCTGCTCCCGCCAAGTCCCGCACGCTGTGGGGCGACGCTTTTAAGCGTCTTCGCAAGAACAAGCTTGCCGTTATCGGTGTCTGCTGGATCATCATCGTCGTTGTGGTTGCCCTGACCGCAGATCTATGGGCTAAGCCCTGGCTCGGTTCCCCGACGGCTTCCGACTCGACCACCATGGCCCAGACGTCGCTGCTGGCTCCGTGTGCGGAGCACCCGTTTGGCACCGACGCCCTTGGTCGCGACATTCTCGTCCGCGTTATCTACGGTGCACGCGTTTCGCTATCCGTCGGTATTATGGCCACGGCGATCTCCACGGTGATCGGTCTGGTCATGGGCGCTCTGGCCGGTTTCTACGGCGGCATCTGGGATACGATCATCATGCGCTGTGCGGATATCTTCCTGGCGTTCCCGTACGTGCTGTTCGTTGTCGCCATGATCGCCGTTATCGGCCGTGGTCTTCAGAACGTCTTTATCGCCATCGGCATTCTCGGATGGCCTTCGATTGCGCGCGTCTTCCGCTCTGCAATCTTGACGGTCAAGGAAAACGACTATGTTGACGCTGCGCGCGCGATGGGTGCATCTGACGCTCGTATCGTCGTGCGTCACATCTTCCCGAACTCCGTCGCCTCCATCGTGGTCTACGCGACCATGAACATCGGTGGTGCCATTCTGACCGAGTCCGCTCTGTCCTTCCTCGGCATGGGCGTTATTCCGCCTACGCCTTCGTGGGGCTCCATGATTCAGGACGGTCAGCAGTATCTTCTGACTGCTCCCTGGATGATGATCATGCCCGGTCTGGCAATTCTCTCGACGGTGCTCGCCTTCACCCTGCTGGGTGACGGTCTGCGCGACGCCCTCGACGTCAAGATGAAGGACGCATAAGGATGAAGAAGAACAAGAACTATGTGGACCTGAAGGACCAGCCGGTTCCCGAGGGCCAGCATCTGCTCGAGGTCGATGACCTTAAGATGTATTTCCACACCGAGGATGGCGTCGTTCGCGCTGTCGATGGTGTCTCCTACACGCTCGATCGCGGCGAGACCTTGGGCGTCGTCGGTGAGTCCGGCTCCGGTAAGTCCGTGACCGCCATGACCATCATGGGTCTTATCTCGATGCCTCCGGGAAAGATCGAGGGCGGTGACGTTCGCTATCGCGGTCGTTCTATCCTCGAGATGACCGAGGAAGAGATGCAGCACATTCGCGGCAACGATATCGCGATGATCTTCCAGGATCCTATGACCTCCTTGAACCCGGTCTATAAGATTGGCAAGCAGGTGGGCGAGGGCCTTCGTCTGCATCGTGGCTATTCCAAGCAGGAGGCGCTCAAGCGCGCCACCGAGCTTTTGGACCTCGTTGGCATTCCTGAGCCCGAGAAGCGCGTCAATGAGTATCCGCACCAGTTCTCTGGCGGTATGCGTCAGCGCGTCATGATTGCCATGGCTCTTGCCTGCGATCCCGATATTCTGATTGCCGACGAGCCCACGACGGCTCTGGACGTTACCATTCAGGCTCAGATTATCGAGCTCATGCAGGAGATGCAGGAGAAGAACGGCAACGCCATTATCATGATTACCCATGACCTGGGCGTCGTCGCCGATATGGCTGACAAGATCATGGTTATGTACGCCGGCCGTCCCGTCGAGTTCGGTACTGCTGAGGAAATCTTCTACGAGAGCCGCCATCCCTACACCTGGGGTCTTATTCGTTCCATTCCGGAGCAGGCCATCGAGGAGAAGAAGCCGCTTACGCCGATTCACGGCAACCCGCCTTCGCTCATGAACCTGCCCGAGGGCTGCGTCTTCTCTCCTCGCTGCCCCTATGCGACGGACAAGTGCCGCAAGCAGCGCCCCGAGCGTGTTGTCACCGAGTCCGGCCACTATTCTGCGTGCCATTATTCCGGTGACCCTGAGTTCCTCAAGAACGCTCCTGAGACGTCCCGTACGCGCAAGGATTCCAAGAAGGGAGGCGAGGCGTAAATGGCAGACAATAACGAGCGCACTCCGCTGTTGAAGGTCGAGCACCTCTCTAAGGAGTTCCCCGCAGAGTCCGGCATGTTCGCCAAGCGTTTTTCCAAGCGTGTCGTCTCTGCTGTAAATGACATCTCTTTTGAGATTTATCCTGGCGAGACCTTTGGTCTGGTTGGCGAGTCTGGTTGCGGTAAGTCCACCACGGGCCGCACTATCATGCGTCTGACCAAGCCGACGGCCGGTAAGGTGTTCTTCCAGGGCAAAGATGTTGCCGAGATGAGCAAGCATGAGATCAAGGACATGCGTCGCGAGATGCAGTTTATCTTCCAGGATCCTTATGCTTCGCTCAATCCTCGTATGACCATCGGCGAGATCGTCTCCGAGCCCATGACCATTCACGGCGTGGGTACCAAGGAGGAGCGCATTGAGCGTGTCCGCGAGCTTCTCGACGTTGTCGGCCTGAACCCCGAGCACATTAACCGCTATCCGCACGAGTTCTCGGGTGGCCAGCGCCAGCGTGTCGGCATTGCCCGCGCATTTGCGTTGAAGCCCAAGCTGATTATCTGTGACGAGCCTGTCTCTGCACTTGATGTTTCCATTCAGGCCCAGGTTCTGAACCTGCTCAAGGAGCTTCAGGATAAGTTCGGTACCGCATATCTGTTTATCGCCCACGACCTGTCTGTCGTGCAGCACATCTCCGATCGCGTTGCCGTTATGTATCTGGGTAAGATGGTCGAGGTTTCGGACTGGAAGACGCTCTATAGCGAGCCTCACCATCCGTACACGCAGTCGCTGTTGTCTGCCGTACCGGTTCCCGACCCTGATATCCAGAAGACTCGCAAGCGTATCATCCTTGCCGGCGATCCGCCGTCACCGCTGGATCCGCCGACCGGTTGCCGTTTCCACACGCGCTGCCCGATCGCTCAGGGTATCTGCTCTGAGAAGCTTCCTGAGTTTAAGGAAGTTGCACCGGGTCACTGCTGCGCCTGCCACTTCGCGGAGCCGTTCCCGATCAAGGAATCGCACATCGACCTGTAGTCGGTTGTTATCGTCCGGGCCCGTGCTGGACTTAGTTTTCAGAACGTCCTCGACCATGGAAACCCCCTTATCCTGCTCCTTCGGAGCTGCGGATAAGGGGGTTTCCTGGTCTGCGGAATGTTCTGAAAACTAAGTCCAGCACGGGCCCTGCGGTAACTCGGCAGGGGGAGTGCGATTCCTCGATCGCTCACTTAATCTGATGAGAAATTGAGTGAGGCCGGAGCTTTAGCTCCGGCCTCCTCATATAAGGGCTCGGCAAAGCCGAGCCACCAAATTTGCATCAGCCCCCAGAACATGTTTGAGAACTGTGCCTGAAGCATGTACCTCTAGGGCAGGAATGAGGTTGCTTTCCAACGCATTCCGCAGGGGGCGGCATTATTTTGTAGCGCGAAGCGCGGATCAAAATAATGCCGCATGCCCGAGGACGCGTTGGAAAGCAACCTCATTCCTGCCCGAACAGGTCAATCTACATGCGTATTTACAAATTCGTAAACTTTTTTGAAAAAAGTGCTTGCACAGTTCTCGAATCATAGGTTATTATTTTCCTCGTTGAACGCGCGGGTCCAACAAAAGGAACCGCAATTCAATAACATAGCATGTCGGAGTGGCGGAATTGGCAGACGCGCTAGCTTGAGGTGCTAGTGACCGCTTTTTGGTCATGCGGGTTCAAGTCCCGCCTCCGACACCATCGCATTTGAGAAGCCTCTTTGGAGGCTTTTTTGTTACCGATAGACGGTGGGGTCCACGATGGAAACGCTTGAACGCAACGAGTGGGCAGACGTTGCCCAACTAGTCGAGATCACGAGCGATGCTGTCATCATCTGCGAGCTCGACGGAACCATTCTGCATGTGAATAATCGCTTGCTTGGTTTGATGTGCGAGGAACGCGTCGACGTCATCGGTGGAGATGTAAAAGACGTCCTGTACTCGTCTGCTTTTGAACGTGCGACGGAACATCGTCTGCCATTTGAAACCGATGGCACCGAGAGCGAACTGATGCTCAAGCTGAGCGACGGCTCCTTTATCCCCGTCTTGGTTCGCGCCGGCTCCGTAACGCCTCCACGCATCTTTGGACGCCGCGCGCCACGTGTCCTGGTGGCACTTCACAGTATCGAGGAACAGTATTCTCACGACCGTCAACTCAAGCGTGCGTTATCGGAGCTTAGAGTGGCGAACAAGCGTCTCTCTGGCACGCTCTCGGTCATTATGAGCACCGTGGGCTCCGATGAGTTATCCAGCCTGCTTGATACTGTTTTAAATCAGCTTGTCGGAACGCTCGATGCCTCTGGAGCTGCGATTTATTTTTCGGAGAGCGGCGGCTTTAAGCTCCGCGGTGTTTCTAAGGAGCTTGAGGATAGCTATCTGCCCGAGTTTATGCCGTATGGTGCGGGCATCCCGACGTATGTGCTCCGCGAGTCGCGCGCTTGCCGTCTGTCGATTCAGCAGGACCTTGAGGGCGATCGTGTCGCCTCGGGCATGTTTATGGATTTGGACAATCGTTCTAAACATCTGTTGCGCATGCAGGATATGCCTCCGTACCGCAGCGAGATCTGTCTTCCTGTTTTTTACGGTACGCAGATCCTTGGCGTGCTGGAAGTTGGTTGGAAACGCCCTCAGGCACCGCTCGCCTATGACGTTAATGTACTCGAGGTCATTTGCGATTACCTGTCTATCCAGCTGGTCGGCATGGCATCGAGCCTTCGCTCTCGTCGCACGGCCGAGCTTGGCCGCTCGCTCAATGTCTTACGCGATGAGTTGTTTACCTTTCTAGACGATTCCGCCGCGGCTACCCAGGCGGTATCGTCCGAGATCTGCAATATGCTCAACTGCCATTTTTGCCCTGTTGAGTATGACGCCAGTCTGGACTCCTATGTCATAGATTTTGAAGGCGGTAGTCGCGTTGCTTTGCCGGACGATCCCGAGAAGCTTTTCTTTTCTACGACGGCGCCGGCGGCACGTCTGGGAGCTGGCCCTGATGGCTTTGAGGCATCTGTTTTGGGCGGCACGAGTGCCGAGGATCTTAAGCACGTCCGTATAACTCGCGTTGATGAATCGATGCCTATGGGAGGCTGGCTTAGGACGCATGGTCTGCCTTGCCAGGGTCTCTACGTCGACTTCGGCATCGAGGCGGGGCGCCCGCGCTCTGAGGGTGATGGCAAGCACAGCAACGACGCGATTGTTCCTGCTTCTGTTGCGAAGGGCCCGACGACGCGCGCGCTGCTGCTTCGTGATGGCAGCCAAGAGCCGATTGATGACCTTGAATATGACTACTTGGTGCACTTGGCGCATGACTTTGAACTGATCTACGAAGGCGAATCTCAAAAGCGCGAGGAGCGCCATATCGCTCAGACCCTCCAGATCGGCATGAGAAATTCCCTGGGGGATGTTCCGGGTATCGCAACCGATTCGGTATACCTGTCGGCCACGAACTCGGCGTTGGTCGGCGGCGATTTCTATACGCTCATCCGACTTCCCGACGACTGCGCCGTCATGATTCTGGGTGATGTGTCTGGCAAAGGCATTGAGGCCGCATCGATGTCCGCGCTCGTCAAGACGGCCCTGACGGCCTATGCCTGGGAGGGTGCGGGGCCCGCCCGCATGGCACGCTCCCTTAACAGCATGCTCATGGGCTTTTCGAGGGTCGAGACGTTCGTGACGGCCTTTATCGCCAAGATTGACCTTAAAGCCGGACGCGCAACGTATTGTTCGGCGGGCCATCCTCCGACCATGGTCATCAGGCCAGAGTCGATGCCGCTGGGTGGCGGCGAGGCCCGTGGGGGAGAGGTCGAACTGCTTGGATGCCAATCGGGCGTAATCGGCGCATTCGAAGGCATGGTGTACGAGACGGGTGCCTTTACGTTCGCCCCCGGCGACATGCTCTTCATGTATACGGATGGAACGATTGAAGCCCGTGACCGCACCGGAGCGTTCTTTGGCGAGCAGCGCTTGCGCGATCTTCTGCTTTCTGTTTCGGGGGAGGGCGTGTCGGGCATTTGCGGCAAGGTCTTGGGCGAGCTTGACCGATTTACCGAATCGGCGCTGGACGATGACATTGCATTGGTGTCCCTTGAGTTTTTACGGGGTCGTTCATAGACGACGCTGGGCGGGCTGAATCCGCACGGTTGGGGAAACGAATGCATCGAGTGGGCTTTTTTGGGGAACCATGGTCGTATGAATGAGTGGAATGACATAGCGGTTTTGACGCCACCGGGTGATGTCGACATCGCCTCGGTGCCCGTGCTGCGCCGACGGTTGGATAATTTGATCGACTGGGGCGTGCGCCGCGTTGTCATCAATTGTCAGGCCGTGGGCTTTATCGACTCGACAGGTTTGGCGTTTTTGCTTACACGTGCCAGAGAGCTCATGAGGCGAGAGGGCCTGCTTTCGCTTGTTAACGCCTCCGATGAGGTTATTCGCTTTTTGGAGATTGCCCGACTTGTCGACATCCTTCATGTCGCGGGTCCGGCACGGGAGTCTATTCCCGCCATTCCGGTGGGGGAGCTGCCTCGCTGGAGTAAGAGCGTCGAGGTCCGTCAGGGTATCGAGAATCTTTCATACTACCGACATCACATCGCCGAACTCCTTGAATCGCTTCCGTTGCGCCGCGACGAGCGCTACGATGTCGCATTGGCGTCGGGGGAGGCGCTGGGTAATGCCTATGACCATGCGGGCGGTATCGGATGCGTCCTGACGGTTCAGGCCTACGGCGATCGCGTTGTGGTTGAGGTGCTTGATCGAGGTGTCGGCTATTCTATCGATGAAACGAGCGAACCGGTCGCATCTGAGGAGCGCGGCCGTGGCATCAAGCTTATGCGCATGCTCGTCGATAAGGTGGAGGTTGCTCGTCGTACAGACGGCGCCGGCACGCGCGTGCAGATGGTGAAGCTGTTTAGCGGAGCGGTGGATCGTGTGCCTAGCCAATCGTTTTAGCGCGTTTAGCTACCAAGAACATGCGGCAGGCAACTTTTTTGAAAAAAGTACTTGCGTCTTTAGGACAACTCGCGTAAATTAATAACCCGCAAGCGGACATGGCTCAGTTGGTAGAGCACAACCTTGCCAAGGTTGGGGTCGCGGGTTCGAGCCCCGTTGTCCGCTCCATTGCATTTCCGGACCGTTTAGGCGGTCCTTTTTCGGCGAAGTGGCCAAGTGGTAAGGCAGAGGCCTGCAAAGCCTTTACCCCCGGTTCGAATCCGGGCTTCGCCTCCAGGCAACATCCGGGCGCTCCGGCGCCCGTTTTGTTTTACATATGCGGACATGGCTCAGTTGGTAGAGCACAACCTTGCCAAGGTTGGGGTCGCGGGTTCGAGCCCCGTTGTCCGCTCCAAGCGCAATAGCCCGACTACCACGGTAGCCGGGCTTTTTCGTACCCGTCGCCTGGGCTCGAACCCGAGAGGGAGCGAGCGTTAAGCAAACGCGGAGCGTTTGTAGCGAGCTGGCGAGGTCGCCGGCAGGCGGCCGAAGCCGGTGCGTATCCGCGAAGCGGATACGCAGACGCCCCGTTGTCCGCTCCAACTATCTTACGCGGTTCTAACGAACCGCGTTTTTTGTTGACGCTGCGCGAGCCCCGGGCACCCCATCTTGCCCCTCAATCGTCGGTCGCGTACATAAAGTACGCTTCCCTCCTCTTTCGCGGCAACCTGGGGCACCCGGAGCCCGCTCGCTGTCGTGGCCGGGGGAGTGGGTCTTCCGTTCTTTTTACTGATCGGTCGATTCGTCCCGGGAGGTTCGAACTCGAGAGGGAGCGAGCGTTTTGGGGCGTGGCTGTGGCGCTGTTTGCCGCGAATGTCCGCTTTGGGCGTATCATCGTGGGCATCTCGCAAAACCTCGTTGCAAGGGAGACTCGTCCCATGGCTACAGAAAAGTCCTCTTCGCGCTCATGGATGTCCGATGCCGCGATCTATCAGATCTACTCGCGCTCGTTTAAGGATTCGACTGGTTCGGGTCTGGGCGATATCGCGGGCATTACCCAGCAGATGGACTATCTTGAGCGGCTGGGCATCGAGGCCATCTGGTTGAGCCCGTTTTACCCATCGCCTCTTGTCGATGGCGGCTATGACGTGGCGGACTACTGCGATGTCGACCCACGTCTTGGCTCGCTTGACGATTTCGATGACATGATCGCCGCGGCTCACGCGCGCGGAATCAAGGTCATCGTCGACATCGTGCCCAACCATTCATCCAACCAGCACCCCTGGTTCAAAGCCGCTCTTGCCGCCGGCCCCGGATCGCCCGAGCGCGCCCGTTATATCTTCCGCGATGGTCGCGGCGAGCATGGCGAGCTGCCTCCCACCAATTGGAATGCCAACTTTGGCGGCCCCGCCTGGACGCGTGTTGCGGACGGTCAGTGGTATCTGCACATGTTTACGCCCGAGCAGCCGGACTTTGACTGGTCATGCCCCGAGGTTCACGCGTTCTTTTGCGACGTCCTGGCGTTTTGGAGCGATCGAGGCGTCGATGGCTTTCGCATTGATGTGGCGCACGGTCTCGCCAAGGATCTCGACCGCGATGATCTCGACCGGTGGCATCTCGCCGAGGGCGATGACATGGTTGAGGACGGCACCCATCCGCTGTGGGACCGCAACGAGGTCCACGAGATCTATCGCGAGTGGCGCCGCGTGTTCGACCGTTATGATCCGCCACGCAGCGCCGTTGCCGAGGCGTGGGTGCTGCCCGAGCGCCAGTATCTCTACGCGCGCCCCAGCGAACTTGGCCAGACATTCAACTTTGAGTTTGCCAAGGCCACTTGGACCTATGATGACATGCACGCTGCAATCGAGGAGGGCTTGAAGGCGGCCATCGAATCCGATTCCGCCTCGACCTGGGTACTCTCCAACCACGACGTGCCGCGCGTGGCGACACGCTATGCCCTGCCGCAAATCAAGGCGACGCGCTACCATCAGATTGCGCTCGACTGGCTCTTACGCGACGGGTCGTCTTATGACGAGGACCGTGAACTCGGCGAGCGCCGCGCGCGGGCGGCTCTTTTGCTTGAGCTGGCGCTTCCGGGCTCGGCATACGTGTATCAGGGTGAGGAGCTCGGCCTTTTTGAGGTGGCTGATATCCCGTGGGCTGCACTCGAAGATCCCACTGCGACCAATACGCACGGACCGAAGCGCGAGAAGGGGCGCGACGGCTGTCGTGTGCCCCTGCCGTGGGTGGCAGTGGACGATCCCGCGCAGGGCGGATCGTTTGGGTTTTCACCGGCGGACGCCGATGCGGCGCCCCATCTGCCGCAGCCTGCATGGTTTTCCGATTACGCTGCCGATAGGGAAGAAGCGGACCCGACATCGATGCTTGCGCTCTATCGTGACGCCCTCTGGCTGCGGCGCAAGCTGCGCGGATGCGCCAACGATCTTGCGTGGCTCGATCTTGACGGGCGCACCGGTCTTGCGGATGGTGCCGAGGGCGCTGAGGGCGGCGTCATCGCCTATCGCCGCGACAACGGCTGGGCGTGTGTGACGAACTTCGGCGCAGCACTCGTGGAGCTGCCGGCGGGTAGGGTCCTGCTCACCTCATCACCGCTTGTAGACGGTAGGCTCGCGCAGGACAGCTCTGCCTGGATCATGCTCGGTGAGATGTAAGGGCCTCTTGCGGCGAGCTTGCGTTTGCCTACACCTTCCGTGGTGGCTGATGTCTTCGCGAGGTTCGCGAGGGCGTCGCAAAACTTTTCAAAAAAAGTTCTTGCATAGGATGCGGGCATCACGTAAGATTAATCCTCGTAAGCGGACATGGCTCAGTTGGTAGAGCACAACCTTGCCAAGGTTGGGGTCGCGGGTTCGAGCCCCGTTGTCCGCTCCATTTGGGCGTTTAGCTCAGGGGGAGAGCGCTTCCCTGACACGGAAGAGGTCAGAAGTTCAAATCTTCTAACGCCCACCAAATGTTCGCAGCTCAGAGGCTATGTCTCTGAGCTGTTTTTGTTTTGGTCGCCAAATGGGTCGCCAAATCGCTGGCAAAAGGTATCTCGATTCATGAAAAAGCGGTTCTGAGCGTCTGTTTTGCCTTGTCATCTCAATCGAGTGGAGGTGGACCATTTTGAACATAACCGTGCATCTCGTTGACGTTTCTGCGATCGATCCCGACGAGACCGTTGCTATGGCATCAATCGCGGGACGCTATGCCTCGCGTGCCTCCAATGGGGATCTTCCAATTGCGTCTCGGAGGGAAGCTGCAGGCGTGGGCCTGCTGCTTTGCGACGCCCTGGGTGTCTTTAACGACACCCAGCTTGCGCGTTCTGCTTTCGGCAAGATCGAGCTTGCGGATGGGGAGGCACCCTCTATTTCCATTTCACATGGCGGAAGCGTGGCCGTCCTCGCTGTTTCCGATGTTGCTCGGTCGGTCGGAGGACCTATTGGCGTGGATATCGAGGCGATCGATGAGATTGCCCCCGTTGCGGTTGGGCGTATGGTGAACGACGACGAGCGCGCGTGGATTAACGCTGCCCCCAATTTGCAAGAACGCAATCTCCGCATGAGTCAGACATGGACGCGCATCGAGTCCATCCTCAAGGCTGAAGGCGTCGGGTTTTCGATTGACCCTCGCAAAGATGGTATGCCCGGCGGATGGAATACTTCGTCGGTGACATACGGTCGCTGCGTCATCTCTTGCGCGGCACGCTCTATGCCTCGTATCGTCGTCAAGGAGCATGCCTTTCGGGTAGCATAGGAGCCAATCGCCAATAGGGGGGGTTGCTATGTCACTGAACGCTCAATACGATATTGCTTCACGGATCGAGGATGCCGTCTTTGAACTTATGGCGACAACTCCGGTGCAGTCGATTAAGGTGGCCGAGGTACTTCGCCTCGCCCATACATCCAAATCGACGTTCTATCGCTGTTATCGCTCTGTCGATGATGTGGTTAAACGTTTTGAAGATGAGCTGCTCCAGAATATGCAGGACATCAATGATGTTGCGCTGGAGGCTCGTTTTGGCGATGCGCAGCTGGACCCTACGCCCACGATGATCAAGCGCATGGAGATCCTCAAGGCTAATCGCTCGAAAGTTTTGGCACTTAACAGCGATAACGGCGATCCCGTGTTTGCTCACAAGGCAACGATCTTTATGCATGACTATTTTCGCAATCGACTTCGCTCGACATTTTCCGATGAAACGGACCTCGACCTGTATCTAGCATTTGCGCTTGCGGGCCACCATAACCTCATTCAGTATTGGCTCGAGGCCCGGCCCGACCTTGAGGCGCGCACCGTTGCCGCCGCCCTCAATCGCATGTTCTATGCGCCGCTGTTTGTCGACGATGCGTCGCGCCACTGGCACCCACGCATCCCCGATTTTGAAAACCCGCTCGGGTGAACGGCTGATTTTTAGGGATGAACGGTTGCATAGGTTGCGGATTCAGAACAATCCGGCCCTATGAATCGATTTAAGTATGGCCATTTATCTGCTATTTGGAACGCCTAGCCCCGATATATCCCATATGATGGGACATATCGGGGCTTTTTGTCTCACGCGTCTCGTTTAACCCCTCATAAACTAAAGCTACGTTCAAAAGAACCACTGCAGTAGTTCAACGTGTGACGGCACAGAAAAGCCGCGAGCGCTCTCTCACCTTCGCTCGCGGCCGGACTGCGCCATCACTCCGTACACCTTCACATGATTAGGATGTGATATTCAGTGGTTACGCTCGGAAAGAACATGCGCAGCGTCTCGATTGTAGGCGTGGGCTGCACCCCGTTCAAGGATTTTGAGGAGCATCCCGAGACCCAGGGTATTGGCGAGGGCGAGGCGTTTGGCTATGCGGCCCTCGAGGCAATTGCCGATGCCGGTCTTGAGCCCCGCGATATCGACTTTTTCTATCACGGCAGCGCCAATCCGTATCTCGTTGGCGATTGCATTACCCCCAACATGCAGGTTGCCGATTGGTTTGGCGTTCGTGCCAAGGGCTCTGTCCATCATTCCGAGGCTTGCTGCACGGGCTACGTCGCCCTTGAGCAGGCCGTGATGGCAGTCGCCTCCGGTGCCTACGATGTTGTCCTTACGGGTGCCTGCGATTTGGCTTCGACCCTTCCCGTTGAGCATATGCCCTCCCATATTCGTCAGGACTTTACGCTCGACGTCATGATTCCCTCGCTCGATAAAATCTATGACCGCGCGTATGGTCGCCCGCTCGATGGCGCCTTTGGCGTGTCGTTCGACAACTGGATTAACGAGTATTCGATGCAGTACGACCTTACCGCCGATCAGATCGATGACGCTCTGAACGGCCTTACCAAGAGCCTTCGCCGCGGTGCCGTCCTGAATCCCCTTGCCTGGTACGAGACCACGGTCGAGGAGGACGCGAAGGCGGCTGGGTTCGATACCGCCGACGAGTATCTCAAGAGCATGTACAACCCGCGCGTTACGCAGTACCTGCGCGTTACCGGCTTTGAGAAGAAATGCGACGGTGCCGCTGCTGTTGTCGTAATGCCCACGGAGAAGGCCAAGGCCATGGGTGTCCCGTATGCACCTATCGAGGTTATGGGTACGGGTGCCTCTGCTGTCGAGGCCGGTCTGCTCCACAACGAGCACTGGGCTACCGAGCTTGCCGCCAAGCAGGTTTATGACCTTACTGGCGTGAGCCCCGATGAGATCGACCTGTTCATGTGCAATGACTTCTTCCTGGCTTCTGAGATCGTTTCGGCCGAGGAGTGCGGCTATATCCCGCGCGGCGAGGCTTGGAAGTATGCGATTGACGGCCGTACTGCATTTGATGGCGATAAGCCCATCAACCCGCACGGTGGCCGTTGCAACTTCGGTCACGCTCATGGCGCATCCGGCATCGCCGACATTGTCGAGGCCGTCAAGCAGATGCGTGGCGTCGCCGGTGCAACCCAGATGAAGAAGGTTCCCGAGACGGCTTTCCTGCGCGGTTTTGGCGGTTCTCAGAACGTGCGCTGCCAGATTCTTCGTACCGTCGCGTAGTCGACCGCGGTTTTCGATTTCCCATAAGGAGTATTCTCATGCAACTCAAAGATATGGAGCCCGTGGTCAAGAAGTTCTACACGGGTCTTGAAGAGGGCATCTATTGGGCACGTCAGTGCCCCGAGTGCGGAGCTGTCGAGTTTCCGCCTCACCTTGCCTGCAATGCCTGCGGCTACCACAAGACCGATTGGGTCCAGGTTTCCGGTCACGGCCATCTGATCGATTTTACCCTGCCTGGTCCGCAGAACGACAAGCCCTACCTCAAGGAGTATGGCAAGTACGCCTACGGCGCCGTCGATATCGACGAGGGTTCTCAGTACACCTACGTCATCTACGGCATTACCAAGAAGAAGGCCCCCGAGATTCGCGCCAAACTCATGGCGGGCGAGACCGTTGGCGTCCATGCCAAGGTCATCGACCGTCCGGGCTACAAAGAGCTTACGTTCGAGCTTGACGACTAAGTTTTCACCCTTGTAACAATTCGATTCCTCTCTTAGGCCACGGCGGGACCCATGTCTCCAGCCCGCCGTGGTCGCCCCTCTTTTTTATCTTAGAAAGGCTTTGCCATGAACGAAGAACTCACTCAGCAGATCTGCGATTTTGCCAAGTCCGCCTACAACTATGACGGCGATGTGACCCCCGAGACGACGTTTGAGACCCTGGGCAAGGGCTCGATGAAGATGATCGCCCTGACGTCCATGATCGAGAACGAGCTCGATGCCGAGGTTCCCGTTCGCGAGGTCATGGTCATGAAGACCATCGGCGAGCTTATCGAGCGCACTGCCGAAGAGATGGAGTAACTGCCATGGACCTGATGCAGACCCTGCGCGAGCAGGCTGTCGCCAAGCCTATGCGCGTTGCTTTTCCCGAGGGCGAAAACGAGACCATGATGCAGGCGGTCGCAAAGATCGCCGCCGAGCATCTTGCCGAATGTGTGCTGGTCGGCGACGGCGTTAAGCTCAAAGAGCTTGCCGATGAGCGTGGCATCTCCCTTGACGGCATCGAGATTGTCGATGTGACCGACGAGGAGGCGAACGCCGCTTGTTGCGAGCGCTACCTTTCTCATCCGGATTGCAAGTTTAAGCCCAAGGGCGCTGCGCGCCGTATGACGCGTCCGCTTGAGCGCGCCCTGATTTTGCAGGTGCTCGGCGATGTCGACGTTATGTTCGCCGGTATCGATAACGCTACGGGCGATATCATCCTGGCGGGTCAGACCATCGTCGGTCTTGCTGACGGGGTGGACACTGTGAGCTCGTGCGGTATCGCCGACATTCCCAACTGGAACGGCGGCGAAGGTGGCCTTTTGGCTTTTGGCGATTCTGCCGTTTGCGTTGACCCCACGAGCGAGGAGCTTGCCTCGATCGCGATTTCGTCGAGCGAGACGGTGCGCTCGCTGACCGGATGGGATATCCGTTGCGCGCTGCTTTCGCATTCGACTGACGGTTCGATGGACAATGAGCTTGTCGACAAGGTGCGTCGCGCTCGCGAGATTGCCAACGATCGTCGTCCCGACCTGGCCATCGATGGCGAGTTCCAGTTTGATTCGGCGATTAACCCCAAGGTTGCCTCTAAGAAGGTTCATCGTGAGTCCGCTGTTGCAGGCCAAGCTAACGTGGTCATCTGGCCCGATATCAACGTGGGCAATATCGGCGTCAAGATTATCCAGAATCTGACTGGCGCCAATGCTTACGGTCCCATGCTTCAGGGCTTCAAGAAGATCGTGTGCGATTGCTCGCGTTCTGCGCCCGTTGACGAGATCGTCGGCAACGTGGTGATGAGCTGCGTGCGCGCCCAGGCGCTTAAGGAGGCTTAAGGTATGTCCGATAAAAAGACTCCCTGGCGCGTCCTGGTAATCAACCCTGGTTCCACTTCCACGAAGGTGGGCGTTTTTGAGGGTGATGAGTGCAAGCTCAGCAAGAACGTTGCGCACGATGCGAAGGACCTTGCCCAGTTCGATGGGGTCTCGGCTCAGATGCCGTATCGTTGCGATCTGATTCTTGGAGCGCTGGGGGAGGCAGGCCTGAAGCTCGAGGACTTTGATGCATTTGTCGGTCGCGGCGGCGGTCTGCTTTCGCTGCCCGGTGGTACGTATACCATCAACGAGGTTATGCTCGAGCATGCCCGCATCGGTGCGAATGGCGTTCGGCACCCGGCGCAGCTGGGTCCCCAGATTGCCCATGAGTTCGCCTTAAAGACGGGAAAGCCTTCTTTTGTGGTGAATCCTCCCGATACCGACGAGCTGTGCGACCTCGCACGTATGACGGGCATTAAGGGCGTGTATCGAAACGTGCACCTGCACGCCCTTAATCTCAAAGAGACCGCCATCCGCCATGCGGCAAAGCTCGGTCGCCCCTATGATGAGTGCAACTTCATTGTTTGCCATATCGGCGGCGGCATCTCTATCTCGGCTCATCTTAAGGGCAAGATGGTGGACGGCAACGACATCGTTGGCGGCGAGGGTCCCATGGCGCCGACGCGCTGCGGATCGGTTCCCGCGATCGAGATCGCGAAGTATACGGCAGAGCATGGCCTCGACGTTGCCCGCGCCCATTGCATGAAGACCGGTGGCTTCGTTGACCTTTTGGGTACGTCCGATGCCATCGAGGTGTGCGATCGCGCCGCTGCGGGCGATAAGGCTGCGGCTCGCGCCTGGGATGCAATGGTCTACCAAATCTGCAAGTGGATTGGCGAGATGGCTTGTGTGCTGAAGGGCGATGTCGACGGCATCTTGCTCGGAGGCGGCATGGTCCACAGCAAGGAGCTCGTTGCCTCGATTGAGGAGTGCTGCTCTTGGATCGCGCCCGTGTCTGCCTATCCGGGTGAGTTTGAGCTCGAGGCTATGGCCGCTGGTGCCTGTCGCGTGCTCGATGGTGTCGAGGAAGCGCTCGTGTACAGCGGAGAGTCCGTGTTCACCGGATTTAACGACTAATAGTGCTGTGTTTGGGGCGGCCGCTGGTGATGCCTGGCTGCTCCGACCCTTTTCTCTAAGTGTAAGGATGGATTATGGATAAAACCAAGATCAAGTACCTGGTGGGCATTTATGCTGCTGCCATGTGCATTATGGGCATGTTGGTGCCCGTCCCCATCGTGGCCTCTGTCGCGGCGGCGTTTCCCAACGAAAACATCGCTGCCGTCCAGATGATCATCGGCATCATCCCGTTGATGATGGCGCTGTCCGCCATGCTCGTCTCTTCACAGCTCGCCTCTCGCGTGTCCAAGAAGAAGACGACGCTTGTCGGTCACGTTATCGTGATGCTGGCAGGCGCCTCGGTGCTGGTGTTCCACAACTCACTCGGCCAGGTCTTAGCGGCTTCTGCTGTCATGGGCCTTGGTCTCGGCGCCGTGCAGAACTCGACCGACGCCTTGATCGCCGACTATTTCGGCGGAAAGCAGCGCTCGTTTGTCATGGGCATCTACTCCACTTTTGTTGCACTGGGCGGCATTATCTGGACGATGGTTTCCGGCATTTTGGGTTCTGCCGAGTGGTTCCACAGCTATGCGGCGTACTTCATCATGATCATTTTCATCGTGATCGAGGCTGTTTGCCTTCCCGAGGGCCATCTGGAGCCCAAGCGTAAAGTCAACGTATTTGCCAACATGCCCAAAGAGGTCGCGATTATCACGCTCATGAGCTTTGTGTTCGTACTCACGTTCCAGCTCTTCAGCTCCAACGTTTCGCTGCTTGTTGTGGGTCGCGGCTTTGGCGGTACCGTGGAGGCCGGTCTTGCCTCTACCGTTATGACCGTTGCCGGTATTGCGGCTGGTCTTTTGGTCGGTCCGCTGTTTGCCAAGTTTAAGAACCTGGCTATGCCGATCGCGTGGGGCGTGACGCTCGTTGGCCTGGGCCTGACGCTGGTTGCACCCGCCTTTATGGTGCTGTGCGTTGCGGGCTTTGTCGTTGCGCTGGGCAAGGAGACCTACGTGCCGCTGGAGGGCAATTTTGCCGCCGGCAACTCTGCCCCCGAGGGACGTGCGTTTAACCTCGCCATTGGCATGGCGGGCATCAACTTTGGCATGGCACTGTCTCCCATTGTGTTTGAGGCCGTGACGTCGCCGTTTGGTGCAACGATTGACCAGAAGTTCATTGCCGGCATGATCGTCTGTGCAGCTTGTGTCGTCTTTGGTGCCATTAAGTATCGCAAGCTCACCCCGGCCCAGCTTGCCGAGGCCGAGAAGATGGCGGCCGGCGGCGAGGCGGAGTAGCCGTTCGAGTAGTTGCTTTGCCGCACATCATGTTTTATCGGGGCCGCCGACATATGCCGGCGGCCCTCTTTCTATCAATGACTTTGAAAGGCTTACGGCTATGAAGCTCCCTGTCAACCGCGTCGTCGGCGTACTGCTCGATCCCTTTACAGCGGCTCTCGGCCGCATGATAGCTCGCGAAGAGAAGTAATAGCTCCTCGTCTATCGAATGCCGGCGGACGGGGTGCCGGGGCTGTAGTCTTCCGAGCGTTTGCAGTCCTGTCACTCCGTCCGTCGGCATTCGACCGCAACATGTTGGTCAAGCACAATCTTTTGGATTCTTTTGGCGTGAGCGGCTTGGTTTTGGTAGGATTTGTCAGCGGCTTGACTAAGGGGGTTTTATAACTGCCATGCAGGTAGCCGTGTTGGTAACGTTTTACCGACTTGCCAAGAACCCCTCATAATTAATGCGTCTGCAAAATGACCAATTGCTTTGACCTGCTGAAACACTATATGTTGTGTTTGACCTAAAAAAAGAATACAGGATATAGATGCGTCTTTGTCGTATGATAGATGGCGGACAGAGAACGAAAACCTTGTTCGTCCCATTTGGACACGCCTTAGAGCCGCTTGATCGGCCGCGAGGATTGTCCGCATGAGGACCTATGGTTTATCGAGAACACAGATTGCGCGACGGCGCCGCAAGACAGGGGCAAGCCCTGCCGAGCATCGTTTGGCTCTGAAACGCAATGAGACTACGACGCGAAAGAGGCAAGAGGATGAAGATCATCAAGCGCAGCGGCACCGAGGTTGTCTTTGACATCGATAAGATCGTCAATGCGATTCGCGCCGCCAACTTGGAGGTCGAGGAGGGCTCTCGTCTTACCGACCGCCAGGTGGTTTATGCGGCGCAAAACGTCGCCGAGGCATGTGAGAACGCGGGCCACACCGTGTCGGTCGAGGAGATTCAGGATCTGGTCGAGGACGAGATTATGCGTCTCGACTGCTACGAAGTGGCCCGCCACTACATCATCTATCGCTATGTCCAGAGCCTGAAGCGCCAGAAGAACACGACCGACGACAAGATCTTGTCACTGATCGAGTGCAATAACGAAGAGGTCAAGCAGGAGAACTCTAACAAGAACCCGACCGTCAACTCCGTTCAGCGCGACTACATGGCCGGCGAGATTTCCAAGGACCTGACTCAGCGCGTGCTGCTGCCTCAGGAGATCGTGGATGCCCACAACGAGGGCCTGATTCACTTCCACGATTCCGACTACTTTGCCCAGCACATGCATAACTGCGACCTGGTGAACCTGGAGGACATGCTCCAGAACGGCACCGTTATCTCGGGCACGCTGATCGAGAAGCCGCACAGCTTCTCGACTGCCTGCAACATCGCGACGCAGATCATCGCCCAGGTTGCTTCCTCCCAGTACGGCGGCCAGTCTATTTCGCTGACCCATCTCGCCCCGTTCGTTGAGGTGAGCCGTCAGAAGATTCGCGGCGAGGTCGCTCGCGAGCTTGAGGAGCTCGGTGTTTCGGCATCTGCCGAGAAGGTTCGCGAAGTCGTTGAGGATCGCTTGCGCGATGAGATTCGTCGCGGCGTCCAGACGATTCAGTATCAGGTCGTGACCCTTATGACCACGAATGGCCAGGCGCCGTTCGTGACGGTCTTTATGTATCTCAATGAGGCCCGTACGCCCCAGGAGAAGCACGACCTTGCCATGATCGTGGAGGAGACGCTTCGTCAGCGCTATGAGGGCGTTAAGAACGAAGCTGGCGTGTGGATCACCCCGGCATTCCCCAAGCTTATCTATGTACTCGAGGACGATAACGTTCACGAAAATTCCCCGTACTTCTACCTGACCCAGCTCGCCGCCAAGTGCACCGCCAAGCGCATGGTGCCCGATTACATCTCCGAGAAGAAGATGCGCGAGCTCAAGCTGTCTAAGGGCGAGACCGCCGGCAATGGCGATTGCTACACCTGCATGGGTTGCCGCAGCTTCCTGACGCCCGACCGTTCGGGCAACGGCTTTAACAATGTCGCCAACGCGCTCAACTATGATCCGAGCAAGCCTAAGTACTATGGCCGCTTTAACCAGGGTGTTGTGACCATTAACCTGCCCGATGTCGCGCTGAGCTCGCATCAGGACATGGACAAGTTCTGGAAGATCTTCGACGAGCGCCTTGAGCTGTGCCATCGTGCCCTGCTGTGCCGTCATGAGCGCCTAATGGGCACGCTTTCGGATGCCGCGCCGATTCTGTGGCAGTACGGAGCCCTGGCGCGACTGAAGAAGGGCGAGACGATCGATAAGCTGCTCGTGGGCGGCTATTCCACCATCAGCCTGGGGTATGCCGGTCTGTATGAGTGCGTCAAATACATGACGGGTCACAGCCACACCGAGAAGGAGGGCACGCCGTTTGCCATGGCCGTCATGCAGCGCATGAACGACAAGTGCGCGGAGTGGAAGGCTGCGAGCGACATCGATTTCTCGCTGTACGGCACGCCGTTGGAGTCGACGACCTACAAGTTCGCCAAGTGCCTGCAGCGTCGTTTTGGCATTATCCCGGGCGTGACGGACAAGGGCTACATTACTAACAGCTATCACGTCCACGTGTCCGAGGAGATCGATGCCTTCGACAAGCTTAAGTTTGAGGGCATGTTCCAGCAGCTTTCGCCGGGCGGTGCTATTTCCTACGTTGAGGTTCCCAACATGCAGGACAACCTCAAGGCTGTCATTCGCGTGATGCAGTACATCTACGACAACATCATGTACGCCGAGCTCAACACCAAGAGCGATTACTGCCAGGTGTGCGGCTACGACGGTGAGATCAAGATTGTCGAGGATGACGGCAAGCTGGTGTGGGAGTGCCCCAACTGCGGCAACCGCGATCAGGAGAAGATGAACGTCGCCCGCCGTACGTGTGGTTACATCGGGACCCAGTTCTGGAACCAGGGTCGAACCGAGGAGATCCGCGACCGCGTGCTGCATCTCTAATACCGCTCCGGGGCTGAGCCGAGAGGGCCGTTTGGGCATTTGCTCGCTATTTCGGACAGTCCTGCGCAAGACGAAGGCCACATTAAGTGGCCTTCTTTGCGTGCGGAACTCATATCGAGCAAAGGCCCAAACGGCCCTCTCGGCTCAGCCAAGTTGACGTAGCTGAGATGCAGCGCGCAGCCTGCTCACTCCTCGAAGTTCTTAGCGGATATTATTCGAGTTGCAGCTGCGATTTACTTGCGATGGCGGTTGAGCCGCAACCCAGTTTTTATTGGACCTCGAACCCTATACTCGATGTTCGCTTCGTTCATTGAGTTACCCTTTGCATGAGGCCGGGACATATCGTCCCGCCCGCAGTTTCGCAGGCCGAAGGCCGAGAATGTTTGAGGACGGGATGATATGTCCCGGCCTCCCGGGAGAGTTACCTATGAACTACGCGAACATTAAGTATTTCGACATTGCTGATGGGGAAGGCGTTCGTACTTCTCTGTTTGTGAGCGGGTGCCGTCGTGGGTGCAAGAACTGCTTTAACTCTGTTGCGTGGGACTTTGCTGCGGGCGAGCCGTTCGATCGCGCCGTCGAGGATAAGATTATCGAGAGTCTCGATCATCCCTTTATCGATGGCCTGACGATTTTGGGCGGGGAGCCCATGGAGCCCGAGAATCAGGCGGGGCTTGTTGACTTTATCGAACGCGTGCGTGCGGCCTATCCTGCGGGGTCGGGCAAGACCATTTGGTGCTTTACCGGCGACGTGCTCGAGGAGCTTATGCCGGGCGGTCGTCACTATACCGAGGTGACGGACCGCATTCTCGCCTGCCTCGATATGTTGGTGGACGGTCCATTCGTTCAGGATCTGTATGATATCTCGTTGCGCTTTAGGGGCTCGAGCAATCAGCGCGTGATTGATATGAACGCCACGCGTGCCCGTGCCGAGCGCGAGGGCGTTGCGCTTTGCGACGCCGTGGAGCTTTGGCGGGACGATCCGGTCTATTCGACCCATACTATGTAGCTTGTGGCCGATGCCGGAGGGCGTGGTACCATAGCGCGAACGCAAAATCGGAAAAGTGAGGCCCAGATGGTCGATCAGGAAAAAGTCGAGGCCGCCATTAAGCTGTTGCTTGAGGGCATAGGCGAGGACCCAACTCGTGAGGGCCTGCTGGAGACCCCGGCGCGCGTTGCCCGTATGTATGGTGAGATCGCCGGCGGTATGGACCAGAGTGCCGAGGAGCACCTGTCCAAAACTTTTGCCGTCGCTTCGAACGATTTGGTTATCGAGCGCGACATTACGTTTTACTCGCTGTGCGAGCACCATCTGCTGCCGTTTTACGGCAAGGCTGCCATTGGCTATATCCCTAACGGCCGCGTGGCAGGTCTGTCTAAGCTTGCCCGCACGGTTGAGGTCTATGCCCGTCGTCTGCAGCTGCAAGAGCAGCTGTGCGCACAGGTTGCCGATGCCCTCATGGATTATCTCGCTCCCCAGGGAGCGATTGTGCTGATGGAAGCCGAGCACATGTGCATGACCATGCGCGGCGTGCAAAAGCCCGGCACCAAGACCGTGACGCTCGCTCGCCGCGGCGTCTTTGAGACCGATCCCGCGCTCGAGGAGCGGTTCTTTAGGATGCTGGGCCGTTAGCATGAGAGTCGTCAACGACTTTACATCGAAGACCGATGAGGGGACGCCGCGTCGCGGCTTTATGGCTTCGGGCCTGACTCCCTTTGGCGCCATGCCTCGCATTGATTACATTTGTGCCAACGGTCTGTTCCGGCGGCACCTGGGCAACATTGCACAGTTGGAATCGGGACGCATCTTTTGCCGCCACGGTATTGACCATCTGCTGGATGTCGCGCGCATTATGTGGATTAAGAATCTCGAGGAACAGCTCGAATTTGACCGCGAGGTCATCTACGCCACGGCACTTCTTCACGATATCGGCAAAGATGAACAGTATGAATCGGGTATATCCCATGATGTTGCAAGCGAGCGCGTCGCTGATGCGATTCTCGGCGGCATGCCCGATGACGTGGCGTTTGAGCCGGCCGATGCCGCAGCCATTAAGACGGCCATTCTGGGCCATCGAAAGCTGCGCGTGAACAGCCAACCGCTTGAGCGTCTGCTCTATGCAGCCGACAAAGCGTCACGCGCCTGCTTTGCATGCCCCGCGCGCAATGCTTGCAACTGGAGCGATGATAAAAAGAACCTATCGATTCGCGTGTAGTTAGTTTGCGCGGTCGGGGTTCTAAACGAAGGAGACGATCGCGATGAGTAACAAGAAGCTGCCCGAGAATGCAACCAAGACTGAAGGCGCCGAGCTCGCCCGCCGTGGAAGGGGCGAAATATCCACTGCAACGGCGGTGCCCCACGTGAGCTATGACGATCTTCGCCATGCCGATCGCATTACTATCGACGGTCTCGAGGTCTTTGCCAACCACGGCGTGTATCCCGAAGAGAACGCGCTGGGTCAGAAGTTCATCGTGTCCCTGGTGCTCTATGCCGACCTGCGTGCAGCGGGGGAGCACGATAACCTGGACGCCTCGATTGACTACGGCTCGGTGTGCCACGATGTCGACGGCTATCTGCGCGAGCATACGTTTAAGCTCATCGAGGCGGCAGCCGAGGGTGTGGCCCAGATGCTGCTACGTCGTTACCCCCTGCTGCTTGGCGTGCGTGTTAAGCTCGATAAGCCTTGGGCACCCGTCGGTCTTCCCCTGGCAAGCTGCGGTGTCGAGATCGAGCGCGTGCGCTAATCGGTTCTAATACGTCTCTATGGGTGGCTGCTTGAGCCGCTGCGACAAAACTCTATTGTTGGGACAGTACGTGTCGAGCAAGGCGTGAAACCGCTGATTGTGGCTTGGCTCGAGCAAGTGGACGAGCTCGTGGGCGACAACCATGTCGAGGCATTCGACGGGGTAGGCGGCAAGTTCTCGTGCGATGCGAACGGCGCCGGATTTAGGTGTGCAGGAGCCCCAACGCGTTTTCATGCTGCGTACGGAAACGCGGGAAACGGCGACACCCATTGCGATTTCATATGCGTGCACCATATCGTGCAGCGCCGAGGTGACCTCGGTTGCATAGAGCTGGTCGATGTGGGCTTGGAGCTCATCGGACGTTAGACCGTCGAGGATTGCGCGCCGCTGGGCCTGTGGGCCTTCGTCCGATTCATCGGTACCCATAAAACTTGCGAAGGTGGCCTGCTTGGGTCGCGGTGCAGGTGACGCAAAGTTGCGATCGAGCGCATCTTGTACCGTGATGGGCTTGCCCCAAAGCGCAATGATGGACGAGGGACTGAGCGGCTCTCGCGCCGTCGCCTGATGTTGCTCACGCTGGTCAAGTCGGCTGATAATCCAGGCGCTGTTGCGCTTCACAAACGCTTCGATACGCTCGCGGCTGGCGCCGAGCGGTGCGCTGGCGTGGGCCTCACCGCTCGATGTGACGCGTAGGTTGAAGTTCTTGACGCGCTTTTTGGTAACGACGACGGGGATGGATGTGCCATCCGGTCGGGATACGGTAATCGTAAATTGCTGCGCCAAAAGCGGTCCTTCAGATTGCGGACGGACCGGCATGTCGACCGTTCGGCATACCGGCCTGCTCAAGGGATGTGAAATTAATAACGCTCAAAGAAGGCAAGCGCGTTGTCGCTGCAGAGCTTCTGCATCACGGTCTTGCCAAAATGTTTGGAGAGCATGTTCTGGAATTCGGGCATCTTGCTGGCATCGGAGAGGAAAGCGGGCACCGTGGCGCCGTCCCAGTCGCCGCCGAGCGCGATGACGTCCTCGCCGCCCAGGTCGAGCCAGTGTTCGATATGTGCTGCCAGCTGGTCGAAGGTGACGTCTGCGGCGGTCTTGTCGGTCGCGTCGTTGGAAAGGAACTCGCTGCAGTAGTTGAGGCCGACGATACCGCCCATGTCGCGAATGGTACGGAACTGGTCGTCGGTGAGGTTGCGCTTGACGCCGCAAACCGCACGGGAGTTGGAGTGGCTGGCGACGAAGGGGCGCGTGGCGTGGGCGGCGACCTCGTCAAAGCACTCATCGTTGAGGTGGGAGACGTCGAGTACCATGCCGGCATGCTCCATCTGCGTAAGTGCCTCGATGCCGGCGGCGGTGAGACCGGCGTGGGTATCGTGTCCGCTCGCGAGCGGTCCCTGCGCGTTCCAGCTGAGTGATGACATGAGTACGCCCAGGCTCTTGAGCACCTCGATCAGTGCGGGGTCCTCGGCAAAGAACGTGGCGTTTTCGATGGTGTGGATGCAGGCGACCTTGCCGTCCTTGAGCGCGGGGCGAATGTCTGCGGCGCTGCGCACGTTGACCATGCGGTCGTGGTTGAGCATGGCCTGGCCGCTCATATGCGCCATGATTTGCGCCTGGAAGCGCGCGGCGTGGGCGGTGGGAATCTCGTCGGGGACAAACGTGGCGAAGCACTGTGCCCACGGCGTGTTGCCGATCTTTGCGAGCGAGATGGCGCAGGCGTTGCCCTCGATGAGGTCGAAATCTTGCGGATGCGTTTCGTCGCCGGGGAAATAACCGTCGGTGCCGGCGGTAAAGCGCAGGTCGAGATCGAGCGTGGCCCAGCCGATTCGGTCGGCGGTGTCGCAGTGTAGGTCAAATACGGGATATGCCATGGTTCCTCCGGTTGCAGCGTTTCTTTGCAAACTGTCTTTGAATTGTATGACTAGGGTATAGTTAGCGCCATATGTTCACGGCGGCCCGCATTATGCGCCGCCCTTATCACGGAGGTTACCATGTCCAACCAGGGCAAGAAGGTCAAGACTCATTATCGCGGCACGCTCGACGACGGCACGCAGTTTGATAGCTCCTACGATCGCGGCGAGCCGCTGGAGTTCACCTGTGGCGCCGGCCAGATGATCAAGGGCTTCGACGCCGCTGTTGTCGACATGCAGGTGGGCGAGAAGAAGACCGTGCACATTCCTGCTGCCGATGCCTACGGCGAGCACAATCCCGAGATGGTTCTGACCTTCCCGGCCGAGCAGGTTCCCAACATCGAGCAGATCGAGAAGGGCATGAAGCTCTTCCTGTCCACGCCGAGCGGTATGCCCGTCCCCGCCGTGGTCATTGACGTGACGCCCGAGGCCGTGACGCTTGACGCCAACCACGAGTTGGCCGGCAAGGATCTCAACTTTGATATCGAGCTCGTCGAGGTTGAGGGCTAGAGTATGCCTGAACGCTTGGTTTCGACGACATGCTTGGGAAATCTCAACGATCCGTCCTATGAACTCCTACTTCGCCGGAAGTTAGGCGGCGTCTTTGAAGTTGACGAGTTGCTGCTCGATTGGGACCAGGCTGATGTATGCGCGTTTGCGGGCGTGACGGAGCTGGGGCGCACGGTCGATGTTCGGCTGGATGCTGCCGATGGCAGCCGTCTTGCCGATGGCGACGTGCTCGCCATTGACCGTTCGGGCATGGTACCCGTGGCGGTTGTCGTGCGCCTGCGCTCCGCCGAGGTTTATTTGGTCGAAGTTGACCGCATGGACCCGATTGCGCTCGCGCATGCGTGCTGGGAGATCGGCAATATGCACGCGCCGCTTTTCCGAGGCGATTCGGACGAGCATACCGTGCGCATGTATACGCCGGTGCAACCGGTTTTGGGTCGCATGCTCCGGGGCGTCGAGGGTGTTCGGCTCTCGGTGGTTGCCCGTGAACTCGATGCGGGCCGGCGTTTTGCGTCGAGTGCGGCGGATGTCGTTGTGAGTATGGCTCCCGACTTTACGATCGTAAAGAAGGCGCGCGGTTAACGTGCGTATAAGTAAGATGGACTTTGAGAGGTAACTATTCAAAGTCCGTCTTGCTGTTGATGAGGTGCTGTGGGGGGAAGCTTATGGGTCTTGAAGGAATCAAGCTGATTGCATGCGATTTGGACGGCACGTTGCTGCATCCGGGGGAGCGCGAGCCGCGTTCCGAGGCCTTTGAGCTCATCGATGAGCTGCATCGTCGCGGTATCGTGTTTATGCCGGCGAGCGGCCGTCAATATGCGAGCTTGCGCTATCTGTTTGCCCCGGTGGCCGATGAACTCGCCTATGTATGCGAAAACGGAGCCCTGGTGATGAGCGAGGGACGTGCCGTTGTCAAGCGTTCCATGGAGCGTAGCCTTGCTATGGATATCGCGAATGCCGTGGTTGCGTACCCCCGTGCCGACGTGACCCTTTCGTGCGAGGGGCACCTCTACACCATGAGCGGCAACGATGCGTTCGTCGACCATTTGCGCTATGAGGTCCACTGCGATGTGGCGGTGGTCGACCGTCCCGAGGACATCGACGAGGACGTCATTAAGATTGCCTTCCAGACGCCCGAGGTGGATCAGCCGGCGGCCCTGGAGTATTTCGAGTGCCTCTTTAGCGACCGCGTCGACGTGATGACGTCGGGAACCGAGTGGACGGACTTTATCGGCTTTGATTCGGGTAAGGGTTCCGCGCTTGCCGATTATGGTCGTGCACTGGGGATTTCGCCTGATGAGATGATGGCGTTTGGCGATAACGAAAACGACCGCGACATGCTCAACGTAGTGGGCCATCCCTATCTGATGGAGAGTTGCAATCCCTCTATGCGTGGCATCAACGACCGCGTCCGTTACGTGCGCACGGTCGAAGAAGAACTGCGCCGCCTGCTCGCCGAGTAGGTTTTCGGGACATGCCTAGAAATGTGCTGCTTGCTGCAGCGGATGGGCAAGTAGATTTGCGGGCATGCCCCTAAGGCTGCAGGCAGTCGGGGCAGAGTCCCTCAAAGATGGTGTAGTGCGACGTGACGTGCCAGCCGATTTGCTCGGACGCCTTGGCGTCGAGCTGGGCATCGAAGGGGAGCGGTACGTCGATGACGCGGCTGCACGAGGTGCAGATGATATGCGCATGCGGCTCGATGGTGCGATCGAAGCGGCTGCCGCCCGGCGTCTTGATGGAGAGAATTTCTCCGGCATCTGCCAAGAGATTGAGGTTGCGGTAGACCGTGCCGCGGCTGATCTTGTCATCCTGTTCGCGCACGGTGTTGTAGATTTCGTCGGCGGTGGGATGGTTATAGCTTTGGCGCACGGCGTCAAGAACCAGCTTTCGCTGCTTGGTATTCCTTCTTTGCACCGCCATGCGCCTCGCCTCTTTTCTATCAACGGTCGTAGGTAAATGATACCGTATTTAGCACACAATACTAATAATGAGGACTGAAACCGTCTTCATTGGCAAGTGGGGCTCGGGCCTGGGCATCTACGAGGCGAAAACGCGTTCCCATGCGCTCGTAGGAGGCATGAAGCGCCTCGAGCTGAGACACGATGTTTGCCGGCGTGCCCTGTAGCTCCATCTCAACCGAGCCGTCTTCCATATTGCGCACCCAGCCGGTGAGGGAGCGCGCCTGTGCGAGGTTGGTGTTGGTGAAGCGGAAACCGACGCCCTGGACCTGCCCCTCCCACCGCAGGAAATAGCGCTGCGGGGCGTCTTGAGTGGCCTCGTCACTTGCGAGCACGGTGAGCCTACGGCGCAGCTCGAGCTCGACGCCAGAAGGCTTTTGGGGTTCGCGGCTACCGCCGGCGACGCCCGAGAAAAGCTTGTCGAAAAAACCCATCGCTATTCCTGCTTGTTAGAGTCGGCGGGGAAGGCGATCCCCGCCTGCTGACGCACGGCATCCATGATACGCAGCGACACGAGCGTGACATCGCGGTAGTGGCCAAGCTCGTGGCGTCCCGCCGGGGTCTCCCAAATCTCTTCCTTAACGTTATCGATGCCGCCGATGGCGGTGATAAAGTCCTCGAGCTCGTATTCCATGGTGTTGCTTGACTTGGGAAGGTCGAGTGCGCGTCCGTTGTCGCCTTGCTCGCGCGGCGCCTCGGTCGCCGATCCGCGCACGACGTCGCCGCGATAATCGATGCGGACGTTACGGGGCGTGGACAGATGGTCAATCTGGATGGTGCCGCGCTCACCTTCGATTTGCGAGGGCAGCAGATCGTTGGTGATCTTTGAATGCGCAAGTTCGACGGAGATGCGGCCTCCGCCATAGCTGGCGAGAATGGAGCCGCAGCCGTCGATGGGGCCATGGGTGAGCTCTTGCGTTGAGGGGTCGAGCAGCGTGGTCATGCTGGTGAGACCGGAGGGCATGCCGAAGATCTCGACCATGGGCTCGACGGTATAGACGCCGATGTCCATGAGGGAGCCCGAGGCCATGCGGCAGTCGAAGATATTGGTGGCGCGCCCCGCGAGAACCTCGTTGTAGCGCGAAGAATACTTGCCAAAGCGCAACGATGCACGACGAATGGGCGCAATCTCGCCCAGGGCGTCCTCGACGGCGTGGAAAGCGGGGTCATGGAGCGGGCGCATGGCCTCGAGGGCCACGACACCTGCTGCCTCGGCAGTGCGAAAGACTTCCAGCGCCTGCGCTTCGGTGGCGCAAAAGGGTTTCTCGACGATGACGTGCTTGCCACCGGCGATGCAGGCAAGGGCCTGCTCGTAGTGAAGTGCGTTAGGACTGCCGATATAGACGGCGTCGACGTCGGCAGCGGACGCAAGCTCGTCAAGCGCGGTGAAGTTACGCTCGCCGCCATGCTTAGCGGTGAAGGCGGCGCCGCGATTGGCATCGCGCGAGAGCGTACCCACAAACGCGGCTTGGTCGTTGGCGTTGACGACCTGGATAAAGTCGTCGGTAATCATGGATGTGCCGATGGTCGCTATACGCAGCATGTATCCCCCTCGTGTCGTTCGGTTTACAGGATGAGTGTAGCGCGAGGGGGCGGGAAATAGCGTGCGAAAACGCCGTTACAGGTCGCTCTCGTTAAAGCCGGCGTCGATATCGAGGTTGCTGCCGTCGGCCGCCGTGGTGGCAAGCTCGTCGCAGCGCTCGTTGAGCTCATGGCCGGCATGGCCCTTAACCCAGATGAACTCCACTTTGTGCTTGCTCTTTGCGGTGAGCAGGCGCTCCCACAGATCGCGGTTCTTGACAGGCTGCTTGTTGGCGGTCTTCCAGCCGCGTTTTTTCCATCCGTCGATCCAGTGCTTGTTGAAGGCGTTGACGACGTACTGCGAATCGGAATGGACTTCGACCTCGCAGGGGCGGTTGAGTGCCTCGAGCGCCACGATAACCGCCATGAGCTCCATGCGGTTGTTGGTGGTCTTGGCGTAGCCGCGCGAAAGCTCGGAGGTGAAGGTCTTGCCGGCGGGGTTGGTGTATTTGAGCACGGCGCCGTAGCCGCCGCGTCCCGGGTTTGATCGGGCCGAGCCGTCGGTATAGATGATGACCTTCACGGGCTTCCTTTCGTTGGGTACGTTTCATGTGAGTGACCATTGTAGCGCCATGCCCGCCGGGGGCTAGCAATCTACGATTTCTACCCCGTCTTCCGACAGTTAGTTGGCATGGATGATGCGGTTGAGCTCGTCGAGGTATTGCTGCAAGAGGGGAGAGGGCTTGCGCTCGTCGTGCATGATATAGCCTACGCGCATCGTTGGGGCGTCTGCTAACGGGATCGATGCCATACCCCATTGCATTTCATTGGAGAGGACGCCGGTCGACAGGGTGTAACCGTTCGACGTGATAAGTAAGTTAGTAAGTGTTCCGCGGTCCGAGATTCGTATGTTGCGGTCGCAAGGGATATAGCTAAAAGGTTCCTCGGCGTAATAGAAGGAGTTTGAGGTTCCCTGCTCAAAGCTGTAGCGCGTATAGGGCGTGAGGTCGGCAAGGGACAGCTGAGGGCGGCGTGCGAGTGGGTGGCGCTCGCTAACGAAGACGTGGACCGTCGCGTCGAATAGGGGATGGAAGCTTGCACGGGCATCGGCGAAGGCCTTCTGCAGAACGCGGGCGTTAAAGTCATCCAGATACAGAATGCCGATATCGCTGCGAAACGCACGGACGTCATCGATGATCTGCGCTGTGGTGGTCTCGCGCATGATGAACTCGAACTTGCTGTCGCGGCAGCGCTCGACTACGTTGACAAAGGCCTCGACCGAAAACGCGTAGTGTTGGGCCGAGATGGCAAGGCGGGCCTGAGGTGTGCCGCCGTCCTCGTAGCGTGCCTCGAGCATGTCGGCCTGCTCTACGACCTGGCGCGCATAGCCCAAAAGCTCGGTGCCGTCGTTGGTGAGCGTGACGCCGCGGCTGGAGCGCGTAAAGATCTCCAGATGGAGCTCCTGTTCAAGGCTTTTGACGGCGTTTGAGATGTTGGACTGAGCGGTATAGAGGTGCTGAGCTGCGGCGTTGATTGAGCCGGACTCTGCCACGGCGATCAGAAAACGAAGCTGCTGAAGGGTCATCGGCGTCCGTCCTTTCGATAGCTATCTAAAAAACCGATAACAGGTTAGCGCTTTTAAGTGATTGACCCGGGGAGACGATGCTCGTACTATTCAAAACACACAAAGGCGGTAGGTAATTAAGCCGACCACGAGAACGGGATGTCAAAAGGAGGACCGCATATGAACTGCTTGCTAAGACGAATGCCGGGCTCCTGCTTGCGCCCGTTGGCGTGATCAGGAGACAGCGACTTACTTCTCTTACTCTTATTACTTTTGTTCAATCAAGGAGATCATCATGAGCCAGTTTATCAACAACCCCGAGCACACCTTTGGTTTCGATACCCTGCAGCTTCACGTTGGCCAGGAGAGCGCCGATCCCGCATCCGATTCCCGCGCCGTGCCTATCTACCAGACCACGAGCTATGTGTTTCGCAACTCCCAGCACGCCGCCGACCGCTTTGGTCTTGCCGACGCCGGTAACATCTACGGCCGTTTGACCAACTCCACCCAGGGCGTCTTCGAGGACCGTATCGCCGCGCTCGAGGGTGGCGTAGCCGGTCTTGCCGTCGCCTCCGGTGCCGCCGCCATCACCTATACCCTGCAGGCACTTGCCCAGGCCGGTGACCATGTGGTTGCCCAGAAGACCATCTACGGTGGCTCCTACAACCTGCTGGAGCATACGCTCTCTCAGTTTGGCGTCGAGACCACGTTTGTCGATGCCCACAACCTGGACGAGGTCGAGGGTGCCATCAAGGACAACACCACGGTCATTTACCTCGAGACGCTCGGTAACCCCAACTCCGATATCCCCAACATCGACGCCATCTCCGAGGTCGCCAAGAAGCATGGTCTTCCGGTCGTCGTCGATAACACCTTCGGCACCCCGTATCTGTTCCGTCCGTTGGAGCACGGTGCCAACATCGTCGTTCACTCCGCAACTAAGTTCATTGGCGGCCACGGTACCTCGCTGGGCGGCGTGATTGTCGATGGCGGCAACTTCGATTGGAAGGCGAGTGGCAAGTACGCCCAGATCGCTGAGCCCAACCCCTCCTACCACGGTGTCTCGTTTGCCGAGGCTGCCGGTCCCGCCGCCTTCGCAACCTATGTCCGCGCTATCCTGCTGCGTGACGAGGGCGCTTGCATTAGCCCGTTCAACGCCTGGATCTTGCTCCAGGGCACCGAGACCCTGTCGCTGCGCGTCGACCGCCATGTCGAGAACACCAAGAAGGTCGTTGAGTTCCTTGCCGGCGACAGCCACGTTGCCAAGGTGAACCACCCGAGCTTGCCCGAGCACCCCGACCATGAGCTGTACCAGAAGTACTTCCCCCGTGGCGGCGCCTCGATCTTCACCTTCGAGATCAAAGGGGGCCAGGAAGCTGCTTGGAAGTTCATCGACCACCTGCAGGTCTTCTCGCTGCTTGCCAACGTGGCCGACGTCAAGTCGCTCGTCGTGCACCCGGCTACCACCACGCACTCCCAGCTCTCTGCCGAGGAGCTCGCCGAGCAGAACATCACACCCTCCACGATCCGTCTTTCCATCGGTACCGAGAACGCCGAGGACATCATTTGGGACCTGAAGCAGGCCTTTGCCGCACTGGACGAGTAGGGCGACTTGTGCAAGGACCCCTTGCGACTCGATAGGTATAACTGCATAAAATGCCTGCTCAAGGCGTCTGCGCAAGCAATGGTTGCGCAGACGCCTTTTTTGCATAGGAAGGGCGCTATTACAGGGTTTTTGGCATGCTTTATGCAATCGAGATGTGGAAAACTCCTGTTGAGAGGATGTGAGTTTTACGCAAATGACGTGCACCTTTTGAGAAAAACCGCAGGTCGCGATTTGCTCGGGGTACTATGCAGCGCGATTGAATCACACGCAGCTCAAACGCAGCAAAAACGCACTACGGAGGTTTCCAGCTACATGAGGATCGATTCACGAAAACCGAAAGCCGCCGCCCTTTCCGCCGCTCTGACCGTGGCACTTTTGGCGGGCGCCGGCGCAACTGATGCCCACGCGGCAACACTGTCCGATACGGTCGGATCCACGCCGTCCGAGGCGACGCTGATGCAGCCCGTCGACTACCGCGGCGACGGTTATGGCTCCATGCAGGAGTGGAACGCCTCGATGGGGGCCAAGCGCGATTCCCTAGAGGTTCGCGCCCAGATCATCATGAACATGTACGGTGACTATGCCACCGATGACGAGCGCGCTGTACTGCAGGGTTGCATCGACGGTGCGGGCAGTCTTTTGACGATGGAGGAGGTCGACGCGAAGTCGGCCGAGCTCGACGAGCTTCGCTCCACGCTCGAGGATGCCAAGCGCGAGGCGCTCGAGGCTGCCGCAGCCGAAGCCGAGGCCGCTGAGGCCGTTCAGGCTTCGTATTACAACGGCGGCTCCGACTCGTCTTACGCGTCTGCTGCGTATTACGCGAACGGCTCGGGCCTGACGCGCTCGAGCGGCGTCAATAACTATAACGGTCGTCGTGAGACCTATTACAGCAGCAACGTACTCTACCATCACCGCACGGGCGAATGGACTCAGGATTCCGAGGGCTTTTGGCGCGATTCCGATGGTTACTATGTCGTGGCCGCGGGCGATAAGGCTCAGGGCTCCACGTTTACTGGTTCCAAGGGCGAGTGCAAGGTCTATGACTCCGGCTGCGCAGCCGGAACCACCGACTACTATACCGGTTGGTAATCTGCCATAAGCCAATAGGACATGGCGGGCGGGCGTCTTTACCGAGCCAATGGGCAACGTAAGGACGTCCGTTTTTTTGTGCGTGCTTGAGTTAACAGAGCGCTTACCGTGGCAGTACGCCGCGCATATGGGCGCGGGGCACACTAGTCCATGAGAATTAAGGTCTTTCTCTTGGAGGAAGTGATCTTGTGAACGCTCGGGATATTGTCGTTGCCGCCGTCGCATTGGTGCTTGGCTGCCTTGGTCCTACGGCTGCGCTCGTTGCGGGCATGCAGGGGTCATGCGGGGCCGTTCCAATCGTGGTTGGCGCGCTGATCGCAGCCGCACTGCTGGGAAGCGCGGGCGTGGTTCTTTGCCGCGATGACGAGGACGTGGTGCCGGAGTCGCAACGCTAACTGTTGTGAGATTGGCTGCCGGTCATAGACGAAGATGAAAGCTGCCGCAGGGGAAAGGTTCCCTTGCGGTGGCTTTGCTGTTAAGGCTGTTGAATGCGGCGCGTTGGTGCTACCAGCTTTTCTCGATATCGCGGATGCGCCGATAGAGCCACTCGTTTTGCGGCGCCTGGATATCGTGTTTGGCTGCGAGGCGGCAGACGGTGCCCGCGAACTCATCAACCTCGGTTTTGCGCCTTGCGATGCGGTCTTGAGCCATCGAGGGCATACCGGCGGGGTCGATTCCCTCGATGAGGTGCACCATCTGCGTCAGGTCTGTCTCGGTCAGCTCAATGCCCTCGGCGTTGGCGACCGCAAGCGTTTCGCGCATGGCGGAAACAAAGCAGCGACGCTGCTCGGAGCCCGGCTCCGTGGCGCTTCCGTAGGTCCCGCCGTAGGCCATGCAGGTCTGGTTGATGCCGTCGTTGAGCATGAGTTTGGCCCACATGCGGTGCGCAATGTCGCTCTCGACGGTATGGGCGATGCCGCAGCGCGTGTAGAGCTCGTCGATGGCGGTAACGGCTGCAGGCTCGGTGCCCGCTGCCGCGCCAAAGCGAATTTCGCCCGCATTGGTAAAGGTGAGCGCGCCGTCGAGGAATACGGCGTCCATGCCCTGGCAGATACCCAGAACGGTGTGCTTCCAGCCAAAGCGCTCGGCAATCTTTTGCTCGCTGGTGATGCCGTTGCAAAGGGATGCGATGAGCGTGTCGGGCCCTACGATGTGTTCCATAGTCTTGAGCGCTTGGTCGAGTCCGGTTGTCTTGACCGTGAGGATGACCAGATCGGCTGGTGTCGCCTCGCTGGCGCGGACGGACTTGAGTACGCAGGGCTTGCCGTTGACGGTGAGCGCGTCGTTCGCATGACGCTCAAAACGGGCGTTGTCCATGACGTATTCGACGGCATCGTTGCCGAGTGCCTGGGCGATCATGCTGCCGTAGAGTAGCCCGACGCCGCCCTTGCCGATAAAGGCGACCTTGTTGATCTGCATATGAATCATCTCCCCATATAAAAGGCGTCCGCGTGGGGGCGCCTGATGGATTGTATGCCGCCAGCGCACCTTGTGCATGCAGGGTGGCGATTTTTAAATGAATGGACGCGCGGAGCTTACGCTACGGGGCAGACCGCAAAAACGCGCGCGGGGTATCCGACGCCATCGCGGACCTTGGGGAAGGTGCAGAAGATGACAGCGCCTGTGGCGGGAAGCTCGTCCAGATGGTCCATGACCTCGATCTGGTAACGGTCGACCGAGAGGATGTACTGCTCGCCGGGGTAGGGGTAGGCGTCCTCGCGTGTGGTCACGGATGCGGGGTCGGTGTCTGCCGGCTCGTGGCCGATAGCGCCGATGTTGCGCTCTTCTACAAGCCATTTGATGGCGTCGAGGTCCCAGCCGGGGTAGTGGGGCTGGCCGTCCTCGTCCTTGTTTTCGAGGTCGGCGAGCTTGGACCAGTCGGAGCGGAAGGCGACGAAAGCATCCTCGGGAATGCGACCGTGCTCGTTCTCCCAAGCTTTGAGGTCATCGACGGTCAGGATAAAGTCGGGGTTTGCGGCGCACTCCTCGCGCTTGTCGATCACACAGAGCGGATGCATAAACTCGATGGGTTCGATCTCGCCAAGGGAACGGCCGTCAACATGGAAGTGGCGAGGTGCGTCGACGTGGGTGCCGTACTGCGAGGCGACTGAATACTGGAAGCAGCGCATGGGCGCGAGCATGTCTTTGGGCGTGCCGGGCAGGTAGTCGAAGAGCTTGGTGGACTCAAATGGCTTAAAGCCAAACCAGTGCGGGGTGTCGCACGAGAGCGTGTGGGTGAGATCGATCCAGCGATAATCGGTGTTTTTGAGCTGGGATGCGAGGTTCCAAAGGTCGAGCATGGGCATGGGCGACTCCTTTCATCGGGCTTTTTGCTGATGTTAAAGCGGTGCCGTGACAGCTCGATTTCTGCTGCGTTACGATACGTTCTCGATTGCGATTCCAGGATGTTTCGGCCGCGTGACCATTGTGTTTCGCCTTGCCGGGGCGATGATGGCGAAGGGAGGGTCTGTGCAATATCGCGTTGACCCCAAAAGTGGTAACCGAATATCCGCTCTGGGTCTGGGCTGCATGAGGTTTCCCGGTGCGCCGGGCCATCCGGACGCGAAGACAGCCGATACCATCATTTCCCGTGCGGTGGAGCAGGGGATTAATTATCTGGACACTGCGTATCTCTATCCCGGTAACGAGGCGTGCGTGGGCGCCTCGCTTGAGCGCTTGGGGCTGCGTGACCGGGTGTTGCTGGCGACTAAGTTGCCGCACGCTTCGTGCAAGTGCGTGGAGGATTTCGACCGGTTCTTCGACGAGCAGTTGCGTCGGCTGCGGACCGACCATATCGACTATTACCTTATGCACAACATCACCTCGCCCGCCCAGTGGGAGCGCGTGGTGGCGTTGGGCATCGAGGACTGGATTGCGCACCAAAAGGCTGCGGGGCGTATTCGCCAGATAGGTTTTTCGTACCACGGCAGTGCGGCGGACTTCCTCACGATGCTTGACGCGTATGACTGGGACTTTTGCCAGATCCAGTACAACTACGCTGGAGAGCGCTACCAAGCGGGAACGGCGGGACTCATGGCAGCCGCCGAGCGCGGGCTCGCGGTGTTTGTGATGGAACCGCTTTTGGGTGGACGCCTGGCGGGCAAGCTGCCTCCGCGGGCCCGCGCCGTGCTCGATGACGTACGCGATCCGTACCTGAAGACGCCGGCTGCTTGGGGCCTTTCGTGGGTGTGGAACCATCCTCAGGTCACGATGCTGCTTTCGGGCATGACCGATACCGCGCAGGTGGACGAGAACGCGGCATTGGCGGATCGCGCGCTGCCGGATTCGATGACAGCTACTCAGCTCGATGCCATCACACGCGTGCTGACGGAGTTTGAAAAATCGAATCGCGTGCCCTGCACGGGATGCGGCTATTGCATGCCGTGTCCTAAAGGTATCAATATCCCTGGATGTTTTGCCGCCTACAACGCAAGCTATGCGCACAGCTGGTTTACGGGTCTATCGCAGTATTTTACGGCGAGCGCGGTGCGTACAAGCGAGCCCAAGTTGGTGAGCAATTGCATCAAATGCGGCAAATGCGCGCGCCACTGCCCACAGCATATCGATATCCCCGAGCGTCTCGATGACGTGCGCCGACGTTTCCAGCCTGGCCCCGTAACGGTCATGCTTAAAGCCTTCAGCAGAACTCGCTCCTCATGACCCTTTTATATCTTGTGATGGAATAGTCCCTGTTTGCGGCAGAATAGGGCGATAGCAGGAACTTTTTTGCCGCAACTGATGGGAGGCTATCGTGGGTGACCGAGGCTTACATAATGATTCGCGTGAGGTCCGTTGGGGCATTTTGGGCGCTGGGCACATTTCTCATCGATTTGCTTCGTCGCTCAAGAAGGTCGACGGGGCACGGCTGGTGGCTGCGGCCGGCCGCACTCCTGCACATGTCGAGGAATTTTGCCGAGCGTTTTCGATCGATGCTGCGCATGGCCATGCCTCGGTCGACGATAACGGCAATGCGGCTTATGACGCGCTGATTGCCGACCCCGATGTCGACGCAATCTACTTGGCTCTTCCGCATGGCATGCATACGCGTTGGGCCTGTCGCGCGCTGCGTGCCGGAAAGGCCGTGCTGTGCGAAAAGCCGGCCGTTTTGAGTGAGGAAGAGGCTCTCTCGATTGCCTCCACCTCTCGCGAGCGCGGCGTGCTGTTTATGGAGGCGATGAAGAATCGGTTTTGCCCGATGCGCACTCGCGTGAAAGACTTACTTGCGTCGGGTGAGCTTGGCCATATTGTCTCGATTGAAAGCGTGCAAAAGCTGGATTACGGCGAGTCTCCTTCGGGCTATCTGCTTGATCCGCTGCAGGGCGGCTGTCTATATGACATGGGCTGTTATGCGGTCGGTTGGTTTGAGGATTTGCTCGCGGGCGCGTGCGAGGTTTCGCCCCGTGAAGTTCGCTGGCGTGACGTATCAGGCGGCCGTGTCGATTGGGCCGACGAGATCCATATGAGCGTCGGCGGTATACCCATTCATATGGTGTGCGACGGCAAAGCAGCATATGAAAGCCGCTTAACGATTGCCTGTGAGCGGGGCTCGTTGGAAATCGAGCGTCTCCATCGCCCCGAGCTCGCCCATGTGAAGTACTCCGACGGTCGAGTACTCGAAATCGATGCACCATTTGAGGTCGATGATTTTTACGGTGAGGCATCGCATGCGACGCAGCTCATTCAGGCGGGGAAACTTGAAAGCCCCATCATGTCCCTAGCCGCCACACGGCGCTGCGCATGCATCATCGATGCGATTCGTTTGAAACTTTAGGGCGTGGGGGCATGGCGCCAGCGCTTGGAATGCCTGGAGGCCTTTGCCCCTGATGCCCCTTTTATAACTTGCGGTGGAATACGGTCCGTTTGCGCCAAAATAGGGCACCAATAGACCGTATTTCACCGCAACTGATGAGGGGGAGCTGGAGATGCTGACGATTGGGTGTCATCTTTCGACGACGAAGGGCTATCGGGCCATGGGGGAGACGGCGCTATCCATTGGCGCCAATACCTTTGCATTCTTTACGCGTAACCCGCGCGGCGGCAAGGCGAAAGATCTTGACATGGATGACGTGGCGGCCCTGCGCGAGCTTATGGAGCAAAACGACTTTGGCCCGCTCGTAGCTCATGCCCCCTATACCTATAACCCCTGCTCGGCCAAAGAGCGGGCGCGCGAGTTTGCCCTGGAGGCAATGGCCGAGGACTTGCGGCGCATGGAAGCGCTGCCCGGCAACTACTACAACTTCCATCCCGGCGCGCATGTGGGGCAGGGGATAGATGCCGGCATTCAGATGATCGTCGACACCCTGTGCCAGGTGATGTTTGAGGGCCAGCAGACGACGGTGCTGCTCGAGACCATGGCGGGAAAGGGTACCGAGGTGGGCCGTAGCTTTGAAGAGCTGGCGCGCATTATCGAGGGTGTTGCTGCCAGACGTCCAGAGCTATCGGACAAGCTGGGCGTATGTCTGGACACCTGTCATGTGAGCGATGCCGGCTACGACATCATCCATGATCTGGACGGCGTGCTCGACGAGTTCGATCGCGTGGTGGGTATCGACCGCTTGCATGCCGTACACATCAACGATTCGAAGAACCCCTGTGGCGCCCATAAAGATCGTCACGAGTGCATCGGCAAGGGATACCTTGGCAGCGAGGAGTTTGGCGGCGGTATGCAGGTTATGCAGAATATTGTATCGAATAGCCGCCTGCGTGCACTTCCTTTTATTTTGGAGACGCCTAACGAACTTGCAGGTTATGCAGCTGAAATTACGCTATTAAGGTCGTTACAGCAGCAATGACTGTCGCAAAGTGGAGTGTTCCATTCACGTTATGGGTTTGTTTCAATCAGTTTTCTAATTGCAGATTCGCACTTACGGGTGCATAATAGCCAACAGTTTTTGCAGACCTCTGAATCAAACGGGGTCACCGGAAGGAGACTGATTATGAAGCTCAAGAAGCTTGGCGCATTTGCCGCCACGGGTGCTATGGCACTCGCCCTTGCTCTGACGGGCTGCGGCTCGTCCAACGCCACCTCTGGTTCCGATGCCGGTTCCAGCAGCTCTGGCGACGTTAAGGTCGAGAAGGTCGACGGCTCCAAGGAGTACGCGCTCGTCAAGGACGGTACGCTGACCGTCGGCACCTCTGCCGAGTACGCTCCGTTTGAGTACAAGGATGACAACGGCGATTATCAGGGCTTTGACCTTGAGCTCATCAAGGCCATCGGCGACAAGCTGGGTCTGGATGTCGAGTATGTCAACAATGACTTTGACACGCTGGTTCCGGGCGTCGCTTCGGGCGCCAAGTATGACGTCTCCATCGCGGCTATCACCGACACGCCCGAGCGTGAGAAGGAAGTCACTTTCTCCGACTCCTACTACATGGATGATCAGGCTATCGTGACCAAGGTCGATAACACCGACATCACGGCCGACAACTACAGCGAGAAGCTCAACAACGCCGACGCTACCATCATTGTCCAGTCTGGCTCGACCGCCGAGTCCTTTGCCCAGGAGAACTTCCCCAAGGCCAAGATCGTCCCCTACAAGGACGCTACCGAGTGCTTCAGCGCCCTGCAGTCCGATAAGGGCGACGCCGTAGTCACCAACCGCTCCGTTGCCAGCCAGCTGACCGCCGAGCAGTTCAACACCTGCCAGACCATTAAGCAGATCAGCACCGGCGAGGAGTACGCCATCGCCATCAACCAGGGCAACACCAAGCTCAAGGACGATATCAACCAGGCCATCAAGGACCTGACCGACGACGGTACCGTTGACGCCCTCATGGCTAAGTACAACATCAAGTAAAATAGTCACTTGATTGCACGCGGGCCCTTTCCGTTTTGGCGGAGAGGGCTTTTGCGTTTCTTGAACGGGCATCGTCCCGTCCCGTAATGTCGGCAACTGATACGTTAGGAGCTACCTTGTCTCGATTGAACGAAGGGGCCATGGGTCGGCGTTCCCCGCTGCCCTCGATGCTCCAAAAGCTAGCCTGCGCCCTGGCTGTGGCGTTCGCTTTGGCGTGCGCGGGGACAGCCGTGCCTTCGACCGCCCAGGCGCTCGAGACCGCAAAGATCACCGCGCGTCCCAATACCGGTTCGGGCAGCGCCGTGGTCGGCGGTACCGAGACGCGCATTACCTGGGAGGTCCAGGCCGATGCCGATGAGGAACTGAGTGGGCTTTCGCTGACGTTTGCCGACGGCACGACGTTTGGTGCCGATGACACACGCCTGACGATGCTCTCGGGCGAGGACCTCATGGACCGTACGCCCATGAAGCCCGCGTGCAAGGTGGACGGTCAGACGCTCAAAATCGACTTTGGCGAGACGGCGCCGGCTGGCGGCTATTTTCGCGTCGAGGTCTACGGCGTGACCTTCCCCGTCGAGGGTGGCGACGAGGCCTTTAGCGGAACCTACACCTTGGCTGACGGCTCGACCAAGAAGATCTCCAAGATTCCGTCGGTGGAGATCAAGGGCGTGACGGCATTCGATAACTTCCTGGCCGACCTCAAGGAGCAGCCGTGGGTCGAGGCATGGAATTCCAACATGTTCCTCCGCCTGTTCTTGAACCCGGTCATTTTGGTCCAGAGCCTGCCGATCGTCTTTAAGGGCTTCCTTATGTCGCTCTCGATCGTGCTCGTGGCATTTCCGTTGGCTATTCCCTTTGGCTTTGCGCTATCGCTCATGCGCATCTCCAAGTCACGCATCCTGCGTTGCCTTGCCGGCATCTATGTGAATATCATCCGCGGCACGCCGGCGTTCCTGCAGATCTACATCGCGTTCTTTGGCCTGCCGCTGGCCGGTGTCAAGGTGGACGACTATGTGCTGGGCGTTATTGTCATGGCCATGAACTCGTCTGCGTACCTGTGCGAGATCTTCCGTGCCGGTATTCAGTCGATCCCCAAGGGCCAGAACGAGGCTGCTCGCTCGCTGGGCATGAACGCCTTCCAGACGCTGCTCTACGTCATGATTCCGCAGACGTTCCGCAATGTCCTGCCCACGCTGACCAGTGAGTTCATCCTGCTCTACAAGGACACGTCACTGCTCGCCGCCGTGGGTGTGGTCGAGATCGTCATGAACGCCCGCACCATCGTGGCCACGACGGGCTCCATTACGCCGTATGTGGTTGCCGCCCTGTTCTATCTGGTCATTACGCTGCCGCTTGCCCGCCTGGTGAGCGGTCTTGAGGCGAGGCTTCTGGGGACGGCCGAAACCAAAAAGAAGCGTCCCACCAAGAGTGCCGGACAGGTTGTCGCAACGCCCGCCGATCACATCGCCGGTCTGTAAGGAGGTCCTATCATGAGCGAAACGAATTCCAACGAGGTCGTTGTCAGCATTAAGAACCTCCAAAAGGCTTTTGGCGATAACGTGGTTCTGCGTGATATCGATCTGGACGTGCACAAGGGTGAGGTTGTTGTGGTCCTGGGCCCCTCGGGCTCGGGCAAGTCGACGATGCTTCGCTGCATCAATCGCCTGGAGCATCCCACGAGCGGCTCGATTGTCGTTGAGGGCGTGGACGTGTGCGCCAAGGGCGTTGACCTTAACAAAGTGCGCACGCACCTGGGCATGGTCTTTCAACAGTTCAACCTGTTCCCGCACCTGTCGGTCAAAAAGAACGTCATGCTTGCGCAGCAAAAGGTGCTCAAGCGCAGCAAGGAAGAGGCCGAGAAGATCGCCATCGAGGAGCTGACCAAGGTCGGCCTGGCTGAGCGCATCGATTTTATGCCGAGCCAGCTCTCGGGTGGCCAGCAGCAGCGCGTTGCCATCGCCCGCGCCCTGTCGATGAACCCTCACGTCATGCTCTTTGACGAGGCCACGTCGGCGCTCGACCCCGAGCTCGTTCGCGATGTTCTGGGCGTTATGCGCGACCTGGCACGTGACGGTATGACCATGATCGTCGTGACGCACGAGATGGGCTTTGCTCGCGACGTCGCCGATCGCGTCGTCTTTATGGACGGCGGCGTTATCGTGGAGGAGGGCACGCCGAGCGAGGTCTTCGATCACCCCAAGAGCGAACGCACCAAGGCGTTTTTGGGCAATATCTCGTAGATGATCAGCAGCGTCTCGGAATGAGAGTTTGCTTGAGCGGGCGGGGCCGTGGCAATGATGCTGCGGCCCCGTTTTGCATTTCGGATAAAGGTCTCGTCGTTGCCCTGGCGGATTTTCAACCACATTTTCGGTGAATTATGTGTGCGTGATATCGGCGGACGCTCGTTGCCTGGTCTTCCATACAATTACATGCTGTTTGAAAAGAAGCCGGACCATGGGTGCGCTTGGCGCATAAAAGGGAACTGGGTGGGAATCCCAGACAAGGCGGTTACTGTGTGCGGGGCTGTCCCGCGAGTCAGATTACTTGCCCACGGTCTTCTCGTGTCGAGGGTCTTTTGGGAGCCGCTGGATTCCGGTGAGCAGAAGATGACATCATAGTTGCTCCAAGCATCCCGTATGCGATGCGGGGGCATTGCCGCATGCTGTCAGGTGCGGGCGTTTCGCTGTGCCCCGTTTCCCTTTACATGGTCGGCCTCGATTCTTATTGGGGTAGTGATCTTCCAGACCAAGGGGGAAAGGATGCTCAACAACATCCGAACAGGTACGAGGAAATTCCTCGTCGTGCTCATGGCGTTTATCTTTGCCAGTTCGAGCACGGGAATGACCGCGTTTGCCGAGGAGGTGAGCACGGGCGTAGCCGCGGCGGCCGATCAGGTCACCGCGGCGGGCGATGCTGGGCAGGGCAGGCCTGATGAAGATGAGCCTTCTGCCGACGCTGAAACCGGCATGGCAGATGGCGGCAGCACACAGGAGCAGGAAAGCTCCGGTGTTGCCGTACGGTCTATTGCGTCCGAGGAAACGGCACCGGCTGCACAGGTCGAAGAAGCAGGTTCTTTCGCCAAGGTAGTGCACTCGGGCGAGACGGTGGTCGTCAACGATGCGGCCGATATGCCTGAGACCATTGAGGCGGGTGCGACCGTCAAGCTCGGCGCGAATATTTCGATGGGCGCTGACCAGCAGATCGAGACCGTTGGCGGCACCCTGGATGGCCAGGGTCATACGGTCACCATTAACGGCAAGGCCGTTGCGAATAATGTGACTGGCTCGATTCAGAACCTGGGCGTGACAGGATCGGTCTCGAGCACCGACAATGTGGGCTCCATTGCCATGAAACTTTCTGGCACCATCCAGATGTGCTGGTCCACGGCGAGTGTGAACCTTAGCGGCTGGTTGGGCTGTGCCGGTGGCCTGGTCGGCGGTATGACGTCCGGAAAGATCGTCAATTCCTATTTTGCCGGCTCAGGCGTTGAGATGAACGGTGGCCTGGTCGGTGAGGCTCAGGCCGGATCGCTGTTGAACTGCCTATATACCGTAGGTTTTTCGCCTGCCGAGATGAACTATGGCGGCTTTAACAAGGGAAACGCGGCTAAAGCCGCCGACCTCTCTTCTGCTGAATCACTCGCCGTGCTCAATACCGATGTGCCGCCGACTGGCTTTTCCTGGGTGTCCAACGGTGGCTTGCCTTTGCTTGTGAGCGGCTCTGCCCCCGTCGTTGTCAATAAGGACGCGCTCGTCGCGGCTATCACGGCCGCCGAGGCGCTCAATGAGTCGGACTATACAAAGGATTCCTGGTCCGCCTTTGCCGCTGCTCTTGCGAAAGCCAAAATCGTCAACGATAGCGACGATGCATCTCAGTCCGATGTAAATGTGGCGGTCAAGACGCTCAAGGATGCCTCGGATGCGCTTGAGAAAAAGAAGCTGACGGCTCCCGTCGCCCAGCCGGAGAGCGTCAAGCACATCTCGTCGCAGGATGACTTCATGTATATGAACGTCAAGGATGCGAGCAACTACTATGTGCTCGATAGCGACATTGTGATTGATGACGAATACTTCTTCGGACCCACAGGCGAGCTCAATTGCACGTTTGACGGACAGGGCCACACTATTACCTTCGACAACGGGGGAGGCGTTAAGTCTCTGTTTGCGAGCGTTGGCTCCACCGGCGTCATCCAGAATGTCTCTTTTGCCGGTAAGCTCAAACAGGCCGTGGACGGCAAGTCGTTTGGTCCGCTTGGCAATCAGGTAAAGGGCTCTGTCATTAATTGCTCCACGTCCGTTACGGGTAAGGGCGTTGCTGGCTTTGGCCGCACGCTCAAGGGCGGCGTGATCTCCAATTGCATGTCCACCGCCGCTTCGACCGGCGGCGTGCTCTTTGCGAGCTACGACTCCGGACAGCTCATCAATACGTACTGGCAGGAGGGCCTTACCAACAAGGTCGTCTTTCCCTCGGATGCGCTCGTTAACTCCTATGCTGTCGATACCGATGACATGAAGACGGCGACCTTTGTCGAAAATCTCAACGTCAATCGTGGTGAAAACGGTAGCGTGTGGGGTATGGGGTCTGATGGCTTTCCGTACTTCGGTGAGAATCTAGACTACGAGTCTTCCAAGAACCCTGCTGCAAACAATAAATACGAGGTGACGTTCACGTCTGCCCGTACCGGCAAGACCGTAACTGCTGCCGATGGTGTGCTCTGCCCGTCTCCCGACGACGTTGTGGTGGGCGAGAACGGTGCCGCCTGCGTTTCGGGCACGCTTGAGCTCGATGGCCTGCCCAAGGATGCCAAGGTGACCTGGGGTACCCCAGATGCCAACAGGGGTGATATCGCCGTTAACGAGGAAACGGGCCTGCTGCACGTGTATAACGACGCTGTGGGTACGGTAACCGCCACACTCCACAAGGACGACGGCACTACCGAGAACGTCGCGACCATTGTGGTCAAGGCAGTGTCCAAACCGATCGATGATTTTCAGATTTGGTATAACGGCGCAAACGTGACGGGCGGCACTATTGCGGTTGCGGGTTCCGAGGTCAAGAATCTTGAAGTCCGTGTTCATTACACCGATGCCGCCGAGGGCGAGTACACTCCTGTTTCCTATGCGCGTTTTCGCTTTGTCGGCACGCCTGCGAACGTACTTTACTCCAATCCCGGATCCGCCTGCTTTTATTTTAAGAAGCCGGGCGAGGCCACGATTCGGGTATCTTCACGCGCAAATCTCGATATCGCCTCCAAGAGCGTGACGGTCACGTCGAGCTATGTGCCAGCGACGAGCGTCTCGCTTGGCTATAACGAGGACGGCGAGACTGTCTATCTGCACGGTCGCAATCCGCTTGCCAAAGGCGCCTTCCTGACCGATAAGGCTGCGCCGGTTGTGGGACCCGAAAACGCGAGTGATCGCGCTTGCTACACGGTCACCTCGAGTGATTCTGCGGTTGCCGAGTACACTACGAGTGGCGAGATTGGCTTTACGCCGTATAAGGCCGGTAAGACGACGTTTGAGGCGACGGTCGAAAACCAGGACGGCAGCGTCATCTCCTCGGGTAAGCGAGAGGTTACCTACGCTTACCGGAACCCACTGAAATCGGTGACAATCACGAATGTCCCCGCGTCCGTTAAGGCCGGTAAGACCGTCGAACTCAACCTGGGCTATACGGGCGAGAACGATGCCGAGGGCTGGAGTGTTTCCGAGCCCGGTATGAAATGGAGTGTGACGACCGAGGAAGGTCGGGATGCCTCGAATGCCGTGAGTATCGACCGACGCGCTCTTGGTGATTGGAAGCACGTTGACGGTGCTCCTGACGACGGCTTGTTTGTGGCGAGCGGCGCCTATGTCCTGACGGCGAACAAGGCCGGTACCTATACGGTGACCGGTACGCCGATCGACCAGACTGCCGGTGCCCAGGCCATCTCCTTTGAGATTACGGTTGACGGAATCGTTGCCTCGCCGGATAACGAGGCAAAGGCCGACGAAGGCGCCCTTTCCGCTGCCAAGTACTTTGACGCCAACCGTACGATCGATGCGTACACCTATGGTCAAGAATGGGAGATTTACGCCTTCGCAAGGTCGGGGCGCAAGATTGACGACGCACTGATCGCGAATTACAAGAAGTCCCTTACCGTTCATAAGGCCGAGTGGTCGGGCAACGCCGCCAGGGTGACTGATTGCGAGCGAGTTGCGCTTGCGCTAACCGCGCTTGGCGAGGATATCACCTCTTTCGATGGCGTGAATCTCATTGCCGACATTTGCTCTCACGAAGATCTTGGGGCTTCGGCGAACAACGTGGTCTATGCGCTGATTGCCCTTGACGAGGCGGGTATTTCGAATGAGGTGTTGCGTGCGTCCGGCTCTTCTTGGACGCGTGCTCAGCTTGTTTGCGCGCTGCTTTCGTTCCAGAATCCCGACGGCGGTTTCACCATCGATGCGGGCGGTACGAGCAATGTCGATATGACCGCTATGGCACTTCAGGCGCTTGCGCCCTATGTCGATGATGACGCATGCGCCGTCGCCCCGGCCTCGAATGGCCAACCTTCTGTTGCATCTGCTGTCGACAATGCACTCGGCTTCCTTAGGGGCCAGATGAACGGCCTTTGCGATTTTGGGTCTGTCGAGTCTAATGCCCAGGTGCTGCTCGCTCTTGTGGCTCTTGGCAAGGATCCCGTAAATACCAAGAACGGTTTTGCCACGGGTGCGAATAGCCTGATTGCCGCAATCTGCGCCTACGAGGTTGCCGACGGCAAGGGCTACGCCCATACCATGGGATCCGACGGTAAGCCCGGCAATGCCAACGCGCTTGCGACGGTACAGGCCTTACGAGCCCTTTCGGCCTATAAGTCCGCAGGGTCCGGTGTGAATTGGTCCAAGATCGGTGGCGTAAAAGCCGGTGTCGTCGAACCGGGCGGCTCGAAAAAACCCGTGACGCCCGAGGTGCCCGTTCCTACGGCCCCGACGAAGAATCCGACGCCCGCGGTCATGCCGACCGGTTCGCAGAGGGGTGATGGCTCCGGCGATAAGCAGGATGGCTCGAAGTCGGAGATGTCGCAGAATGTGGATGCCAACAAGGGTGAGTCCGATAAGAAGTCCGGCTCCGACGAGTCTTCCGGTTCGAAAACGACGTCCGCTGCTGCCGCATCACGCAAGGGTGCTTTGGATGGGCGAGGCGGCGTTAATCCGGTCGCTGTTACCGGTGTTGCTGTCGGTATCGTGTGCCTTGCGGCTATTGGTGCGTGGTTTGTGCGCTCCCGTAAGAACGCATAGCAACTCGATGCCTGTAACGTCCGCCGTTTGATACGCGGGTGAGTTGTGCCGTTCGTGTCGTGGCTTTATAGATGAACGGGCTCCGGGTTAAGACGACCCGGAGCCCGTTTGCGTTGCATCTGTCGTGTCAATGGGTGGTTTATGCCAGCTCTGCTCCCAGAGCCTTGCAGGCCGCCTCTGCCTCATCGTCGGGCGCGTCGTAGCAGATGACGGAATCGACGACGTTGACGCCCGCCTCGTCGGCATCGGCTTTCCAGTTGTCCATCCACTCGCCCTCGGCCCACGAGTAGGAGCCAAAGAGGACGACCTTCTTATCGCCGAGGGTCTCCTTGACTTCGTCCCACATCGGCTGGAACTCGTCATACTCAAGCTCCTCGGAACCCATGGCGGGGCAGCCGAAGGCGAAGGCATCATATTCGGCGGCCTTGTCGGCAGAGAAGTCGGCGCAGGAGATGACCTCTGCCTCGGCGCCGGTACCGGTTGCGCCCTCGGCAACGAAGTTTGCCATGGCCTCGGTGTTACCTGTACCGCTCCAGTAGACGACTGCGATCTTGCTCATATGTCTTCCTTTCGGTTGTGCGGCGTGCGGCCGCGTTTTGTATGCTCTATCGGGTTGCCTGGACAAGTTGTCCCAGGGTGCAGCCCTGTTGATAGATGTAGGTAAGGTATTGCGTGCATGCGCGATAGGAATCGAAGGTCGTGAGCGCCTGCTCAACGTTTGTGTATACCTTCCATGTGCCAAAGACCTTATAGTTTTCGCCGTGCTGGACGATAAACTGATGGACATCTTCGTAGGGATAGCCCAAAAAATAGCCAATTTCGTGGGGAAACTCGCACATGCACCCCGTATCGCAGTGCCTATTTCGCGCGAGTGCGCAGACGCTGCCGTCATAGGCGCTTTCTGCGGCATTGTTGCTTGCCAGCGTGATGCGCGCGGCGAGATGCACCAGGGATGCGGGCAGGTTGTGGACATCGTAACCTTCGGCGGCAAGCGCCGTCGTGGCGCGGGGGTCGGAGAGGTATCGCATGAGGTCCGCAGGGCGGTACACATAGATGAGCGCTCCGCAGGGGCGCCAGACCAAAACGCTCATATGGATTCCGAGTGGCTGGAGCTCGCGGTTGCATTGGGCTATGACGGCGAGCAGGCGAGAGCGTCGCACTTCGATATGGGCGGCGCCGGGCTTTCCGTTTTGGTTGGCGTAAACGCCGGGATAGGTAAAGAGCGAAGCCGGCTTGATACCTGCGAGCGTAGGGGAGCAGTTGCGCACGACAGCCGTTTGGTATGTTGGGATGTCAATGGTTCGAGTCACGATGCTCCTTTCGGGTCCTCAGTTGTTAGCCTAGGAAAACTTATACACGAAAGTAAGTCTTGGTCAACTAAAAAGTTTGAATAGGGAAACTAATTGACCGAACCGACATGAGTTTGGAGTAAGATAGGAACACCCCATGGGGGTACCTAGATAGGGCTACTTGAAAGGGGAGCGCATGGGTGACTTGCTCAACCCCGCGAATGTCATCGTGCTGGCCGTCATTGCCGTCGGCATGTTTTTTGGATTGCGTCGCATTGCCGCTTCGACACACGGGAAGAGTTGTTGCAGTGATGGTACGGGCGGCAAGAAGGCCAAAAAGGTTGTTGTGGTGGATACCGATGCATCGCACTATCCCTATAGCGATGAGCTGCTCATCGGCGGCATGAGCTGTGACGGCTGCGCTCAGCACGTAGCCAATGCTCTTAATGCGCTGGACGGCGTGTGGGCAACGGTGACGTATGCGGACCACACAGCGCGCGTGCGCTCTAAGCGGCCGATCGATCGCGGTGTCCTTGAGGCGGCCGTGAGAGATGCGGGTTACTACGTCATGACGCTGTAGGCCTTGCCTTGGATGCGCGTCCTTGTCTAGGCTCGTCCGCGTAGTTCAATGTCCTGGATATCGTCGAAGTCGATGGCGATGTCTCGGAGCTTGAGTAGTTTGAAGGCGGGGAGCACCTCGTCAAGGATGCCCGTGCGAGCGCGATAGCCGTACGTATCGTAATAGGTGACGCGCACCAAGTCGCCGCGTTTGAGGCCCTCGAGCTTTTTCGAAAGCTCGAGGGCTTTTTCTTCCGTGAGCTCGCATTTTGGCTCGGCGGTGATTTCTTGTTTACGCACGAGTTCGTAGTATCCCGTGAGGGCGGCAAAGGGCATAAACTGCGCGGCACGGCCGGCACGGACGGCGCCGTTAGCGGTGAGCTTGGGGTCGGCGGAGCGGCGTCTTCCCTCGGGGTCCGCCAGGCGTTCAAAAGGTGTCGGTGGCCGCATCGGCTGTTGTTGGGGCTTAGGCACGATGTCCTCCTACCTGATCGTTGCGTTCGCGTGCGGTGGCGCCGGCGGTAAAGCTTAATCCCTTGACGAGCGCGTTCTTGCCGTACTTGCCTTTCACGGCCAGGACGGCGCGCGCCAGGTCGCGCTCGCGCTCATCGGCCTCGATATTGCTGAACAGATCGATGGTGGCAAATTCCTCGGGCATGAGGTTGCCAAAGCCCAGGTTGATGCGCTTGACCGGTCGTTTAGGATCGACGGTCTGCGCCCAAAGGTCGTCGAAATAGCCCATGATCTTCTTAAACGAATTGGTGCGCTCAGGCAGCTTTCGCGAGGCGTTGGAGTGCGCGAAGAGTGCGGCATAGCCACCACGCGGTTTGCCGCCATGCTCTCCCACAAAGATACCATCGATTGCCTGCGCTTCGCGCACCAGGCGGCGCCGTTCGTCATCGCGCTGGACGGGCTTGGGCGCACGGGGCGCGAGCTCGGGGCCGGCGGTTGCGGTGGGTTCGATACTCGACGTGCTCGAGCGTAGGTGTCCACATCCGTCCACATATTGCGCGGTACCGCTGGCATCAAGCCTACGGATGTCGGCGCGCTCGCTCGCGTAGCCCACAAAGAGCGAGATGCTGTCACACACCACGTGCTTATCGACCAAGTCCAGCACGGCGCTGTCGACCATCTCGCGCAAGACGGTGTAGGCCTGCTCGTAGGCATAACCCTTCGAGAGCACCTGTCCTGTGGTAGTTGAAGTTGCTTGCGGGCGATAGGCTTGGATATCGGCGATGGTTGTCGGCTCGCGCCCGAAGGCGTGGTCGATGAGATATTCGGCATTGACGCCGAGTTCGTCGTAGAGCAGGTTCTCGTCGAGCGCGGCGACGCCCATCAGATCATAGACGCCGTATTTTTCGAGGCGGGCTGCCACGCCGGGGCCGATACCCCAGATATCGGTGATGGGGCGATGGGGCCAGATTTCCTTGCGAAAGGTCTCGTCGTCGAGTACGCCGATGCGGCTGGGTACGTGCTTGGCAGTAATGTCGAGCGCTACCTTGGCCTGGAATAGGTTGGGGCCGATGCCGACCGTCGCCGTGATGCCAGTGCGCGCGAGGACTTCATCGCGCAAAATGCAGGCAAAGCCTTTGGCATTGGTATGGTAGAGGTCTAGATAGGGCGTCACGTCGATAAAGCATTCGTCGATAGAGTAGACGTGCACGTCTTGCGGACTCACGTATTCCAGATAGATACCGTAGATTTGAGCCGACACCTCCATGTAGTGCTGCATGCGCGGTACGGCCTTGATGTAGTCGATGCCGTCGGGGATCTCGAACAGACGGCAACGGTTGCGTATCCCGAGGTCCTTCATGGCCTGTGTGATGGCGAGGCAGATGGTCGTGCGTCCGCGCGATTCGTCGGCAACGACCAGGCACGTAGTGAGTGGGTTGAGTCCGCGGTCGACGCACTCGACGCTGGCGTAAAACGTCTTAAGGTCGATGCAGATATAGGTGTGACGTTCGTGCCCCACGCGTCCTCCCATCAAACACATGTTCTTATCGAATACATGTTCGATAATACCCGCTCATCCGGACATCGTCAAAACCTGTCCCTTTTTGTAGGGTATGGTCGTGCGGTTGCATCGGGTTTTTAACGCAGCTCTAAAGAGTGCGAAACAGCTCGGAAAACCTCGCTTCGTAGCATGAGCCTAACGATTGGTGCTACCTACATGCACGGAAGGGTTGTGGAAACGATGGTCAACTATGGGTTTGGTATGCCGACGCGTCTTGTTGCGGATGGAGACGTGGCTCGCTGGTGTGGACGATTGGTCGCTCACTACGGCGGCACCAAGGCGCTGGTCGTGCTGGGCGGTGACAGGCATGCGCGTGATGAGCTCGTCTCGGCGGCGCTTGGCTCGCTTGATCGAGCTCTGCTCGAGCGCGTACTTTTTCGCCACGGCTCGGTTGAGAGCGACGGGGGAGACGAGCTAATCGACGAAGCCGTGGCCCTGGCGACCGACGAAGGCGTGAACTTTGTCCTGGCGATCGGCGATGCCGATACTGCCGGCTTTGCGCGCGAACTCGCGCATCGCATGGCGGCGCTCGATGCCGGCGAAGACGGTTTTGTCCCTTATGGATGTATTGTCTCGGAGGGCAAGGTGCCTGCCGTCGTGGGAGCCGGCGAGGTTCCCGTTTTTGCCATTATCGCTCCCGAACTGCTTGAGGGCATTGGGTCTCCTCTGCGCGAGCTGCTCGGCAGCGTATGCGCCGCGGCCTAGTACCTGCCATAAAGGGACAGGTTAATTTTGGTAGGTAAAGCGTTTGACCTGCCAAAAGAAACCTGTCCCTTTTTGGTCGGTCGCCGTTTGGGGGCGGATTGGCAACGCTCGCTGATTACGGTCTTGACCTGCGCTAGAATAGTGGCATCTGAATGTCCGGGCGCATGGAGGTATGCGCCCGTATGCTGAGGAGGACAATATGGCAACTGTTGCCGCACCTATCGATGCTACGTCGACTGCCGCTTGGAAGGCACTCGAGGCTCATCAGGAGAAGCTCGAGGCCGAGGGCATCGACCTCAAGGCCTGGTTCGCCGCCGATGCCGAGCGCGTGAATAAGCTGAGCTTTGACGCCGGTGACCTGCACTTCGACCTATCCAAGAACCTGGTGACCGATGAGACCGTCAAGCTGCTGTGCGATCTTGCCCGCGAGGTGAAGCTCGAGGAGCGCCGCGACGCCATGTTCTCCGGCGAGCACATCAACACCACCGAGGACCGCGCCGTCCTGCACACCGCGCTGCGCCGTCCGGCAAGCGAGAAGGGTCAGCTCATCGTCGACGGCCAGGATGTCGTCGCCGACGTGCACGAGGTTCTCGACCGCATGTACGCCTTCGCCGAGCGCGTGCGCTCCGGTGAGTGGAAGGGCGTTACCGGCAAGAAGATCGAGCACCTGGTGTCCATCGGCATCGGCGGCTCAGATTTGGGCCCGGTCATGGCTTACGAGGCCCTGCGTCCCTATGCCGACGCCGGTATCGACTGCCGCTATATCTCCAACATCGACCCCAACGACCAGGCCGAGAAGCTTAAGGGTTTGGATCCTGAGACCACGCTCGTGATCATCGTCTCCAAGACCTTCACCACGCTCGAGACCCTCACCAACGCTCGCGAGGTCAAGACCTGGATGCTCGAGCGGCTCAAGGCTCAGGGCGCCATCGACGGCTCCGATGAGCAGAACGCCGAGGCCGTGGCCAAGCACTTCGTCGCCGTTTCCACCGCACTCGAGAAGGTTGAGGCCTTCGGTATCGATCCCGCCAACGCCTTCGGCTTCTGGAACTGGGTCGGCGGCCGTTACTCCGTCGACTCCGCCGTGGGCCTGTCGCTGATTGTCGTGCTCGGCCCCGAGCGCTTCCAGCAGTTCCTCGAGGGCTTCCATGCCATCGACGAGTACTTCTGCAACACGCCGCTCGAGAATAATGCCGTCGCGCTGATGGGCTTGCTCAACGTCTGGTACGTCAACTTCTTCGGCTCCAAGAGCCACGCCGTGCTGCCGTACTGCCAGTATCTGCACCGTTTCCCGGCCTACCTGCAGCAGCTCACCATGGAGTCCAACGGCAAGCACGTCCGCTGGGACGGCAGCGCTGTGACCTCCGACACCGGTGAGATCTTCTGGGGCGAGCCCGGCACCAACGGCCAGCATGCCTTCTATCAGCTGCTGCACCAGGGCACCGTGGTGGTTCCGGCCGACTTCATCGCCTTCGCCAATACCGCCAACCCTGCGACCGATAGCGGTCAGGACGTGCATGAGCTGTTCCTGGGCAACTTCCTGGCCCAGACCAAGGCGCTCGCCTTTGGCAAGACGGCCGACGAGGTTCGTGCCGAGGGCACGCCCGAGCAGATCGTCCCGGCCCGCTGCTTTGAGGGCAACCGCCCGACGACCTCGATCTTCGGCGACACGCTGACCCCGTTCGCGCTCGGAGAGCTCATCGCCCTGTACGAGCACATCACGTTTGTCGAGGGCACGGTCTGGGGCATCGACTCCTACGACCAGTGGGGCGTCGAGCTGGGCAAGCAGCTTGCCAAGCAGATTACCCCGGCCTTCCACGATGACGCCGCCAAGGCCGAGCAGGACGCTTCGACCCAGGCGCTCATCGAGTTCTATCGCGCGCATCGCAAGTAGTCGCTGCTGTTAACGCATCGCGCCTTATAGTCAGGGGCCCGTATCCTATCGGATGCGGGCCCCTTTGCTTTGCCGTAGTCCCGGGGCGCACGGCCTTTGTGGAACATCGCTGGGGCGCCGCGCGCCGCGAGAACCCTGCGCCTAGATCTCGGCCTCCGCATGGTCTCGCTGCGCCTCGGGCAGCTCCCCGTAGAGCGGATGGTCTTCGAGCCTAAAGCGCTCGACCTGTTCGGGAGTGCGACCGCGCACAAAGAGCCACGAGCGATCGATCGGCGTCGCCATGAGCGTGCTGGGCAGCGCGTCGGCGCGGTCGGAAAACACCCGGGCACTCTCGGGATCCTGGAACGCCAGCACCAGATGCGTGTCGCAGTTGCCCATGATGGAGCGTGCGCGTGCCTCGCCATAGAGCGCATCGAGCTGGTTGGTCGACTGCAGCAGCAGCGTTGCCCAGATGTTGCGGCTTCGGATAATCGAGAGCACGTTGTCGATCTGGGGGATCTGCAGATTTGCGAAGTCATCGAGCATAAAGCGCACGGGCACGGGCAGGCTGCCGTCGGGCTGCCTATCGGCCTCACGAATGAGGCCCATAAACGCCTGCGAAATAAAGAGGCCGGTCAGCGGATCGAGATTGCGGTCAATATCGCTCACGGTTACAAACAGGGCGCAGGGGGTGTGTCCCATGGAAGCGAAGTCCACCTGATGGCACTCACGATAGAGCTGTGCCGCACCGTCGAATCCCAGACACATGACCTTTTCGGCAAGGATGCCGACGATGCTCGCGTGCATGCGCTCGGCATTTTGCGTAATGGCGTAGCGCCGCCATAGCGAGAGGGCATAGCTTTGGGGGTCGGTCGTGATCAGGTCGTCAAACAATCGACCCGTGGCACCGTCCTGCAGGTGCTCGATTAGCTTGATGACCGAGCTGATCGTCTGCTCGTCGGCGGGTAGCTGTTCGGTGACGTAGGCGATAAGACACGACAGCAGGTTTGCCGCCGCATGATCCCAAAAAGGCTGGTTGTTGTCCTCGATGGGGCAGATGGCCTTTGCCACCGAGAGGATGTCCTGCTGGTTGGGCCTGTCGTCCGCCTTGCGGCGAATGTGCCTCAGGGGGTTGTAGCCGCAGCGCTCGATGCCGGGCGCAAGGGCCGGGACGGTGTTGAGGTCGGCGAAGTTGAGACATTGCACGCGGTAACCGTGGGCTGCCAGCACGGGTCCCACTTCGCGACAGAGCGTGCCTTTGGTGTCGAGCACGATGTAGCTTGCGTTCATTTGCGGCAGGTTGGGCTTGAGGACGTTTCGGGTCTTGCCGGCTCCCGAGGGGCCGATTACAAGTGCGTTGTTGTTGAGTCCCGTTTGGCGGGTGTTGCAGGAAAGCGTTCGATCCTTGGCGAGGATGGTGGACGATGCGGACTCAGATGCGGCGAGGCGGCTGGCGAGGTTAGACATGGGCGACCTCCTTGGTGGTCGAGAGGATTTCGTGGGCAAAGCCGAGCTCGACGGCGCGCTCGGCCGAAAGGTAGGTGTCTTTTGCAGTGAGGGACTGGATGCGCTTGGGCGTGAGGCCGCTGCGGTCCGAGAGGATTTGCGTGAGGGTCTTGCGGGTCTGCATGAGACGCCGGCTGGTTTCCTGCAGCGCAAGTGCCGAGCCGCCTGCCCCCTGGGGGATCAGCGGGTCGTGAATCATGAGCTCTGCATGGGGCGCCATACGGCGATCGTCGCCGCCCATAAAAATCACGGCGCCCATGGACGCGGCGAATTCCAGGCAGACGGTGCGGATGGGGCACGATGCGAGGCGCATGGCGTCATAGATTGCAAGACCCGATCGCACGCTTCCGCCGGCGCTGGCGACAAATATGGTGATGGGGCGGCTGGGGTCGGTGGCATCGAGCAGGCGGATCTGCTGGCATAGGTCGTGGGCCATCGGGGTTTCGATGTTTCCCATGACGGAGAGCTCGCGACGGGCGAGCATCTCATCGTAAATGCTGGTGAGCGTGATACCTCGGGCGGATTCACGCATGGTGAGGGGGCTGATGATGGGGGAATGATTGGTGTCCATGAGGACTCCTTTCTGTTGGTTGTGTTGTGGAATAGGATTGTTGCCCGCGGAGGGGCTGGCGGGCTACAGGGTTCGTCCGAGCCTGAGATCGAGCTCGGTTGTGGGGCAGGCTGCCTGTTCGTGCGGCTCGCAAGCGCCAAGGGCTCCAAAGCGATGGAGCGTTGCGGTGGGCGTGGTGTAGGCGAGCCGCAGCTGATGCTCGACAGGGGCACATCCGTCATTTTTGTAATGAGCCGCGTAGTACTGCGCGATGCTGGCGTTCATCTCGCTGCCATTGCGATGGCGCTCAAACTGGCGTCTGCAGGTCTCGATGATCTTTGCTACCGACTTGGGTGCCGTCGCGGGAACAAGGGCGAGATAGCCCTCAAATAGCTCGTTGATGCTCAGGAGGCACAGCAGGTCGATCAGCGTCCTTATGGCTGCTCCCTCGGCGGAAAAGTGCGCGGTCATGCGGTTATATCGGTTGCGGTCGACGATGGCCGCATGGGGTCTTGGAGTTTTCTGCCCCGTGGTCCCGGGCTTTTGCCGCGCCTGTGTATTGAGCTCGACGTTGCAGCGCTTGAGGCCGTCCAACGGAAGGAACAGTGCGGTGCGCAGGGTGTTCCGCTTGCTTTCGAGTTCATGACGCTCGTCGGGTTCCCATTCGAGCTTGAGTTTCGTGTCGAGCGCCGTAAGCATATGGGCTAGGCAGCCTACGGTAAGAACGTACGAATCGTTGTCGCGTTTTGGGGCATAGGGGTCTGTCAGCTTGCGAATGTCGGGGTCGCCCATGATCTTTGTGCAGCGCTTCAGCAGTTGAGGGTGGTCGGCCAAGATCGTCGCGAGTGGTAGCGACGCGTAGTTCTTGATGGTCGCGGCGGCAAAGGCGGCGTCATATTCGTTTGCATATGCTCGCTCAATGCGGGCATCCAGAATGCTTTTCTTATCGCCGTCTTCAGCGTGGTGGTTTGTCATAGCTTCTCCAATCGGTTGATGTTCGTGCTGTTTGTTGATGTGTTGGTTGTCGTGAGTGATGTGCTTGCCGTGGGTGATGTGCTGACGTTGGGGTGCTATGCGGTTTTCAATGAGCCCGTGAGGCAGTTGCTGCAGGGGCGAGATGGAACGGCCCATGCAAGGCGGAAGGCATCGTGCTCAAAATCGAGACAGCAATACCCTGGGTGCCTCACATGTGGCAGTTACCTCATTAAGTTGTCATTGCGTTTGGGGTTGTACTTTGCCGATCTTCCTTCTCTTACACGCTAAAACTCAAACTTCATATGCTCGATCTACTTAAAACCGCAACGGCGGTCTTTTATCAACTTATATGTCGGAACGCTTCTTTGCAAGTACTTTTTTGCGTTTGTTTCAAATGGGGTGGTTTCGCAACCGTCACGTGCCGCGCTGTGCGAACGTGCCCCGGCTCGGATAAGATGGTGCGATCGAGTTCTACCGCGCTCACCGCAAGTAGTTTTTACGGCTGAGTTGGCTTATGCCGAAAGGGACCCGTATCCCAACAGATACGGGCCCCTTGCTATTCTGAATGGGCATGAGGGTGTATTGAGAGGAGTGTCTTGCTGTCGGCATCCGCGCACGGCGTCATTCGCTGCCCGTAAATATACTTCTACGGCTAATTTCATACCACTTGCCGGAATGTGGACGCTGTCCTTGTGCATCGGGCGTACATTGAACGTGGTTTCTCGCGTGAAACCACGAACCGGTTGTCGGTCCTGAACAAGGAGGCCCAGCATGACGCTTGCCAAGCCCATCAATAAATACATCGACTATATCGATGCCCCCGAGGACACGTTTGAGCAGTATGTCGAGAAGGCGTTAAGGTACAACTTCCGCTGCGTATTTGCGAACCTGCAGGAGTACGAGACGGGTCGCGCCATGCTCGAGGACTCTGACATCATCCTTGCCGGCGCTATCGACTTTCCCCAGGGCACTATGACGCTTGAGGAGAAGCTTGCGAGGTTTGAGGAATACGCTGCGCGCGGCTTTACCGAGATTGACTACGTTTTGAATCAGGAGTCGGTCGAGAACCGCGATTTTGTTGCCATCGAGCGCGAGATGACTGCCATTGCTGATTTTTGTCGCGCGCATGGCATCACTGACAAGGTGATCGTCGAGATGTGCAAGCTGGACGGCGACGATGCCGCCAAGCGTCGCGTCTGTGAGATTGCGCTGGAGGCTAAGCCGGGATTCCTTAAGACATCGACCGGCAGAAGCTATGGCGGTGCTAAGCTCGAGGACGTGCGGCTGATGCACGAGGTGCTCGGCGATGCCGTGGCAATCAAAGCTGCGGGCGGTATCCATAATTATGAAGAGGCTTGCGCATTCATCGAGGCCGGCGCCAGCGCGTTGGGTGCATCGGCGGGCATCGCGATCGTCGAGGGCGCACCGACGGATGAGCGTCGCTAGCAGACGTATTTGACCTGAGCGATAAAGCTTCACGACCACGCGCCGTTCATGTTCGGGACAATATGACATTTTTCCCGTTGCAAACAGCGCCGTCGCGGGTGTTCTGTATGATGGCTCAGACAAGGTTGTTCAATGACAGGGAGGCATATATGGCAATCAAAGCCATCGCAATGGATATCGACGGTACGCTTACCAACGACCAAAAGGTCATCAGCCCGCGTACGCGCGAGAAGCTGCTCGCGGCACAGGAATCGGGCATCAAGCTCATCTTGGCCTCGGGCCGTCCTGCATGGGGCCTTCGCGCCCTTGGTCAGGAGCTCGACCTTCAGAACCATGATGGTTTGCTGGTGGCCTTTAACGGCGCTCACGTCGTCGATGCCCAGACCGATGAGGTGCTGTTCGATCAGGCTATGCCTGCCGACGAATTGCATCGCCTGATTGATCACCTGCGCAATTTCGACGTGATTCCCATGATTTCGCTTGGTCGCGATCTGCACGTCGAGGACTCGTACCATTGCATGATCACGCTGCCTGACGGCTCGCAGAAGAATATCGTCAAATACGAGCGCGATGCGTGCGACCTTAAGATCCGTGAGGTCGAGAGCCTCCATGAGGTTGTAGATGCCTATCCGGTGGACAAATTGCTCACCGCGGGCGACCCTGCCTATCTGCAAGCGCATCACGAGGAGATGTACGCGCCCTTTGCTCAGACGCTTTCGGGTATGTTTACGGCTGACTGGTACTTTGAGTACACGGCGCCCGGTATCGACAAGGCCCGTGCGCTCGAGGGTGCCTTGCCCAAGCTCGGCATCGATGCCAGCGAGGTCGTATCGTTTGGCGACGGCCAGAATGACAAGTCCATGATTGAGTGGGCCGGCACCGGTGTTGCCATGGGCAACGCAGTTGACGAGGTTAAGGCCGTGGCCCAGATGGTGACCGCCAATAACAACGAAGACGGCATTGCGGTGGCGCTGGATAAGCTGCTGGGTTAGAATCGCCGATTAATGCATGGTTCGGGCGCCTGCTCGCGGGCGTCCTTTTGTTAGGGAGGGTGCCGTGTCCGCATTTCCGTTTGACGCCGTTATCTTTGACATGGACGGCGTTTTGGTCGACACCGAGTTTTACTATCAAAAGGAACTCGAGAAGTTTATCGATTACCTGCAGATTTCTGTGACGCGCGACGAGCTTAATGCGATTGTTGGTTCATCGCACCGTGATTTTCAGCAGGTGCTCGTCGATTGGCATGAGCGTGCGGGTTTGGGCAAGCTCAGCGTCGAGGCTGCCGAGGCACGCTATGAGGTGTGGGCGAGCGCGTATTCCTGCGACTATAGAAAACTGCTCAACCCCGGCGTTGCCGAGACGCTGGCGGGGCTGAAAGAACGTGGGGTTCGCGTTGCGCTGGCATCGTCGTCGCCTCTCAACAATATCGAGGAGGTGCTGGGTACCTGCGGCATTCGCGATTACTTTGAGTTTTTGGTCTCGGGTGAGCAGTTCAAGCGCAGCAAACCCGATCCTGATATCTATCTGCATTCCATAGATCGTTTGGGATTGCCTGCGGATCGCTGTTGCTGTGTGGAGGACTCTCTGTATGGCATTACCGCAGGTAAACGTGCCGGCCTGACGGTAATCGCCAAGCGCGAGGAGCGCTTTGGCTTTAGCCAGGATGCCGCGGATAAGATTATCGACCAGCTGCCGGACCTGCTGGAACTCGCGTAGATTCTGGGCGGTACTGCTGTCACAACACTGGCCCTGTTGGCGTAAGAGAGGGACGACGCTATGACATTCAACGTTAACGCTCTTGGGTTTGGCGACAACGTCGTCGACCGCTACGAGCATATTCACACGATGTATCCGGGTGGCAATGCGGTGAACTTTGCCGTGTATGCCAAGAAATGCGGAGCCGCGCGCTCCGCGTATATGGGCATCTTTGGTAATGACGCTGCTGCCGAGCACGTGATTGCGAGTCTTGAGGATGAGGACGTTGAACTTGCCAAGTGCAAGCAGCTCATCGGCGAGAACGGTGCGGCACGCGTTACTGTGGTTGATGGCGATCGTATATTTCTGGGGTCTAACGAGGGCGGCATCCGTGGTGATGCGCGCTATGTGCTCGATCGTTTTGATCTGGCATATATGAAACAGTTTGATGTGGTCCATTCGGGTAACTACTGCTTTACCGAGCGTGAGCTGCCTAAGCTGAAGGCAGCGGGTATTACCGTTTCGTTTGACTTCTCGGACGATTCGACCGACGAGTACTACGAGCAGATTGCTCCCTACGTTGACTTCGCATTCTTTAGCGCGGCAGACGCCGCGAGCGAGGATGAGATTCGCGAGCGCCTGGCATGGGTGAAGAGCCTGGGTCCGCGTTTTGTATCGGCCACGGCTGGCGCTGAGGGCTGTATTGCCTATGACGGCGAGCGTTACTATCGGCAGCATGCCAAACCCGTGGCAGACATGAAGGACACCATGGGGGCGGGTGACTCGTTCCTTACCTCGTTCCTGATGTGCTATCTCGATTCTGTCAAGCGTGGCGAGGATGGCGCCGAGGCCATCGAGCGCGCACTCGACTTTGCGGCGGGGTTTGCCTCGACCGTATGCGGCATGGAAGGCTCTTGGGGCCATGGAGCGCCGATTTGCGAATAGCCGAGCGGGCTCAGGGAGCTGCATTAGCGCCTCCCTGTGACTCGGTGGTCAAAAAATGCCAAATATGAGTACTGTGACTAATTTAGTCGCAGCATAATTGACCTCTTCAGACGTGATTTAAGCGTTTGGAGGGGTTTAAACTTGCGAAAATGCAGGAGGAATGACTGTAAAAGTGTTAGTTAATGGACAATCGTAGATTATTCTGGTGGTCGTAAAGCTCAAAGTAATGTATCCATTTCGCTAGCAGTACTCATATTTGACGTTTTTTTGACCACAGGGGTCAGCGAAGGCTAAAAACAGAGCGTGCATTTGTTAAAGCTGCCGACTCGATGTGCTTTGCGGCACAGTTTTTGAGTGAGGCGATGCGTTCTGAGGTCCTTATGAGTGATCTGATGAGCGACTGCGCGCTTGTTTCTGCGTTTGCCTCCGCCGGTGCATCGGTTTCGAGCAGTAAACGATCGAGTGGAATCTGTCGTGCGTATTCGCGTCCTCGTTTAGACGCGAGCATGCGTTCGTTGACGGAATAATAGCAGCCTGCGTTTCGTGCGCGGACGAGTTCGTCCGAAGTACCGCTAAACCAGTGGAAGATGATAGCGGGGGAGTCGGGGTTTGGGATGAGTAGTCCATGCGATTCGAGGACGTCCAGTATGGTTCCTGCCGAACGAACGGCGTGAATTGATATCACGCGCCCGGCAAGAGGATGCTGCACGAGAGTATCGCAGAGCCGGTCAAGTGCCTGCATTTGTAGCGGCTCACTTCCGGCAAAACGAGCGGAAAAGTCGAGTCCCACCTCGCCGATGTAGCGCTCTTGGGCGGCAACTTCGCAAAGCAGATTGACTTCGGCAGGACCGCAGCGGCCGTCGGCGAGCCACCAGGGATGAAGGCCAACGCCGGCGATAATGTTTGGGTAGCGGCTGGCACGCTTTTTTGCTGCCTCGAAGTCGCGTGGGTCGACCCCGCAATCAAAGACCCCCAGCCCTATAGCCGCGGTTTCGTCGGCAACGGCATTCGGGTAAGTCATCAAATCAAGATGGCAGTGTGCATCAAATAACCGGGGCTCCATCTCGGCGCGCTCCGCTAGTCCAGACGTTGGCCGTCGGCGCGCACGCGCTCGGTGCCGCGTCCGCTGATCTGGCGGATAACCTCGCCGGCAATCATCTGACCCATGATGGGCGGCATAAAGCTGGCGGTGCCCAGCTCGGTGCGCTCGTGGATGTTGGAAGGGTCGCGGGGCTGTGTCTTAACCGATTCCTCGCAGCTAAACAGTACATGCAGGCTCTTGATTCCGCGCTTCCTACATTCTTTGCGCATAATGCGGCTCATAGGGTCACGTACCGTATCAAAGATGTCGGCAAAGCGGAGGCACTCGGGATGGAGCTTGTTGGCCCCGCCCATGGAGCTAACCAAACGAATGCCGTGGTCCTGAGCATATTTGGCAATGGTGAGCTTGGCCGAGATGGTGTCGATGGCGTCGACGACGTAGTCGAGCTTGCCGTCCGTCTGCTCCAAAACGCTCGCGAAGAACTCGTCGATGTTGTCGCTTAGCAGGTATTCGGTGTGTTTGATAACGGTGGCGGTGGGATTGATATCGCGAATCATGGCTTCCATAACATCGACCTTGTGCTTGCCGACGGTGCTGTGAAAAGCGATGGCCTGGCGATTGATATTGCTGGGCGCGACGATGTCCTTGTCCAGAATGACGAAATGACCGATGCCACCGCGGGCGAGTGCCTCGCAGCAGTTGGAGCCCACGCCTCCGCAGCCGAGCACCAGCACTGTGGAGCTGGCGAGTTTATCGAGCGCCTCGCGCCCCATAATGATCTCGAGCTTGGTGTCGCGCGTCTCGTTGGAAATTGCGGCTGCGGTTTCGGTCATAGACATCCTCCGATGGGGAAGCGGGTCGTGTTTTAGCTATCGCCATTATAGGTAATCGCCCATAGGCTGCGATGGCGTTTGCTTTGATGTGGTTTGAAGCATTGCGGTTAGATAGTTAGACAAACATCTAAATACAGAGTATAGTGTGCACGTCATGAGAGATGATGAGAGGAGGTCTTATGCCGGGAGAGGGTTTTAAAGCGCTGGCCGATCCAACGCGACGGCGCATTTTGGAGTTGCTGCGCGAGGGCAATTGCACGGCGGGGGAGCTTGCCGAGCATTTCGATATCAGTAAGCCGTCGCTGAGCCATCACTTGGCGACGCTCAAAAACGCCGGGTTGGTGACCGATGAACGTCATGGCCAAAACATCGTTTACAGCTTAAACACCACCGTCATGCAGGACTTGATCGGTTGGTTTATGGGCTTTACAAACACGGAAGGTGATAAGGATGAATAACGAAAACAAGGGCATTCACCCCACGGGGGTATCGTCGCGCGTGTGGATTGCGCTGGTTGTTCTGTGCGTCGCCAATGTCGTAGCGCACCTCATGGTGATGCCGAGCTTGCCTGCACAGATTCCCATGCACTGGGGCGCGAACGGTGCCGTCGATGGTTGGGGTCCTAGCTGGATGGCCTCCGCGCTCGGCGTGCTGCCTCTGGCGCTTCTCGCAATGTTCTGCGTGGTGCCGCGCATCGACCCCAAAGGTGAGGCATATCGAACCTCGGGCAAGTTCTATCAGGGCTTCGTAATCGCCTTCACCTTGTTCATGTGCGCCATAAGCTGGCTGGGAGAGCTTACGGTCTGGGGCGTGGTGCCGGCGGTCGGTTCGGTTAACGTGCTGATTTCCGGTGTTGTCGGTTTGCTGTTCATCGGCGTAGGCAACTACTTGCCGCGTGTGAAGCAGAACTATACGCTCGGCATCAAGACACCTTGGGCGCTTGCCGATCCCGAGAACTGGCGCCGTACGCAGCGTTTTGGCGGCGCCTGCTTTATGGTGCTGGGTATTGGCCTGATTGTGATGGGCGTGGCAGGCAGCGTGCTTTCGAGTGAAGTCGTCGCCGCGGTGATTGCGGTTCTGGCGTTTGGTTCGGTCGGAGCCGTCTACGTCTATTCGTATCTGCTGTGGCGCAAATCGCAGCGAGCCGTTCGCTAGGGTTGCGGAAAACTAGCGTACGCAGTTCATAGTGTGTTTCGGGGGACTTTTCCCAGGTAGTATTAAGGGGTGTGGGCAACCATGCCCCTTTTCGTTACGTTTCAGAGCTGGTTTCCTCATTTCGTTTCCACTAAAGCGAAACAAGAATAGGAAAACAGCAGGTAGAAAGGATAGAACAGGCATATGGCGGAGTTTATCTACCAGATGTATCAGGCTCGCAAGGCCCATGGCGACAAGGTAATCCTTGACGACGTGACCCTGAGCTTCTACCCCGGTGCCAAGATCGGCGTCGTGGGCCCCAACGGTATGGGCAAGTCGACCCTGCTCAAGATCATGGCCGGTATCGAGGAGGTCTCCAACGGCGATGCCAGGCTCACTCCCGGCTACACCGTGGGCATCCTGCAGCAGGAGCCGCCGCTCGACGACGACAAGACCGTCATCGAGAACGTGCGCATGGCATTTGGCGACATGATCGCCAAGGTCGATCGCTTCAACAAGATTGGCGAGGAGATGTGCGACCCGGATTGCGACATGGACGCCCTCATGGCTGAGATGGGAAAGCTCCAGGACGAGATCGACGCCGCCGACGGCTGGGATATCGATTCCAAGCTCGGCCAGGCCATGGACGCCCTGCAGCTGCCCGATTCCGACATGCCGGTCAACGTGCTTTCCGGCGGCGAGCGCCGCCGCGTGGCCCTGTGCAAGCTGCTGCTTGAGGCTCCCGACCTGCTGCTGCTCGACGAGCCCACGAACCACCTGGACGCCGAGTCGATCCTGTGGCTCGAGCACTTCCTGCACAACTACCAGGGCGCGGTGCTTGCCGTCACACACGATCGCTACTTCCTGGATAACGTTGCCGAGTGGATCTGCGAGGTCGACCGCGGTCACCTTTATCCCTATAAGGGCAACTACTCCACGTATCTGGAGACCAAGGCCGCGCGTATCGAGGCACAGGGTAACCGCGATGCCAAGCTCGCCAAGCGCATGGAGGCCGAGCTCGAGTGGGTACGCAGCTCGCCCAAGGCTCGCCAGGCCAAGAACAAGGCCCGTCTGGCTCGCTACGAGGAGATGGAGGCCGAGGCCCGCGCAAGCCAGAAGCTCGACTGGACCGACATCCGCATTCCCGTTGGACCGCGTCTGGGCAACAAGGTACTCGAGGCCCATCACCTGCACAAGGAGTTCGATGGCCGTGTACTCATCGACGACCTATCGTTCACCCTGCCGCGCAACGGCATCGTGGGCGTTATCGGTCCCAACGGTGTGGGTAAGACCACGCTGTTCAAGACCATCGTGGGCCTGGAGCCGCTGACTTCGGGCGAGCTCGAGGTGGGCGAGACCGTCAAGATCTCCTATGTCGATCAGAACCGTTCTGGCATCGACCCCGATAAGAACCTGTGGGAGGTCGTCTCGGATGGCCTGGACCACATGATGGTCGGCGAGACCGAGGTTCCGAGCCGCGCTTATGTGGCGAGCTTTGGCTTTAAGGGCCAGGACCAGCAGAAGCGCGCTGGCGTACTCTCCGGTGGCGAGCGCAACCGTCTGAACCTGGCGCTCACGCTCAAGCAGGGCGGCAACCTGCTGCTCCTCGATGAGCCCACGAACGACCTCGATGTCGAGACGCTGTCCTCGCTCGAGGCGGCGCTGCTCGAGTTCCCGGGCTGCTCGGTGGTCATTAGCCACGACCGTATGTTCTTGGACCGCGTCGCCACGCACATTCTGGCGTGGGAGGGTACCGACGAGAATCCGGGTAACTGGTATTGGTTCGAGGGCAACTTTGAGGCCTATCAGGCCAACCGTATCGAGCGCCTGGGCGAGGACGCAGCCCAGCCGCATCGTATTCACCGCAAGCTGACGCGCGACTAGATCGTTACGCGGTTTTTCCAAACCGCGTAACTGCTCGACGCTGCGCGGGCCGCAAGCACCCCATCTTGCCGTTCAAACCGTCGCTCGCGTACCGAAGTACGCGTCGCTCCTCTTTCACGGCAACCTGGGGCACTTGCGACCCGCTCGCTGTCGGTTACGCAACATCGATAAATGAGCAATATCAATAAATGCGTAACGACAAACGGCTCAAATCCGGGTTTGGATTTGAGCCGTTTGTCGTTACTGCTCGGGTTCTTCGACTTTATCGATAGTCCAGGCGGCACCGAGACCGCCGGTGGCGTTGCGGCGGATGCGCACGATGACTTCGTGGCGCTCGCCGGCCTGCGTGTAGCGTAGGGGGAAGCTTGCGCGATTTCGCGCAGCCTCGATGGTACCGCGCTCGCGGGCGATCCAATAGTACTCGCCGACGATGCCGAGCGTGTCGGCGCCGTAGGGGAGATAGGTCGACAGCTGGTGTAGAAGCGGGCCGGGGCAGAAGACCTCGGTTGCGAAATCGACGGGGAAGTCCTTGGGGATGGTCGGCGCTACGGGTGCGGGGGCTGGGGCCGCTGTGGGTACCGAAGCCGGTGCCGGTGCGGGAATTTGGTCGCAAGCAGAGACGGGCACGGATTCGATGACGGGTGCGGGCTCCGGCGTTACTTCCGGCTTGATCTCGGAATCTGCGGGCTTCACGGTGACGGGCGCGTCTGCAACTGCGGCTTCAACCTCAACCTGCGTCGCGTTCTCGTTCTCGACGCTCGACTTTGCGTCGATGGGCGTGGATGCCATGGTGGTGATGCCGGCGTTTGCGTTTTCGGGGTCATAGACGACCGTGAGCGAGATGGCAGGCTGCGGCGTCTCGGGTTCCGGCGTCGACTCGGTAGCGTCTTGATCGGCGGACTCGTCGGGTTGATTGTCCTCGGCCTCGTCGCCAAAGACATCGCTGTTTTGGAACGCAGGCGTCTCGGGTTGGTTGGCGGCTTCTTCGGTTGTCGACTTGGGAGCCTCGTTGAGCTCCACAGTGGCTTCCTGCTTGGATATGACTTCGGGATCGGTCGTGGCGGCGATTTCGGTTTCGGTTTCTGCTGCTACCTCGATAGCGATTTCGATCTTTGTCTCGGGCTCGGGCTTCGGAGTGACTTCGGCCACGGGCTCGGGACGCTTAACGTGCTTGGGACGCACAGCCTTGAGGTCTTTCTCGCCGCGCTTTTTCTTTTTGTAGGACTGCTTGGCTCCCTTGGCTGCCTTGGGCTTGTCCTCGCCCTTGGCAAGGGCGGCATCCCAGGCCTCGTTGGCGATGACGGTGGCATACAGGCGGCCGCCCTTAAAGACGGTCAGCTTAATGCAGTCGTCGAGTTCCTCGAGCAACTCGCGCGTGGACTCGAAGCCCAGGTCATAAGCGGCCATGTCGCCGGCGGCGAGTGCCTCCTCGACCTGCGTCATAAACGTTTGCTTACCGCACCCAATCGCGTCGCGCAGCAGGCGATACAGATAGATGTGGTTGCCCAGTGAGAGCGTGGGCTTAACTATTGTCTTGCTCATGGCAAATCTCCTCTTTACACACCAAAGCATCTTACCATCGCACGGGGCGTGCTACCTCGGCACCCAAAGCAAACGGGCGCGACCGTTGCCGGTTCGCGCCCGTTATACAGGTCGGTTCTCTATGAGAGGCAAACGTGCTTAGTTGCCCGATGCCGTGCCTTGGCTCGAGCTGTCAGATGTCGTGCCGGACGCGGTTCCACTCGAGCTGTTGGTGCTGCTGTTGTCGGTAGATTCCGTGCCCGATGTATTGCCGCTCGTCTGGTCGCCCGTGCTCGGCTGAGAGCCGTCAGTCGTTTGGCTTGAGTCGGTCGTGCCGGATTGCGTGCCGCTGTTAGCCGTAGAGGAATCGACGCCCTGCGATTGATCGGGGGTGTTCGATGAGGAGTCGGTGGATGCGGAGTTGCCCTGCGGGTCGTCCTGCTGGCTTTGCGATTGACCGGAGTTATCCGCGTCGTGCTCGGTCGTGTGCGACGAAAGGATTGGCTCGGGACGCTCGCCCAGGCCCTCACCGGCCGTAGTGATAAGGATGGCGCCGGCGCAGGCGATGACCGCGATGATGGCGATGGCGATCGAGAAGACGATGACCTTCTTTTGCGTCTGGCTGCGCTCTGCCGCCGCCTTGGCGCGCAGGCTGTCGGGAGCGACGCGCGCCGTGGTCGCGCGCCCCGCAATCTGGCGCATCTCCTGCGTAGTCGCGGCGCCGCCCAGGTGCTCCTCGGCATTAAACTCAACGGGCTCATAGGCGCCGGCAGGGTAGTCGTCGGCGGCGTGCGTACCTTTGAGGGCTTCGGCGCTGGCAGAGATAAAGTGGCGGTAGACCTGCGAGGACACAACGGTGATGACCGAGCTCACGGCGGCACCAATTACTGAACCAGCGATGCCGATCTTGGAAGCAAGCGCGACGCTCGTGGCGGCAGCTGCGGCGCCGGCGATGATTTGGGGAATGGAAATGTCGTCGAACAGGCCCTTTTTGGGCGCGATGGCCATGGTCTGTCCGATGGAATGGTTTTCGTGAACGCCGTTGTTGAGCGCGGCCGGTGTCATGACGCGCGTACGCGGCGCGTCGGTGTACTTGGTTGTCATACGGGGTCCTCCCGGTGTAAATCTGCTTCGTTTCATGTAGCCATCAGGGTACCCACCAGATGTGAATCGTACGTGACATTTAACAGATACCATCAACTCATCAATAGCTCACCAAGTTGGTGGGATGCGGTTGCACCCGGCGGTTGAACTACAATAGGGCTTGCTAATTGTTGTGAATGGCGTCTACGCACGGGAGCATTCTTATGAATCTTCACCTTTCTCAGTCTGATGGCTTTTTGCGTGTGGCGGCGGCGTCGCCGCAGATTCGCGTTGCCGATGTCGAGGGCAATGCCGAGGCTGCGCTGGCGGCTGTTCGCGATGCTGCCGAGCGTGGCGTTCGTGCGTTGGTGTTGCCCGAGCTTAATCTGTGCGGCTATACCGCAGCCGATCTGTTCCATAACCGTACATTACTGCATGCCTGCGAGACCGCACTGGCACATATTCTCGATGAAACCCGCGAGCTGCCGATTGTCTTTACCATCGGCCTTCCCGTTGCAGTTGCCGAGAATATCTACAACTGCGCCGCCGTGTGCTACGCGGGCGAGCTTTTGGGCCTTACGGCCAAGAAGTATCTGCCCAACTATGGCGAGTTCTATGAGCGCCGCTGGTTTGCTCCGGCGCCTGCGGATCCCGTGTGGGTTGAATTTGCCGGTCAGGGTCCGGTCCCGCTGGGCTCGGGGCTTATCTACCGTTGCTGTGATGAGGGCGCCGAGGACCTGGTGCTGGGCGTTGAGGTCTGTGAGGACCTGTGGGTGCCGGCGCCCCCTTCGACCGAGATGGCGCTTGACGGTGCGACGGTGATTCTCAACCCGTCGGCCTCGGACGAGATTATCGGTAAGGCAGATTACCGCCGCAGCCTTATCTCCAATCAGAGTGCGCGCCTGTACTGCGCCTATGCCTACGCGGACGCGAGCGAGGGCGAGTCCACGACCGACATGGTCTTTGCGGGGGAGAACCTCGTCTACGAAAACGGCTCCAAGCTCGCCGCGACCAAACTGCTTACCTGCGATATGGCCATCGCCGACGTTGATCTTGACCGCCTGGTTGCCGAGCGCCGTCGCTCGACGACGTGGGCACGCGCGGACGATGCGCCGGAGGCCACGACCGTTGAGTTTTCGTTTGAGGGCGTGTTGGCCGAAGAGCCTGTCCTGCGCGATGCCTGCGATATCGACCGCGTTTTCCCGCGCGCGCCCTTTGTGCCGGCCGACCATGGTGACCTGGCCGAGCGCTGCGAGACGATTCTCAATCTGCAGACTGAGGGCCTCAAGACCCGCCTTGCCCATACGGGTACCAAGGCTGCGGTGATTGGTCTTTCGGGCGGTCTGGACTCCACGCTGGCGCTGCTTGTGACCGTGCGCGCCTTCGATGCACTGGGGCTGCCGCGCACCGGTATCACAGCCGTGTCCATGCCCGGCTTTGGCACGACGCATCGCACCAAGTCGAATGCCGAGTCGCTCGCCCGCGACCTGGGTGTGAGCTTCCGCGAGGTTTCGATCCACGCGGCCGTGGAGCAGCACTTCAAGGACATTGAGCATGATCCGGCTGTCCAAGACGTGACCTACGAGAACAGCCAGGCCCGCGAGCGTACGCAGATTCTGATGGACTTGGCCAACCAGGCTGGCGGCTTTGTCATCGGCACGGGTGACCTGTCGGAGCTGGCGCTCGGCTGGGCTACCTATAACGGTGACCACATGAGCATGTACGCCGTCAACGCGAGCGTGCCCAAGACGCTTGTGCGTCACTTGGTGCGCTATGCCGCTGATGTCTTTGGCGGGCGTATCGCCGAGGTCTTGCTCGATATCCTCGATACGCCGGTGTCTCCCGAGCTTCTGCCGCCCACGGGTGACGGCGAGATTGCGCAGAAGACTGAGGATTTGGTGGGCCCGTACGAGTTGCACGACTACTTCCTCTACTACCTGCTGCGTTTTGGCTTTGAGCCGGGCAAGATCTACCGCATGGCGCTCAAGAGCTTCGAGGACGTCTACGACGCTAAGACCGTCCACGCGTGGCTGCGTACGTTCTACCGTCGCTTCTTTGCCCAGCAGTTTAAGCGCAGCTGCCTGCCCGATGGTCCCAAGGTGGGCTCGGTGACGCTCAGCCCGCGCGGCGATTGGCGTATGCCGAGTGACGCCAGCTCGCGCCTGTGGCTTGCGCAGATCGACGCGCTCAATGCAATTGACTAAGGTTGGCTAAATTGAACCAATACGGGGGTTGCAAGCGTTACACTTTTGAAATCTGATGGCCCGTATCGCGCGGCGCTCTTGTCGGAGCGCCGCGTTTTTTATATCGAAAGGTGGCACCATGCAGGCATCGCAGCGTCTCGACCGCTTTGGCGCGGAGGTCTTCGCCTCGCTCAACAACAAACTGCTCGCGCTGAAGGCTCAGGGCAAGACCATTTACAACATGAGCGTGGGCACGCCCGACTTTAAGCCGTACGACCATGTGGTCGAGGCGCTCACGCAGGCAGCCCAAGATCCCGAGATGTGGAAGTATGCCCTGCGCGACCTGCCCGAACTCAAGCAGGCCGTGTGCGATTACTATGAGCGCCGCTTTGGCGTTTCGGGCATTACGCCGTCCATGGTGCAGTCGTGCAACGGCACACAGGAGGGCGTGGGTCATTTGGGCCTGGCCCTGCTCGATCCGGGTGACACCATTCTGGTTCCCGATCCGTGCTACCCGGTCTTTGAGGCAGGTGCCAAGATCGCCGATGCCAAGCTCGAGTACTATCCGTTGGTTGCCGAGCACAATTACCTGCCCTATGTGGCGGGCATCGATCCCGAGGTTGCCGATCGCGCCAAGTACATGATCGTGTCGCTGCCCGCCAACCCGGTCGGCTCGGTGGGCACACCCGAGGTCTACGAGGAAATCATCGCTTTCGCCCGCGAGCACGACCTGCTCATCGTCCATGACAACGCATACTCCGACATCGTGTTCGACGGCGAGCCGGGCGGCAGCTTCTTGCAGTATCCCGGCGCGCTCGAGGTGGGCGTTGAGTTCTTCTCGCTCTCCAAGTCGTTTAACGTCACCGGTGCGCGTATCGGCTTTTTGGTCGGCCGCGAGGACGTGGTCTCTGCCTTTGCCAAGCTGCGCGGCCAGATCGACTTTGGCATGTTCTTCCCGATCCAGAAGGCTGCTATCGCCTGCCTGAACGGTCCGCGCGATGAGGTCGAGGCGCAGCGTCTGAAGTACCAGGAGCGCCGTGATGCCCTGTGCGACGGTCTCGAGGGTCTGGGCTGGGAGCGTCCCAACGCGCATGGATCTATGTTTGTGTGGGCCAAGCTTCCCGGTGGTCGCACCGATTCCATGGCGTTTTGCGAGGAGCTTATGGAGAAGGCCGGCGTTGTGGTGACGCCGGGCGCGAGCTTTGGCCCTTCGGGCGAGGGGCACGTGCGCATGGCGCTGGTCCTGCCGCCCGATCAGATCGCCTTGGCTGTCGAGGCCATTCGCGAGGCGGGCCTGTATTAGAAACCTATTTCGACTCGTCAATAGCTCGAAACCGATTTCGTGCAGTTATTTTACGAATACTGCAAACAATTTCGGTAAACGGTCGATTTTTGGCTGCGAATAGGAGCATAATCAAAGTCCCGATTGGATGTATTGGGATTACGACAAGCCGCTCGGGTCGTTCCCGGGCGGCTTGTTTGTGGAGAGAGATGGGAGTTTCTAATGGTTAACGAGAAGAAGGTCGCTATTGTCGGCTGTGGTTTCGTCGGTTCGTCTTCGGCGTTCGCACTGATGCAGAGTGGTCTGTTCTCCGAGATGGTCCTCATCGACGTGGACAAGAACCGTGCCGAGGGTGAGGCCCTGGATATCGCGCACGGCATGACGTTTGCCGAGCCGATGAAGATCTACGCCGGCGATTATTCCGATGTCGCCGACGCCGCCATGATCGTCGTCACCGCCGGCGCAGCCCAGAAGCCCGGTGAGACCCGCCTGGACCTGGTCAACAAGAACGTCAACATCTTTAAGTCCATTATCCCCGAGATTAAGAAGTCCGGCTTCGACGGCATTCTGCTCATCGTCTCCAACCCGGTTGATGTTCTGACCTATGCTGCCATCAAGATGTCCGGGCTGCCCGAGGGCCATGTCATCGGCTCCGGTACCGTGCTCGACACCGGCCGTCTGCAGCAGATGCTTGGTGCCCACGTCGAGGTCGACCCGCGCGATGTCCAGGCCTATGTCATGGGTGAGCACGGCGACTCCGAGTTTGTCGCTTGGTCCAGCGCTCAGGTTGCCGGCGTTCCGCTGAACACCTTCTGCGAGCTTCACGGCCACCTGGAGCATGAGGCCGCCGAGAAGCGCATCGCCGAGGACGTCAAGAACTCCGCCTACACCATCATCGAGAAGAAGCACGCTACCTACTACGGCGTCGCCATGGCCGTCAAGCGCATCTGCACTGCCGTCATGCGTGACGAGCAGACCGTTCTGCCCGTCTCCTCGCTCATGGTGGGCGAGTATGGCCTGTCCGATCTTGCCATCTCCATGCCGACCGTTGTTGGCCGCGACGGCGTTGTCTGCCGCGTCCCCGTGCCGCTGAACGATGACGAGCAGCATGAGCTTACCGCCTCCGCCAAGGCCCTCAAGGACATCATCGACAGCGTCGACTTCTCCTGCTAAATTAAGCTCGCTAGAGCGAAAAGCTACAATGAAGGCGTCCGGGCTCATACGGCCCGGGCGCCTTTTTGGTGCAAAGTAACCTGACCCCAATGCACCATCCCAATGCACCATAGTTGATGGGAGGGCCATGTCGGATTCGCCTAATTTTTTGACCTATGCCCAGACGGCGTTTGATCCGTTTGAGGAGCGGCCGTTCTGCGCGGTGGATAGCCTGGTCTTTGCGTGGTTGTCTTATTTGCGCTTGCCGGGTGATATGGCGGGGCTGACGAACTGGCAGGGCCTAGACGTACGCGAACTGCTGCGTGCCGAGTGCTACCGGGACATGATTGACGACTTGTGGGACCCAGAGGGGAGCAGGGCCTTGTTGGAGGCCGTGGCAGCAAGCCCTCGCTACCGTGGCGTGCACGTTTGCGGCTATCGTGCCGTGAGCGATGTGGTGGCGACAGAGCAGTTTGCAGCCATGGCGTTCCGGTTTCCGGCGGGGTTTAGCTATCTTTCCTTCCGGGGGACCGACAGCACGATTGTGGGCTGGAAAGAGGACTTTAACATGGCGTTCCGGTGTCCTGTGCCGGCCCAGGAATCCGCGGCGCGTTATGTGGACGAGGCGGCGGATGCGATCGACGGGCCGCTTTTGTGCGGAGGTCATTCCAAGGGTGGAAACCTTGCGGTGTACGGTGCGGCGATGTGCTCCGATGTCGCCCGTGAGCGAATCGAACGGGCGTATTCCCATGATGGTCCAGGGTTCGTCGAGGAGTTTCTGAACGGCAACGCCTTTGCCGATTTTTCCGGTCGAATCGACAAGACGCTACCTCGGTCGTCGATCTTCGGCATGATGTTCGAGACACAAGAGGACTATGCCATCGTTGAGAGCACCGAGTTCAGCCTGCTGCAGCACAATCCCTTTAGCTGGGTGGTTGATGGTTGCGACTTCGTGTACTGTGAGCGCCTGTCCGCCGGTGCTCGATACGTTGATGGCTCCATTCGCGAGATGCTGCTTGCAGTGTCACCTAGCGAGCGCGAGCGTTTTGTAGATGCGTTGTTCTCCGTGTTTGAGGCTACGGGCGCCGAACGGTTTGCGGATATCGCTGGGAATCTGCGCGAGAGCCTGCCCGTGATGCTCCAGGCTGCGCAAGGCTTTGACAAGGATACGCGGCGCTTTGTCTCGCAGACCATCGTTGCGATTCTTAAGTGTGCGCTGCTGCCCAAGCGTCCAGAGTTCAGCGTGCCTTCTAGTGGTAAGAGCCTGGCAGAACAGCTCGAGGCTTGGCAGTCCGAGCTCCTGCGCTAACCATTGGTGCAAAGCAACCTGTCCCCGATGCACCAATCTTCGATGCGCCTGGGGCGGGCTCGACCGCTATACTGGTTCGTGCCGAAATCGATCTAGAACGGAATGCCGTATATGAAAATCAATCACGCGATCCTGCATATCCTGGACTTTGACTCTGCCGTCAACGTCATGAGCCAGCGCGAGCTCGATATCGAGAGCCGTACCGTGCGCAACTTCGTGACCACGCATCTGCGCCGCGCTCGTACTTCGGCCGACAACAAGCGTGCCACGTTTGCCGAGAACTCCGCATTCGGCGGCGAGCTCAAGGGCTATTTCTTTGGTGAGCGTGAGTTCGTGGACCTGTCGCAGCAGATTGCGGAGTTCATCTCTTCCGAACTTACCAAGGCCGAGAAAGCCGAGTCCACTGACGTGCTTGTGGCGGACTTTGACGATGATGAGGATGCCCGCTGGTTTGCCGTGATGCTGCTGGGCTCCAAGCAGGCATTCATGCACGAGGTAGGTCGCGAAGAGGGCGAGGTTCGTAACGACATCGCGCGCCACTATGCCATTCTGCCGAACCCTTCGCAAAAGGTTCCGAGCTATGCCATCGTACGTGCAAGCACCATGGAGATCGGCTATGTGGATAAGAAGCGCAAGATTGCCGGCGAGGATCGCATGCTCATTCCCGACGGCCTGCTGCAATGCGACACGGGCGTTTCGGGTAAGGAGGTCATCGACACGGTGACGCGCGTGGTCGAGGAGGTCGCTGAAGAGCACGGCGCCAACACGGCCGTAGCGCTCGCTAAGGTTAAGGCCGCCGTTGCCGAGAAGGTTGAGGATGACGAGGAACTGCCGCCTTGGGATATCGTCGATGAGGTCTTTGAGGACGAGCCGGTCATCAAGGAGAGCGTGCGTGCGGCGCTGACCGAGGAGAAGGTACCCGAGCGCGTGCCCGTGGAGCGCAAGCAGGTCGAGCGCGCGGCCGTGCGCAATCACAAGATCCGTACCGACACGGGTATCGAGATCAGCTTCCCGGCCGAGATGGGTTCGAACTCCGAGTACATCGAGTTCGTCAACGAGCCCAACGGCCTCATCTCCATCGAGCTCAAGAATATCGGCAGCATCGAGAATCGATAAACTGCGCTTGGACGCTGCAAAAAACAAAGGCCGAAGCCCCAATGGAGCTTCGGCCTTTTTTGTTTAGGATTGGATTATCCCACAGGTTGAGCATAAGTCAGCGAAAACGACCCAGAGCGAGCAAGGTGACGTGAAAGAGGAGGGCATTGACCTTCTGGTCATGCCCGACGATTGAACGTCAGATTGCCGCTCTGGGCCGTTTGCAGCGTCGACTAGTTACGCGGTTTGGTAAAACCGCGTAACCCTACAGCCGGCGTAAGCCTTCCTCGAGGCCGGTCTTGCTGTCGGTCTTCTCGTCGCGCATCTTGATGACGCGGGCGGGGACACCGGCCACGACGGCTCCGGCAGGGACGTCCTCGACGCACACGGCACCGGCAGCCACGACGGCGCCCTTGCCCACGCGCACGCCCTCCAGGACCACGGCGTTGGCGCCAATCATGACATCATCCTCGATGATGACGGGCGTGGCGCTCGCGGGCTCCACGACGCCCGCCAACACGGTGCCGGCGCCGATGTGGCAGTTCTTGCCCACGGTTGCGCGGCCGCCCAGGACGGCGCCCATATCAATCATAGAGCCCTCGCCGATAACGGAGCCGATGTTGATGATGGCGCCCATCATGATGACGGCGCGGTTGCCGATCTCGACGCGGTCGCGGATAATCGCGCCCGGCTCGATGCGGGCGTTGATGCCCTTAAGGTCGAGCATGGGCACGGCGGAGTTGCGGCAATCGTTTTCAACGTCGTAGTAATCGATGGAATTGGCATTGGCGTCCAGGATGGCCTTCAGCTCATCCCAGTCACCAAAGACGGTCTTGCCACGACGACCGCCGTAGACGTGTGCATTGCCCCACTGGACCTTCATGCCCGGCTTCTCGCGCACGTACAGCTTGACGGGCGTCTTTTTGGGCGCGGTGGCGATGTAGTTGATAATCTCCTGTGCATCCATCTCGGCTGCGTTGCTCATATGCTGTCTCTCCTTTGAGGGGGTATGGTTGATAACTAGTTAGGCGAACATGACCTGGTCGAAGGTGTAGAAGCCGGGGTCGCGGGCGATGAGCTTTTGGGCTGCTGCCAAGGCGCCGTTGACGAAGATCTGACGGCTCGTGGCGCGGTGGGTGAGCGTGACCTCCTCGTCCTGGCCAAAGAAACTCACCTCGTGCACGCCGGCGACGGTGCCGCCGCGCAGCGAGTGCATGCCGATCTCCTTGGGGTCACGCGCGCCGCACATGCCCTCGCGGCCATAGACGGGGTGGTAGCCTGCCTGGGGTTCGGCTTCGACGATGGCGTCGAGCAGTAGCTTGGCAGTACCGCTCGGGGCGTCAACCTTTTGGTTGTGGTGCGTCTCGACGATTTCGCAGTCAAAGCCGGGCAGCTCGTGTGTGGCCTGTGCTACCAGATGACGCAGGGCTGCGATACCGATGGAGTAATTGCCCGAGTGCATGACGCGGGCGTTCTGACCCAGCTCGCGCAGGCGGTCCATCTGATCGGGTGTGTAGCCCGTGGTGCCCGAGACCAACGCGGCGCCCGTGCGTTCGACATAGGCGACGACGGCATCGAAGGTCACGACGTTCGAGAAGTCGATGATGACGTCGGCTGCCGGGGCGTTCTCGAGCTCGGACAAGTCGAAGCCGATCTGGGCGACGATATCAAAAACGAGCTGACCGGCGGCGTCGACAACGCCCTCGGCGGTGGTGCGGATGAGCGAGCCCATACGGCCCGTTCCCATAATGACGGTCTTAATCAAGCAGACCAGCTCCCTTCAGAGCATCGGTAAGTGCGGAGCGCGTGTCGTCTGCCATGGGGCATAGCGGCATGCGGTAGTTGGCTTCGATCATACCCATCTGGGCGAGTGCTTCCTTGACGGGGATGGGGTTGACCTCGCTAAAGAGGGCATTGACGAGCGGCTGGCCGGCAATCTGGATATCGCGGGCGCGCTCCACGTCACCGTCCAGATAGGCGCGACACATGTCGTGCACGAGCTGCGGCTGAACGTCTGCCCACACGCTGATGGTGCCCGAGGCGCCCAGGCTCATGAGCGGCACGGTGAGGGCATCTTCACCCGAGTACATACGGAAGTCGTCGGACAGCAGGTGTGCGATCTTGGCCGCGTAGGCGACGTTGCCCGAGGCCTCCTTAATACCCATGATGTTGGGGTGCGCGGCCAAGCGCTCTACGTTGCGCTCGCTGATGCTGCAGCCGCAGCGGCCGGGGATGTTGTAGAGGATGCAAGGGATGTCCACGGCATTGGCGACGGTCTTAAAGTGCTGGTAGATGCCCTCTTCATTTGACTTGTTGTAGTAGGGGGTAATGAGCAGCAGACCGTCGGCGCCCAGGCCTTGGTAAGTGAGCGACTTGGTGAGCATGGTTTGCGTGGAGTTGGAGCCCGAGCCGGCGATGACGGGGACGCGTCCTGCAACATGCTTGACCACGGCGGCGACAACGGAGTTGTCCTCGTCATCGGTCATCGTGGCGCTCTCGCCGGTGGTGCCCAGGGTGAGGATGGCGTCGGTGCCGTTTTGCAGGTGGAAATCGATAAGGCGCTCGAGCGCGTCAAAGTCGACGCTGCCGTCCTTTTTAAACGGCGTGACGAGGGCGACGATTGAGCCCTCGAGGTTGCGGATATCCATGTTCTTCTCCTTCGCTTCCGCGATCTGGATGCGCTTATTCCATTGGGCGGCGACGGCCAAGCGCTCGTCTTGGGCGCGACGGCGGGCACTTTCGGCGCGCGACTTGGCCAGCAGCTCTCGGCCGCTCGGCAGCACGTCGAGCGTGGCAAAGTAATCGCCCGGGCGCTCAGCACGGCGAATAAGGTCGGCCGAGCCATCGGGGCGCAGCAGCACCTCTGCGGAGCGCAGACGGCCGTTGTAGTTGTAGCCCATGGAGTAGCCATGCGCGCCGGTATCGTGGATCACGAGCACATCACCCATGTCGATATGCGGTAACTCGCGATCGATGGCGAACTTGTCGTTGTTCTCGCACAGATTGCCCGTAATGTCGTAGGTGTTTGTGACAGGCGCCGCGGTCTTGTCGGCGCCACCCGGCTGACCCATCACCGTAATGTGGTGGTAGGCACCATACATGGCAGGGCGGATCAGATCGACGGCGCTTGCGTCGACACCGATATAGTCCTTGTAGATCTGCTTTTCGTGGATGGCCTTGGTGACCAGGCAGCCGTAGGGGCCCATCATAAAGCGGCCCATCTCGGTGCAGATGGCCACATCGCCCATATCGGCGGGAACCAGGATCTCGTCGTAGGCCGCGTGCACCCCCTCGCCGATGACGTGAATGTCGTTGGCCTTCTGCTCGGGTAGATAGGGGATGCCGACGCCGCCGGACAGATTGATGAAGGCGACATGTGCGCCGGTCTCGCGCTCCAGGCGCACGGCAAGCTCAAAGAGGATGCGCGCGAGCTTGGGGTAATAGTCGTTGGTGACGGTGTTGCTGGCAAGGAATGCGTGGATGCCAAAGTCCTCGGCACCCTTGGCCTTGAGCGTGCGGAAGGCCTCGAAGAGTTGCTCGGTGGTCATGCCGTATTTGGAGTCGCCGGGGTTATCCATGATGCCGTTGGAGAGCTGGAACAGGCCACCCGGATTAAAGCGGCAGCTGACCGTCTTGGGGATGGGCCCCGCAACGCGCTCAAAGAACTCGATGTGGCTGATGTCGTCAAAGTTGACGATGGTACCCAGCTTGTCGGCGAGCTCAAAATCCGCCGCCGGCGTGTCGTTGGACGAGAACATGATGTCGTGTCCGATGATGCCCAGCGAGCGGGCGATCATAAGCTCGGTATAGCTCGAGCAATCGCAACCGCAGCCGTATTCGTTAAGAATGGAGATGAGTGCCGGGTTGGGATTGGCCTTGACGGCAAAGTACTCCTTAAAGCCTGGGTTCCATGCAAAGGCGTCGCGCACCTCTTGCATGTTGCGGCGGATGCCCGCCTCGTCGTATAGATGAAATGGCGTGGGAAACTGCTCGACGATATGCTCGAGCGTCTCCTTGTCCACAAACGGCTGCTTGGCCGCATATGCCTCGTTGGGGGTCAATGCCATGTCCCGTAAACCTCGCTATCCAGACGGCGCCATCTGCGCATCGAATCCGCATAGCGTGGACCCAATGTCCGGATAGCGCTCCCGCATTGCTGCAGACAGTCCTGCGGGTGTTTCCCGCAGGCCCACCAGGTTGTTCGTGCCCGAAAAACCCAGTTCGGCGGGTTTCGCCTCCCCGCGGGGTCAAAGCCTGCCGGCTCGCCCGCGGCTCTTCGTGCCCGCGCCTCTATCAAGTGGTAACGACCCTACCACGTTGCACTTTACCAAACAAGAGTATTCGTATATAACGTTTAAAAAATGCAGGGATATGCTAGAAACAAGGGCGTCACAATTCTGCATCACAATATTGTGCGAATGGATATGCCCCATGAAAGGATCCTTTATGACCGAGCTCCAAGAACTTCGTCGCTATCGTCGCGACCTGCATCGCATTCCGGAGCTCGATTTCGATCTTCCGCAAACCATAGCCTATATCGAGGGCGTGCTGGCACCGCTCGCTTGCGAGGTGACCCATCCCTGCCCCAGCTGTGTTTGTGCTTTCTTCGACGCTGGCACGGGCGCTGCGCATGCTACGGCGATTCGCGCCGATATGGACGCGCTGCCCATCGCGGAGGCGACGGGTGCGGCCTTTGCCTCGACGCATCCCGGAAAGATGCACGCTTGCGGACACGATGGACACATGGCCATGGCACTTGCAGCGGCAACCTTTGTCGATCGCACGATTCGTGAGCAGCCGGGTGCTATCAAGCGCAACGTGCTCTTTGTGTTCCAGCCTGCTGAGGAGACGACCGGTGGCGCCAAGACAGTTTGTGAGAGCGGGGTGTTTGAGCGCTACGGGGTCGACCGCATTTTTGGCTTTCACGTGTGGCCCGATCTGCCTGCGAACACGTTGGCGAGTTGTTCCGGCCCGCTGCTGGCGCGCTCGAGCGAGACGCACGTGCATATTCACGGGACAAGCATCCATATCGCCAAGACTTACGGCGTTCCCGTGCACGAATCGCACGATGCGGCGCTGGCGGCTGCCAAGTTCTTGGTTGCCGAGCGTGAATTGATGGACGAGCTGGGTGCCGATGAACCCTGCATTGGTAAGTTCGGCCTGCTGCAGGCCGGTACCGTCTGCAATGCGGTGGCGGGGGAGGCCCATGTTGCCGGCAGTCTGCGTGTGTTTACGGACGACATGTTTGACCGCGCGCGCGAGGGTGTGCGCCGTGTACTCGACGAGGCGTGCGCTGCAACGGGCTGCACGTACGATCTCGACTTTGCCGAGGGCTATCCGCCGGTCGACAACGACCCTGAGTTGTTTGCCCGGATCGCGCCTGCTCTGCCCGAGTTACAGCTCGTGGACGAGCCGCTGCTGATTGCCGAGGATTTTGCCTTTTACCAGCGCCATCTGCCAGGCGTGTTTTTCCTGCTGGGCACGGGCGTTCCTGCCAGTCAGGATAATCCGCGCGACGCCGAGGGCTGCTCTGCCTATGCCACAAGTGCCCTGCATACTGATACCATGCTCTTTGACGAGGAAATCCTACTCAAGGGCCTCGATGTCTACAAACGATTGCTTAACTTGGAGTGACGATGAAGCGCCGACAGACTGCCGTGTATAGTCCTGGTGGGTGCGGGTGCGGCTTGCTGCTGCTCCCGGTTATTGCTGTGAGCATTGGCGTTATGTTTGCGCTTGCCGGGTTGGCAGCAGCGGCACTCGTGTTGCTGATCGTGGCCATTGGCGTGACGATTTGGCTCTGCCGCAATCGCGAGCAACGCCATGCCTGCGGTAAAACCAATGTCGGCTGGGCCGTCTTCCTGATCATTGCGTACCCGCTGAGTGTCAGCTACCTGGTGTTCTTTGTCCTGTTGATGATCAGTACCTTTACCGGGGAATCCGTCACGGTGGGGTAGGCTTCGACGAGTCTCTTGAAGATGGAACAAAAATGGAACCGGATGGGAAATACCCCCATCCGGCTCCATTGCTCAATATTGGCATGCGCTTCTACTCGGCTGCCTCGCGGCGAGCGACCTCGTCGATCAAGATAGCATCGCCGTGCTTGGCGGCGGCAATGCTCGCGGCCATAAACATGCCCATTGCCGTGATGTAGGCGAAGAGCATCGACGGCACCAAGTCCATAACGATGCCGGAGAGAATCGGTGTCGCCACCTGAGCCGCCATACTCACGGTGTAGTAGTAACCAGAGTAGCGGCCTACGCTTTGGGAGCTGCAACACTCCAGAATCATCGTGTACACGCACAGGTCCACGCCGCCCAGTGCAACGCCCATCAACAAAAAGACGCCGTACAGCACGGGCGAGAAACCGGGTGCCAGCCAAAGAAGCGCGGGGCATAAAACCATGATGACGGCGGTGCCCAGGGCGACCTTTTTACGGCCGATTTTGAGCGAGAGATTTGCCAAGGGTACGTAGCTTAGCAGCGCGCCTGCAATCGTCACGATATTGATGATGGCGTATGAACCGCCCTCCATGCCGTAGAACATATCGGCATAACGGCTGATATTGGTGGTCATGGCGTTATAGCTCATGTAGTAGAAAAACGTTGCAGCAAGCAGCGTGATGATGGAGCGGCGTACGCCGGCGTCTGCAATGCGATCTTTACCGCCGGCCTCGGGAGAGTCATCTTTGTCAATCTGATCCTCGTCGATGCCCATGGACAGCGATTTCTCGCGCATCTTTTTGACAAGAGCGGGCTCACGGACAAAGATGCCGTAGACAACGGCCGAGACGAGAATAAAGGCGGCCTGCAAGATAAAGAGCGGAAGGTAATCGGGTTTGTCGGCCTTGGGAACCATGACCGAGATGGCGACGAGCATAAGACCCGTCCCCGCATAGCCGACGATCTTTTCGATCGAGTCCGCCTTGGTTCGAAGTGGGCGAGGCGTAATATCGGCCACGATGGCAACCGTCATGGTGCGATAGGCGCATATTGCCAATAGCGTGAGGATAATCGCGCCGATGAGCAGAGGTAGGCTGCCCATGTTGTTGGCGATCGCGATGAGCGGGACGGAGAGCATTGCCACCGCGGAGCCGCCCAAGATAAAGGGCGTTCGGCGCCCGAGTTTGCTTGCGCAACGGTCCGAGAGGATGCCAAAAAGCGGAAGCAGGAACAGGCCAAAGACATTATCGATAGCCATGATCGCGCCGGTGAGCGAGTTGGATAGGCCAAAGGTTCCCGTGAGCATCTTAGGAACGATGCCGTCGTAGACCTGCCAAAAGCTGATCATGCCCATAAAGGGTAGGGAGGCGAGGGCGACGGCCTTGGTGTCGAGCCGGGCCGCCCGCTTAAGATTTGGTTGGGTCATGCTGGTTCTCCTGGTCGGTAAAAGCGGGGAGGGGCGCTATCGGCCCTCCCGTCCTACAGTTGTTCAAGGTTGGCGAGAAACGCCACATAGAATTCGATGCCACGCTTGTAGACGTCGACGCCGATGCGTTCGTTGGCGGCATGGATGAGCTTGCGCGCCTCGCCCGAGTAGATAAAGCCGCAGAAGCGGTAGACGCGATCGCAGATCTCGTTGAACTCGCGCGAGTCGGTGCAGGAGTTCTGCACGTAGGGTGCAAAGCCGGCCTCGGGATAGACGCCCGACACGCAGCGATGGATGTAGTTGAAGGCGGCATCGTCTTCGTAAGGCGAGATGGGCGCGGGCTCGGTGTAGGGAATCGCCTCGTTGATTTCGACGGTGACATGTTCGGGGCTTATGCCCGAGGCGCGGCACTGCTGGGCGGCGAGCTTGCGGACGCGCTCGACGGCATCGGCGATAGTCTCGAACGGAGCGATGCGCACGTTGAAGTTAGCGCGAGCAACTGGTGGCAGTACATTGTGCGCGTTGGAGCCTTCGAGCTGCGTGAGCGCATAGGTTGTGCGCAGCATGGCCGAGGTCTCGGGGCTGGCGGCCATGATCTTGGTGACCGCGGGGCGCGTGAGCCACAGGTTGCCAAAGATTGCCTGATACGTCGCGCTGCTACGGGCGCCCAGTTCGGTCAGTGTGGCCTCGACGGCGGGCGTGAGCTGCGGCTTGCCGGGGTTGGCCGAGATGGTCTCGCATACACGGCAGAGAAGACGGCAGGCATCGTTTGCCGCAGGCGTAGAGGCGTGGCCGCCGTCGGCGCGCGCCGTAACGGTAAGGTCGACGTGGCCCTTCTCGGATACGCCTACCATGGCAACGGGTTCGGTGACGCCGAGCGGCGCGTCGGTTGCCACGGCGCCACCCTCATCGAGCACCATATAGGGATGGATGTTGTGCTCGCGAAGCCACTGCACTGCATGGGTTGCAGTAGGCGCGGCGATTTCTTCGCCATCGCTCGAGAAGAACCAGACATCGCGCGGTGGAACGAAGCCCTGATCGATGAGGTGCTCGGCGGCCTCGAGGAAAGCAGAGACGATGCACTTGGTGTCGAGTGAGCCGCGGGCCCAGATTTCGCCGTCGATGATCTCGGCTCCAAAGGGATCATGCTTCCAGTCTTGCCCCTCGACGGGCACGACGTCCTGATGCGCCATCATGACGATGGGGTCCAAGGCGGAATCGGCACCAGGCCAACGCAGGAGCATGCCAAACTCGTCGACGCGTGTAAGCTCGGCGACTTTAAAGAAATGCGGATAAAGTCGCCGAAGCGTGGGAATCCACTGGTTGAAGGGCTCATCGTCGCGCTCGGCGATGTTCTCACGCGAAACGGTGGGGATGCGCAGCAATTCGCAAAAGCGCTCGACGGCTGCCTCGTCTGCCTTGTAGGTGCCTGCATCAAGAGGCGCGCCCTGTGCGACCGATACCGATGCTCCCATGGTGGGACTCCTTTCGTGTTGTATATCGAATACGTCAAGATTATCGCCCGCACCGCGCGTGGGAAACGGCGAAACACGTTGTTCATCTGCGGGCGGCGGGTCGGATAGCCTTAGCCGACGATGACCGTGCCGTCTTCGGCCACGGTGATGGCGTCGCCCGTCGACACGGCATCGAGAAACTCATCGCCTAGGTTGTCAATGGTGGGCATGGGGGTGTCGGTCCACACACCCGAGAGGATCGCGCCAGCGGCGGCAAGGCTGTCAATGGGTTTGGAAAACAGCAGGCATGCGGGTTGGCGGCCCATTTTGGTGGCGCAGAAGAGCACCATGCCACCTGTGGTGGAGCCGATAGTCTGCGGTAGGCACAGGGCACATCCTGCCAAAGGTTTGCCGTACAAGTCGGGATTGTTTTGGTCGGAACATGTGGCCTTTTTGTCGCCAAACATCAGTGCCTTCTGAAACGATGCGAGTGTGTTGAGCCCTCCGTGAGAGACAAGTGCCTTGGCGTGGGCAGTTCCGGGGACAACGACGCGGCCGTGAAAGATTTTTTTCATGAGGAGTCGCCTTCCTATTTGATTGGTTTTCCGGTGGTGACGTAGGCGAGCACCTCGTCGTCGGTGTAGTAGCGCGATGCCGAGTACGTACGCAACTTGTTGGAGTTGGTGATGATGGGCATGCTGCCGCACAGCGGGTTGTTGGTGTACATAAGCGGGCAGATGCTCGAGACGACGGCGCCGGTAGTCGAGAGACGTCTGTATGCCGCAGTCTTGCGGAAGGCGTCTGCCACAGATGGGGCGGCGGTCAGCACGGTGGGTACTTGCACGCGGCGGTTGCCGGAGGCGCTCAGCCCATCGCAGATGGCGTCTGCCCAGTGGGCGAGTTGTGCAGACGAGAGATGGGGGCAGCCGATGAAGGCCAGCTTGGGGCGCGCGCCCGGGTTCTTCCACATAATGGGGTAGCTTGAGCGGATGTGTTCCAGCTCAGCGTCGTCAATGCGATAGATTTGGGCGTCTGGTGCTATGAGCTGTTCGCCTTGCTCGACGGCTTCGGGCGTGATGCCGTCTACGTGGTAGAGCCCGACAGCGCCGTTCGATGCGCTGGCGGCGCCCATGTCCTTAAGGTAGTCCTGCGTGTCGGGCGTGAGTTCGCGGCCAAGCCAACGGTCGAGGCCTTTAATGTAAGGGACGTCCTCCATCACCTTCATGCCAATGGCACTGCCAAGCACTTGCGCTTCGGGCTTGCGCTTACAGTCGACTTCGATGATCCAGGTCGCCTTGCGGCCCTCGTCGGTGAGCAGGCCGAATTCCGGGACAAAGCCGGCAATTGAGCCGAACATCTCGATGATGCCGGAGTTGCGATTGCAGCGGGCGCCCAACACGGAGTTGGCAAAGACCACGGCGCTGCTTTCTGCCCAACTTAGGATGTCGCCACGCTGGGGTCGATTGCCAACTTCGGGCTGGTAACAGGTGCAGCTGAAAGCATCGCTGTCCAATAGGCCCATGCTGCGCAGCTGTGCCTCATAATCGCCTTGTTTGGAATACATAATCTTGAACAGCAGCTTTTGCAGCGGGTTGGCCGGGACGGCGGGGTCGAGAGGCCTCGGGTCGACCGAGAATGACTGGCCGGACAGGACTCCGTCTTTCAACAACTCATCCATAAGGTCATAGACTGGACCGAGCATGGAGAGGCCAAAACTTGTGACAAGATGACCGTTTGCGCCGGTCACGGGAACCATGCGCTCGGCACCAAAGCACTCGCCGTACATAACGAGGGTCTTGACTACTTTGGCCATGGCGGGGCCCTTGGCGCCGTCGAGCAGGGCTTGTTGTTGGGAGGTCAGGTTCATCTGTGAGCCCATCCTTTCGTGTTAGATATTGGTGCCGAGTCGGTATGCCGCGCGGACCGCTTCGAGCACACGGCCGGGTGCAAACCCATCGCCGATGTTATGCAGCTCGTCTGCGGCATGCGTCTGCTGCAGTTTGTAGAACAGTGCGTCGTCGGGGTGTCCGCCGCAGGCAATGATTACCAGGTCGCAGGTTAGCTCGAGCGGCTTCCAGTCGTTGCCGATTTTGGGTGCAAGCGGGTTTTCGACGTTCTCGGGCAAGACCGGTGACCACGAGATGTAGGGGTCGGGAACGTTTTTGTGGCAGTTGCGACTCAAGTGGAGACGCGCGCACCTCGCTGGGACTCCAGACTCGCGCATGCCGCCGACCTCCGCGCGCTCGACGCGTGTCATATTGAGGAGCCGCACATTGCGTCCCCTGAGCGCATGGAGTAGGTGGCCACGATTTGCCGTACAGGCGCCCTGCATCATATGAGGCAGTATTTCAATTACGCTGACCTGTGGTATGCCGTGTTCGACGGTGAGCCATTGGGCAATCTCGCAGCCCACGGCCCCTCCGCCAATGATGGCGACGGTTTTGGCGTTGCCAAGCAGTGCAGGTTGGCGCAGTAGCTGCGTTGCCTGCACGGCATGGCCCGATGCTGCAAGCTCCGTAAGGCCGGGGATGGGCGGTATCGCATTAGAAGTGCCTGTTGCACACACGATTGCGTCGAAGCCTGCTTTTGCAAGATCTTCGGCGCATGCTGCCCGTCCAAGCTCGAGTGTCAGGTTCCCGTTGGGTTTTTCTGTCTGCTCGCGCACCTGTCGAACAAGATATGATCGGTAGTTATCGAGGTCGAACTTGATTCGGGCGGCGCTGGCGGAGAGGAGTTTTCCTCCAAGTTCATTTTCGGCGTCGATGAGCTTTACGTCGTGGCCACGACGCGCGGCGATTAGCGCACAGACCATCCCGCCGGGTCCGGCTCCTATCACCGCTATGCGTTTGGGTTCTATGGCGGGAGCGGGTGTCTGGGGCATGAGGTATTCAAAGCTGCAGCGTGGATTGACGGCACACTGCGGATGGCCCCCTTCGACAAACTCGTTGAGGCATCCTTCCTGGCATCCGATGCAGGGGCGAATATCTGCCACGCGACCGGCATACGCCTTGTTGGGCCACTCGGGATCCGCAAGCAGCGGGCGTCCGAGCATGATCATATCGGCGTCGCCATTGCGAAGGGCGCGTTCGGCAATGTCGGGGTAGCCCAACTTACCCACCGCGACAACGGGTACGGGAAGGTCGGCATTGGAGCGGATATTGTCGGCGGCAAAGCGCTCCCGAACGGCGCGCGCCACGGGAACGAAGCAGCCTGCGGGCATGCTTGCAGGCGGGTGGGGCATCCACCAGTTGTCATAGCAACCAAGGTCGACGTCAAAGATGTCTACTCCCGCCGCCACGAGCTCTTCCATATAACACAGGGTCTGTTCGACTGTGCGGCCGCCGCGCATGCGTCCCAGATAGGTCGAATTCATGACCGGCTCGTCATAGGTTTCCTCGAGTGCAAGCGAAAGGTCGATGCGGTACATGATGGGGTAGTCAGGCCCAACGCGGCGACGGATTTCTTTGACCATATCGAGGCCAAATTGACGCCAATCGGCATAACGTCCGAGCTTGCGATGGTTAAAGGCGGGGTTTCCGAGCTGCTCGATAAGATAACCCTCGTGCCCGTGCAAATAGACGCCATCGATACCCATGGCATGGGCATCGGCCGCCGCTTGGCCGATATTGTTTACGATACGGCGCAGCTTTTGGTCCGAGAGGCGCATGCATGGAATGGCGGGGATGTAGTAGCTAGGCAAGAAACTCGCCGAGACCGGAAACCTCTTTTGCGTGATGAGGCATTGCGGGTTGCCCACGCGGCCGAGTCCAGCCGTAAGCTGGACAAAAATGCGCGATCCGAAGGCATGGACACCTTGGGCAAGGTCGCGCCAGCCTGCCATAACGGTTCGGCTTCGATCGATGCGCGGGAAATAGGTGAGCTTGTCCAGCTCGGTGACCGTGGTATCGATGCCGTGGCTTACCGGCACGAGTCCTGTTGTGATGAGGCCGCAGCCGCCTTTGGCGCGGGCGAAAAAGTACTGCAGCATCATGTCACTGGGACGGCCAGTTTCCTCGCACATGTCGATATTGCCCATCGGTGCCATGACAATGCGGTTTTTGACGGTGAGCTTGTTAATTTTGATGGGAGAGAAGAGCTTGTCAAAAGGATAGAGCTCTTGCGTCATGCGGGACGATCCGCAACCGGAATTTTTGGCGGGCCAGTTGTCGAATGAGTCGACGAGTTGCTGCACCAGTACGTCTTTTCCCAATGAGGTTCCTTTCAGATGTTGACAAGGTAACAAAGCAGTTTACGTCTAAATGTTTAATAGTCAACAACAAAGGCATGAGTTCGGTGAAGAAAAAAGGACTCAATGAGCGCCAGATGGCAAACTGTGTTGCGACATTAGCTCCCAGCTAATGAATTTGAGTTCGCTGCCTCCTACGATGTGCTGTGTGCCGGCACGGTAGCCGGATCGTGGGAAGGATGCATAATGGCAAAAGAGGGAAAGAAGCTGATCGGCAAGATCATTCTGGGTGTCATCGTGGTGCTCGTTGTTGCCGGCGTCGTAGGTTCTATGGGCGGTAACTCGTCTGATTCGTCTACGGGTGATGCAGCAAAGCCTGCCGAACAGACCCAGCAAGTCGAGGAGCAAAAAGAGGCACAAGAACCCTATACGGTTTCGGATGAAGCCGGCGATACGTCTAATCAGTTTGCGTATAAGATCACTGGCACGTTGACCAATAATACGGATAAAGAGCAAAGCTACATTCAGATTGAGTATGTTCTGTATGACGCAGACGGCAATCAGGTGGGAACGGCTCTTGCGAACACCAACCATCTCAAAGCGGGCGGCACCTGGAAGTTCGAAGCGATGAGCACGGTATCTCCCGATCAGGTTGCTAGCTGGGAACGTTCTGATGTGAGCGGCTTTTAACTAGAATAAACAACATGATTACTATGCGATCTGGGGAGGTGAGGTCGTATGCCCGATAAAAAGCTGACGGACGAGTTGCTCAATGAGCTCCTCGACGCGCCAAACATCGATGGTTATATCAAAGAACACGACTTTGGCGCCCCGTCGCTTTCGGACTACCTTAAGCAGCTGCTACAGGAAAAGGGCTTAGAGCGCTCGCGCGTGGTGCGCATGGCCGACCTTAATGAGACCTTTGGTTATCAGATTTTTACCGGTGCGCGCCACCCAAGCCGTAATAAGGTGCTGCAGATTGCCTTTGCGATGGCGTTGACGCTCAAGGAGACCAACCGCGCTCTGACAGCTGCCGGGGTAAGCGTCCTCAACTGTAAGGACCGTCGCGATGTGATTGTCATCTTTTGTATCGATCGCGGCTGCAGCCTGCAAAAGGTCAACGAGGAACTGTATCGCTTTGGCGAGGAGACGGTGAGTTAGCGGCCGATGGCTGAGTTAGCTAATGCCGAAACAACTATGCGAACGAACAGGGCGTGGATGCCATGGGGTGTCCGCGCCCTGCGCTATGATGGACCTCATGGATACTCAGAGCCCAACATATTACGATGATGAGTTAACCGCCGCGCTTGCCGGGCACCTGGCGTCGCTCGAGCGTGATGATAGTTATCGCGTAGACCGCGTGCTCAAGCGCTCCGACGTCGAGACAACCGAGCTTGTGTACTTTGAGGGTTCTGGCGGTGGTTCGCTTGGCCCCTTTGTCCGCAAGCGCATCGATGCTTCGGCGCAGATTGGCGGGGCCTACGAGCGCCTGTTTGCGGCTCAGCAGGCCGGACGCCGTTTTGAACACTTACCCCGGATTGTCGACTGCCGCCGCGCGGGCGAGGAGCTCGATGTGGTGATGGAATATGTCGAAGGCGAGACGCTTGAGGCGCTCGTGGGGCGCCTGGGCGCGACGCCCGATTATGCCCGTGTGCTATATCCCGTCCTGTGCGATGCGGTGAGCGAGCTCCATGCCGGCTTTGCGGCGGCGGGGGAGGCGGCGGCACCGGTGATTCATCGCGATCTTAAGCCTTCGAACATCATTGTGTCGGGCGTGAGATACGCGACCGATGCCGGCATGACCTTTTCCTCGCTGGTGATTATTGATTTGGGGATCGCGCGTGTCTGGCGTGACGGTGCCGATGCCGATACCGTTAAGTTTGGCACGCGTTCCTATGCGCCGCCCGAGCAGTACGGTTTTGGACAGACGAGCGTGCGTAGCGATATTTATGCGCTCGGCGCGCTGCTGTTCTTTTGCCTGACGGGGGCTGATCTCAAACCGGGGCGCGACATGCGCGAGCAATGCGATGCGCATGGCATTCCCGTCCCGCTGGCGGATGTGACTTGCATGGCGATGGCGCTCGATCCCGCCAAGCGCTTTGCAAGTGCAAAGGCGTTGGGCAATGCTGCGCGCGCAGCGTATGGCTTTTGCGCCCCCGCGTCGTCACTCGCAACGGCTCCTGCCGCCGCCGTGTCACGGACCGCGGTGTCGCAAGTGCATCGGGTGCAGCAACCGGTTGCCCCTGCGCTTTCGCCTTCTGCAAGTCAGCATTCGACCATCTCGCCCTCGGCGTCCGAGTCCTTGGCGTCCAAGTGCGTAAGCTTGCTCTCGCATATTCCCGAGCCTGTGGGGCGCATATGGAATGGATGCGTTTATGCGACGACGCTGCTGCTCCTGATGGGAAGCCATTTTGCCGTGTTTCAGCCGACAGGTGAAAACCGCAACTATCCAACGTGGTTTTTAGCGCTTGAGTATTTCTTTATGGTCGATGGCTTGGTGCTGCTTATTACGTTTGGTATGCTCGACCGCCGCAGGCTTCGGCGTCGCTTTCCCGTGCTCGATCGGTATCGGGGAGGCGCCTTTGTCGAATTATGGTTCAAAGCGCTCGGGTTTATGTTTGCCGTTATGTGCGTTGTCGTCGTTATCGGCAACGCGACGGGCGTCGTCTCCTAGATATACGAAAAAGGGCCCCGTTTGGGGCCCTTTGCAGTTGAGGCTTGCGAGCCTAAATGCGGTTCATCTGGGAAGCAACCTTGTTGTACCAGTCCTGCCACGTAGGCGGGCAGTATTTTTTGGCGGCTGCTGGGGTAAGCGTGGAGCCATAGTTGGCGCCCAGGTAGGCAACGTGGGCAGAGACGCCCTCGCCCCAGCTACCAAAGCTCCGCCAGCCGCCGCCGCGGGCGCTCCAGCCCCAGGCGTTATAGGAGCCGGCACAATAGAGGCCCTTGCTGCTTTCGATGCAGGCGATGGCGGGAGACCAGCGGGGATCGACGCCGGTGTTCCAGGCGGCAACGGCAAAGTTGTGGCCCTGGCCTGCCATGGGGGAGCCGGCAAGGTAGTTGTCGATGCGGCTCGTCCACTCGTTAATGAACGAGTCGTAATCGGAGTTACCGCTGTTCGAGCTGTTCAGTGTGGTGTCGATGGTGGTGTTGGCGTTGTTGGCCTGGCTGTTGGAGTTATTGCCGCTTACGCCCTCACCCGAGATCTTCTCGGCGGCAGCGGCCTTGTCTGCCTCGAGCTTGGCCAGCTCCGCGGCGTTTTCCTGCTCGGCCTTTGCCTGCGCCTCGCTGCGGAGCTGCTGAGCCTGCGCCAGTGCATCCTCGGCATTTTTCTGCTCGCCCTCGAGTTGAGACTTAGCCTGATCGAGTTCGGTCTTGTTCTGCTCGAGTTCAGTCTGCATCTTGTTGAGTTCTTCGATCTCGTCGACGCTCGAGCTGGTGATCTGGTTGGTGTATTTACAGGTGGTGATAAAGTCACCCAAGCTCTGCGTGTTCACCAGGAAGCTCACGATGGGGCTGGTGCCCTTCTGGTACTTATACAGATCGCGCATGGCGGAGCTTGCCTTGGCCTGCTGCTCGGGCAGCTCGGCCTCAATCTTATCGATGTTCGCCTCATTGGAGTCGATCTGCTTTTGCAGATCCTCGAGTTTGGTGCGGGCGTCGTTGTAGGCGCTTGTAGCGTCCTCGATCTTTTTCTGGGCGGCGGAAAGCTGATCCTGCGTTGCCTGCGAGGCGGCATAGGCCGCGACGGGGGAGAGCATCGGCGTGGCCGTCAGCGCAACGGCGAGCGCGGCGCTCGTGATAATGCGAGCCGGCTTCGACGCGATGAGCGCTGCGGTGCGATGGTTCGAATGCTGCATCCAGTCCCTCTGCAATCAATCGTAGGTTATTGGTCGAGGTGTATTCTACTACTGCTTTCGACCTCAACTTGAACCTTAAAGGTTTCAAAGGGTCAAGTTAAACTTGAGGCTTTGGCTTTGACCTGCAGTTATAGCGAATTGTTGAGAAACCATAGAGTTCAACTTTAACGTTACGGAACCCTGTTTGTGAGGGCTTTTGGCTGTAAAAGTTGCCCTCACGTGGGGTTTTGCAACTACAGGGTTCCTTCGCGACGAGCCTGCTCCACCTCTTTGAGCGCCTCGGCGGGAGTGAAGGAACAGGTGCCATCGCCGAACTTGACCACCTGTATGTCGTCACCGATGTGGACTTCTCCGCCCTGCAGCACGACGCCAAAAATGCCCTCGTGGGGGAAGATGCAGTCGCCGGCGAGATAGTAGATGGCACAGCGGGTGTGGCAGACTTTGCCGATCTGGCTGATTTCGACGAGCACTTCGCTGCCGAGCTTGAGCTGCGTGCCCAAGGGGAGTGAGAGCAGGTTGATACCCTGGGTGGTGAAGTTCTCTCCAAAGTCGCCCTCGCACACATCGAGCCCGCGCGCCCGTGCCGTATCGATGGACTCCGCTGCCAAAAACGAGACTTGGCGGTGCCAATGTCCGGCGTGTGCATCGGAGGCAAGGCCAAATTGCTCGATGACGGTGTCGTGCCCATCGGCGACGGGCGTTTTGCGCGTTCCCTTGTGCGCCGATGTGTTGATTGAGACGATGCGGGCGGACCCGCTGTAGGCATCGTCTGCCGTGCGCAGAGGGGCGGTCGTCTGTGCACGCTCCGTCAGTTCGCGCCTTGCGGCGTTGAGGATGGGGTTATCGGTCGGATGGTCTTGGGGCACGCCTGCGCCTTTCGCTCGAGGATATCGATATGCTGAATCCTACAACAACGGTGGGTTCACTGCCGGGTGTCATACACCGGTGAGCGCCGTCCCATCGCCGGATGGTCGCACCGATTGCCATAGATACAGTGGAGCTTTAGGCGCCGGCGGCTCGGCACGCTAGAATAAGACGGTTGCTCAAAGACCGCCCGTTTTGGGGCAGTTCTAGATAGGAAGTTTTCATGGCATTGCAGTTTACAGAGCGCGAGTTTATCCCCGTGCTGCTCGGCGGCGACATCAACGCGTATTCGGTGGCGCGCGCTTTCTACGAGGAGTATCAGGTTAAGAGCCTGGTCTTTGGCAAGTACCAGACCGGCCCCGCGTATCGCAGCCAAATTATCGATTACACGCCCAACGTGGATATCGATACCATGCCGGTCATGATCGAGACCGTTAACGGCGTCGCACAGGCCAATCCCGATAAGAAGATTATTCTCATGGGCTGCGGCGACAACTACGTCGCGCTTGCCGCACAGGCTCAGGACGCCGGCCAGCTTGCCTCGAACGTCATCGCGCCCTATGCGCCCTACAGCATGCTCGAGCAGTGCCAGAAGAAGGAGATCTTCTACGAGCTGTGCGAGAAGCACGGTGTGCCCTATCCGCACACGTTTACCTTTACCATGGCGATGCTCAACGCTCAGGGCGAGGCTCCCGCCGAGGTGCTCGACCAGATCGACTTCCCCTTCCCGATGATTCTGAAGCCCTCTGACGGCATCATGTGGTGGGAGCACGAGTTCGAGGGTCAGAAGAAGGCCTACGAGATTGCCGATCGCGCCGAGCTGGAGCAGGTCATTCGTGATGTGTACGCCAGTGGCTACACCGATGACCTGATTCTGCAGGACCGCGTGCCCGGCAACGACGAGTACATGCGCGTGCTTACCAGTTATTCCGACCGCAACGGCAAGGTTCGCATGATGTGCCTGGGTCACGTGCTGCTCGAGGAGCATCAGCCCCATGGTGTCGGCAACCACGCCTGCATCATCACTGAGCCCAACGACGAGCTCATGGGTGGCGTGCGCAAGCTGCTTGAGGACCTTAAGTTTACGGGCTTCTCCAACTTCGACGTCAAGTACGACCAGCGCGATGGCTCGTTTAAGTTCTTCGACTTCAACACGCGTCAGGGCCGCAGTAATTACTATGTCACCAATAGCGGCTTTAACGTTGCTAGATACGTGGTGGATGAGTACGTCTATAACCGCCCGTTTGAGCCGGAATTTGTGACGGCGCAGGATGAGGCTCTGTGGATGGTTGTCCCTATGGGCGTCGTTGACAAGTATGTCAAGGACCCCGAACTGCGTGCGAAGGCGCATCGTCTGGCCAAAGAGGGCAAGGCTGCCGATCCTTCGTTTATGAAGGGTGATTTTGTCTTTAACCGTTGGTTGCGCATGTGGCACACCAAGCTGCGTCACTTTAAGCTGTTCAAGACGTATTACAAGTAGACGAGCGCGGCGCCCGCCCGGTTTGCATCGGACGGGCGCGGATATGATGCGAGCAATTACATGGGCGTCACCAAGGAGGCGGCGATGGAAAAGCTGGGAGTTATCGGCGGCATGGGCGCCGAGGCCACGTCGTATTACTACGACCAGGTCGTGCGTCATACGGCTGCTACCTGTGATCAGGAACATATCGACATGGTGGTACTTTCCAAGTCGACCATGCCCGACCGTACGCTGGCCATCAAGACCGGCGAGCATGCCGAGCTGCTGGCGACCATGAAGGAGTGCGCCCAGGCGCTCGAGACGTTGGGCTGCGCGCACATTGCCATTCCCTGCAACACGTCGCACTACTTCTACGATCAGATTCAGTCGTTTACCAAGGTGCCGATTATCCACATGCCGCGTGAGTCGGTGCGCTATGCCCTGGCAGGCGCGGTGATGGGGGAGTGCGAGTTCGATCCCAACCTGAGCATGCCGTCCGAGTCGGTGCGCAAGATTGGCATCATGGGTACCGACGGCACCGTGGGTGCAGGCGTCTATGGGCGCGAGTGCGAGGCCGCGGGCGTCGAGGTCGTCTATCCCAGCGAGAAGCGCCAGGCCGATGTAATGTCGCTGATTTATGATGACGTGAAGGCCGGACGCGAGCCCGATATGGACAAGTTCGATCGCGTGATGTGGGAGTTCGCCCGCAGCGGCTGCGATCGCGTCATCCTGGCCTGTACAGAGCTCTCGGTGCTGCAGAAGTACCGCGAGATGCCCGAGATCACCCTTGACGCCATGGACGTCCTGGTGCGCGAATCCATCATCCGCAGCGGCGCCCTCTACCGCTTATAACCCTCGGCCTGCCAAAAAGGGACAGGTTTGTTTTGGTAGGTTTTATCTGGGGAAACAGTGAGGCCCCGGCTCGTTTGATGCGAGCCGGGACCTTTTTCGTTTGTCGGTTGCAGGTGGCGATGGGTTAGAACAGGAATCCGAGGACGATGAGGGCGATGCTGATGATAAGTACGGCAATGTCCAAGCCCTTGACGGGATAGCGCTTGTACGAGCTCGCGCGCGTGCGCAGGTAGAAGCCGCGCTGCTCGGCTGCCAAGGCAGTGGCATCGGTTTTGCCCACGCTCGAGATAAGCAGCGGCACGCACAATGGCAGCATGAGCTTGAGCTTCTTGATGGGGTTTTTGGTGTCATACTCGACGCCGCGCGCGGTCTGCGCCTCCATGATGGCGTTCATTTCTTGGCCAAACACCGGCACAAAGCGTAGCGCCGTGGTAAAAGTGAAGGCGTAACGATACGGAACGTGCAGCACCTCGACACAGGCGTTGGCAAGGTCGTTGAGCTTGGTCACCATGAGCATCAGGATGAGCGGAAGCGCTACGCCCAGCAGACGCAGACAGGCTTTTGTTCCGGTGATGAGACCCTCGTCGGTAGCAAAGCCCCACACCACGTTGCCGTCGTGCATAAAGGCAAGCTGCAGCACCAACATGATGAGCGCGAGCGGAATCAGCAGCTTGAGCAGCGAGAGCAGGCGGTCGGCGACGCCGGCGTAGGCGCCCAGCGCAAGCGTGAACGCCAAAAAGCCCAGCAGCGCTCCATAGGTCTCGGACAAAAAGATGCCGATGATGATAGCGGCGGCGAGGCCCAGTTTGATGACGGGGTTCAGGCGGTGCAGCAGCGTGTCGCCCGGCATATAGTCGATGACGTTAACCACGGCGGACCATCTCCTCGGTAATACGAACGATATCGGTGACCTCACTCACCTGCGTAAAGGCAGGTGAGACGGTGGATGCCAGACGGCGAGAGAGCTCGATGACCTGGGGCGGCTCAACGTAAGCATGCTGCATGAGTTCGATGTTCGAGAACAGCTCGTGCGTGCGACCGCGGTCGAGGATACGACCGTTGGCCATCACCACGATGCGCTCGGCAAAGTCGGAAACGACTTCCATGTCGTGACAGACCATGATGACGGCGCAACCGCGCTCGGCCATGGTGCGCACCGTTTCCATCACGGTCATGCACTCGCGGTAGTCCAAGCCGCTCGTGGGCTCGTCGAGTACCACGATCTTGGGTTCCACTACCACGACGGAGGCCAGCGCCACCATCTGGCGCTGGCCGCGTGACAGCGAGAACGGTGCCTCGTCGGCGGGCAGGCCAAAGCGGTCGATGACGAGTCGGGCGCGACGCAGGGCTTCGGTGCGGTCGATGCCGGCAAGTTCTAGCCCAAAGGCGACCTCATCGAGCACGGTATCCTTGCAAATTTGGCGGTCGGGGTTCTGGAAAAGCGTTGCCACTTCGCGTGCGATGCGGCTTGTGGGAACCGATGCCGTGTCCAGGCCTGTAACGCGCACGCTGCCCGATGCGGGCTTGAGCAGGCCCGTGAGCAGCTTGGTGAGCGTGGTCTTGCCGGCTCCGTTTTGGCCGACAATGCCCACGAGCTCGCCGGGGTAGAGCGTCAAGCTGAGGTCGTGGACGGCGGCGCCATGGGGGTAGGAAAACTCGACATGGTCAAACGTGAGCACCGGCTCGGCGTCTTTCGCGTGCGGGCGCAACGACGGTGCGTGCGGGGAGCCTGCGGGCGCTTGGGTGTCGTTTGCCGCGCGGTCGGGGTCGACGATACCCATGATCAGCTGCTCGGCCTCGTTCACATCTAAGCAGGGCACACCGCTTACCAGGCCATCAGCCTCAAGGCTGTTGAAGATGCGTGTGACGCGCGGGCAGTCGACGCCGATGGTGCGAAGCTCGTCGGTGTGCGCGAATACCTCATGCGGCTCACCTTGCAGCGCGATCTTGCCGCGATCGAGCACCAGCACGCGGTTGCAGTACTCCGAAAGCAGGGCGACTTTTTGCTCAACGACGACGATGGTGATGCCGAGCGCGTGGTTTGCCTTGCGCAGCGTCTCGAAGACCAGCGTGGAGCTGGCGGGGTCGAGCGCCGCGGTGGGTTCGTCGAGCACGAGCACACGCGGACGCATGGCGAGGATGGCGGCGATGGCAACCTTTTGCTTTTGGCCGCCCGAAAGCGTGGCGATCTCGCGGTCGCGCAGGTCGCTGATGCCGACGGTCTCGAGCGTCTCGCTCACACGTTGCTCGATCTGGTCGTGCGGAACGCCGAAGTTCTCGAGGCCAAAGAGTATCTCGTCTTCAACGACCGAAGCGACCATTTGCGTGTCGATGTCTTGCAATACGCTGCCGACGATCTGCGATACGTCGGTGAGCGAGACCTCACAGGTGTCGCGGCCATCGACCTCGACGGAGCCAAAGAATGTGCCGGTGTAGTGGTGAGGCACGGCGCCCGAAAGGCAAGCGGCAAGTGTGGACTTGCCGGCGCCCGAGGGTCCGATGATGCCGATGAAATCCCCTTTGTTCACGCTGAGCGAGACGTGACTAAGCGCCTGTTCGGTTTGCGTGCCATAGGAGAACGAGACATCGTCGACGTTGATGATCGTTTCCATGGATACCTTTCATAGTCATTGGGGACGTTCTTACATGACCAGTCGTTTAAGAACGTCCCCAAGAGCTAGTTGTTTGGGACAGTCTTTGATGGTGGGGCCACTTGGGTGCGGCCCCACCATCATATCAGGCTACTTGCCGAGTACCTTACGCAGCGGGAAGAAGAGGGCCTGGACCACGACGGCGTTAAAGACGGCTGTGCCGAGCACGATGGGCACCTTGGCGAGCGCCGTGGGCAGCGCCGCGCCCATGATCAGGGTGCCCAGGGCTGCGAAGAGAGCGCCCGAAACCAGGGTGGTGAGCAGCCCGGCAATAAAGGGATTCATCTCGTTACCGCCGATGTTGGACTTAACGAGGACCGCCATCGTCAGCGCGCCGGCGAGCTCGGTGACAAAGTTGAGACCAGGGATGGACGTGGTGATCTGGATGACGGCTGCCGACAGGATGCCAAAGATAGCAGCCTGGGCAAAGCTCGCCTGCGTAAGCGCGATAGCCAGGGCATAGGCGGCGATGATGAACTGCGGCTTGATGCCCGTCACGGCCAACGCGTTGCCGACGGTCATGTTGAGGATAAAGCCAGCGGCAAGCAAAATGGCGAGCAGGACGAGTGAAGTGATATCGAGAATGCCCTTGTTTGAGGCGGCGTTAGCTGAGATGGTGCGAGCTTGAGCGTTGGTGGCCATGATGTTCTCCTTAAGGTGAGATTTGAGATAAGAGTGTCCTGAACCCCCGCTAAAGGGGCTAAATCGAAAAGGGGATCAATTTTGAATAATGGAGCACGGAGACGGCTTTACGAGGGGCCCCAGGTTGGCGCGAAAGAGGAGCGAAGCGTACTTGGGTACGCGAGCGACGAATGAACGCCAAGATGGGACGGCTCGTAAAGCCGAGCAGGTTAGTTGAGCTTAAGGGCCTTCTGGATGGGCAGGTAGAGGGCACCGACCAGAATGGCGTTAAACACGGCGGTCATGGCGACCACGGGCAGCATGGCTGCGGCGAGCTCGCCCACCACGCCGAGCATGGCCATCTTGATGACCATGAAGATGACGCCCGAGACAAAGGTGGTCACGAACGTTGCGACAATGGCGACGGCAGGCTTAACCTGGCCGTTCTTGGCAGCAGCGTTGACAATGACGGCCATGAGCATGGCGGCGATGCCCTCGGCGGCAAAATCGACAAACGGCGAGGTGGTGGTGATCTGGATTACAGCGGCCGAGATGAGGCCGATGATGAGAGCCTGGCCAATGTTGGGACGAACGACCAGGATGGTGAGGCAGAAGGCCGAGATGATGAACTCAGGGCTGATCATGCCGCCCGAGATGCCCGAGATGGCCTTGCCGACGGTGAAGTTGAGGATGAAGCCGGCGGCAAGCAGGATGGCGAGCAGGACGAGGGCGCGGACGTCGAGTTTGCCGCGGTCGGCGGTCTGGACGGTGCGGGGCTGGGTGGCGGTGGTGTTCTGAGACATGTTGAAAATCCTTTCGGAAGGGGAGTACAAGGGAAAAGCGGGGGCGCGTGATGCGAATGCGATCGGGCTCGAGATAGAAAAAGGCCCCCGGTCGAAACCGGAGGCCTTTCAATCACCTAGAGCGCAAAAACAGGCGTGATGGACTCACAGTCGACCGATCGTATTCGCATCACGCCACCACCAGTTGTTGAGGGACTTCATCGTGTTCTTCATGTTGGTGGCTCCTTTCGTGATGCCATGGCGCGGTCGCACCTAGTTGCTGTTGCGTTGCACTATAGCACAGCAAAGTGTTTGCAGGAAATCTTTTTTTGAAAAGATTTCAGCGGTGTTTCCCGCCGGTCAGATAGCGGGTTAGGAGGGCAAGACCGCTCGCACTGTCTTGCCCTCCCTTAGAGCGTGAGGGCCTTAGGCCTTCTTGCGACGATAGAGCACGAAGCCGCAGACACCGATGATGACGACGGCGCCAGCGGCCATGGCGGCCATGTTATTGCCCTCGGACTTCTCCTCGGTCGCCTCTTCCTCATCCTCGGGCTCGGCAACGTCCTTATCGGAGAGGGCCTCGTCGGCGTAGGTGATGGACTTGACCAGGCAGTCGTTGTCGGCATCGTAGTCACTCGGGACGAACTCCTCGGAGAAGTCGCCCTCCTTGAGGTAGTCGCGCATCTCCTCGAGCATGGCCTTGCACTTGACGTAGGTGTTCTTGGTCGCTGCCTTGCCGGCCTTGTTGGCCAGGGCGGTGCGGGCCTCGGTGTCCTCGGCGGCCTGCATGGCCTCGTCGACGGTCAGGTTCTGCTCAATGAGCTCCTTCTGCAGGGCGTCGAGATAGGCGCGAACGCCGGTAGCGCAGTGGTCGCGGTTCTCATAGGCGAGCGTGTTGATGTCCATGAGAACGTAGTTGATGGAGTTCTTGGGCTCCTCGTTGTTCACGACGTCTTCCTCTTCGCAGTGATCGAAGGAGACATCCTGATCGCTAAAGTAGGGGCTGACCTCGGTGAGCAGTGCGGAGTAGAGGGGGATGGCGACGGAGAACTCGGCGTTGGAGAGCATCTCCCACTGGATGGTCGCGATCTCGGGGTCCATGCCCTGACGGATCTGGAAGGTGTGGATCTCGGTGTTGCGGTTGGAGCCAATGGCATAGGCGCCGTCGGTGTTGGCGTTGAGCCCAGCGACATTTTCGCCGCGGGCGGCGAAGCTGCGGATCATCTCAAAGGTGTTCCAGTCGGACTTGCCGGGCTGGAAGAACAGCGGCTGCATCTCGTGGACCAGGGCGCCGGTCGTGGCACGAGCGTCTTCGCGCTCGTCCTTGACGATCTCGTAGTCGGTGCCCTCGGCAAGCGGAGCCATGAAGTAGTCGCGTCCCTGGACATAGCGCGACCACTGGTGCATACCGGCCTCGCTAATCTCCTCGCCGTAGGTCTTGGCGACGTCGAACTTGCCGTCGGTGTACTCGGCAAAGCCTTTCTCCTTAGGCATGGACTCGATGCCCTCGGAGTGGATGCAGTTCTCGGTGTCGTCGAGGTCGACGTCATAGGTGAGGTTGCCGATGTTGGGGTTGAGCGAGGCGATGTCGTCGGCGAGCTTCATGGCAATCCACTGATGGCCGGAAAGTGCGGCGAACAGCCAAGTCTCGGTGCTGTCGGCGATAATGATCTGGTCATTGGAGCAGACGCCCTGCTCGTCGATCAGGCTACCGAGGAGCTCGACGCCCTCGCGGGCCGTGGCACTCTCGCCCAGGATGACGCTAGCGTAGTTGTACTCGCCGATGCCGGTCTCCTCGGTGATGGGGTCGGCCTCTTCGGCCTTCTCGTTATAGGAGGTGCTCAGCGTGGCAGAGCAGGAAACGCCCTTCTCGTTGATGCCAGCCTCGGAATATGCGTCGTAGCGATCTTCCCACTGAGAGGGGTTGTCGCGAACGAAGGTGTAGCGGTAGGTTGCGCCCTTGGACTTGTACTTAAAACCGGACTCGACCGAGGTGTACTTGTTGCCGTCCTTGTGTGCGGGCTCAATGCCAAAGTGCTTGACATAGCGCGGACCGAAGTCCTCGGAACGGCCGTAGTACGTGTTGCCGTCTGCCGTGAGCTTGCTGCCCATGTAGATCTGGGTGCAGGCGAGTGCCGAAGTCGGCATGGCCATGATGGCCGCTGCTCCAAACGCAAGGCCGCAGCCGAGCTTTTTGAGCGTGTTGACAGGATGAGTAAACCTCATAATCCCTCCCAACTGTTGAGACCCCGCAAAGCTGTGTGGAATCTCAGCTAATAAATACATCCATTAGCCTATAGGAAGTCTAAAGAGTATTCATCCATTTCGATGAAATACTCGATGAGCGTCCTAAAATATGCGATGAGCGGATAAGAATACTCATTATGTAGCTTTACTTAAATAAAGACACCCTGCAATTACTGTACCTGAATAAAGCGCCTTGCACGGGGTGCAAAGAAAAATCCCCCGCTGTTTGGCAAATGCATAAACAACGGGGGAGACGATAATTGGATGAATATCATACCAATATGGAATTACTTCTTCCGGCGGTGGATCACGTTAATCGCATAGCCAACGAGCATGGCCAGAACGATGATGATAAAGCCGAGCAGGGGATTGTCGTTCATGGGGTCCTCCTATTTTCCGAGCGGTGAGAATTCGTCGACGATGAGGTCGAGGCATTGCGGAAGCGCGCGGGCTCCAAAGACGCCCGAATTGCTGGAGATGATTTCGCCATCGAACTGCATGCCCAGCGACGGAGTGCAGGTGATCTTGGCTTCTTTGGTCTGGATGATCTTGAACTGCGGACGGCCGAGCACCTTGCCGGCGGGGTCGAGTGCGGCGGTGATCACGGTCGGGAGCAGCTGCACGGTTTTTACGGGCTCGATGACTGCGATATCGACCATGCCGTCGTTCATGCGACAGTCGGGGAACAGGTTGATGTCGTTTTGGATGACTGAGGTGTTGCCTGCCATGCAGCAGATACCATCGAGCTCCTCGACAATGCCGTCATGCTCAATCGTAAAGTGTGCCACCGTGGGGTTGGGCGTGGCGAGCGCGGATAGGAAGTAGGCGATCTCGCCGATGTCGTTTTTGGCGGGGGCGGCCTTCATCATGATCTCGGCATCGTAGCCCGAGCCGGCGATGATGATAAAGCCGTGGCGCTTTTCGTTGCCGTTCTCGTCGAGCCAAAAGAGCTCACCCATATCCGCCTTGACGGTGCGGCCGACGCGGCAGGCCTTGGCGAGTGCCGCCGCCTCGGGGGCATTGCCGATGTTGTTGAAGAACAGGCAGGCCGTGCCGGAGGGGAAGACGAGCGTGGGGACGCCGCATCCGCGCATCTGGTCGAGCACGTTGGAGACGGTGCCGTCGCCGCCCGAAATCACCACGCGATCGAACTCGCGCACATCCGCCACGGCGTCCTCGGGCTCCATGCCATCGCCGATAAAGCGCATCACGACCTCGTCGCCGCCCTGTGCAAGGGCGTGCGTGAATGCGAAGATTTCATCTGAGCTGGGGCCCGATGCCGGGTTGTGGATGATAAGGCAGCGCATACTTACGTTCCCGTTCTGTGACTAACCGAGTATAGTTGTAGAGCAATGCCGATATCCTACCCGTGTTTTTCGGGCCTAACCTTATTCGATGGGTTGATATGTACATTTCCACACATCAGGCTCTACTCGACTTTTGCCAGCGCGCTCGCGAGTTTGACGCGATTGCCGTCGATACCGAGTTTTTGCGCGAGCGCACGTTCCATCCGCGCCTGTGCCTGGTTCAGATTGCCACCCCTGCCGAGAGCGTCGCGGTCGATCCCCTGGTGATCGACGACCTATCGCCGCTGGCCGAACTTATGGCCGACGAGAGCGTGACCAAGGTCTTCCACGCCTGCTCGCAGGATATGGAGGTCATGCTCCATACCGTGGGCGTGCTGCCGCGACCGATTTTCGATACGCAGGTCGCCGCCGCCTTTTTGGGCGAGCGCCAGCAGATTTCGTATGGCGCGCTTGTTCAGACGTTCTGCGGCGTTTCGTTGCCTAAGACCGAGTCGCTGACCGACTGGTCGCGCCGCCCGCTGACCGATAAGCAGATTGAGTACGCGATCGATGACGTCAAGTATCTGATCGTTGCCTATACCGAGATGATGAGTCGCCTGCGCGAGCTGGGCCGTGTGGATTGGGTGCTCGATGAGCTGCGCCCGCTTGCCGACGAGTCGCACTACCGAGCCGATCGTCACGAGGCATTCCGCAAGGTCAAGCGCATCAACTCGTGCAGCCGGCATCAGTTGGGCATTGCGCGCGAGCTTGCCGCCTGGCGTGAGGACCGCGCCGAGCGGCGCAACATCCCGCGCAAGTGGGTTATGTCCGACGATACGCTGCTGGCGCTCGTCAAGCGCAACCCCGTGCGTGTTGAGGAGTTCCGCAGCATTCGCGGTACCGATCAGCTGGGGGAGCGCGACGTGGACGGCGCACTCATGGCCATCAAGCGCGGTGCGAGCTGTCCGCATGATCGCCTGCCGCTCTTGGTGCGTGGACATCGCCAGATTTCTCCGGAGCTGGAGAGCGTGACTGACCTTATGTATGCACTTATCCGCCTGGTTGCCGAGCGCTCGGGCGTTGCGACCTCGGTCATTGCCTCGCGCGATGACCTGGCCGACTACATTGAGCATCCCGAGCAGAGCCGCCTGCGCGAAGGCTGGCGCTTTGAGCTTGTGGGCTCGCGCCTGGACGATTTGCTCTCGGGCAACATGGGACTCACCGTGAAGGACGGAAAGATTGAGTTGTTATAGGGAAGCCTAGTCGGCTGAGTGGGTAGAATGCCTCCAACGTGTAACTCGATTCGGAGGAATTCGTATGCCCTATTACTATGGATACGGCTTTGGCATCGACCCGCTGTACCTGCTGGTTGTTCTTGTTTGTACGGTGCTCGGTCTTGCCGCGCAGAGCTATATCAACTCGACGTACAAAACCTGGTCCAAGGTTCGCTCGGACGGCGACACGGGCGCTACGGTCGCGCGCCGCATGCTCGACGCCAACGGTTGCAGTGCCGTGGGTATCAAGGGTGTCGCTGGTGAGCTCACCGACCATTACAACCCGCAGGATAACAACCTGTATCTCTCGGAAGCCAACCGCTCGGGCGGGTCGGTCGCAAGCGTTGCCGTGGCCTGCCACGAGGCGGGCCATGCCGCCCAGCGTCAAAGTGGTTATGCCATGATGAAGGTACGCACCGCTCTGGTCCCGGTCGTCAACTTTACCCAGAACACCTGGACGATCGTGCTGCTCATGGGCCTGTTTATGAACATTGCCGGACTCACGACCCTCGCGCTGGTCTTCTTCTCGTTTAGTGTGTTGTTCCAGTTGGTTACGCTGCCGGTCGAGATTGATGCCAGCCGCCGCGCCGTGGCGTACATCGAGCGGTCGGGTATGAGTTCCAAGCAGGTCAATGGTGCCAAGAAGGTCCTGACGGCAGCCGCGCTCACCTACGTGGCGGCGGCGCTCACTTCGATCATTCAGCTGCTCTACCTGATGGCTCGCTACAACAGAAACTCCAACCGATAACAAATTGACTTGATAGGCGCCGCGGAGATTTGTGTCCCCGCGGCGCTGTACTATGTGTTGGACTTGAATTTGCGCAGGGCCGGAGCCCTTGTGCACGATGACGAAAGGAGGCTGCGTGGCAGGCTGGAATCTAACCGGCAATGCCGTTTCCGCCGAGTTCGACGGTTCGGACGAGCAGGAGCGCAAAGAGCTCAGCGTGAGCCAAGCGGTGGAGATTGCCGCCGGCGCGCTCGATGCCATTCCGCAGCTGAGCGTCCTGGGCGAGGTCACGGGCTTCCGTGGCCCCAATGCCCGAAGCGGTCACTGCTACTTCCAGATTAAGGACGACTCGGCAGCCGTTGACTGCATCATCTGGAAGGGCGCCTATCTCAAGCGCACCTTCGATTTGCGCGACGGTATGCAGGTGAGCTTTAAGGGCAGCTTCAATCTCTACAAGCCTACGGGTCGCATGAGCTTTGTCGCCCGCTCGTTTTCGCTGGCGGGGGAGGGTCTACTGCGTCAACAAGTGGCGCAACTGGCCGAAAAGCTACGCCGCGAGGGCCTGATGGACGAAGCGCGCAAGCGTCGCATCCCGGTGTTCTGCTCCCGCGTGGCGGTCGTCACCTCACTTTCGGGTGCCGTAATCGACGACGTCAAGCGCACATTGCGTCGTCGCAACCCGCTCGTCGAGCTCGTCTGCGTGGGCGCCAAGGTTCAAGGCGAGGGTGCGCCGACAGAGCTCATTGAGGGCTTGCGCCGCGCCGCTTCCATTACGCCGGCGCCCGACTGTATTTTGCTGGTGCGCGGCGGCGGTTCCTTTGAGGACCTCATGACCTTTAATGACGAGGGGCTTGCCCGTGCGGTGGCGGCTTGTCCTGTGCCCGTGGTGACCGGTATTGGCCATGAGCCCGATACCTCGATTTGCGACATGGTGAGCGACCGCCGCGCCTCCACGCCCACGGCGGCGGCAGAATCGGTGGCGCCGGCTATGACGGAGCTGGCCGATGTGCTCGAGGCGCGCCATCAGCGTCTGGGTGCCGCGATGGCATCGATGATTGGGTCGGCCCAGGTCGACCTGGAGATGCTCGATCAGCGCGGTCGCCGTGCCTGGGATACCTATACGGCTCGCTTGGCCGATGCGCTCGATGCGGCTGCGTGCCGCCCGTGCCTCAACGACCCCACATTTATGGTCGAGCGTCGCGAATCGGAGCTTGCGCTGACTGCCGATCGCCTGTCGGGCGCCATGGTGCGCTCAGTCGGGACATTCCGCTCCAACTTTGAGCGCCTGCCCGAGCGTCTGGTTGCAAGCACCTCAGGGCTCAATGGCAAGCGCCATGCGCTCACGCTTGCGAATTCCCGTTTAGAGCATCAGGGGCGCACGATGCTCAGCAAGCCAGTGTCCGACCTGGGCCGAGCTGCCGCGTCGCTCGATGCCCTGTCGCCGCTCAAGGTGCTTGCCCGCGGCTATTCCATCGCGTACAGCGATGATGGGGTGGCTACGAGCGCCAAGACCTTTAAGCCCGGCGACGCCATCCGCGTGCGCATGGCAGACGGCAACGTGGCGGCAACGGTCGATACGGTCGAGTAAACCGCGTTTCATAGCGATAAGCCTTTAGGAAAGGAAACAGATATGACAGAGAAGACCCCGGTCGAGCAGCTTACGTACAAGCAGGCCTCGCAGGAGCTGGAGCTCATCATCCGCAGCTTGGAGTCGGGCGATATGGAGCTCGAGGAGTCGCTCGAGAGCTATACCCGCGGCGTCGAGCTACTCAAGAGTCTGCGCACTCGCTTGTCCGATGCCGAGCAGAAGGTCTCGGTGCTCCTGAAGGACGTCGACGGCAACGACGTGCTCGCCGACGGCGAAGCCGCCAACACCGACGACACCCTTTCGTTCTAACCACCCCGACCAAATATAATTACCTTGGTCTGCGAGAAAGGAACCAACCATGTGTGATTGCATCTTCTGCAAAATTGCTAACCACGAGATCCCCTCGACCGTCGTTTACGAGGACGACCAAGTCATCGCCTTCGACGACCTCAATCCCCAGGCGCCGGTCCACACGCTCGTGATCCCCAAGAAGCACTACAGTGACATCGCCGACAACGTACCGGCCGAGACCATGGGCGCCATGGCTCACGCCATCCAGGAGGTCGCTAAGGCCAAGGGCTTGGAGGACGGCTTCCGCGTCATCTCCAACAAGGGCGTCAACGCCGGCCAGACCGTCATGCACTTCCACATGCACGTCCTCGGCGGCAAAAACCTGGGCGAGAACCTCATCTGAGGACGCGCAGCCCGTCGACTTGGCTGCCTTTGGAGTAATCTATGCAGCTTTCTCAACTCGAATACCTTCAAGCGGTAGCGAACTATGGCGGTGTGCGCAAAGCAGCTCGCGCCGTTCATGTGAGTCCGCAGGCCGTTTCGTCGGCAATCAAAAAGTTGGAATCTGAGTATCAGGTTGTTTTGCTCGACCGATCGGCGGGGGAGGCCGTTTTGTCTCCGGCGGGCAGAGAATTTGCTCGTCGTGCACGCGTGATCCTGGCACAAGTCGACGATCTCAAAAAGTACGCTCAATCGAGGGACGACGGCGTCTCGCCCGACGGCCACTTTCGTCTTTACGTCCCCTGCCTTCATGGGCGGGGGCGTCTTTTTGCCGAAAACTGGTACGACTCGTTTGAAAGCTCGCACCCTCAGATTCACCTTGATGTGTGGCATCAGCCAACGGCTACATGCTTTGAATCACTTGTGCTTGGCATTTCGGATGCGGCCATCTCATTCGAGGAACCACGGGACAGCGTCCTTTCTTCAAAATATTTGGGTGAAAAGGAGCTCAAGGTTCTTTCATGTCCAGCGGGTCATCAATCTGTGGGCGCCATGACCATTCTCGAGTTACTGGGCGGCAGGCTCGCTGTTCCCATTAATTTGTCACCCTGTCTCAATGCGATTAACCAATGCCCTGAAGCCCAGCTCGTCAATTTTCGCTTCCGTGATGCTGAATACGGAAGCAGAGCTCAGACTGAGTTTCTTCAAACCGGGGGGTTGATATTGAGTTTGTCTGGGTCCTCTCTCGCATCGGATGGGTCAGAAGTGAGTGAGTGCTCCATTGAAGGTTCGCGTGATGTAACCTTGCCTATCTACTTTTGCTATCGGCAAAATTCCTGGACTGATCGACACCAGACGGTTTTTCTGCACCTATTGCGTCATCTTGCTTCGTGAGATTAATTGGCTTCGAGTCGTCAAGTGATTATTGACGCTTTGTAACACATAGCTGACAGCATTGCCCTCATGCTTTTCCAAGATTCCGATTTAGATTGCTGTCTCTTGGAGGGCGGAGCATGAAAAATCGTACGATTTTGCTTTATATGATGTTCGTTTTCCTGTCGAACTTCAGCACCATCTTGTATTTTCTAACCGTCTACCTTGAGTTCGTCGGGCTTTCGATGGTAGCGATTTCTAGCATGATGATTACATATCAAGTGAGCAAGTTCATCCTTGAAGTTCCCACTGGCTATATTGCTGATAGGTTTGGACGAAAGACAAGCGGCCTCGTTGGCATTGTGGGAATGCTTGGATACTACGCCGCCCTGCTCCTCGTCCGTTCTCCTCTGCTTTTAATCGGTGCGTTTGCTCTCAAAGGTTTTGCCGTTGCATGTGTGAGCGGATCCATAGAAGCGATTTACATTGACGGCGTCTCTCAGGACCAGCTCGTAAGACTTAATGTCGTTGAGCGTTTTGTTTTCTATGCCTCTTATGCCATCTCCGCTTGCGTGGGCGGTTTCATTTCGTCTGTCGGTGCATATCTCATTGGTCTTTCGGCAGATATCATCGCAATGGTGCTGACATTGGTTGTCGTTGTCTGTATTCCTGAGGTGAGAAGAGAAGGCGCTGCGGTGACACCTGGGCATGGAATGAGCCCGAAGATGATCGGTACTGCTATTGCGGATAATGGCATTCTTCGGTCAGCGTTCATCATGGACTGTTCTCAGGCATTTGCCTTCGTCGCTCTGGAAGACTTCTTCTCACTGTTGCTTGCGGGCCGCGGAATGAATGCCGTCGCTTCGGGCGTGACCATTGCGGTCCAGCTCCTTGCCTCGGCCTCCATGGGGCTTATTGTGCCCAGTGTGATTGCTCATGTCGACAAGAGCCGTTTTGCGCGTATTTGCGGCATCATTCGCTTAGTATTGACAGCTTTGTTTTTGATCCCCCTTACTCCGGCTGATTTGCTGCCCGTGTTCTATGTGCTGCAGACGGTTGCGTACTCGTTGTTTGCCCCAATCAAATACTCAGTTTTCCAAAATGCTGCCGATTCATCGATGCGCTGTTCACTGATTTCGGTTCAAAGCCAGATGGTGGCGGTGGGTGCTGTTCTTTTCTATCTGCTCAACGCTGTGCTGAGTAGCGTTGCGGGCATTCGAGTCGTATTGCTTGTTGCGCTCGGGATTTCTTCCCTGGTGTATATCCCCGCGCTATTTCGTCTTACAAGTCAAAGGCCATGAGTATTTAGGCACCGATAACTTATATATCAACGCAATAAACCCGAGCGCGAGGGCGTTTGGGTTTATTATTGAAGCGTATGTAACCTGGCGGCGCCACACCGCCTGTTAGTAGGGAGACACATGAACGTTCTGGTCGTCAACGCAGGATCTTCGACCCTTAAGTATCAGGTCATCGATACCAAGTCCCACAAGGTGTCCGCAAAGGGCTCCTGCGAGCGCGTCTGCTTTACCGGCGGTACCTTCACCCATGCTGCCAACGGTTCCAAGAAGGTGACCGATAACATCGAGTTCCCCGACCACAAGGTCGCCATCGAGGTCGTCCTGAAGGACCTCGAGGCCAACGGCGTCAAGATCGAGGGCATCGGCCACCGTATCGTTCAGGGTGGTTGGTACTTTGGCGACTCCTCCCTCGTCGACGAGGACGTCCTCGCCAAGATCCGCGAGGTCGCTCCGCTCGCCCCGCTGCACAATAACCCCGAGGCCAACGTTATCGAGTACTGCCTGGAGCAGTATCCCGACCTGCCCAACGTCACGGTCTACGACACCGCTTTCCACTTCAACATGCCCGAGGTCGCCAAGACTTACGCCCTGCCCAAGGACGTCTGCGACAAGCTGCACATCCGTAAGTACGGCGCCCACGGCACCAGCTACCGCTACATTTCCAAGAAGGTCGCCGAGATGACCAACGGCGAGGCCCGCAAGGTCGTCGTGTGCCACATCGGCTCCGGCGCTTCCCTGTGCGCTATCGAGGACGGCAAGTGCATGGACACCACCATGGGCCTCACCCCGCTCGACGGCGTCATGATGGGCACCCGCTGCGGCTCCATCGACCCGGCTACCGTGTGTTACCTGCAGCGCGAGGGCGGCTACACCTTCGACGAGGTCGACGAGATGATGAACAAGAAGTCCGGCCTTTTGGCTGTGACCGGTGGCAAGACCAACGACTGCCGCAACGTCGAGGAGCTCGCCGCTGCTGGTGATCCCGAGGCTCAGCTCGCCTTCGATATGTTCGTCTACAAGATTGCCGCCAAAGCTGCCGAGATGGCCACTTCCATGTGCGGCATGGACACCCTGGTCTTTACCGCCGGCATCGGCGAGCACGCTCCGGCCGTCCGCGCCGGCGTGGCCGACCGCCTGGCCTTTATGGGTGTCAAGATGGATCACGCCCGCAACGCCCTGCGTGGCGACGGCGCTTGGTGCCTGTCCGCCAAGGATTCCAAGGTCAAGATTTTCGTCATCCCCACGGACGAAGAGTTCATGATCGCTTCCGACGTCGAGCGCATCGTCAACGGCAAGTAATTGCAAGAGGGGAGGGGCTGGACGACCGAGCGCCGTTCGGCCCCTCTTTTGCGCTCGTTGGGCGATATGCCTGATAGCTATTTATCAAAGTGTGATAACTTCTTATTAACATGCGGCCGCTTTAAGGGGTCTGCGTCGACCGTATCGCACTGCAAAGGAGTCTCATGAACGTACTTGTTGTCAACGCCGGTAGCTCAAGCCTTAAATATCAGCTTTTGGATACCGATACCCGCGAGGTTTTCGCCAAGGGCAACTGCGAACGTATCGGTTCGGACATGGGCATCTTTGGCCACTCCGAGAACGGTGGCGCCAAGCAAACCGAGGAGGTTCCCTTCCCGGATCACCGTTCGGCTATCGCACGTGTGCTCGAGGAACTCGAGAAGACCGACTTTACGATCGATGGCATTGGGCATCGTATCGTTCAGGGTGGCTGGTACTTTGACGATTCCGCGGTCGTCGACGACGAGGTCATGGCTAAGATTCTCGAGGTGGCCCCACTCGCCCCGCTGCACAATTACGGCGAGGCCGCAGCAATCGAGTATTGCCGCGAGAAGTATCCGGAGCTGCCCAACGTCGCCGTCTTCGATACTTCGTTCCACATGACCATGCCCGAGGTCGCCTACACTTACGCGCTGCCCAAGGACGTGTGCGATAAGTACCACGTGCGCAAGTACGGTGCCCACGGCACGAGCCACCGCTATGAGTGGATGATGGCCAAGGAGATCCTGGGCTCGCGATGCCACCGTCTGCTTTCGTGCCATCTGGGCAACGGCGCTTCGCTCGCCGCCATCGAGGACGGCGTGTGCCGCGATACCACGATGGGCCTCACGCCGCTCGATGGCCTGATGATGGGCACCCGTTGTGGTTCCATTGACCCGGCCACCGTGTGCTACCTGCAGCGCGAGGGCGGATACAGTTACCAGGAAGTCGACGACATGATGAACAAGCAGTCTGGTCTGCTTGCCATTTCGGGTATCTCCAACGACGCCCGCGACATCCGTACGCGCGCCTCCGAGGGCGACGAGCGCTGCCTGCTCGCCTTCGATATGTTCGCCTACAAGGCCATGCAGCAGGCCGGTTCCATGATCGCTTCCATGGCGGGCGTGGACACCATCACCTTTACCGCTGGCATTGGCGAGAACGACTGGTCGATTCGCAAGGCCTTCTGCGACTGCTTTGAGTGGCTGGGCGTGCGCATCGACAATAACAAGAACCGCGAGGCCGTGGGTAACGGCCCACAGGTCATCAGCGCCGCCGGTTCTTCCGTCACGGTCATGGTCATCCCCACCGACGAGGAATACATGATCGCCCACGACGTCGAGCGCCTGACCGCGAACAACTAATGCGTTCGCTTGTGATTGAACGAAAGGCCTCCCGAGCAGCAGCTCGGGAGGCCTTTTTGCTAGCAGGCGGAAATTCCAGTCTCAAAGTGACCATCATCAGCAACGCTTGTGCTCTCAGCAAAGGCATCCAATCATTCAGATTTTCAGCCCCAGCTCGTAGCCAAGCCGCCGTCCACTCCAGATACCCTGACTGCCACGTGGTGGCAGGGACCCTACAGGGTAAAGCTCTGAAAACTTTCCGCAGGACGGAGGAAGCCCCCGCCGCACGTAGTGCGCAGCGGGGGCTTCTGACATGTCCGAGGACGTTTTCAGAGCTTTACCCTGTAGGGTCCCGAGGGGATACGTACGCTACTCAGCCATCTGAGCCTGGACGGCGGTGATGGCCACGACACCCACGATGTCGTCGGCAGAGCAGCCGCGCGACAGGTCGTTGACCGGCTTGGCGATACCCTGCAGGATGGGGCCGTAAGCGTCGGCACCGGCGAAGCGCTGGACCAGCTTGTAGCCTATGTTGCCGGCCTCGAGGTCGGGGAACACGAGCACGTTGGCCTTGCCGGCAACGGAGGAGCCGGGAGCCTTGAGCTGGGCGACGGTGGGGACGATGGCGGCGTCGAGCTGTAGGTCGCCATCGATGGCGAGCTCGGGAGCCTTCTCCTTGCAGAACTTCACGGCCTCCTGGACCTTCTTGGCGACCTCGCCGCCGGCGGAGCCCATGGTGGAGTAGGAGAGCATGGCCACGTGCGGCTCAACGTTGCCCATGAAGGTGGACCAGGAGTGAGCGGAGGCGATGGCGATCTCGGAGAGCTCGTCGGAGGACGGGTTGATGTTGAGGCCGCAGTCGGCGAAAATCAGCGTGCCGTCAGTACCGAACTGCGGGGTGTCGGTGCACATCACGAAGAAGGCCGAGACCAGCTTGGTGCCCGGGGCGGTCTTGAGGATCTGCAGCGCGGGGCGCAGGGTGTCGGCAGTGGAGTGGCAGGCGCCGGAGACCAGGCCGTCGGCATCGCCCATCTTGACCATCATGGTGCCAAAGTAGGTGGCGTCCATCACCTGGGCGCGAGCCTGCTCGATGGTGACACCCTTCTTGGCGCGGAGCTCGGCAAACTTCTGCGCGTACTCCTCGTGCTTCTCGGCATTGCGCGGGTCGATGACGGTAGCGCCGGGAACGTTGATCTCGTCGGGGTTGCCCAGGATGACGATCTTTGCCAGGCCCTCCTCGATGATCTTGGTGGCTGCGACGATGGTGCGCGGATCCTCGCCCTCGGGCAGGACGATCGTCTTAAGGTCGGCCTTGGCGGCAGACTTCATACGGTTAAGGAAATCGCTCATGTTACTCCTTACAAGCGTTTCGCTAAGCTCCAGGCGCCCGACTGTTCACGAATAAACCCGCTGCAAGCGGGTTTACCTTTCAATTTTGTACGCCGCGGTGCTTGAGCTTTCCTTGTGTGGCAAGTTCATTATAGGACGCATTAGCGCTATAATCGCTCTGATAAATATGTCTCGAAGAATGTTCGAGAAAAGCCCAGCTAACGAGCCCGTGGCTTTTGACAAGGAGTATCGATGCAGATTACCTCAGGCCTGCCTGAAGGCTTTAACGCCGGCGCATACGACATGATTGTTGTCGGTGCTGGATATGCCGGTGCCGTTTGTGCCCGCCGTCTCGCCGAGACCATCGGCTATCGTGTTGCTGTTCTGGAGCGCCGTAGCCACATTGCGGGCAACGCCTACGACTGCGCCGATGAGGCCGGGATCCTTATCCACGAGTACGGTCCGCACATCTACCATACCTTTAATGAGCGCGTCCACAATTTTCTGTCGCGCTTTACCAAGTGGACGGACTACCAGCACAAGGTGCTCGCCAACATCAACGGCACCCTTATGCCCGTGCCCTTTAACCACGCGAGCCTCAAGCTCGCCTTTGGCGATGAGCGCGGCGAGGAGCTGTATCAGAAGCTCGTGGAGACCTTTGGCAAGGACGTCAAGGTGCCCATCATGGAGCTGCGCAAGAAGAACGACCCCGACTTGGCCGAGGTCGCCGACTACGTCTACGAGAACGTCTTTTTGCATTACACCATGAAGCAGTGGGGCCAGACGCCCGACCAAATCGACCCCTCGATCACCGGTCGCGTTCCCGTTTTTGTGGGCGACGATGACCGCTATTTCCCGCAGGCCCCCTTCCAGGGTATGCCGCAGGATGGCTACACGGCGCTGTTTGAGCACATGCTCGACCACGACCTGATTGATGTGTTCTGCGACGTGGATGCTCGCGATCTCTTCGAGATCGACGAGACAACCGTCAAGGTCGATGGCAAGGTCTACGGCGGCGAGATCGTCTACACCGGTCCGCTCGATGAGCTGTTCAATCTCGACTTGGGCGCCCTGCCGTACCGTACGCTCGACATGAAGTTCGAGACGCTCGATATGGACCAGTTCCAGCCCGTGGGTACCGTCAACTACACAACGAGCGAAGACTATACGCGCATCACCGAGTTCAAGAATATGACTGGCCAGGTTCTGCCCGGCAAGACCACCATCATGAAGGAGTATTCCAAGGCCTATACGCCCGGCTCGGGCGAGACGCCGTACTACGCTATTCTTGAGCCCGAGAACCGTGAGCTCTACGAGCGCTACCTTGAGCGCGTCCAGAACCTTACGAACTTCCACCCGGTTGGTCGCTTGGCCGAGTATCGCTACTACGATATGGATGCTGTGACCAACTCCGCCCTCGACCTATCGGATGAGATTATCGCCTGCCATGCATAAAGTTATTACATTCGGCATTCCTTCGTACAATGCTGCCAAGGATATGGACCACTGCATTACCTCTATCCTTGAGGGAAGCAATTTTGCCACCGATGTCGAGATCATCATCGTCGACGATGGCTCTCAGGATGAGACGGCCGCCAAGGCAGACGAGTGGGAAGCTCGATATCCCGGTATTATTCGCGCTGTGCACCAGGAAAACGGCGGCCATGGCATTGCTGTCCTTTCGGGTCTTCGCGAGGCGCAGGGTACCTACTACAAGGTCGTCGACTCCGATGACTGGCTCGACGGTGAAGCTCTGTCGACCATGCTGTCGCTGCTGCGCGGCTTTGAGGAGCGCGATCAGCGCGTAGACCTGTTTATCTCGAATTATGTATACGAGAAGGTCTATGAGGGCACGCATGCCGCTATCGACTACAAGCTTGCCTTGCCGCGCAAGAAGATCTTTACGTGGGACAAGGTCGGACATTTTCGCCTTGATCAGAACATGCTCATGCACAGCCTGTGCTATCGCACGGATGTGCTCCGCGAGTCCAACCTGCCTATGCCGCCACACACCTTCTACGTGGACAACATCTACGCCTACGTGCCGCTGCCCCGCTGCAAGACCATGTACTACGCCGACATTGACCTCTACCGCTACTTCATTGGTCGAGAGGGCCAAAGTGTCAACGAGGCCACGATGGTTAAGCGCCTGGACCAGCAGTTCCGCGTTACGCGCATTATGATGGAGTCGTTCCACCTGTATAGGGATGTCGAGTCGCCGCGCCTGCGCTCGTACATGATGAGCTACTTTACGCTGATGATGGCAGTCTGCTCTGTGTTCACCAAGCTTTCCGAGGAGGAGAGCGCTGACGAACGTCTGATGACGCTGTGGAAGGATTTGAAGGCTTACGACGAGCGTATGTATCGTCACGCGCGCTACGGCGTGGTCGGGTTCTTCACCAATCTGCGTGGACGGGCCGGAGACAAAACCACAATCGGCATATACCGTCTTGCCTCAAAGATCTTCAAATTCAACTAACTGCTGAGTAATCGCTGCTGATAGGTTGACTGGGCCCCTTGGCCTTTAGTTTGCTACTGCGAACAGTCCTGCTCGCACGGAAAGCACATTAAGTGCTTTCCGGCTCGTGCGGAACTTGTATCAAACTAAAGGCCAAGGGGCCTCTGCTATAAGAATCGATTGTCAGACTGCCTGAATTTGAAGATCTTCGACGCGCGGTACAAAGGTGCCTCGGGGCTGAAAAGAATTAGGTTGGTAGTCGGTCGGAGGCGGGTGGACATTACGATTGTCGCGAGTTCCGTATGCAAAGAAGGCCACTTAATGTGGCCTTCGTCTTGCATGGGATTGTAGAGCAACAAACATAACCAAGACCTACCGGGCAACCGGACGAGCTGGTTTACTTCGCAGCACCCGGGATGCCGTGGGAGGTTTTGGCGGTTTTGGCTCCGTTTACGATGGCGGTCTGTAGGGCCCTTACGGCGAGCATGCCCAACAGGTCTAAGGGTACGGCGGCGCTTGCCTGGGCTCCTAGCTTGCCGCTGGCGAGGGTGTAGATGGTGTCGCCGTCGTTGGTGGTGTGTGTGGGGCGGATGGCGTGCGCGTAGGCATCTGCTGCCATCTGGGAGACCTTGGTGGCCTGCGCTTTAGTGAGCTCCACATTGGTGACAATGCAGCTGATGGTGGTGTTGGTGCGGTCGAGCGGCATCTGCATAGATCCGGCGGCGGCAAAGGCGGCGAGCTCCATGTCGACAATCTGGTCGCTATCGGCTGCGGCGCGCATGCCGGCGACCCACTCGCCGGTGAAGGGGTTGACCACGTTGCCGCAGGCGTTGACCGAGACCACGGCGCCCACCTTGACGGGGCCGAGTGCCACGGCGGCAGCGCCAAGGCCGGCCTTCATGCAGGTGGCGGGCCCCATGAGCTTTCCGACGGTGGCACCCGTGCCGGCACCCACGTTGCCCTGCTCGAGCGTGGTGGGGGTGTGGTCGAGCGCTTCGCGCACGGCGGCGATACCGGCCTCAATGTCGGGACGCACGGTGGGGTCGCCAAAGGCGAGGTCGAAGATGCAGCTGGAGCACACGATAGGCACCTGGGTGGGACCGACGGGCAAGCCGATGCCGCGGCTCTCGAGCTCGCGGGCGACGCCGCTCGCGGCCTCCAGGCCAAAGGCCGATCCGCCCGAAAGGCAGACGGCGTGGACCTTATCGACGGTGTTCTCGGGGCGCAGCAAATCGGTCTCGCGTGATGCCGGGGCACCGCCGCGAACGTCAACACCGCCGGTGGCGCCCTCGGGTGCCACGATTACGGTGCAGCCGGTGCCGGCTTCCTCGTCCGTATAGTTACCAAAGCAAAAGCCATCGACATCGCAGACGTCAATGGCCTCAAGCAGTGTGTCCATGTTTTACTCCTATCGGTTTTCCGCCGGGCCTTATGCCCGGTCGGGATCCGTACGGTACGCCAAAATTGTAGGCGCCGGGGGATACCCAGCGCCAGATGCAATTACGATAGTTTTTGAATCGCACGCGCGACGCGAGCGATGGGCAGGCCCACCACGTTGTAAAAGTCGCCCGAAATATCGTGCACGAGCATACGCCCGCCGACGCCTTGGATGCCGTAGGCGCCTGCCTTGTCCATGGGCTCGCCCGAGGCGACGTAGCGCTCAATCTGCTCGTCGGTGAGCTCATAGAACGTCACGTCGGTCACATCGACAAACGACAGGCTCTCGGCGGCGTGCGGGGTTGTGGCGTCTCCGGCTCTAACGATACAGACGCCGGTTGCGACCTGGTGCGTGCGACCCGAGAGTTCGTGGAGCATGGTGCGGGCTTCGTCCTCGTTTGCCGGCTTGCCCAAAAGCTTGCCATCGAAGGTGACGATGGTGTCGGCCGCGATGGTCAGCTCATTGGGCTCGGCGTGCTCGGCGGCAACGGCGGCAGCCTTGGCGCGAGCTAAGCGCTCGACAAGCGTAAGCGGGGCCTCGTCATCAAAAGGAGTCTCGTCGATGTCGGCGGGAATGACGCGGATGTCGTAGCCCGCTTCGCGCATCAACTCGATGCGGCGCGGTGATTGCGAAGCCAAAATCATAGCTGAATGCCCTCGGCAACCTTCTCGACAGCCTTGTCGCCGGCGAGCGTACGCAGCAGCTCAAGCGCAAAGGGGAGCGACTGGGCCATGCCGCTGGCGGTGATGATGTTGCCGTCGTGCGTAACCTTGTCGCCGGTATAGGCGCCCTCGGGGAAGCTCTTCTCAAAGCCGGGGAAGCACGTGGCGTGGCGTCCCTCGAGCAGGTCAAGCTCGCCCAGGATAAACGGGGCGGCGCAGATGGCGGCAACATGCTTGGTCGCGGCGAACTCGCAGACTACGTCGCAGACGCGCTGGTCGGCGCGCAGGTTGGTGGCGCCGGGCAGACCGCCGGGCAGTACGACGCAGTCATACTCGTCAAAGTTAATCTCGTCAAAGAGTGCGTCGCAGGTCACGGGAATCTGCAGCGAGCTTACGACCTCGCGCGTGGGCATGATCGAGACGAGCGTGGCGCGCACGCCGCCGCGACGCATGACATCGACCATGGTCAGACATTCAATCGTTTCAAAGCCATCGGCGGCAAGAACGGCAACGCTGGGCATAAGGGTTCCTTTCAAAAAGCGGCATACAATTAGCCGTCTTATACCCCGAAGACCCTCGCTTGCCACGCACTATTCCCCAATGATTTTGATCCCCGTCCCAGAAAATCATGCAGGGTGGATGGGTGTTGCGCACTAGGAGGGGCTTGCGGTGCGGAGATAAAATCTCAGCATCCGTCATTTTTCATTGAATGAGGAGCTGATGTGCGATGGGCCTTAGGGTATTCGATCTTCTCGTTTTGCTAGTTGTGTTTGGTGGTGTCGCGGCTGTCGCCTTTGCTGTTATCTTGAACAAGGAATCATCGAACAGGCCTCAGCCTCCGCAGTCCAATCCATACCAGCAAATGCCGCCGACGCAGCAGATTTCGCAGGTACAGCAGGCGTCGACCGCGATCGATGATGCTCAGCCAGTTGAACCCACTCATTTTTGCGCTCAGTGCGGCTCAAAGTTGGAGACAAATGTCTCCTTCTGCCAAAACTGCGGCGCGCCAGTCAACCATCAGTGATTCTTCTAGGACGGGGATTAAATAATCATTCGGTACATTCGGTACACAATGATGTTTAATCCCGTCCCATTTTCATCATTCGCCACCGACTTTTTTGCTCGCTGGGAATTGTTGCGCAACACATTTTGATTTCTAGGGCTTAGCGTAGCTTCAAGTAATACCCACCTTTCGACCGAAAGGGGCAATCATGCCAAGAACGAGAAAAATGAAATGGGGGGGGGCTTCTAATAGCCGGCCTGGCGCTGGCCGCTAGCCTTATTGTCGCGCCGCTGGACGCCTATGCCGCCGACGTCCCCACGCCCGAGCTCAAGGACAGTTTCGTGGTGTCGGGCGAATTGTTTGACAGGTCTTTGTCGGGAAAATACCTGATTCTAAAGCAGGGCTACTCTGGGGATGGTACCCAGCTGCTAGTGGTGAATGCGGATGATGGATCGCAAATACAAGCCTCAACCTTTATTGATGACTATGATTGCCGAGGCGGTGACTACCGAGGAGCCTATTGTTTTTCTAATAAAGAGGACTTCTTTTATTCATATGATCCAGAGCAGTCAGAAATCATTGGCTATCCGTTAGGGGATAAAGGCGAATTGGAGTCTACTCCCGTAGATCCTTCCGCTGTTGAAAGGAATCTTTGGCAGCTTGGCTTGTCTGATGACGGCAACACTTTTTTCTTGACCTCTTCTGATACCCTGTCTGTTAGATTCAGTAAGATTGATCGCAAGACGGGAAAGGTTCTCTCAGTCTATTCGGCTCCGTTTTTCGAGGACAATAGTTGCGCGGGCTCTTCGGCATGGACGTCTTTAGACGGTAAATATGGTTATGTGAATTATCCAGCTGGCGACAAGCTGACAACAATTAACTTGGATTCTGAGACCATCGATAATGAGATCAACACGCGGGTCCTCAAGCTATCTTCATTCGGTTCTCCGGTGCGTGTGATGGCGGATGGAACCTTGTTTTCAAGCGGTGTATTTGTTTCGAATAAAGGCGAAGTTGCAGCCACCAATGAGCGAAAAGAAATTTCGGAGCACTCATACAACGCAGATGGATCATTGACGGGTATGCTGTCCAGCCAGCTTGACGGGGGAGGCTCTTCGAGCTCGGAGCGCGTCAGCGAGTGTTCTCTTTCGGTTGTCGACTCCGTTACAGGTAAAACAAAATGGAAATCCTCATTTAGCACGAAGAATTATTCTGACCAGACGCGCATTTCGTCTCTGTCAAGTGATGGAGCGCTTGCTTTAACATACGCCGTGGATGACGATGGATCCGGTTCACTCTATCTGGTTGATACCAAGACTGGATCGTCCTCTCAAATATCCGTAAAAAGCGGTTTTGATTATGACGTATTTGGGTTTGGCGACTCATGGAGTGCATATTTGGGCCCCGCGTATTTCTCGCAAGATAATTCAAAGGTTTACGTTGTGCGAGATCTTGATGACGATAGCGCATCAATTGATGTTTACGAGATCGGTGCCTCGGGAGGCCTGCTGTCTCCTGCGGCCCAGCACGATGGCGACTCATCCTCGTTCAACCCAATTATCATTGTCGTTGTAGTTGCGATTCTTCTTGCTGCGGGCGTTGGCGGCTTCGTTGTCATTCGCATGCGCAAGCACTCTAAGGGGTGTGCGGCAACCGCGAATGGCACTATCCCCGCTGCGCCTCAGCAGACGATGCCACAGAATTTCGTCGGACAGCAGGCTCAGGCCCAGCCGCAGCAGACTCCTGCGTCCTCGGATGCGCCGCGATTCTGTAGCTCGTGCGGAAGCCCGCTTACGCCCGATTCTCAGTTCTGCCCACATTGCGGCGCACCGGTAAAGCACTAAGCGCATGCCGGTGGAGCGATTAAAACAGAATCGCGACATGTTGATGGTCGCGGGCATCTTGGCGGTGCTCGCGACCATTGCGGATATGTTTCGCGATACCGTGGGATTCTCTTGCAACCCTATCTACTTGGTCCATGTCTTGGGACACATGGCCTTTTTCTGCACAGCGTTTAAGCTTGGCGACTATCTGATCGATCGGTTCCTGGTGGGACGCGAAGGTGCTGTTGACGTTCCTTGGCACAACCATGCTGGATGGTTTGACAACTTGTGCGACATGGCGTTCTCTGGCATCCCGCAGACGTACGCATTCGGCGGCATCATAAAACTGGGCGCAATCATCTACGCCTGTTGGGCCCCGCTGCTGGTCCTGCTGTTCCCGGGCGTGATCTGGTGGGATACTCGCCAGCAGCTCTTACAGTACAACGGACTGCCCAACGCGTTGTCGGAGGGCGTTATCACCGACCATCATCCTGTACTCGATACCTGTCTGTACGGATGGTTTACCGATCTGGGTCGTGCGCTGGGGAGTGTCGACGCCGGGGTGTACGCCTTCTGCCTGGTGCAGGCATTTCTGGCGGCGTGTGCCCTGGCGTGCAGCCTTGTTTTGGTACGCCGCATGGGCGGCGGACGTGGCGTTTGCTTGGTACTGCTGGCGTTTCTGTGCCTGTATTGGCACTTTCCCATTTATGCCTCGGCCATGGCGAAGGACGCCACCTTCCTGCCGTTTTTCCTACTGTTCTCGGTTGCCTCCATTGAGGTCATGCGTTCGAGGGGGCAACTCCTGAGGGCACCCGGTTTCCTTGCTGTATACGTTGCGCTTCTGCTTCTGGTTTCGCTGACGCGTAAGACCGGCCTGATTTTCGTGCTGATTGTCCTGGTTGTCGTGCTCTTCAAGGTAACGGGTCGGCGCGGGCGAGTTGTCGTTGCGGCAATGGCGGTCGGCGCTTCTCTGTTTATGACGGCCCTTATGCCCAGGGCCGTACTTCCCGCATTGGGGTGCGAGCCGGGTGGCAAGCAGGAGGTCTACGGTCTCATGTTTCAGCAGTCTGCGTTGCTGATGCGTGACCACGGGGACGAGCTTGCGGAATGGCAGCGTCAAGAGATCGAGCGCGCCATCGGGGAGGATGGTAAGAACAACTACACGTGGTTTTTAACCGACTCCGTTAAAGACCCCACGTTTGGTAAGGCCGACGAGCTCGATTTTGCAGCCTATTTTGGCGCGTGGGTAGCGGGGCTCCTGCAGCATCCGCTTTGTTATCTCGAGGCGTATCTGGGAGTGCAGATTGGCTGGTATGCCATGCCGGCGGCGGGAAGCGAGGCCTTGTCGCCCTATGTGACTCCTGTCGACGGGCACAACGTGAGCCATGTGTTTCCCCGCTCGCGGGACCTGGGATTGAGCTGGTCCGATGCGACCTTGGGCCGCAGTGTCGAGTCGCTCGTCGCATGGTTTCAGTCGACGCCGGTCGGCATGTTTGTCGGCGCCAAGGCGCTTTGGTCGACCTGGGGTATGGCGTTTCTACTGCTGGAGATAAAACGTCGTACGCCCCAGAAACTCTATCTGATGGCGCCACTCGTTGCGGTAAACCTCGTCCTTTGGATTTCGCCGACGTCGTACACGACCGAGTCGATGCGCTGCCTGCTGCCGTTGCTGTTCTGGCTGCCAGTAAGCACAGCGATGGCTTTTGCCAGCGTTGCATCGACCGAATAAAGCGGGCTCGCGTGCAGTTACGCACGCGAGCCCGCTCTCATCATGCGGTTAGTTGCGCTTGAGGTGGACGACGGTTTCGCAGTGGAAGGTTTGCGGGAATAGATCGACCGGCGTGATCTTGACGGGGGAGAAGGTGCCCTCCTCGACAAAGCGTTTGAGGTCGCGGGCCAGAGTTGCCGGGTCGCAGCTCACGTAGGCGACATCGCGCGCACTCGTACTGGCGATGAGGCCGATGGCCTCGGGCGCCAGGCCTGCGCGCGGCGGATCGACCACCAGGACATCGGCATCCTGGTCGGGGAATTCGCGCACGGCATCGCCGCCGATGACGTCGACGTTATCGAGCTTGTTGATATCCAGGTTGCGACGCAGGTCGCGAACGGCCGGGCCGTAGGCCTCGACGGCGGCGACGTAATCGCAGCGGCGGGCGAGCGGCAGGGTAAAGGTGCCGGCGCCGCAGTACAGATCCACGGCAAGCTCGTCTTCCTGCGGATCGAGTGCGTCCATAACGAGCTCGATCAAAATTTCGGCTCCCTTGGTGTTGACCTGGAAAAACGACGGGGCGGACAGGCGCATCTGGCCTTCGGTGATATTCTCGGTCCACGAACCCTCGCCGGCGAGCATCTCGACTTTGGAGACGCGGCGGGCTTTCTTCTCGCCCTTGCTCATCACACGCACGATGCTCGTGGGATGAGCGGCGTCTGCCAGAACGCGGGAGACCTGCGAGCGCGGGAAGGAGCCCGTGGGCGTCCAGAGTGCGACCTCGAGCGCCTTGGTGCGGCGCGAGGCGCGAATGCCCACGCGCTCCAGGCCCAGGTCGTGGCTGCCACTCAGATAGTTGAGCGCGCCGACGACCGATTTGAGCGCCTTCGGGAAGCGTTTATCGAACAGCGGACACGCATCGACGGTCACAATCCTGCTGGGGTCGACACCGTGCATGCCAAGACGAACACGACCGTTGACGACGGTGGGCTCCAGCTCGATCTTGTTGCGGTAGCCCCAGTCGTCCTTGGTATGGCGGATGGGCTGCACCAGCTCATCGACCTGCTCAGGAGCAAACTTGCCGATGCGTTCGAGCGTGGAGCGCAGGTTTTGCTCCTTGGCGGCGAGCTGTGCCGTGCGTGAGAGATTGCCCCACGAGCAGCCGCCGCAGATGCCCACGAAGGGGCAGGGAGGCTGAATGCGATCGGGGCTTGGCTCCAGAATCTCGGTGGTGCGGGCGCGCATGAACGACTTACCGTCCTGCACGACCTCGGCCTCGACGGTGTCGCCTGCCACGGCGCCCTGCACAAAGACGGCCTTGCCGTTGTCGGCGTGCGCCAGTCCGTCGGCGCCGTAGGTCATCGATTCTATGGTGAGCTTCATATTCCTGCCTGTCATTCGCGGTTTTGTCCGCAACCATGGTAGCAGGGAAAAGCGCCCCGTATCTGGGGCATTCCTCAAATATGGGGCGCTTCTACAAACGTCTATTTCGTCTTGCCGGTAATGAGCGTCTTAAGGCCTAGGCCGATCAGACCCAGTCCCATGCGCACGCGACCGGGGCGATGGCGCTCGATGGCCTTGGTCTTGCCAGCGGGCTTCTCGCGGCGGGCACTCTTCTCGGGTGCGGACTTGGTGACCTGCGGCTCGGGCTGAGGTGCAGGTGCAGGCTCGGGCTCAATGACGGTTGCCTGAACCTTCTGAACCTCGGGCGCGGCCGGCTGCTGTTTGGGCTCAGGCTGGGATGCGAGCGTGGGTTCTGCCTTGGCAGCTGCTTCCGGCTCGGCAATGGGCTCGACAACTGTCTCGCGCTCAACCTCGGCCCGAATAGCTTCCTCGGCCGCGTGCTCCTTTTCGTGTGCGCGCTGCTGCGCGGCGGACTCGGCGTTGCGATAGGCGCGCTCCAGCAGGGCTTCCTGCGAGTTGAAGGGCTTCTCGCCCTCTTTGCGCTCCACGGGAACCCAGGTGCCGTCACTCGTCAGACTGCGGGCCTTCACGTTGTCGCGCAGCTGCATGCCCATGTACTCGTGCACCAGGGCGCGGCAGGTGGGGTCGAGCACGGGGAAGGCGATCTCCACGCGGTGCTCGGTGTTGCGCGTCATCATGTCGGCCGAGCTCAGGTAGATCATGTCCGAGTCCACGCCAAAGGCATAGACGCGCGCATGCTCCAAAAAGCGTCCGACGATGGAGCGCACGTGCACGTTCTCGGTCTTGCCCGGAACACCGGGCTTGAGGCACGAGATACCGCGGATGATCATGTCCACGCGCACGCCTGCGCACGATGCCTCGGCAATCTTGTCGATGACCTCGCGGTCGGTCAGCGAGTTGAGCTTAAAGAACACGCGGGCGGGCTCGCCGACAAGGGCGCGCTGAATCTCGCGGTCCAGGCCACGCATGATAAGCGGCTTGAGGCCGACCGGCGCCACGCCCAGGAAGCGGTAGTCGCCGCGCAGGTTGCCCAGCGACAGGTTGCGGAAGAACAGGTTGGCGTCCTCGCCGATACCGGGATGCGCGGTCATGAGCATAAAGTCGCTGTAGAGCTTGGCCGTCTTCTCGTTAAAGTTGCCGGTACCCAAAAGCGTCAGACGGGTAAGCGCCATGCCCTCGCGATAGGTGAGCTGGCAGATTTTGGAATGGCACTTAAAGCCCTCGGAGCCGTAGATAACGGTGCAGCCGGCCTCTTCCAGGCGCTCGGCCCATTCGATGTTGTTTTGCTCGTCAAAGCGGGCGCGGAGCTCCATGAGTACCGTGACCTCTTTGCCGTTTTCGGCGGCATCGATGAGCGACTCGCACAGGCGGCTTTGTTTGGCCACGCGGTAGAGCGTGATGCGCAGCGAGATGCACTCGGGGTCGTAAGCTGCTTCGTGCACCAGGTCCAAGAACGGGTTCATGGCCTCGTAGGGGTAAAAGAGCAGCTTGTCGTGCTGCAGCACCTGCTCGCGGATGGAGCGGGTCATATCGATGGTGGGATTGGGCTGCGGCTTAAACGGCGTAAAGAGCAGCTCGTTGCGGAGGTGCTCGGGAATCTTGCCCTCAATGCCAAAGACATAGCCCAGGTTGAGCGGGATATCGCAGGTAAAAACCGAGCGGCGCGAAAGCTCGAGCGCCTTGCGGATAGTCTTGAGCGTTGCTTTTTCGAGCGAGCCCGATACGGCGAGCACTACCGGCTGCAGGCGCAGGCGCTTCTTGAGGATACGCTTCATGTGCTGGCGATAATCCTCTTCCTCCTCGACGCCCTCGCCGTCCGGGTCGATATCGGCATTGCGAGTGACGCGGATCAGCGCGCGGTCCAGCGGCTTATACGAGCCAAAGCAGCTATCCAGACAGGCGAGAATGACGTCCTCGAGCAAGATGTAGGAGTAAGTGCCAGTGGGCGAGGGGATCTCGACCACGCGGTTCATCGAGGCGGGAATCTCGATAAGGCCCAGCAGACTTTCCTCGTCGGTGACGCCGTCCAGGCCACAAGCCAGATAGAGCGCGCCGTTGCGCAGGTTGGGGAAGGGGTGGCGCGGGTCGATGACCAACGGCGAGATGACCGGCGATACGTAGGCCTGAAAGTAGCGGGTTACAAAGGTGTGTTCCTCGGGCGTAAGCGAATCGATGCGGGCGCGGTGAACGCCCAGAGTGTCGAGATTGCCCTCGATGCTCTTAAAGATCGACTCCCAGCGGGTAAGGAGCCCAGGCAGCTCTGCCATGACGGCATCGACCTGCTCGGAGGCGGTCATATTGCTCTTGTTGTCGACAGGCTGTTTTTTGAGCTCTGCCAGATCGGATAGGCCGCCCACGCGCACCATAAGGAATTCGTCGAGGTTGGACTCGAAGATCGAGACGAATTTAAGGCGCTCGAACAGCGGCACGGACTCATCGAAGGCCTCATCGAGCACGCGGTTGTCAAAGCGCAGCCAGCTGAGCTCTCGATTTTGCGTGTACGAGAAGTCGCGCGGCGGCTTGCGTAGCTTGGCGGCCTTTTGCTTCTTTTCGATTTTGCTCGGCATATGCATCTGTCCGTTCAGTCCCTACAGGGGACGGTAGCCTAACACTATTCCCTATTGTCTCAATTTAGTCGACCTATGGCGCGGACGTATCGCACGAACGGTATCTTTACCTACTTCTTACGCTGACGAGCGAAGCACTAACGTTCGATGCTTTGAGCAAGCGATCTATATCCTCACTCAACTGGTGAGAATGTATGAATAAGAATGATAGCAAGCTGAATATAATCGAATGTAGGTCGAATCGATGGCAAGCGTCATTTATATGCAGAAAACCGTTTTCGATATGCAATTTTGAATCATGGATAACTTTGAGTGTTCAATCTTGATTTCCTAGAAAAATAACGTTTACCTAGGAAAATCTGCTTTACGAAACTGAAGTGCATCATGGGAAATCATATGCGATATACCGTTCATCGTACTTTGCTGACCGTTCGGGGGCGAGGTGGAATTGCGGGTGGAAATTGGATATAACTAGAGCTGTCAGCAAGCAGCGTCCCGTATGGAGGGGCGCTGATACATTCGGCCAGTAAGGCCCGAAAGAAAGGTAGGAGGCCATGACGAAAGGTCTGCACGTGCCTTCCGAGATCGGCAAGCTCAGGAAGGTCTGCCTGCACCGTCCCGGCGACGAGCTCCTCAACCTGCCGCCCGACGAGCTCGAGCGACTCCTGTTCGACGACGTCCCGTTCCTGGAGGTCGCACAGCAGGAGCACGACACCTTCGCCCAGATCCTGAGGGACCAGGGCGTCGAGGTCCTCTATCTGGAGAACCTCGTCGCTGAGGTGTTCGACCAGGTCCCCGGCGCCCGCGCCGAGTTCACCGACCAGTACATCGCCGAGGCCGGCATCCGCGGCCAGCACATGCCGCAGATCGTCCGCGAGAAGCTTGACTCCATCGAGGACAACCTCGAGTTCGTCAAGAAGACCATGGCCGGCATGACCAAGGCCGAGATCGACATGCCCCTCACGGCGTCCACGACCCTCGACTCCCTGGTCAACTCCGAGTCCGAGTCCGACCTGATCATCGACCCGATGCCCAACCTCTACTTCACCCGCGACCCGTTCGCGGTCGTCGGCGAGGGCGTCAACCTCAACCGCATGTACTCGGTCACCCGCAACCGCGAGACCCTGTACGGCAAGTACATCTTCAAGTACCACCCCGACTACAAGGACGTCTCGCTGTACTTCCGCCGCGACTGCCAGTTCCACACCGAGGGCGGCGACGTGCTGAACATCAACGAGAAGACCCTCGCCGTCGGCATCTCCCAGCGCACCCAGGCCGCCGCGATCGACATCATGGCCCAGAACATCTTCTGGAACTCCGACTCCAAGGTCGAGCGCATCCTGGCCTTCGACATCCCGGTCTCGCGCGCCTTCATGCACCTCGACACGGTCTTCACCCAGATCGACGTCGATAAGTTCACGATCCACCCCGCCATCATGGGCACCCTGCGCGTCTACGAGCTGACCGCCGGCAAGAACCCGGGCGACGTGAACATCCGCCTGATCGAGGACACCCTCGAGCACGTCCTGGAGGACGCCACCGGCGTCGACCAGGTCAAGCTGATCCCCTGCGGCGGCGGCGACCCGATCGCGGCCTCCCGCGAGCAGTGGAACGACGGCTCCAACACCCTGTGCGTCGAGCCCGGCAAGATCTGCGTCTACGCCCGCAACACCGTCACCAACGACGTGCTGTACAAGGAGGGCCTGGACCTTCTCGTCGTGCCCTCCGCCGAGCTCTCCCGCGGCCGCGGCGGCCCGCGCTGCATGAGCATGCCTTTCTGGCGCGAGGACCTCTAAGGTTTTCAAAGACCCGTACAGGTCTTAAAACAAACGTCTAACTGCCATTAGATGTCTCCCATTGGGGCGGTGCGGATCTTTCGCGCCGCCCCATTCTTGTATGAGGAGCGTCAACACGATTGGACGACCGCTTTTGTAAGGAGCTTGGCCATGGATATCAAGACGATCGGCGTTGAGGAATGGCTTAACGTTTGGGAAAAGAGCGCTACGTGGGATATCGCCCAGTCGACGATCTCCTCGCTTACCATGGGCGAGCTGCGCGCGCTCGACGACCAAGATGGAGCCACGTTCTACGAGCGCCTGGACCGCGAGAAGATGAACTACGGCTGGATCGAGGGCTCGCCCGACTTTAAGACAGAGGTCGCCAAGCTATATCGTCGCGAGGTCAATCCCGACCACATTCTGCAGACTAACGGCTGCACGGGCGCCAACCTTAACGCCATCATGGCCGTGGTCGAGCCCGGGGACCATGTCATCGCCGAGTGGCCCACCTACGCGCCGCTCTACGAGATTCCGCGTACGCTGGGTGCCGAGGTTGAGTACTGGGAGCTTCGCGAGGAGCTTGGCTGGAAGCCCGATATCGAGGAGCTCAAGCGCCTGGTGCGTCCCAATACCAAGCTCATCTGCATCAACAACGCATCGAACCCCATCGGAACGGTGCTCGATGCCGACACGCTCGGCCAGATTGCCGAGATCGCCCGCTCGGTTGGCGCCTATGTGCTGTGCGACGAGGTGTACCTGCCGCTTGAGAACACCGAGGATTTTATGTCGATGGCCGATGTGTACGAGAAAGCCATCGTTACCAACTCGGTGTCCAAGACCTATTCGACGCCTGCGGCCCGCGTGGGCTGGGTTGTGGCAGACGAAGAGGTATCTAACCGCATTCGCACCTACCGCGACTACACCATGATTTGCGGTGGCGTGTTCAACGACGCCCTAGCGACCTATGTGCTCGAGCACAAAGACAAGATTCTCGAGCGCAACCGCAGGATCGTGTTTGGCAACCGCGATATCGCGCAGGCTTGGATCGACACGCAGCATCGTGTCTCCTGGACGGCCCCACAGGGTGTGTCCACCTCGTATATCCAGCTGGACATTCCCGAGCATGACGAGGAGTTCTGCAAGCGCCTGCTGGCCGAGAGGGGAGTGCTGCTGGTTCCCGGTAGCCGCTTTGAACTTCCCTGCGGCGCGCGCCTGGGTTACTGCGCGAGCGAGGACGTTCTTCGCGAGGGCTTAAGGCTTTTGGGCGAGGCCCTGGCGGAGTTCGATTGCTAGGATCCCGGCTCCCTTCGAAGGCCGTATTCAAATTGGTCGACGATAATCGAAAATGGACCTGTTTCCCTAGGGGATCGGGTCCGTTTTTCTATACCGAGAAGTCAAGTTGTTACAAATGAGGCAGTGAGGCGAGCCGATATCCGCTGGGCCTTATACTGAGCTTCCGGTGAACGGTACCAAGCATCTGGTAAACGGTAACTTGTAATCAGAAAATGAATAGGACAAACTTTTTTCTGAATAAAAATGAAAATGGTTGAGACGCGGTATGAATCGCTAATTCTATTCATAGCTTTATTAGAAATATGCAATTTGAGGATGGTTTAACAAAGTTTAGTTCCATTTGCTATTTGGATTGAAAACGCGTTTAAGCACGTAAATAAACTTTATTAAATCAAAGTGTGCCATGCGTGAAGTATATGTGTATGCCGTTCACCCCCTATAAAAAACCGTTCGGGGGCAAGGTGGAAGTATGGGCTGATTTTGGATATAAATATGTCGTCAGCAATAACGCCTCACACGGAGGGGCGCTAACGAATCGGCCCTGACAGGGGCCCGAAAGAAAGGTAGGAGGCCATGACGAAAGGTCTGCACGTGCCTTCCGAGATCGGCAAGCTCAGGAAGGTCTGCCTGCACCGTCCCGGCGACGAGCTCCTCAACCTGCCGCCCGACGAGCTCGAGCGACTCCTGTTCGACGACGTCCCGTTCCTGGAGGTCGCACAGCAGGAGCACGACACCTTCGCCCAGATCCTGAGGGACCAGGGCGTCGAGGTCCTCTATCTGGAGAACCTCGTCGCTGAGGTGTTCGACCAGGTCCCCGGCGCCCGCGCCGAGTTCACCGACCAGTACATCGCCGAGGCCGGCATCCGCGGCCAGCACATGCCGCAGATCGTCCGCGAGAAGCTTGACTCCATCGAGGACAACCTCGAGTTCGTCAAGAAGACCATGGCCGGCATGACCAAGGCCGAGATCGACATGCCCCTCACGGCGTCCACGACCCTCGACTCCCTGGTCAACTCCGAGTCCGAGTCCGACCTGATCATCGACCCGATGCCCAACCTCTACTTCACCCGCGACCCGTTCGCGGTCGTCGGCGAGGGCGTCAACCTCAACCGCATGTACTCGGTCACCCGCAACCGCGAGACCCTGTACGGCAAGTACATCTTCAAGTACCACCCCGACTACAAGGACGTCTCGCTGTACTTCCGCCGCGACTGCCAGTTCCACACCGAGGGCGGCGACGTGCTGAACATCAACGAGAAGACCCTCGCCGTCGGCATCTCCCAGCGCACCCAGGCCGCCGCGATCGACATCATGGCCCAGAACATCTTCTGGAACTCCGACTCCAAGGTCGAGCGCATCCTGGCCTTCGACATCCCGGTCTCGCGCGCCTTCATGCACCTCGACACGGTCTTCACCCAGATCGACGTCGATAAGTTCACGATCCACCCCGCCATCATGGGCACCCTGCGCGTCTACGAGCTGACCGCCGGCAAGAACCCGGGCGACGTGAACATCCGCCTGATCGAGGACACCCTCGAGCACGTCCTGGAGGACGCCACCGGCGTCGACCAGGTCAAGCTGATCCCCTGCGGCGGCGGCGACCCGATCGCGGCCTCCCGCGAGCAGTGGAACGACGGCTCCAACACCCTGTGCGTCGAGCCCGGCAAGATCTGCGTCTACGCCCGCAACACCGTCACCAACGACGTGCTGTACAAGGAGGGCCTGGACCTTCTCGTCGTGCCCTCCGCCGAGCTCTCCCGCGGCCGCGGCGGCCCGCGCTGCATGAGCATGCCCTTCTGGCGCGAGGACCTCTAAGTCTTTCCGTTTCCGGTGCGGTCCCCCTACAACCGCACCGGTTTCGCCCGTCAAACGGGCAACACTAATACTTACGTAATTCATTTAATCGAAAGGAAACGAACCATGGGTGTTAACCTCTCCGGCCGTAGCTTCCTCAAGCTCCTCGACCTCACCACCGAGGAGATCGAGTACCTGCTCAAGCTTTCCAAGAACTTCAAGGACATGAAGCGCGCTGGCGTTCCGCACCGCTATCTCGAGGGCAAGAACATCGTTCTGCTCTTCCAGAAGACCTCCACTCGTACCCGCTGCGCCTTCGAGGTCGGCGGCATGGATCTGGGCATGGGCGTTACCTACCTCGATCCCGGTTCGTCGCAGATGGGCAAGAAGGAGTCCATCGAGGACACCGCTCGCGTTCTCGGCCGCATGTATGACGGCATCGAGTTCCGTGGCTTTGCCCAGGACGACGTCGAGGAGCTCGCCGCTAAGTCCGGCGTGCCCGTGTGGAACGGCCTTACCACTGAGTGGCACCCCACCCAGATGCTCGCCGATATCCTGACCGTCCAGGAGAACTTCAACTACGACATCAAGGGCAAGACCCTCGTCTTCATGGGCGACTGCAAGAACAACGTCGCTCGTTCCCTCATGGTCGTCTGCTCCAAGCTCGGCATGAACTTCGTGGCCTGCGGCCCCGAGGAGTGCATGCCCGCTGACGACGTCATCGAGGCCTGCAAGCCCATCGCCGAGGCCAACGGCTGCACCATCAAGCTGACCACCGACGTCAAGGACGGCGTCACCGGTGCCGACGTTATCTACACCGACGTGTGGGTCTCCATGGGCGAGCCTGACGAGGTCTGGGCCGAGCGCATCGCTCAGCTCACCCCGTATCGTGTCACCTCCGAGGTCATGGCTATGGCCAACCCGGGTGCCATCTTCCTGCACTGTCTGCCCAGCTTCCACGACACCAACACCACCATTGGCGCCGAGAAGTGCGAGCAGTTCGGCATCACCGAGCAGGAGGTCACCGACGAGGTCTTCGAGAGCCCCGCATCCAAGGTCTTCGACGAGGCCGAGAACCGCATGCACACCATCAAGGCTGTCATGTACGCCACGCTCAAGTAAGAGCATCTAGCATCTCGCTCGGGGTGTATTACTGCACACCCCGAGCGGCTTTGTCTGGTAAATATCTCGCACCAGGCGGCAGGCACGGCACGGAAGAGCCGCTTCGGGCGAGATCAGTAAATGATTTATGAAGGGGGGATGAGAACTATGACTGAGACCGCTAAGAAAAAGCGCGGTATGCCTTCATCGTTCACCATTCTTCTTGCTCTGCTGGCAATTGTCGCAGTGATTACCGTTATCGTCTCCGGCACGTCCGGCGGCGCGGTTACTGCCGCCCGTCTGAGCGATTTCTGCACCGCCCCGATTAAGGGCTTCGCTGACGCTCTGCCCGTCTGCCTCTTCGTTATGATCCTGGGCGGCTTCCTCGGCATGATGACCGAGACCGGCGCTCTGGACAACGGCATCGCCGTCCTGGTGCAGAAGCTTAAGGGTAATGAGATCATGCTCATTCCCGTGCTGATGCTCATCTTCTCCCTCGGTGGTACCACCTATGGTATGTGCGAGGAGACCGTTCCCTTCTACGCCTTGCTTGCCGCTACCATGATGGCCGCTGGCTTCGACCCGATGGTCGGTGCCGCCACCGTCCTGCTCGGCGCTGGCTGCGGCTGCCTGGGCTCCACGGTTAACCCGTTCGCCGTCGGCGCTGCCGTCGACGCTCTGACCGGCGTTGGCATTGAGGTCAACCAGTCCATCATCATCGGCCTCGGTGCCGTCTTGTGGATTGTCACTACCGCTATGTCCATCGTCTTCGTGATGAACTATGCCAAGAAGGTTAAGGCTGACAAGGGTTCCACCATCCTGTCGATGCAGGAGCTCAAGGACGCTGAAGAGGCTCACGGCAAGGCTGCTTCCGAGGTCCACAAGGAGGTCAAGCTCACCGGTCGTCAGAAGGGTGTTCTGATCGCCTTTGCCTTCACCTTCGTCGTCATGATTGTCGGCTTCATTCCGCTGGCCGACCTCAACGAGGGCGTCGCCAACTTCTTTGACGCTGGCGCTGTCTACGATGCCGACGGTAACGCCGTCGTCCAGGGCTGGTCTGCCCTGATCACCGGCCTGCCCATTGGCCAGTGGTACTTCGACGAGGCTTCCACCTGGTTCTTCCTCATGGCCGTCCTGATCGGTATCATCGGTGGCCTTTCCGAGAAGCAGATCGTTAACACCTTCATTACCGGCGCTGCCGACATGATGTCCGTTGTTCTCGTTATCGCTCTCGCCCGCGGTATCTCCGTTCTCATGGCTAACACCGGCCTCGACGTCTACGTCCTTGACGCTGCCGCCAAGGCCCTGGCTGGTCTGTCCGGCGTGATCTTCGCTCCCATGAGCTTCCTGGTCTACTTCGGTCTGTCCTTCCTGATCCCCTCGACCTCCGGTATGGCCACCGTTTCCATGCCCATCATGGGACCGCTGGCTGTTAAGCTCGGCTTCTCGCCTGAGGTCATGGTCATGATCTTCTCCTCTGCCATCGGCGTTGTGAACCTGTTCACCCCGACCTCCGGCGCCATCATGGGCGGTCTCGCCCTGGCCAAGATCGAGTGGACGACCTGGCTCAAGTTTGCCCTTAAGCTCATCGTCGCGCTCTCCGTCGTCTGCGCCATTATCCTGACCGTCGCTTGCGTGATGCTCTAAGTACCCAACGGGTACCCCACGGAAACCTTGACGATCCTGTAAAGGATCACCTGGTCATCGTCTGTCCGGTGGGGTAAACCCACCGGTAGACTCCTACCTTTAGCCCCCTCCCGTTCCGTGCGCGGGAGGGGGCGCTTTTTTGTTCCGCGGTTTTACCAAACCGCGGAACCGGTCGACGCTGCACGGGCACCAGAGCGACAACTTGTCATTCAAAGAGGCCGGCATGACCAAAAGGTCTATGCCGGCCTCTTTTCATGCCAATTTGTTCGCTCTGGAGCCCGTTCGCTGACTTATGCTCATTCTGCGGCGCTGCCATTGTTGGGGCAAAGGTGTCAGATTGCTTTGCGCCATGTCCTCCTCTTTCACGTCACCTTGCTCGCTCTGGCGGGCTTTCGCTGACTTTTGCTCCACCTGCGGCGCTGCCATTGTTGGTGCAGGGGGACAGCTTGCCCGCACTGGTTCCCATTCGCTGACTTATGCTCAACCTGCGACATTCCCTTTGTTGGTGCAGGGGAAGTGCGTGGGGGAGGGTCTGCTCCGCTATAATCGCCTAGGACATTAAATGGAAACGGGACGGGAGCCATACATGCGCCAGGGTTTCGACAACGCGAAGTATATCGAGCTGCAGGCCGCTCATATTAAGGAGCGCATCTCGCAGTTTGGCGGCAAGCTCTATTTGGAGTTTGGCGGCAAGCTGTTTGACGACTATCACGCGAGTCGCGTGCTGCCGGGTTTTGAACCGGACAGCAAGTTTCGCATGCTCAAGAGCATTGCCGATGACGTTGAGGTCATCATCGCGATCAACGCGAACCACATCGAGAAGAATAAGGCCCGTGGCGACCTGGGCATTACCTATGACGAGGACGTCTTGCGCCTGGTCGACCTGTTCCGCGGCAATGGTTTTGCTGTCGCGGCCGTGGTCATCACCCAGTATGCTGGTCAGCCCGCCGCTGACGTCTTCCGTAATCGTCTAAACGCGCTCGGCATTCCCGCCAAACTGCACTATCCCATCGAGGGCTATCCGCACGATGTCGATCTGATCGTTTCTGACGACGGCTACGGCAAGAACGAGTTCGTTGAGACCACGCGTCCGCTCGTTGTCGTTACGGCACCCGGCCCTGGCTCGGGCAAGCTCGCCACCTGCCTCTCGCAGCTGTATCACGAGCATAAGCACGGTACCGCTGCCGGCTACGCCAAGTTCGAGACCTTCCCGGTCTGGAACCTTCCCCTCACGCATCCGGTCAACATCGCCTACGAGGCGGCCACGGCGGACCTCGACGACGCCAACATCATTGATTCGTTCCACCTTGAGGCCTATAACAAAACCACGGTCAACTACAACCGCGACGTCGAGGCCTTCCCGGTAGTCCGTGCCCTGATGGAAAAGATCCTGGGCAAGAGCCCCTACCAGAGCCCCACGGACATGGGCGTCAATATGGTCGGCTTTGCCATCACCGATGACGATGCCTGCCGTGACGCTTCCAAGATGGAGATCGTCCGCCGTTACTTTACCGCGGTCGAAAATGTGCGCCGTACCGGCGTGGGTGACGAGCAAGTCGACCGCCTCAAGATTATTATGAAGAAAGCCGGCATCGATAAGAACTACTCGCCGGCGCGCTCGGCCGCCCTTACCAGGGAGCAACTGACGGGTGGTCCCGTGGGTGCCATGGTCATGCCCGATGGCTCCGTGGTGACCGGTAAGACCTCTACGCGCCTGGGTGCCGCAAGTTCGCTCATTATGAATGCGCTTAAGCATGTTTCGGGCGTCGACCTTGAGTTCGAGGTCATCAGCGATGAGGCGATTGAGCCCATCAGCAAGCTCAAGACGCATTTCCTGGGCAGCAAAAACCCGCGCCTGCATACCGACGAGACACTTATGGCGCTCTCGATCACCTCGGCTACGAGCGAGACGGCCGCCCGCGTCCTTTCGGGCCTGGAGCAGCTGCGCGGCTGCGATGCCTTCTTTAGCGTGATCATCTCGCCGACGGACGAGACGGTGTTGCGCAAGCTGGGCATCAACGTGTGCTGCGAGCCCAAGTTCGAGCGCCGTGGGTTCTTCCACCGCTAATCGAGATAATTGGTCTGAACGGAGCGCAGCGGGTATACATCCGCTGTGCTCCTTTTATCAACGAGGCCTTCGTTAAATCTAAAAACAGCCCGTTTACCTGCCTATAAGCGATTTGTGCGGTATACAATAACCAATAACGCTAACTGTTTCATCCTTTGCGGGGGATGCCGCATGATGGATGTCGCCGGCCATCGTGGGGTGTGCCGGTCGCGCACGGTGCAGGCGATGCCCGTGCTCGGTTTGAGGAGGCTGCCATGGCGGGCAAGGGTCGTGCGAGTGTCAAAGATATGAAACGTGTCGAGGTACTGGTGCTGATGGAGATCGCGCAGCAGTCCAAAGACGCCGGCGGATTCTATGGCTTCTCGCGCAAAACGCTTGCCGAGCGCGTGGGGGTGTCGCCGTATCGCGCCCGCGCGGCAATCGAGCGCCTGGAATCCGAGGATATCATTGAGGTCGTTTCGCGCTACAACGATGACGGTGGCCAGCTTGCAAATGGCATTTGCCTCACGGCGCACGGCGAGTGGTACCTCAAGGGCGTCCGCGACGGTATGCTCGTCCAGGACATGCTGCGGGGCGTTGACGCCGATCGATAGCAGTGTTCAGTCTCAGTCAAATCAACGCCGTCCGGCCACACGGGCGGCGTTTTGTTTCGAGATTGAGAAATGCGAGCGCGCGCGAGAAAAAATGCGAACGGCTTGCGGTTCGAGTATTACAATGAAGACCCGTAAGATGTGTATGGACAACTTCTACGGGAAGCGCAGGTAACTCAATATGACCAAGCATGTGTTCGTAACCGGTGGCGTGGTTTCGTCCCTGGGCAAGGGTATTACCGCGGCCTCACTGGGCCGTCTGCTCAAGTCACGCGGCTACAAGGTAACGATGCAAAAGGCCGACCCGTATCTGAACGTCGACCCCGGCACCATGAGCCCGTTCCAGCATGGTGAGGTCTTCGTGACCGAGGACGGCTACGAGTCCGACCTGGACCTGGGCCACTACGAGCGCTTTATTGACGAGAACCTGACCCGTGATTCCAACTTTACGACCGGCGCTATCTATAAGAGCCTGATCGCCCGCGAACGTCGCGGCGACTTTTTGGGTGGCACCGTGCAGGTGATCCCGCACGTCACCAATGCCATTAAGGACAAGTTCCGCCGCATCGAGGAGCAGACTGGTTCCGACGTGGTCATCACCGAGCTGGGTGGCACGATTGGCGACATCGAGTCGCAGCCGTTTGTGGAGGCTATCCGCCAGTACCGCAAGGAGGCCGGTCCCGAGAACGTCTGCTACATCCACGTATCGCTCGTCCCCTATATCGCCGCCGCTCACGAGGTCAAGACCAAGCCGACGCAGCACTCCGTTAAGGAGCTCCGCAGCTTTGGCATCCAGCCCGATATCATCGTGCTGCGCTCCGACCACCATATTGACGACGCCATTCGCGGCAAGATCGCAAGCTTCTGCGACGTCGACACCGACTGCGTCTTTACCAACGAGGACTGCGCGAGCATCTACGACGTGCCGCAGCTGCTTGCCGAGCAAGATTTTGACCTGCGCATTTGCGAGCGTTTGGGTCTGGACCCGCGTGAGCGCGACATGAGCGAGTGGAATGAGTTCCTGCGTAAGCAGAACCATGCCAACCACCACGCCGACAAGGTCAAGATTGCTGTCGTGGGCAAGTATACGCAGCTGCCCGATGCCTACCTGTCGGTTATCGAGGCCCTGCACCATGCGGGCGTGTTCTACGATCGTCACGTGGACGTGCAGCTGGTCGATGGCGAGAGCCTCGACGAGCAGAACGTGTCCGAGGTGCTGGGCGATGCCTCGGGCATCTTGGTTCCCGGTGGCTTTGGTAAGCGCGCCCTGGAGGGCAAGATCCTCGCAGCCGAGTTCGCCCGCGAGCATAAGATTCCGTATCTGGGCATTTGCCTGGGTATGCAGGTCGCCGTGTGCGAGTTCGCCCGCAATGTCGTTGGCCTTGCCGGCGCCAGCTCTTCCGAGTTCGACCCGGACGGTCCGTATAGCGTCATCGACCTGATGAGCTCGCAGGAGGACGTGACCGAGAAGGGCGGCACCATGCGCCTAGGCGCCTATCCGTGCAAGCTCGCCGCCGATACCCTCGCTCGCGAGGCGTATGGGGAGGAGCTCGTCTACGAGCGTCACCGTCATCGCTTTGAGTTCAACAACGCCTTCCGCGACCAGCTCGAGGACGCCGGCTTGGTTATCTCGGGTCTTTCGCCCGACGAGCGTCTGGTCGAGATGGTCGAGCTGCCGCGTGACGTGCATCCGTGGTATGTGGCCACCCAGGCTCACCCCGAGTTCAAGAGTCGTCCGACCAACCCGCAGCCGCTGTTCCGTGAATTCGTGCGCGCCTCGATTGGCCGGCACGAGGGTGTCGACCGCCTGCTGGTGACGCCCATGAACATGGCTACGGACTAAAGGTGCCGGCGAATAAGGAATATGTCGAAGCTACTCCCTCGTCGCTCGCAGTGGCGGCGGGGGAGTATCTCGATTACCTCGCGGTCGAGCGGGGCTTGGCTCGCAACACGATTGCGGCCTATCGTCGTGATTTGACGACGTACTGTGCTTATTTGGAACGGGCAGGCATTGCGTCTTTTGAAGAGGTTACCCGTCAGGTCGTGGAGGACTTTGTCGCCGAGCGCCGCGACGGGGGCTACTCTGACGCCTCGGTGGAGCGTGCACTTGCGGCCGTGAAGGGCCTGCATGCCTTTTTGGTGCGAGATGGGGTCGTTGCCCAAAATCCGACGGCAGCGTTGCGGCTGCCCAAAAAGGCCGAGCGCTTACCGGAGTACCTATCGGTGGACGATGTCTCGGCACTGCTCGATCAAGACTTTCCCGAGGGCGAGATGGGCCTGCGCGACCACGCCATTTTGGAAGTGCTGTATGGGTGCGGCTTGCGCGTGAGCGAGCTGGTGGGGCTCGATGTGAGCGATATCCATGTCGATGACGGCTTTGTGCTGGTTCGCGGCAAGGGCTCCAAGGAGCGTCTGGCCCCGTTGGTGGGAAGTGCGGCACGTGCCCTGACACACTATATATGTGATGGACGTTCTCGCTTGGCGGCCCATGCTCGCGGAACCGAGACCTCGGCGGTTTTTTTAAATAAAAACGGACGTCGTCTGTCGCGCCAAGGCGTTCACGTTATATGCGAGCGCTATGGCCGTCAGGTGGGACTGGTGGGCCTCCATCCCCATACGTTGCGCCACTCCTTTGCCACCCACATGCTCGCGGGAGGCGCCGACCTGCGCGTGCTGCAGGAAATCTTGGGGCATGCCGATATATCGACCACGCAGGTCTACACGCATGTCGATCGTACGCAGCTGACCGAGGTCTACCTGGCGGCTCACCCGTTGGCACATCGTTAGCGCATCGCTGACCTGCGCTTTTAGTTACAGCACCATAGAAGATTTAGCTACAACACCATAGAAGATGGAGGGACGGCCCCGGCCTACACGAACGCGCGATGTGCGCGTTCGTGTAG
>USOU01000002.1 GCA_900556415.1 uncultured Collinsella sp.
GCTGCGCTCGGAGCGCTCGCGACGCGGACGCTCACGGCGCTGGAAGTGCTCGCCGTCGCCCTCGGAGGCACCCTCGGCGCGAGCCGGGGCCTCGGGCTTGTCAAGACGGTCGAGCGAGATCTTACCGCGATCGTCGACCTCGATGACGACGACCTTGACCTCGTCGCCCACGTTGAGGACGTCCTCGACCTTCTCCACGCGGCCCTTGGCGACGCGGGAGATGTGCAGCAGGCCGTCCTTACCGGGCAGCAGGTTGACGAAGGCGCCGAAGGGCTGAATGGAGACCACGCGACCGGTGTACTCCTCGCCCGGCTCGGGAACCTTGATGATGAGCTTGATGCGCTCGACAGCCTGGTCAACGGACTCGCCGGTGCCGCCGACAAAGACGGTGCCGTCCTCCTGGATGTCGACCGAGGCGCCGGTCTCGTCCTGGATACCGCGGATGACCTTGCCGCCGGAGCCGATGACGTCGCGAATCTTATCGGTCGGAACCTGGATGGAGACGATGCGCGGAGCGGTGCTGCGCGTGGTGTGGCGCGGCTCGGGGATCACATCGAGCATCTTCTGCAGGATGAAGGCGCGACCCTCCTTGGCCTGCTGCAGGGCGCGGGCCAGGATGTCGAAGGTAAGACCGGTGGCCTTGTTGTCCATCTGCAGGGCGGTGATGCCCTCGGTGGTACCGGTGACCTTAAAGTCCATGTCGCCCAGGAAGTCCTCGAGACCCTGGATATCGGACAGGACCACGGTCTTGCCCTCCTCCTGGATCAGGCCCATGGCGATACCGGAGACCGGGCGCTTAATGGGCACGCCGCCGTCCATAAGGGCGAGCGTGGAACCGCAGGTCGAAGCCATCGAAGAGGAGCCGTTGGACTCCATGACTTCGGAGACGACGCGGATGGCGTAGGGGAACTCGTTCTCGTCGGGGAGCACCGGAAGCAGAGCGCGCTCGGCCAAGTTGCCATGGCCAATCTCGCGGCGCTTGGGGCTGCCCATGCGGCCGGTCTCGCCGGTGCAGAACGGCGGGAAGTTGTAGTGGTGCATGTAGCGCTTGCCCTCGGTGGGCTCGATGGTATCCAGACGCTGGCCCTCGTTGAGCATGCCGAGCGACAGGACGGAGAGCACCTGGGTCTGACCGCGCTGGAACAGGCCGGAGCCATGAACGAGCGGCAGGTAGTTGTCCTTCACCATGATGGGACGGATCTCGTCGGCAGCACGGCCGTCGACGCGCTCACCGGTCTCGACGACCATGGTGCGCATGGCCTTCTTCTCGAGCTTCTTGAGCGCCACGGGGATCTCGCGCTCCCAAGCGGCCTGCTCCTCCTCGGTGAACTCGGCACGGATGGACTCCTTCAGAGCCTCGACCTTGCCGATACGGGAGAGCTTGTCGGCGTCGCGCAGGGCAGCAGCCATCTCGTCGTAGTGGGCAAAGATGCGCTCCTGGACCTCCTCGACGGGCTGGTCGAGCGGGTACTCCTTCTTGACGATGGCGCCGTTGACATGCTCCCACTCGGCGACGAACTCGTCCTGTGCCTGGCAGAAGGCAGCGAGAGCCTCCTGGCCAAACTTCATGGCGGCGAGCATGTCGTCCTCGGAGATCTCCTCGGCGCCGGCCTCGACCATCGAGATGAAGTCGGCAGAGCCGCCCAGCTCCAGGTCCAGGTCGGAGTTCTCGCGCTCCTCATAGGTGGGGTTGACGATAAACTCGCCGGTCTCCACGTTGCGGCCGATGCGCACGCAGGCAAGCGGGCCCTCAAAGGGCACGCCGCCGAGCGTCATGGCCAGAGAAGCACCCATGACGTTGATGACGTCGAAGGGGTTGACCTGGTCGGCGACGAGCGAGGTAGCGACGATGTGCACCTCGTTGCGGAAGCCGTCCGGGAAGCTCGGGCGAATCGGGCGGTCGATCATACGGGCCGTAAGCGTGGCCTTCTCGCTGGGACGGCCCTCACGCTTGAGGTAGCCACCCGGGATGCGGCCGGCGGCGTACATCTTCTCGTTGAAGTCGACGGTCAGCGGGAAGAAGTCGTAGTTCTTGCGCTCCTTGGAGACGACCACGGTGTCGAGCATCGTGGTGTCGCCCTGCTTGACCAGACAGGCGCCGGTGGCCTGCTTGGCAAGCTCGCCGGACTCAAAGGTGTAGGTCTTGCCGTACAGCTCAAAGGTCTTGGATACGAGTGTCATTGTTCTCCTTTACCCCACAGGCCCCTTGCCTGCGGGCTTCTCATGTGACGCGGACCCCCTGCCCCCGCCACGCTTCAGAGCGTGATTATTCACGCCCTTACACAAAAAGAGCGCCCCGCTGCGCAGGACGCTCTTAGCATGTACAAATCCTTACTGGATGTTGTCGCGGATGCCCAGAGCCTTAATGAGCTCACGGTACTCGACGATGTCGTTCTTCTTGATATAGGAGAGAAGACGACGACGGCGGCCGACGAGCATAAGCAGACCACGACGGGTGTGGAAGTCCTTCTGGTGGGACTTCATGTGCTCGGTCAGCTCCTTGATGCGCTCGGACAGGATGGCAACCTGAACCTTGGGGTTACCGGTGTCGACCGGGGTGTTACCGAACTGGGCAGTCAGCTCCGCCTTGCGCTCTTTGGAAACAGTCATTGTTTCACCTTTCGTTTTACGTCGCCCGCGGGCGACTCGATTCGCCTCGGACTGGGAAGCCGCCGGTGGAGCGAACAACCAAGGTCGAGGTACCAACAGGTCGGTATGTTACCACAAGCAGCCTGTGCCTGCGCATCATCACCGACCCAACATGAATTCCATCGCACGGAGCCGCTGATCGGTATGTGTTGCCGCCCAGACATGCGAAAGCCCAAGCAAAAACGCCGCAGTATGCGGGTCGATCCTTTGAACCATAAGCTCGTCGAAGGTCATGCCCATAAGGGCGCGCAGCCATGCGACCTCACCGGTCGACACGAGCTCGGCACCGGGAACGCTCGACGCGCACGACCCGCACATGAGCCCGCCGGCTTGGGGCGAAAAATACGACAGCATAGGGTCGCCGCACGACACACAGGCAGAAAAATCGGGACGATACCCGATATGCGACAGCAGCTTGAAGACAAAGGCGGCTACCAGGAGGTCCATGTGCGCCGTATCGAGGCCGCCGCCCACAAGTTCCAAGGCGCGTGAGGAAATGGCAAAGGTAAACGGATCCTCGGCATCCTCAAACGAACATACACGCGCGACCTCGGCAATCGCACTCGCCGCACAGGTCACCTCATAATCGGGGGCGGCACCAAGGGGAGCCTCCAACAACTCGGCCTGCGACACGATGTCGAGCGAGCGTCCGTGCGCGAGCAGCATATCCACTGTGCAAAACAGTTCGCAGCGCGCCGCCAAGCGACCGCCGGGCTTGCGCGCACCCTTTGCCACGGCACGCACCTGGCGGCCTCGCTCGTCAAGCATCGTCAAGATCAGATCGGTTTCCTTGAGTTTGGTCTTGTCGAGGACGAGCACTTTCGTGCGATATGTCCGGGAGCCTGCCATGCGCGCCGCGCGCCCTTAGTCCTCGGCGTTGTAGCCAAAGCGGCGAATCTGGGCCTCGTCGTCGCGCCAGCCGGCCTTGACCTTCACGTCCAGCTCCAAAAAGACCTGCGTGCCAAAGATGCGCTCAAGATCGCGACGGGCGTCGATACCGATATGCTTGATCATCTCGCCGCCCTTGCCGATGATGATGCCCTTTTGGCCCTCGCGCTCCACGTAAATGGTGGCGTGCACGCGCAGCACCTTCTTGGTCTGCTCGAGCGCATCGCAGATCACGCCAACGGAGTGAGGGATCTCGTCGCGGGTGCGGCGCAAGACCTTCTCGCGCACAAACTCGGCAACAAGCGTCTCGTCGGAAGCATCGGTACCCATGTCTTCGGGGAACCAACGCGGGCCCTCGGGCAAAAAGTGCGCAACGGTCTCGATGAAGGCATCGACGTTGAAGTTCTTCACCGACGAAGTCACGATCTCATCATCGTATTCCATAAGCTCATGCGCTGCCTTGAGCTGCTCCATAACCTGCGCGGGGTCGGCCTCGTCGGCTTTGGTGAGCACCAAAACCTTCTTGCAGCGAGCGCATCTGACGCGCTCGGCAACCCAGGCGTCTCCCCTGCCGATGGGCTTGGTGGCATCAATCAAAAACGCGACGACGTCAACGTCGTTGAGCTCGAACAGGGCGCTTTTGTTGAGCTCGGAACCCAGACCGTCCTTGGGCTTATGGATACCCGGGGTATCGACAAAGACCAGCTGGTAGCCAGGGCGGTTAACCACGGCGCGCATGCGGCGACGAGTCGTCTGGGCCACCGGCGAGGTAATGGCGACCTTTTTGCCATAGCAGGCGTTGAGCAGCGTGGACTTACCGGCGTTGGGACGACCGACCAGGGCCACAAAGCCGCTGTGGAAACCGGGCTCCACATCGCCAAAGCCCAGAGACATCTCGTCCTCGTCACAGAGGGCATCGAGCTCCTCGTCGCTCATACCCTCAAACGGGTCGAATTCCTCGACCTCACCGAGCGAATCGGCATCCTCGACCTCATCCAGAACCTCGTCGTCCAGAACCTCATCGGTAGGCTGCATATTGTCGGACATGGGAATCCCTTTCTAAATAAAGCCAAGTGCGTGGGCAAAGACCAGCAGGCCCACGATTGCGGCGGTGATGGAAAGAACGTACACGGAAGCGGCGGCGATATCCTTGGCGCGCTTCGCCAGCGGATGAAGTTCCTGGGTCGCCAGGTCGACGATCGCCTCCATAGCGGTATTGCACAGCTCGCCGTGAATCACCAGGCCACAGCAGATGATAACCGTGGCCCACTCGGCAATGTCGAGGCCGACAATGCAGCCGGCAATGACGGTACACACGCCCGCCACGAGCATGACCTTAATGTTACGCTCGGTTTTAACGGCGGTGACAAAGCCCTCCATGGCGTAGGAGAACGACTTTAAAAAGGATGGATGGTCCTTGTTCGATCCGGGAATCATAGACGGCTCCTAGTCGTGGGCATGGTTGGTGATGGGACCGACGTGGACCAACTTGGGGTCCTCCCCGCGCTCGAGCGCCAGATCGCGCAGGATGGCATCCTCACGGGCCTCCATGACCTCGGCCTCGTCATCCTCGATGTGGTCATAGCCCAGCAGGTGCAGCATACCGTGCACAAGCATCAGCCGGCACTCGTCGGCGGGACTGTTACCAAAACCGGGAGCCTGGCGAGCGATAACCTGCGGCGCCAAGATAATATCGCCGAGCTCGATCGTCTCGTCGGCGGGAATGTCCTCGTCAAAGGCAGAGTCGCACTCAAACGAGAGCACATCGGTGGTACGGTCGATACCGCGCCACTCGTGGTTGAGCTCGTGCATCTCGTCCTCGTCGACATACGAAAGGGAAATCTCGACTTCACGCTCAACGTCCTCGGCGGCAAGCACGAACTGGCAGATGTGCTCCACCTCCTGCGCGTCGAGCAGCGTATCGAGCTCGGCATCGTTGCTGATCAATACACTCAACGGGACTCCTTTCGGTCGCGCGAGCGCTGCTCACGCACGTCATCATACGCATCATAGGCCTCGACGATCCTGCCCACCAGGGCATGGCGCACCACATCAGCGCGCTCCAGATGAGAAAATGCCACATCGTCGACACGGCCCAAAATCTTCTCGACATCGGCCAGGCCGCCGCGACGACCCACCAGATCGCGCTGGCTCAGATCACCGGTAATCACAAACTTGGAGTTAAAGCCGAGGCGCGTCAGGAACATCTTCATCTGCTCAGGCGTCGTGTTTTGCGCCTCGTCGAGTACCACGAAAGCGTCGCTCAGTGTTCGGCCGCGCATGTAGGCGAGCGGGGCAATCTCGATCACGCCACGCTCCATGAGCTCGTCGGTACGCTCACGATCCATCATGTCAAACAGGGCATCGTAGAGCGGACGCATGTAAGGGTCGATCTTTTCCTCGAGGGTGCCGGGCAAAAAGCCCAAATTCTCCCCTGCCTCGACAACGGGCCGCGTAAGGACCAGGCGACCCACCTCATGGCGCTTGAGCGCGGCGACGGCGAGCGCCATGGCTAGATAGGTCTTACCGGTACCGGCGGGACCCAGGCCAAACGTGATGGTATGCGAGCGGATGGCGTCAACATAGCGCTTCTGGCCGAGCGTCTTGGGACGAATGACGCGGCCGCGATACGACAGCAGCACGTCATCGCGCAGCGACGAAGCGTCGTGCTCACCATCGCGCAGGACAGCCAAGCAACGCGAGACGTCGTCGGCAGACAGCGTGCGACCGGCAGCCGCCTCACGAAAAGCGTGTTCGAAAAAACGCGCCACGAGTTCTACCTCGTCCGGGTCGCCGCTCACGGCAATCTGGTCACCGCGCGCAACCACATGGGCGCGAACCAAGTCTTCGACCGCGCGAAGGACAGCGTCGCCGGCGCCCAAGACGCGCGAGGGGTCAATCCCCTCGGGAACGGTTAGTCTAATCTTCGAGGCTTCCATGGACCTCCCTGCGAGCATGGACTAAGCCGGAATCGTCGACTCCGATGATAGCAACATCGAGCAGGCACGGGGCCTTGAGCCCGCAGACATCGTCAAGACGGGCATGATGGAACGAGCCGAGCGTCAGGTTGTCGCCATACTCGAGCACCGCACGCTCGACCGTGCCCACGCGGCGGCGGGCATCGGCGATCGCAAGCTCCTGAGCGGCGGCACGCATGCGGCGGCTGCGTTCGGCCATAATCTCGGGCGGCACCTGATCGGGCATATCGGCCGCAAGCGTGCCGGGACGCTTGCTATAGCGGAAGACATGCATGCGCGAAAAGCCCACGCGACGGCACAACGCCAGCGACTCCTCGAACTCCTCGTCCGTTTCGCCGGGGAAGCCGACGATGACGTCACAAGAAAGAGACGCCTGCGGCAGATTGGCGCGAATCATGCGTACCGTGTCCTCAAAGGCCTCCGCACTATAGGGACGACCCATGCGATGCAGGGTCGCCGTACAGCCGGACTGCACGGGAAGATGCAAGAACGGCGCGATACGCTGCGGATAGCGCGCCATCACCTTGAGCAGGCGCTCGGAGATATCCATGGGCTCCACTGAGGAAATGCGCACGTGGGCAATCGTGGTGTGCTCCATAATGGCCTCGAGCAGCTCATCGATATCCACGTGTTCGTCAGTCGCGCTCTTGCCGTCATAGGCGCCCAGGTTCACGCCAGTCAGCACCACCTCGGGCACACCGGCCTCCTGGGCCTCACGCACCTGCTCGAGAACGGACTCGACGGGCACGGAGCGCTCGGGGCCGCGCGCTTTCCACACGATGCAATACGTGCAGCGGTGATTACAGCCGTCTTGGATCTTCACGCCCAGACGCGAGCGCCCCAGAGCATCGACCACATCGCTGTCGCTGCAGGCGGCCACACTATCGGATTCGACACCCAGCACCTCGCAGACACGCTCGGCGACGTCGATTTTCGACGGCTCGGCAATGACGCGGTCCGAAAGCTCTAATAGCTCTTCGGGATGCAAGTTGACGACGCAGCCGGTCACGACCACGTAGGGCTCGCCTGGATATGACAACGCATGACGGACGGCCTTGCGGGTCTTGGCCTCGGCCTCGCCCGTCACGGCGCAGGTATTGATGACGATCAGGTCGGCATCCTCGGGCTCCACCATCGCAAAGCCCTGGCGCATAAGATCGGCAGTGATACGGTCGGACTCAACCCGGTTGACGCGGCAGCCAAGGTTGACGACGGAAATATGGGGTGCGAGCAAGCGGGCTCCTTAATCGAGGATATCGTCGAGGGCGCTCTTGATACGATCGGTTACCGACTTCTTGCCGGAAGCGACATCATCGCCCATCTCGTCGGCAAAAGCGCGGAGCAGCTCGCGCTGTTTATTGGAAAGGTTCGTGGGTACGACCACGCGCAGCTGCACGATCAGTCGACCGCGTGAGCCGCCACCGCCGATGCGCGGCATGCCGAAGTTGTTGACGCTGACGGTGTCGCCATACTGCGTGCCAGCGGGGACGCACACCTTGACGACCTCGTCGGGCATAATGCCCTCAACCTCAATCTCGCAGCCGAGCGCGGCCTGCGCGATGGAGATATCGCTCACCAGGTACAGGTCGTCGCCATTGTGCTTAAAGCGCTCGTGGTCGGCGACACGCACGTTGACGATCAGATCGCCCGAGGACTCGCCACGAAGGCCGGCCTCGCCAAAGCCGCTCACGCGCAGTTGGCGACCGGTCGAGACGCCGGCGGGAATATCGATGTCGATCTTTTCGTGCGAAGGCGTGCGGCCCTGGCCGTCACAGGTCTCGCAGGGATGATCGATGACCGTTCCCTCGCCGTGGCAGTCGGGGCAAGGCGAAGAGGACTGGACCTGGCCCAAAAAAGAGCGCTGGACCGTGGTGACATAGCCCGTGCCGTGGCAGCGGCTGCACTGCTTTTCGGTCGCACCGTCAGCCTTGCCCGTACCGTTGCAATCCTCGCAGGGAGCAAGGCGGTCATAGCTGATCGTCTTTTTACAGCCAAGCGCAGCTTCCTCGAGCGTCACCGAAAGCGAGATGGCCATATCGCGACCGCGACGGCGCTCGCGCCGGCTGCGGGCACCACCGCCGGCTCCGCCGCCAAAGAACGACGAGAACAGGTCGTCCATGCCCATACCGCCAAAGATATCGTTGATATCGACATAACCGGAGCCACCAGGGCCATCGGCAGTACCAAAGCGATCGTAGTTGGCACGCTTTTGCTCATCGGAAAGAACAGAATAGGCCTCGTTAAGCTCTTTGAACTTGGCCTCGGCCTCGGGGTCGTCCGAAACATCCGGGTGTACCGTACGGGCTTTCTTTAGAAACGCGCGTTTAATGGTCCGCGCGTCGGCATCCTTATCGACGCCAAGTACCTCGTAGTAATCCCTATTTTCCGACACGACCGAATCCTTCCGACTTTCAATATTGTCACAGTGCGTCCTATACCCATGCAGGGCCGGCCGCAAACAGAGGGTTTGATGTTATTGCATCCCGTAGGGCGAAAGCATCGCGCGCTGCGAGCAGCTCGCAAACCACACCGACACGAGCGCGAACATGAAGCCGTTGGCAAAACCGTTGGCAAACTGCATCGCGCCACGTTTCCACCACAGCAGACTACGGTGAAGCACCCCATCCGTGAGCACCATGAACAGACCCATGGCAAACGGAATAAAACACATCACGGCAAAGGCCGAGAACACGCCCGAGATGGCCGACAGCACCAAAAACGGCGCAACGATGCCCATCAGGTAAAAGCCGGTACGGGCTTTGCCCTCCAGGCGCTCGGCCTCCACATGGGCGCGACCGACCAGGTCACCACCTGTGGCACCATTGGTACCGGCGTGACCCATGCCGCTAATGCGGACCTCGTCGCCGTCGTGCGTGCCGGCAGGAAACTCAATCGTTTGCTCGGAGGTCACGCGGGTACGACCGCTGCCGCCGCAATCGGGGCACGGATCGGCTACGACCTTGCCCGAGCCACCGCACTCGGGGCAAACCGACTGAAACGTGCCGGCGCCAAACAGGAAGGACAGGTCCACATCGATATGGCCGCGTCCGCCGCAGCTTGGGCAGGTATGGGCATGCTCGGAGGAGACAGAACCCGAGCCGCCGCAGTGTCCGCACGTATCGAATCGCGTGTAGCGAACGGTTTTGCGGGCACCGTCCTTGGCCTCCTTGGCATCGAGCTTGATGTCGACGACCACGTTGGCACCGCTTTCGGGATTGTAGGCTGCCCGCCCGCGCCGCGGCTGGCCCCAAGCGCCGCCAAAGGGAAAACCGCCCTCAAAGGGATTGCCATAGGCTGCGCCGCCGGCATAGCCGCCACCGTAGGGCGAGGCCGAAGGTGCACCGGCAAAGGGATTGCCCGAGCGCATGGCATCATAGCGTGCACGCTTCTGCTCGTCCGAAAGAACAGCGTAGGCCTCGGAAACCTCTTTGAACTTTTCCTCGGCACCCGGCTCTTTGTTGACGTCCGGATGGAGCTTGCGGGCCTTCTGCTGGAAGGCCTTTTGAATATCACGCGAGGTGGCGTCCTTAGAGACACCGAGAATCTCGTAGTAATCTTTTTCGTTCATCGTCGCCATGCGCGGCAACCTCCTGCTCAAAGCAGCGTATATCTTGCGGTAATTCTACCCGAGCGGTCTATGCTAGACCCCAAAACAGCTCGAACAGAACATTTCCATCGAGCCAGCCCAAGTGGGTGGGCGCTAAACAGGCGCCGACGCGACCTGCGATAACGTCTTTCGAGGCGATGCGCCCCGCATATCCCTCGACGCCATCGGGCACCCACGTGGCAAGACCCAATTCGAGCGCGCGATCACAGGCAGCTGCTAGCTCATCCGTTGGGATGACGCGGGCCGCGCGAACCAACAGGTCAGGCCCAACACCGCGCGTCATGCGACAAGCGAGCATCAGGTCCTCGGCCGCAGCCTCGCGCTGCGACAGGTATTCGGCCTCGAACGCCGTCGCGGCATCATCGCGTTGCACCAGACGCACGCGGTGCGCATCGCCTCGAGAAGACACGCCGGGGAACAAACCTGCAAGACGGTCGAAATCTTCGGCGTCGAGCATGCCCGCGGCAGAACGGCCCAGGCCCAGGTAGCCCTGTCCGGTCCAGTAGGCAATGTTGTGGGCACACTCATGGCCGTCAAACGCGTAGCTTGCGACCTCATACGGGTGATAGCCGGCCGCACCCAGACGCTCACGCGCCGTATCCATGCAGGCGGCCTGAAAATCCTCATCAGGCTCGAGCGACGCGTCGCGGCACGCCATGCGATAGAGGGGTGTCCCCTCCTCGAGCGTGAGCGGGTAAACCGACACATGGTGCGGAGCCGCCGCCAGCACGCCCTCGAGCGTGCGCTTCCAACTCGCTGCGGTCTGCCCGGGAAGTCCACACATAAGGTCGCACGACACGTCAAGCCCAGCGTCCTTGACCGTCGCGATGGCAGCGAGCGCCCGATCGGCATCATGAATACGGCCGATGGCGGTAAGCTCGGTGTTATCGAGCGTTTGAACGCCCAGAGAGACGCGTGTAACACCAACCTTGGCAAGCGCAGCGGCAAGCTCGGCGGTCAGCGACTCGGGATTGGCCTCGCAGGTAAACTCAACGGGGGCGCACCACGCACGAATACGCCGCGTCAGCTCCACCAGGCGCTCCCCCGCCAGCGACGGCGTGCCGCCGCCAACATAGACGGTGCGGATCCGATCGAGGGCCCCGGCCTTGCCAAAAGCATCGAGGCGCGCATACAACTGCTCAAAATAGGCATCGAGCGCGGCGCCCAGCTCACACGGAGCGAAACTGCGCGAATCAAAGTCGCAGTAGCGGCACTTTTGGGCACAGAACGGCACGTGCGCATACAGCGCGGTAACGGCCACCCTTACGCCTCCAGCGGATGAGGGGGCACCGATTCGCCGGCGGCAAGGGCAGCCTCGCAGGCCACCACATCGCGCTCGATCTCATCGACCAACGCCATGAACTCCTCATACGTGGAGCAGCGCACCACCTGGGCACGCCAAGCGGCGGCATGGGGCATGCCTTTTAAGTACCAGCTTGCGTACGTGCGTGCGCGCGACATGAGCGGCAGAAGCTCATGCGTCAGCGTTAGGTGCTCACGCAGGGCGTCCAAGCGCTCGACGGAGTTGCGCTGCGGCACCGGTACGCCATCGAGCGCAAGCGCTCGAGCATCACCAAAGACCCAGGGATTACCGTAGATACCGCGCGCGATAAACACCGCGCTGGCACGCGAGTTGCGCAGATGCTCCGCGGCGTCCTCGGCGCAGAACACGTCGCCCGAACCGATCACGGGAATCTCGACGGCATCTGCGACCTCATCGACGACCGACCAATCGGCCTGGCCGGTGTAGAGCTGCGTGGCGCAACGACCATGCACGGCGACTGCGGCAGCCCCTGCACCCTCAAGCATCTGGGCAAATGTCGCGGCATTGCGGTCCTCGGCATAAAAGCCCTTACGAATCTTGACGGTCACGGGCACGTGCGCCGCACCCACCGTGGCCTCGACGATCTTCTCCGCCAGGTCAGGCGTGCGCATAAGCGCCGAGCCCTCGCCCTTGGTAACGACCTTGCGGGCGGGGCATGCCATATTGATATCGATGAGCGACAGGCGATCGCCAACACGCTCTTCGACGGCAACGACGGCACTCGCAAACTGATCGGGCTTGGAGCCAAAGAGCTGCACGCAAATCTGCTGTTCCTCGTCGGCAGGTAGCACCAGACGCCAGGTCTTGTTGCTGGCATAGGCAAGGCCCGCCACACTCACCATCTCGCTGTAGGCAAGGTTGGCACCGCGGCGGCGGCACATGAAGCGGTAAGCGGGGTCGGTCACGCCCGCCATGGGAGCCATAAGGAACGGCTGCTCGGCATAGGCGCCCAGCAGCCACTGACTATATTCGGAAAGCGCCATAGACCTACTCGTCCACCTTGAGGATCGCCATAAACGCCTCCTGCGGGACCTCGACCGAGCCGATGGCCTTCATGCGCTTCTTGCCCTCTTTCTGCTTCTCGAGCAGTTTGCGCTTACGAGAAATATCGCCGCCGTAGCACTTGGCAAGCACGTCCTTGCGACGCGCCTTGACGGTGGAGCGGGCAATGATCTTGTTGCCGATAGCACCCTGGATGGGCACCTCGAACAGCTGGCGCGGAATGATCTCCTTGAGCTTGTCGCACAGGCCGCGGGCAAGACCGTAGGCCTTGTCCTTGTGGACGATAAACGACAGTGCGTCCACCTCGTCGCCCGAAAGCAGGATGTCGAGCTTCACAAGCTCGGATGGGCGGTACTCGTTGAACTCGTAGTCCAACGAGGCGTAACCCTTGGTGCGACTCTTGAGCTGGTCAAAGAAGTCCAAGATAAGCTCGGCGAGCGGCATATCAAAGCGCATCTCGACCGATTTGCTCGTGAGATGGATCATGTCGGTCGTCACGCCGCGGTGCTCGATGGCGAGCTGCATGACGGCACCCGTATACTCGGGCGGACAGATGATCTTAGCCTTGAGGTAGGGCTCCTCAATGCGTTCGATGCGCGTAGCCTCGGGCAGGTCCTGCGGGCTGCGGACATCGATCATCTCGCCATCGGTCTTGTACACGTGATAGTCGACCGAAGGGCTCGTGGCGATGAGGTCCAGGTTGAACTCACGCTCGAGACGCTCCTTAACGACCTCCATGTGCAGCAGGCCCAAGAAACCCACGCGGAAGCCAAAGCCGAGCGCCACGGACGTCTCGGGCTCCCACACCAACGACGGGTCGTTAACGTGAAGCTTATCGAGTGCATCGCGCAGGTTCTCGTAATCCTTGTTATCGATCGGGAACAGGCCCGTATAGACCATGGGTTTAGCCTCGCGGTAGCCCGGAAGCGGCTCGGGGCAGGGGTTCGACGCCCAGGTAAGGGTGTCGCCCACGCGAACGGCCTCGGGGTTCTTCAGGCCCGTGACCACGTAGCCGACCTCGCCAACCGTCAACGCGTCAACCGGGGTCTCGGCAGGACGCTTGACGCCCACGCCGTCGACCAAAAAGTCGCCCTCGGCCTGCATCATACGAAGCGTATCGCCCTTTTTAATGGAACCATCGAAGACGCGCACCGTGGCCACCACGCCACGATACTCATCAAAGTACGAATCCAGAATGAGCGCCTTAAGCGGAGCGTTTGCATCGCCCTTAGGCGGCGAGATCAAAAAGACGATGGACTCAAGCAGATCGTGAATACCCTCGCCGGTCTTGCCCGATACGCATACGGCATCGTCAGCAGGAATCGCCAGGTCGTCCTCGATCTCAGTCTTGACCTCGTCGGGATGGGCCGAGGGCAGGTCGATCTTGTTGATAGCGGGCACGATATCCAGGTTGGCGTTCATGGCGAGCGTCGCGTTGGAGACGGTCTGCGCCTCGACGCCCTGCGTGGCGTCGACGACGAGCACCGCACCCTCGCAGGCGGCCAGCGAACGCGAGACCTCATAGGTAAAGTCCACATGGCCCGGCGTATCGATCAGGTTGAACTGATACGTCTCGCCATCGTCGGCGTCATAGGAGACGCGGACGGCATTGGACTTGATCGTGATGCCGCGCTCGCGCTCGATATCCATGGTGTCGAGCAGCTGCGACTCCATGTCGCGCTCGTCAACGGTATGGGTGAGCTCGAGGATGCGGTCACTGATCGTGGACTTGCCATGGTCGATGTGCGCAACGATCGAGAAGTTGCGGATGTGGGAAATGTCAATTGAAGTATTCATGCCGACTATCTTACCCGAGCGGTACAAAAAATGGAGCCTGTTCCATAAAACAGGCTCCATTTATGCGCGTAATCTGTGTGGTGTGAAATTTACAACTTAGGCGTTGATGCTGTTCACGAGCTTAGCAAGACCGGACTTGCGGTTGGAAGCCTGGTTCTTGTGGATGACATGCTTGGCGGCAGCCATGTCGAGACGCTTGGTGACGGTCTTGAGGGCAGCCTGAGCCTTCTCGGCGTCGCCCTCGGCGACGGCGGACTGGACGTGCTTGGTCAGCGTCTTGAGCTCGGACTTGACAGCCTTGTTACGCATGCGAGCTGCCTCATTGGTGCGGATACGCTTCTTCTGAGACTTGATGTTTGCCACTTCTGGAGTTCCTTTCGAGTTCCTTGCAAAAAATGTATGACACCTCTGAGACACGGTGAGGTCATGCAAGCGCCTACTATAGCACGCTCCATCTCAAAGGGATAGAACGAATTTGCCAAAAAGGCAGGTATCATCACGATTTTCTCAAGATGTTCGTAATCCAGAGCAAAAATGCGGTCTCCGAATCGGCCGACCCCTTGAGGGCGAGCTCCACATCGATCGCGCCCTCGAGCGCGGCAACCAGCTCGATGATGGAAAAGCGGCGCGCCCAGGTCAGATGATTCTTGACCTGCCAGGACTGGAGCTTAAGCGTGGCGGCAAGCTCGCGACCTTGCCCGCGCGCATCGAGGGCCTTGGCAACGATAAGCTCGCGAATGCGTCCGCACAGCAGGGTGTAGGTCCACACATAGCTCTTGGCGGACAGCAGATTAAAGAGCTCGAGCGATCGCCGCATATCGCGGGCCGACACTGCGTTGAGAAAGTCCCAAGGTTGGACCTCGGCCGTGCACACGATCCAGCGCTCCACATCGGCAAGCTCAATCTGAGGCGCCTCGACCATCTGGGCAAGCTTTGCCAAGTCGTTGTCGAGCATACGGGTGTTTTCACCCGAGCGTGAGACGAGCTCCTCAGCGGCTGCCGTGGAGATGGACTTACCGCGTTGCGTCGCCATCTGCTGCACGCGACGCGGCAGCTCCCAGCGTTTGGTGCCCGAGCAGTCGATCACTGCCTTCTTATCGATCTTGGCGATCGCCTTATACAAGCGCGTGTTCTTGGCAAGCGAATCGGCGATAATCAGGCAGACGGTCGTGGAGCTGGGACTTGCCAGATATTCGACGAGCGGCTCAGAGACCACCTTGGCGAGCTTTGAGCAGCCGTCGAGAATTACCAGGCGAAACTCGCTGCCCATGGGAAAGGTGTTGAGAGAGCCGATAATCGATTCGATATCGGGGTCTTTGGTCATGTCGCGCTCGTCGAGGTTGAACTCGACCATGCCCGACTTTTCCAGACGTGCCTTCATGCGCGAGACAGCGTGGTCACGTTTGACTCCGTCGGTACCGACGATCAGATATGCCGGCAACAGCCCGGTTTCGGACATCGCGCTCCCCTCTCGCAAGCTCCTAAATTCGTACCGTGTCATTTTAGCCCAGGGCCCCACCGCGCGCCAACGATGCTATCACGACCGCTGGCATCGCATCGTAAAGCCCTTCGCGGTCGGCGTGATGGTGATATCCCCTTGTTCGATGGTGCACGCAAAGCCCCCACCGGCCGCTCGAACCGCATCCACGCACTCGTCGCTGGGATGACCGTATCGATTCCCCTCGCCGGCGCTTGCAATGGAAAGCTCGGGTCTCAAGACGCCCAGCAACTCACCGTCGACCGAGACCTTCGAGCCGTGATGTCCCAACTTAAGCACATCGATATCCCCCACCTCCTGCACAAACTCACGTTCCTGGTCAAGCTCGGCATCGCCGGTCAGCAGCATGCGCAAGCGCTTTCCTTCTTGCGCAAAGGTGAGTAGCAAGACAAGCGAGTCTTCGTTCCCTTCTCCATCCACAGAATCGAACGGCCACATCACTTGGGCGCGAAACGCACCGATGTCGACGGTATCTCCCCGCCTCACCTGGCGATACGAAACGCCGGGATGGTTTAGAACCTGCGCGGGCGCATCATCGAGTGCGTCGGCCGCTACGGCGATGGTCCCAACCGAAAACTGTTCCAGCACTGCAGGCAGACCGCCCCAGTGGTCCTCGTCCCAATGCGTTACAAAGACGGCATCGATATGATGCACATTGTTTCGAACGAGCGCGGTGAACACCCGTTCGTCGAGCCCGCTATCCACGAGCACCACCGTCGAGCCCTGCCGAATCAAGATCGCATCGGCCTGCCCCACGTCCAGGACCGTCACGGAAGACGGGGCGAATCGATCCCAATAGACATACGGGAGCGCCGCCAGAAAGACCAAACACGTGACCCCCGCCGCCATGGGGCGAGCACGGGGACGAGGCCACCAAACCAGCAAGATCGCGAGGGCCATCGGAACAAGGAAAACCCCTATCGAGTCGGGTGGCACGCTCACCGATGCGCCCGGTATCGCAGCAAGGAGCTGCTCAAAGAACAGTACACAGCGGGCGGCGATCATGGGCACCAAGAGCGCCCAAGGCCGCAACAAAGGCACGAGCGATACGGGCGCCAGCACGACCGAGACGGCAAGCAGTACGCTCACCACGGGGCCGATGAGCGCATTCGCGAGCGGTGCGATCAGCGAAAACGTCCCAAAGACCGGAATCGTGATGGGCAACGTCGCCAACTGCGAGCATAACGTGACGGAGAGCATGCCGGCCACACCCGACGGCACACCGAGCTCCCCCAGGGCGAAGGTGGCATAGGGGCAAAAGCACAGGATAGCGAAGACACTCACGCAGGACAACTGAAAGCCCATCTCGAACAGCACCGTCGGCCGCAGTAGCACAAAGATGGACATGGTTACGAAGAGAGCCGAAAGGCCGTGCCGGCGACGCCCCGCGCCGTTTACGACAAGCGTCGCGAACACCATGCAGCACGCGCGCACGGCCGAGGGAGAGGCGCCCGTAAAGGCAGCGTAGCCCACAAGCGTTATCGCCAATATCGCCCGCTGAAGACCACGTGAGCAGCGAGTCTTTTGCAATACACCCTCGATTACAAACCCCACGATAGCCAAATGGCTGCCGGAGACGGCTATAAGATGCGCCGTTCCCGTCACCGAAAACCAATCGCCCGCCGGCTGGGCGCGCAGCTCGGCCGAACGACCGCAGACGACACCGGCTATGAGTGCACGCGCCGGGTCGGTCGCAGGCGCGATGGACGCAAGCAGCCCATTTCGCAGCCGAAGCAGCGGCCCCGGAGAGTCCTCATCGACCGACACAATCCGAACGGCTTTTACCTTGCATACCTCGCCTCGGAGCACGCGCGATCGTCCATACGCATCGTTCTCAAAACGTGAAACGCGACCGATAACACGCACGTGCGCCCCGACCTTGAGCTCGCGGTCGCACGATAGGCGAACCGTTGCCAAGTTTTTACCGTCCGCGCGGGCCTCGCAGGTATAGGAATACACGTCGTCATTTATGGATGGATCACCCTGCACGACAAACTCGAGGCTGCTTGCCGCTCGACCGTCGAGCGCCTTCGAGGCGCTTAGCGCACCCACAGCCCACCAGGCCGAGACGACCGCTCCCGCCACGAGACCGACGGACGCGGCATACAGCCACCGCTTCAAAGGGGCAAGCCGCGCACATGATTGAGCCAGCACAACAAATACCGCCACCGCAAAGGGAATGGTCCATAGCGGCCCGACCGCCAACGCCCGCTCCCTCAACAGCGCATCAGCGGCCATGTTGAGCACCAAGACGCAGCTCATGCACATGCCGGCACACAGGGTCATCGTCCACGGAAGCAGGGGCCGCGGAGGCATAACACGCTCGCGCTCGGTCGCACTCATACGCAGATGCAATCTTTGATTTTGGCAAGCTTCTTCTCGCCGATTCCCGACACACGCATCAGGTCGTCAACCGAGGCAAAAGCACCGTTCTTTGTCCGCTCATCGATAATTGACTGTGCCATGGAGGGACCGATGCCCGAGAGCGTCTGCAGCTCTGCCGCGCTTGCCGTATTGATGTTTACCAGGCCTGTTGCGCCGCTCACGCCCGATGATGCGGAAGCCCCACCATCAACACCGGCTTCCGCAATGGACGCCTGCTGCTCCCCTACCGTTGGAACGTGGATTTTTTGTCCATCAGTGACCTTGGATGCCCGATTAAGCCCCGTAACGTCTGCCTCGGGCGTAAGCCCGCCGGCAGCATCAATCGCCTGTGCCACGCGCGCGCCTTCCCGCAGGCGATAGACGCCCGGCGTCACCACGGCCCCGTCAACATCGACATAGACCTCACTGGCCGCACTTGCCTTTTTCGAATCACTCGAGGAATCGCCATCATCAGAAGCGTCCGCAGAACCCGTATCCGCCCGCTCAACCGACATGGCATCACGATCAAACGTCACCCCATCGGATTCGCCGCCCAACGTTGCCATCGCCAACCCACTCGCCATCGCAATAACGACGAGCATCGCCATGACCACCGCCTTGTGCTCGAGCAGCTTTCCCGCCCAGCGATCCATTCGTTTGACCCGTTCGTGTTGTTCGCGCTGTGCCATAGCAAACACCTCCCAACACTATCGTGTCAGGCGAGAGGGGACGCAGTGTCCTACTTCGCACATCGTCGCACACGGTCAAACCAATACCTGGCCAAAACCTTGCGGAAAAGTGTCCATTTATTCAGGCACGCGTCGTCAAATGAGCAACTTGGAAGCAAACGCCCAGATAGCAAAAGGCCGACGATGCAAATACATCGCCGGCCTATGCAAGCAATTACTCGTGATCTTGGTATATCTCACGCGGAGCGAGCTCCGAATGTTTGCGTTTTAAGGTCTTGGGGGCCTTATACGTGTTGCTGCCAAAATCGATATACTCGGTCTGCTTGAGCAGGCGCTCGATCATCTCCTCGTGATCGAACAGCTCCCAGGCCTCATGCACGGCATCGAGCTTGGCATGCGTCTCGGGACGACGCGGCATAAAGAGCGTGCAGCAATCGGGCGCCGCCTCAGTCGAGATATCAAACGTTCCAATCTCCTGGGCACGCGCGATGATCTCCTGCTTATCAGAACCAATGAGCGGACGGAACACGGGAATCTTCACGGCCTCGTTGACGGCCATGATGTTCTCGAGCGTCTGGGAGGCAACCTGACCAAGCGACTCACCCGTCACAATGGCCTTGGCGCCCTCGATATGCGCGATGCGCTCAGCAACCGAATACATAATGCGGCGATACATGATGACACGCAGGTTGCTGGGACAGGTCACCGAAATCTCGCGCTGGCAATCACCAAACGGCACAACATACAGACGGCCGATCTGGACACCCGGCTCAAGGGCGCGAATGATGTCCTGCACCAGATACTCGCTGGTATCTGGCGTCTGCGGACGACCGGAAAAATGCACCGGCACGCACACGGCTCCGCGACGCGCGAGCATCCAGGTCGCCACCGGCGAGTCGATACCCGATGACAGCAGGGTCACAACCTTGCCAGCAGAGCCCACCGGCAGACCGCCCACACCGCGCTCGGAGCGCGCGTACACGTAAACGCTGCCCTGAACAACCAGCACGTGCACCATCGCATCGGGATCGTGCATCTGGACCCTTTTATCGGGGAACGCCTCGCACAGCACCTCGCCAACCTGTCGATTGATATCAATCGAGGTGAGTTCGTAATCGGTGTTAGAGCGCTTGGCATGTACCTTAAACGAGTCGAAGGGGCCAAACTCACGCAGCGCCTTTACAGCCGCCGCGCAATACTCCTGCGGGTCGCGATTGGTGTGATAGGCCAGGGACACACGAGCAACGCCGGGAACGGTGCGGATGACACGCGCCGCCTCGTCGGCCTGATGCTCGTTAAAGGTCACGAGGATATAACCGGAAATTCGAGACACGGCGTTCACGGAAAAGGCGGCCAAAGCCGCCTTAATGTTATCCATGAGGATATGCTCAAAATGTGCGCGGTTCTTGCCCTTCAGTCCAACCTCGTGATAGTGGACCAGGCAGACGCGAGCCGCCATTTAGGCTTCAGCAACCTTGTGGCCGAGTGCTTTCTCGTAACGGGCCTCGTCGTAGGAGATATCGCCGTCGACGATCTCGTCCATAGCCATCGAGATGGTATCGGCGCCGGAGAGCGCAATGGTGATGTCGTCGACATCCTGGACGGCGAGCACGCGGTTGTGCTGGCCACGCAACATGCTGTTAATGTCGCAGGCGCGCTTGGAGGCAAGCGAGGCAAGCAGGAAGCGGTTGTGATCGGTCTTCTCCAGAAGATCGTCAATGCAAGGCTTTACAACGGACACGGACCTCAGATCCTTTCATGCATATCGAGAACGCGAACGAGCTCATCGGTCGCGCGGTCGAGATCGTCATTCACCACGACGTCGTCGTAGCGGTCGGCAAGGGCAAGTTCATCGGCAGCGTTTGCCATACGCAGCTCGATCGTCTCGGGCGTCTCGGTACCACGACCGACAAGACGCTCACGAAGCACCTCGAGCGAGGGCGGCTTGATAAAGATCAACACGGCCTCGGGGAAACGTTCCTTGACCTGCAGGGCACCCTGGACATCAATCTCCAAGATCAGAGACGAGCCAGAGGCGAGCTTGGATGTGACCTCGCTCACCAACGTCCCGTAGCAGTTGCCGTGGACCTCAGCCCACTCGACAAACTCACCGTTTGCCACGCGGCGGTCGAACTCCTCGCGCGTCAGGAAAAAGTAGTTGACGCCGTCGACCTCACCTTTGCGTGGTGCTCGCGTGGTAGCCGAAACCGTCAGGCCCAGGTTCGAGCGACGCTCGCGCACACGAGTGACGAGCGTGCCCTTGCCTGCACCTGACGGTCCAGAAATCACAAAGAGCTTGGAATCCTGAGCGCTCACTTATTTGGTCAGCTGCTCGAGGAGCTGCTCGCGCTGACGGACACCGAGGCCCTGAACGCGACGGGTAGCGGAGATGCCGAGCTCCTCCATAATCTTAGCGGCCTTGGCCTTGCCATAACCGGGAAGAGACTCGATGAGGGTGGAGACCTTCATACGGGAAGCGATGGGATCATCGGAGTTGAGCACGGACTCGAGGGACTTCTCACCCTTCTTGATCTGCTCGCGAAGCTCAGCGCGGGCATGACGGGCGGCAGCGGCCTTCTCAAGAGCCTGCTTGCGCTGCTCGTCGGTAAGCTGAGGAAGTGCCATTCGAACCTCCAAATAATTGGTTTAACATTCATTCGATGTTGGCATTTTAGCACGTCAAACGTACAAAATGCTCAATTGCGGCTCCATAGGTTAGACGATACCTGCAAAAAGTGCAATATATCGGGGGCAAAGATAAGCCCCCGAACCGCGATTCCACACAATAGATGGGAAAGTTTTCGCAGGCACGAGGGCTATTTTGTGCTAATGGCACTCAAAAGTGGTGACTTAAGGAAATCTTTTACGCGACGTTTTCGACCAGCTCGGCGACAATGGCGTCAAAAGCGGCAACCGGGTCGTCGGCACCGGTGATGGGACGTCCCACCACGATATGGCTCGCGCCACGCTCGATAGCCTGAGAAGGCGTGGCAACACGGGACTGATCGCCCAGGGCCGCGCCCACGGGACGCACGCCCGGGGTCACGATGAGGGCATCGGGGCCCAGCAGCTCGCGCATATCGTGAGCCTCCATCGGAGAGCACACGATGCCATCGATGCCGTTGGCCTGAGCAAGCTTCGCCAGGCGGGCGGCCTCCTCGGCCACGGGCGACTCGACGCCAATCTCGGCCAGCGAATCCTGGTTCATGCTCGTGAGCACAGTAATGGCGACAAGCTTGGCACGGTCCTCGCGCGCCTCCTCGGCACCCTCGCGGCAGGCGGCGAGCATAGCGCCCGAACCCAGGCCGTGGACCGAAAGCAGGTCGGCACCGGCAAGCGAGGCCGAGCGGGCAGCGCCGCGCACCTGATGCGGAATGTCGTGGAACTTAAGATCGAGGAAGACCTTAAAACCAAGGTCCTTAAAGGTCTTAACGATCTGGGGACCCTCGGCGTAATAGAGCGTCATGCCCACTTTAAGCCAAGCGGCATGGCCCGAAAGCTCATGGGCGAGCTCGAGCGCACGCTCACGGTCGCAGTCGAGGGCGACGATAACGCGGTCGCGGGCATCGTTTTCTAGCATTCGAAAGCACCTACCAGCTCGTTGATGTCCTTCACGCCCTGGGACTCCGCCCAGGCCTCGAGCTCGTGCGCGATCTTAAGCGAAGCACACGGATCGACGAAGTTGGCCATGCCGACCGACACGCAGGTAGCGCCAGCCAGGATAAACTCGGCCGCATCCTCGCCGGTCATGACGCCGCCGACACCGTTGATGGGGATGTCGACGGCCTGAGCAACCTCCCAGACCATGCGCACGGCGATGTGGTGGCACAGCGGGCCCGAAAGGCCGCCCTTGGGCTTGGCTACGCGGGACTTACGGGTATGAACGTCGATAGCCATGCCCTGGATGGAGTTAATGACCGAAAGGCCGTCAGCGCCGGCGGCCTCGAGAGCCTTGGCAATCTCGGCGACGTTAACCGGAGCCATCTTGACGAACAGCGGCTTATCGGTCACCTTGCGGCAGGCGGCCATGACGGAAGAGGCGCCCTCGGGCGTAGAGCCCATGGCGGCACCGCCGGCGGCGATGTTGGGGCAGCTCACGTTGATCTCGTAGCCGGCAGCCCAGGGGCATAGCTCGACATACATCTCGAGCGCGCGCACAAACTCGTCAACGGAGTGACCGGCAACCTGGCAAATGACCTGGCAACCGTCCTTGGACAGCTGCTCAAGCCACGGGCCGGACTCACGGGCGAAGGCGGCGACACCGGGGTTCTGCAGGCCCACGGAGTTAATCATACCGCCAGGAATCTCGGCCATGCGGGGCGCAGGGTTGCCCGGCCAGGGCTCGGCGGCACAGCCCTTGGTGGTAATGGCGCCCAGCTGGGAAACATCGAAGAAGTTCTGGAACTGCCAACCGTAGCCGAAGGTACCGGCTGCGGTGTTGATGGGGTTCTGCATCTTGACGCCACCGAAATCGACGGCCATGTTCACGGTACCCACTAGAAGACCACCACCTTGGAAGCATCGAACACGGGGCCGCACATGCAGGCGCCCTTCATACCGTCGACCGTCTCGACGTTGCAGGTGTTGCAGGCGCCAAAGCCACAGCTCATCATACGCTCGAGCGACACTTCGCAGTACGCACCGGCCTCGGCGGCAGCGGCGGCGACTTTCTTCATCATGACGGCGGGGCCGCAGCTGGCGACGTAGTCGTAGCCGCCCTCGCCAAGCAGCTCGGCAGCAGGATCGGTGCAGAAACCGTGCGTGCCGAGCGAACCGTCGTCGGTGCACACGTTAACCGTATCGCACAGCGCGCGAAACTCATCGACGCCCACGGCCTTGGAAGCGGTACCAAAGCCCAGACACACATCCACGTCAACACCCTGCTCGGCAAGCATACCGGCCAGGCACAGCACAGGAGGAACGCCAATGCCACCGGCGACGAGCAGGGCCTTCCTGGTGCCCTCGGGTACCATCCAGCCACGGCCACCGGGGCCCAACAGGTTAGAGGAGGAGCCAGGGCCCATCTGGGACAAACGACGGGTATCGTCGCCCACAACGACGTACCACAGCTCGACGGTGCCGGCCTCGGCGTCGGCGCGGTAGTAGCTCAGGGGCACGCGAAGCAGCGAGGACGCATCGCCAGGTACGGCGATGTTCACAAACTGACCGGGCTTGAGCGCACTTGCAAGCTTGGGGGCCGAGATGACGAGCGAGAAGATGCCGTCGGCAATTTCCCGGTTCGAGACGACCTCGAAGTCGTGCATGCGTGCAGTGGAAGGTGTGGGCATAGACGCTCCAATCCCCCATGCGGTTGCATGGTCCAAACGAATAGAAAGCGCGGCACCGCAAGGGCGCCGCGCACAAAAGCGATAAGGCTATGCTAGCAGATGCAGCCGTCGGCAAGCGTCTGCTTACCGCCGACAAACACATCGGTGGCACGACCGGTGAGCGTGCGGCCGGCAAAACCGGAGTTCTCGGCGCGCGACTCGTAACCGTCCTCGCCAACCGTCCAGGTTGCGGAGGGGTCGAACACGGTCAGGTCGGCAACGGAGCCCGCCTTGACCTGAACCTGATCAAGGCCCAGGATCTCACGCGGCTTGATGGCCATGAGCTCGACCATGCGAGCCATGCTCATCTTGCCCGTGTTGACCAGCTCGGTAAGCACAAGCGACAGCGAGGTCTCGAGGCCGATCATGCCAAAGGGCGCAAGCTCGAACTCACGGGCCTTCTCCCACGGGGTGTGGGGAGCGTGATCGGTGACGATAACGTCGACGGTACCGTCGATGACACCCTGACGGATGGCCTCGGCGTCCTCGTCGGTGCGCAGCGGTGGATTGACCTTGAGCGAGGTGTTGTAGGTCTCGTCCAGGTCGTTCTCGGTCAGGAACATGTGGTGCGGGGTGGCCTCACAGGTCACTTGGACACCGGCGGCCTTACCGGCACGCACGAGCTCCAGGCCGTGAGCGGTGGAGATGTGCTGGATGTGCAGCTTGGCACCGGTCAGCTTGGCGATCTCGATATCGCGGGCGATCTGGAGCTCCTCGCCGGCAGCCGGCCAGCCCTCGAGGGCCAGACGGGTCGAGACCTTGCCCTCGTTGATCTGACCGTGACCGACCAGGTCCTCGTCCTGGCAATGGCTCATAAAGACCTTGCCGAACATCTTGCCGTAGTCCATGCAGCGACGGAGCATGCCCGCGCCCTGCACGCCGCGACCGTCGTCGGTGAAGGCGACGGCGCCGTGGGCAACCATATCGCCCATCTCGGACATGGCCTCGCCCTTAAGACCGCGGGTCATGGCGCCCGAAGGATAGACGCGGCAGTGGCCGACCTCGGCAGCGCGGGACTTGACGAACTCCACGACGGTGCCGTTATCGGTGACGGGATCGGTGTTGGGCATGGCGCACACGCCGGTGAAGCCGCCCTTAGCAGCAGCGCGGGTGCCGCTCTCGATGTCCTCTTTGACCTCGTAGCCGGGCTCGCGCAGGTGCACGTGCATATCCACCAGGCCGGGGACGAGATACTTGCCGGAAAGGTCGCGGACCTCGGCTCCCTCGGCGGCGAGGTTCTCGCCGACCTCGGCGATCTTGTCACCGTCGATCAGGACGTCGACGACACCGTCAAGCTCGACAGACGGATCGACGACATGGACATTCTTAAGAAGCAAGGCCATTATCGGCACCTCCAAGCAGCAGATACAGGATAGCCATACGCACGCAGATGCCGGCATAGACCTGCTCCAGGATGACGGAGCGTTGCGGGTGGTCGGCCATGTAGGAGTCGAACTCGACGCCGCGGTTGATGGGGCCCGGGTGGCAGATGATCGCATCGGGCTTCATGAGCTTCTCGCGGTCCTTGGTCAGACCGAAGAGCTTGTGATACTCACGAATCGTGGGGAACGGGGCACCCTCGAGGCGCTCCTGCTGCACACGCAGCATGTAGACGACGTCCAGCTCGGGCAGGACGGAATCGAGGTCGCTCGTCACGTGGTCGCAGCCCAGGACCTCGGGTGCCGGAGGCAACAGCGTGCCGGGGGCGACGGCATAGGTCTCGCAGCCCATGATCTTAAGGGCGGGGATCAGCGAGCCGCAGACACGGGAGTGGGAGATGTCGCCGACGACGGCGACCTTCAGACCGTGGAAGTCACCCTTGTGCTGCCAAATGGTGTACAGGTCCAGCAGGGCCTGCGTGGGGTGGTTGTGCTTGCCGTCGCCAGCGCAGATGACGCTCGCGGGCGAGTTCTGCGTGACGATGTAGGGCGCGCCGGCGTGCTTGTCGCGCACGACGATGCAGTCGATCTTATAGGCGTTGAGGGTCTCGACGGTGTCGACGAGGCTCTCGCCCTTGACCGTGGAGGTCGAGGAGCCGCCAAAGTTGAGGCTATCGGCCGAAAGGCGCTTCTCGGCGAGCTCGAAGGAGCTGCGGGTGCGCGTCGAGGGCTCATTGAACATGTTGACGATGGTCTTGCCCTTGAGCGTGGGGACCTTCTTGATCGCACGCTCGTTGACCTCGGAGAACGCCTTGGCGGTCTCGAGGATGAGCTTGATGTCCTCTTCGGAGTACTCGGTAATGTCGATCAGGTGCTTATGGTTGAACGCCACGGTACTACTCACCTCCCAGCGGCGCGGAGCCCACGTGGGAACCCGGCGCGACGTCGTTGATCTCGACAGCGGTACGGCCGTCGACTTCCTTCATATATAGGTGCACGTTCTCCTCGTGCGACGAGGGAACGTTCTTGCCGACAAAGTCCGGCGAGATGGGGAGCTCGCGGTGGCCGCGGTCAACGAGGACTGCCAGCTCGATGCGGCTCGGACGGCCCAGATCCATAACGGCGTCCAGAGCGGCGCGAATGGTACGGCCCGTGTACAGGATGTCATCCACCAGCACGACGCGCTTGCCGTCGACGCTAAAGGGAATGTTGGTGGCGTGGATCGCGGGAGCGAAATTGGTCGCATAGTCATCACGGTAGAAGCTGATGTCGAGGCTGCCGAGCGGAACTTCGACGCCCTCGATCTCCTTGATCTCCTCGGCGAGCTTCTTTGCCAGAAGGTCGCCGCGCGTGACGATGCCGACCAGAGCGAGGTCTTCACAGCCCTCGTTGCGCTCGAGAATCTCGTGCGCGATGCGAGTCATCGCTCGATTGACGGCGGTCTCGTCCATGATGACCGCCTTGGGGGAAGTCGTGCCCATCGATCTCCTTCCTCACATGTCTTGACTGCTGACACAGTCAAAAAAAATAGATGCCCGACCGCTCAAAGCGGACCAGACACCCACAGGAAGGGCTGCTCTATGGCAGCTATGTAATTCCATGTGGGTATCTCGTACCCCTTTAATGGTCAAGGGATAGTGTAGCCAACCTCGAGCTTAATTGCGAGCATAAATACAGAGCAATCCGTAAACGGAGCCCAACGCTCAATAAACCTATATATATTTGTGGGACGAGCTTGAAAACCTTGTTGCGAGCTGGCATAATCCCCTCTGCTGCACGCAAATCGGATCTACGTCCAGGGCCGTGGCGTGGGCACTATCGCCAAAAGAGAAATATCTCTGTGTAGATTACGCACAGGGAGCTGCTTCTGTGCTATAGTTCAGGCTTGTTTGTTAACGCGACATGTTCGTTTGTCGCCCAAGGAGGGTCAGTTATGTCCAAAGTTTGCGAAGTTTGCGGTAAGCACCCCGTTGCCGGTCGCTCCATCAGCCACTCTCACCGCGTCACCAACCGTAAGTTCCGCCCCAACATCCAGCGCGTCTACGTTGTCGTCGACGGTCACCGTCGCAAGATGAACGTTTGCTCCACCTGCCTCAAGTCCGGCAAGGTTGCGCGCTCCTAAATAAGGTCTTACCAACAAGGACCTCGGACTCTCCGGGTCAAAGACCTCGCGTTCATATAGAACTTACCAAAGGCGCCCTCCCCCACGGAGGGCGCCTTTTTGCACTCATTGGGGACAGTCTTACATGAGTGTTTTCACTCATTGGGGACAGACATGACGCGTGCCGGCAGCGTTTCGGCCCCCGCCTCACGCAGCCTCCTTCCAGCCTGCAGTGGCCTTGGTCACGCTTGTAGCGCCGATACCGGTGATACGGGCAATTTGCTTGACCGTGAGATGTGCCCGCCTGAGCCTCAGCAGACAGGCATCGCGTTCAGGACGTGGCAGGGCCTTGAGCAGCGCAGGATCTATGCTCGGCAAAACTTCGCGCGCAACGGAAAGGGCGTCCTCATCGGGGATCCGTCGGCGCGGAAGAATCTCCACTGACCAGATGCGCCCGGCAACTTCCTTGAGATGCTCGCAATAGCAACGGGAGCCTCCGACAATATCGAGCATAGGGGCCGCATCACAGATGTCAAAGGGGTCGTAGCCCAGCTGATATGCATTGAAGCTTGACCAGCGGTACGCCTCGAGCGAGTCGAGCGCACCTCTCACGGGATTGAGATGGATATAATCGAGCAGCTGCACCGCCTGCGTGTCTGACTCAACCGCGACCCGCGAATAGCGATTGTCAAAATGCCTGCAATCTATTTATAACCAATGAGCAATGAGCGGCAATACCAGGCCCAGAACGGCAAAATGGCAAATCGATGTCTGTCCCAAATGAGTGAAAGCACTCATGTAAGTCTGTCCCCAATGAGCGGGGCGATGCGCAGGGCAGATAGATTTAGTTGAAACGGTTCATTTGATTGAAGCGTTTTAGTTTGTCTTTTACGGGAATCTGCCCGTTCACCGAATTATTTCTTGCTATCATGCATCTTGTAGGGTAAATCTCCGATCGCAAGGAGACACAAATGGTGAAAAAGTCACCGGAAAACACTACTCCCGCCATCGTGGACAACGTGGAGGCGCTTGAGGCCAAACTCAAATCTATGCGTGAGGCCCAGGCTAAATTCGCTGAGTACACTCAGGAGCAGGTAGACAAGATCTTCTACGAGGCTGCTATGGCCGCCAACAAGGCTCGTATTCCTTTGGCCAAGCTCGCCATCGAGGAGACCGGCCGTGGCGTTCTCGAGGACAAGGTCATCAAGAACCACTACGCCGCTGAGTACATCTACAACGCTTACAAGAACACCAAGACCTGCGGTGTCATCGAGCGCGACGACGCTTACGGCATCACCAAGGTCGCCGAGCCGATCGGTATCGTTGGCGCTGTCATCCCGACCACCAACCCGACCTCCACGGCCATCTTCAAGACGCTCATCTGCCTGAAGACCCGTAACGCCATCATCATCTCCCCGCACCCGGCAGCCGCCAAGTGCACCATCGCCGCCGCCAAGCTCGTTCTCGACGCAGCTGTCAAGGCCGGTGCTCCTGAGGGCATCATCGGCTGGGTCGACAAGCCGTCCATCGAGCTGACCAACATGGTCATGCGCGACGTCGACATCATTCTCGCAACCGGTGGCCCGGGCATGGTCAAGGCTGCTTACTCCTCCGGTAAGCCCGCACTCGGCGTCGGCGCCGGCAACACCCCGGTCATCATCGACGATACCGCGGACATCAAGCTCGCCGTCAACTCCATCATCCACTCCAAGACGTTCGACAACGGCATGATCTGCGCTTCCGAGCAGTCCGTCACCGTCCTCGACTCCATCTACAAGGATGTCAAGGCTGAGTTCCAGCGTCGCGGCTGCTACTTCGTCAAGCAGGGTGCCGAGATGGAGGCCCTGCGTGCCGCCATGTTCAAGAACGGCGCTCTCGATCACCGCATCCCCGGCATGGCTGCCGCCAAGATCGCCGAGCTCGCCGGCATCGAGGTCCCCGAGAAGACCAAGATCCTGATCGCCGAGGTCACCTCCACCGATCCCGAGAAGGAAGAGTTCTCCCACGAGAAGCTCTCCCCGGTCCTCGCTATGTATCACGCCAAGGACTTCCAGGAGGCCGTTGACAAGGCAGAGCACCTCGTCCTCGCTGGTGGCCCGGGCCACACCGCCTCTCTCTACGTGCACCCGGCACAGAGCGAGAAGATCGCTAAGTTCCAGCACGTCATGAAGGCCTGCCGCATCGTCATCAACACCCCGTCCTCGCACGGCGGCATCGGTGACCTCTACAACTTCGGCATGAAGCCGTCTCTAACCCTGGGCTGCGGCTCCTGGGGTGGCAACTCCGTCTCCGAGAACGTTGGGGTGAAGCACTTGATCAACGTCAAGACCGTGGCAGAGCGCCGCGAGAACATGCTGTGGTTCCGCGCACCCGAGAAGGTCTACTTCAAGAAGGGCTGCACGCCCGTCGCACTCGACGAGCTCGGCACCGTAATGGGCAAGAAGCGCGCCTTCATCGTTACCGACCAGTTCCTCTTCAAGAATGGCAACACGCGTGCCATCGAGGCCAAGCTCGATGAGATGGGCATCGCTCACGACTGCTTCTACGACGTTGAGCCCGATCCCTCCCTGCAGTGCGCACGTCGCGGCGCCAAGCAGATGACGCTCTTCGAGCCGGATGTCATCATCGCCGTCGGCGGCGGTTCCGCAATGGACGCCGGCAAGATCATGTGGATGATGTACGAGCACCCCGAGGCGAACTTCGAGGACATGGCCATGGACTTCATGGACATCCGCAAGCGTATCTTCACCTTCCCCGAGATGGGCAAGAAGGCTTACTTCGTCGCCGTCCCGACCTCCTCGGGCACTGGCTCCGAGTGCACGCCGTTCGCCATCATCACCGACAAGGAGACCGGCATCAAGTGGCCGCTCGCCGACTACGCGCTGCTCCCGAAGATGGCAATCGTCGACGCTGACAACTGCATGACCGCCCCGAAGGGCCTCACCGCAGCTTCCGGTATTGACGTCATGACCCACGCCATCGAGTCCTACGTCTCCATCATGGCTTCCGATTACACCAAGGGCCTCTCCGAGCGCGCCGCAAAGCTCGTCTTCGAGAACCTCCCGAGCTCCTTCACCAACGGTGCCAAGGATCCGCACGCTCGCGAGGAGATGCACAACGCATCCTGCATGGCCGGTATGGCATTCGGTAACGCCTTCCTGGGCCTCAACCACTCCATGGCCCACAAGCTCGGCGCTTTCCACCATCTGCCCCACGGCCTCGCAAACGCAGTCATCCTGACCCGCGTCATGCGTTACAACGCCGCCGAGGCTCCTGTCAAGATGGGAACCTTCTCTCAGTATCCTTACCCCAACGCGCTGCACAACTACGCCGAGATGGCTCGTTATTGCGGCATCGACGGCAAGGACGACCGTGAGGTCTTCGAGAACTTCATCACCAAGCTCACCGAGCTCTGCGACTTCATCGGTGTCAAGCACACCATCGCTGAGTACGGCGTTGACGAGAAGTACTTCCTCGACACCCTCGACGAGATGACCGAGCAGGCATTCAACGACCAGTGCACCGGCGCTAACCCCCGTTACCCGCTGATGAGCGAGATCAAGGAGCTCTACCTGGACGCCTACTACGGCCGCGAGCCTCAGGACTACGCCGTCTGCTAGTTTTAGCACGGTTTTTAACGGCGGGGGTGCACGGGTGTTTCACACACCCCCGCCGTCGCTTCTATCGCATCGTTGAAAGGATGCAACCATGCTGCTACCCGATTCCAAGACCGAGCTCGTCCGCCGTGGCAACAAGGTCGTTTACGACCTGGGCGACAAGATCGTCAAGGTCTTTAACGAGACCAAGCCTGTCTCCGACGTGTTCAACGAGGCTTTGAATCTTGCCCGCATCAATGAGTGCGGCATCCGCAGCCCCAAGGCGCTCGAGGTTTCCCAACTCGAGAACGCCAACGGCTGGGCGCTCGTGACCGAGAAGGTTCCGGGCACCACCCTTGCCGAGAAGATGACTGCCGAGCCCCAGCGCTTTGGTGAGTACCTCGAGATGTTCGTTGACCTCCAGATTGAGATCCACGGCTACACCTCCCCGCTGCTCAACCGTCAGCGCGACAAGTTCGCCCGCATGATCGACAGCCTTGATCAGCTCAATGCCACCACGCGCTACAACCTTCAGGAGCGTCTGGACGGCATGACCAAGGAGTTCAAGGTCTGCCACGGCGACTTCAACCCCTCTAACGTCATCGTCGGCGACGACGGCCAGCTGTACGTCTGCGACTGGGCACACGCCACCCAGGGCTCCCCTGCTGCCGACGTTGCCACCACCTACCTGCTCTTTGCCCTCAACAGCAAGGATCAGGCCGAGGCCTACCTGGAGCTCTACTGCGACCGCGCCGACATGCCCATGCAGGTCGTGCGTCAGTGGACGAGCATCGTCGCCGCTTCTGAGCTCGCTCGTAAGCGCAACGTGAACGATGAGTTCCTGAAGAACTGGATCGACGTCGTCGATTATCAGTAATATCTGAGCGATTCATTTCGCATCGGAGGCACAAGGAAAACCCCGCAGCTCATATGGGCTGTGGGGTTTTCTGTTACCCGTCGAGCTGATTCACGCGACAAAAAGGACTGCCCCGCATCTCATCCTAAGAGAGATACGGGGCAGTCTCGCAATTGCATCTAATAGCAGAACCATTGATTAGCGACGGGCAGCCTTCACAAGCTCGGCGACCTTGGCGACGATCTCATCGATCGCCACGTCCTCACGCTCGCCGGTAGCACGGTCCTTGAGCTCCACCGTGCCATTCTTGAGACCACGCTTACCCAGAACGACCTGATATGGGAAACCCATAAGGTCGTTGTCGGCAAACTTAAAGCCGGGACGCTCGTCGCGGTCATCCACGACGACCTCGATACCAACGACGCACAGCCCATCAACAATCTGTTCGCAGACGGTCGCGCACTCCTCCTTCTTGGGATCGAGCGGAATCACCGCGACCTCGTACGGAGCGACAGAGACCGGCCAGACGATGCCGTGCTCGTCATTGTGCTGCTCCACGACAGCAGCGAGCGAGCGGGATACGCCCACACCGTAGCAACCCATGATAAGCGGCTTCTCCTTGCCGTCCTCATCCATAAAGGTGGCACCCATGGCCTCGGAGTACTTGGTGCCCAGCTGGAAGACCTGAGAGACCTCGATGCCACGGGCAGCGGAGAGCGGCTTGCCGCAGTGCGGGCAGGGATCGCCGGCGACGACGGTGACCAAGTCGGCCCACTCATCGACGGTAAAGTCGCGCTCGGGGCAGGCGCCGGTAAAGTGATAATCGACCTCGTTGGCACCACAAGCCCACTGCTTGGACTCGCGCAGGCTCTCGTCGCAGACCAGACGAATACCCTCGGGCAGGTTAACCGGTCCGATAAAGCCCTTATGCAGACCATAAGTCTGGAGCTCCTCGTCGGTCATCATGCGATAGCCCTTGCCAAAGACATGCTCGGCCTTGCAGTCGTTGAGCTCATGATCGCCCGGAACGATGGCCACGACAGGCTTACCCTCGGCATCGATGAGCGCCAGGGACTTACGGGTGCCGTTCTCGGAGAACCCAAAGAACTTGGCCACAGCCTCGATGGTGCCCATGCCCGGAGTCTCAACCTTGGTGAGCGTACCGTCACCGGGGCCCTCAGTCACGACAACCTGGGTGCTTGCCGCCTCGTCATCGGCAGCAAAGCCGCAATCGTCGCAGTAGACCAGCGAAGCCTCGCCGGCGTCGGCCAGAGCCATGTACTCGACGGAGGTATCGCCACCGATCTCACCGGAGTCGGCAACGACGGGCAGGGCCTTGATGTAGCAGCGCTCGCAGATGTTAGCGTAGGCCTGCTTCATCTTGTCGTACTCCTCCTGCAGGCTCTCCTGCGTGGCGGAGAAGCTGTAGGCGTCCTTCATGATGAACTCACGACCGCGCATCAGACCAAAGCGGGGGCGGAACTCGTCACGGAACTTATCCTGGATATGGTAGAGGTTGACGGGCAGCTGCTTATAGGAGCGCAGCTCATTGCGCACCAGGGCGGTGACAGTCTCCTCGTGGGTGGGGCCCAGCACGAACTCACGGCCGTGACGGTCATCAAAGCGCACGAGCTCCTTGCCATAGGCGTCGATGCGGCCGGACTCGCGCCATAGCTCAGCGTCGACCATAATGGGCATCATGAGCTCCTGGGCACCGGCGGCATCCATCTCGTCGCGCACGATGTTCTCAATCTTGCGGATCGAGCGCCATGCGAGCGGCAGATAGGAATACAGGCCGGCGGCCTCCTTACGGATCATGCCGGCACGGAGCAGCAGGCGGTGGCTGGCGAGTTCAGCGTCCGCCGGATCCTCTTTGAGCGTCGGAGCATAAAGCTTAGACATATACATTGCACGGGTCATTTATTTCTCCTCAATAAGCTTGTCGACCTCGGCCATAAGCGCGTCGACAATTTGATCCTCAGCTACTTTACCAATGATCTGGCCATGCGAAAAGAGCAGGCCCTGACCACGCCCGCAGGCAACGCCCAGGTCGGCGTCAGATGCCTCTCCGGGGCCGTTGACAGCACATCCCATGACGGCGATCGAAAGCGGCGCGGAATAGTTCTTAAGCCGTTCGGTAACCTCCTCAGCGATGGGAATAAGGTTGACCTGGCAGCGGGCACACGTGGGGCACGAGACAATCTCGGGACCGCGACGACGCAGACCCAGGGACTGCAGAATACCCCAAGCGACTGGCGGCTCCTCGACCGGATCGGCCGTGAGCGACACACGCATGGTGTCGCCGATGCCTTCGGAAAGCAAGATACCCAAGCCTACGGAGCTCTTAATGGTGCCCTGCAGCTTGGTTCCCGCCTCCGTCACGCCCAGGTGGAGCGGAACATGCGGTATCTCGCGCGACAGAGCGCGATAGGCATCAAGCGTTGTGGCCACGCTATGGGCCTTAGCGGAAAGCACGATGTTGGTGAAACCGCGGTCCTCAAAATGCTTGACGAAGCGCTCGCTCGACATCACGAGCTTTTCGGGCTGCGTAAGATCGTCGCGCTCGGCAATATCCTGCTCGAGCGAGCCGGCGTTCACACCGATACGGATCGCGCACCCGGCAGCGCCCGCAGCATCGATCACAGCATCGACCTTGGCCCAATCGCCGATGTTGCCGGGATTAATGCGTAGCTTGGCGGCACCCGCCTCAACGGCGCCAATAGCCAGCTTGTGATTAAAGTGGATATCGGCAACGATCGGCACCGGCGACTCGGCACAAATCGTGCGAAAGCCCTCGAGCGCGGCCTCGGTGGGCACGCTCACGCGCACGATGTCGCAGCCAGCCTGCGCCAACGCGCGCACTTGCGCAAGCGTTGCCTGGGCATCAGCGGTATCGGTGCAGGTCATGGACTGAACCACCACCGGAGCGCCACCACCGATCTGCACGCCGCCAACATATACGGGGCGCGTAAGCTCGCGCGGCAAAGGATGGGATAAAGACAATCCAAACACTCCCCTACAGAATAAATCGAAGGATGTCGGAACGAAGCATGTAGATAAACAGCAGCACAAAGAGCGCGATGCCCACATAGCTCACGATCGTTTGAACCTTGAGCGGCAGCTCGCGGCCCGCAATCTTCTGAATGATCTCGATAACCAGCTTGCCGCCATCGAGCGGCGGGATGGGCAGCAGGTTCATAAAGCCGAGCGAGAACGAGATGAGCGCGGCAAACGTCAAAAACGTTGCAGGACCGGCGGCTGCAGCCTGGGATGACATGACGCTTATGCCCACGATCGAGGTTGACTGATCGAGAACCTCCATCGTATGTTGCGGCTGCAGCAAGCGCATCACGCCCTCAGCAGTCTGCACGACATAGGAGAACGACAGGCGCGCCGACGTAATGGGATCCAAATGAACCACCTGCGTAGAGGCATAAACGCCCAAACGCTCGTCCTCCTTGAGCGCGACCGAGGTCGAAAGATTCTTGCCGTCGCGCTGATACTCAATGGCGATATCGTCCTTGCCGGCGGCCGCTCCGATCGCATCGTACACGTCCATCCAGGAAGAGCACGACATGCCATCGACACTAAGAATCGCGTCGCCGGCCTCGATGCCCGCCTTGGCAGCAATGGAGCCCTCGTCGACCTGACCGATCACATTGCTATCGACCGGCACCGAAACACCGGCGATAGAGTAGATGCTCATCAACAGCAAAAAGCCCGTCAAGATATTAACGACAATGCCCGCGAGCAACATAAAGGCGCGTCTGAGAAAGCCCTGGCCAAGATAGGTGTGCGAGCGCTCTTGCGCAAGGAACTCGGCCTTATCGCACGGCAGCTCCCATACGTCACCCTCGGCGGTCGCATGCTCGCGATCAAAACGACGCCCGTCAAAGGTGGTGTAGCCCGCCTCATCGCGCGGCAGCGTCTGGTACTTGGTGGGGTAATAGCTCGGCGAGGGCTTCTCCCCCTCCTCGTACCAGGGAGCGATGGAGCCCCACCCCAGCAGCAAGGCACAGGCCTCGAGTACGTCCTCCTCGGGCAGCTCGAGCTCGACGGCAAGGTCGGCCACGGACACACGACCGTGACGATAGATAGCCGCGAGCACGCGGTCGGCACACGAGACATTGGTCGGGTCCATACCGCAGATAGCGGCATAACCACCCAGCAGCAGCGGCGTCACGCCAAACTTGGTACCGATGCGACGCGACGAATGATGGATGTCAAAGCGGCACGGCAGGCCCAAAAAGAACTCGGTCACACGGACGCCGCAGGCACGCGCGGCCAAAAAGTGGCCGCCCTCGTGCAAAAACACGAGGACGGAAAGCATCAGAAGGCCCCAGAAGACCGATGAAAGAACGCTCAGAACAGTATCCATAAATCGAAAAAGCAATCCTTATGGTTAGGAATGGGTTGCGGCAAGCACCAGCGAGGCCTTTTCGCGCGCCCAGGCATCGATGTCGCGAAGCTGCTCAAACGAGGTAACCGCCTGCGCGTCATGCGCATCCATGCAGGATTCCACAACGCGGTCGATATCGGTAAAGCTGCAGCCGTCGTGTAAGAACGCATCGACCGCGACCTCATTGGCCGCATTAAGCACGCACGGCATGGTGCCGCCCGTCTTGCCGGCACGCTCGGCCAGCGCCAGGCAGCGGAACGTGTCCATATCGGCGGCATCAAAGGTAAGCTGCCCCAGCTCACGAAAATCGAGACGAGGCGCCGGCGTATCCCAACGCTCGGGATACGAGAAGGCAAACTGGATGGGAATGCGCATATCGGAGGCGCCAAGGTGTGCCATCACGGAGCCGTCGGCATACTCGACCATCGAGTGAATCTTGGACTGGCGCTGCACGACCACGTTGATAAAGTCGAGGTCGCAACCGAACAGATGCATCGCCTCGATACGCTCCAGGCCCTTGTTCATGAGGGTAGCGGAGTCGATCGTGATCTTAGCGCCCATGGACCACGTGGGATGCGCCAGCGCATCGGCGCGTGTCACGCGATCGAGTTCATCGCGCGTACGGCCAAAGAACGGACCACCCGAGCAGGTGAGCCAAATGCAGTGGGCCTCGCGCGGATTCTCCCCCAGATAGCACTGGTAGATGGCAGAGTGCTCGGAGTCGACCGGAATGAGCTGACCCGGCTGCGCCAAAGGCATCAGCAGGTCACCACCGACCACGAGGGACTCCTTGTTGGCAAGAGCAAGGCGTTTGTTCGAGGTCAGGGCCGCATGGCTCGCTTCGAGCCCGGCAGCGCCCACAATGGCAACAAGCACGCAGTCGACATCGTCGCGACGCGCGAGCTCACAAACCGCCTGCGCACCAACACCGAGCTCCGTGCCCTCGGGAAGTTCCTGCAGCACGGCGTCATCGCCATGGGCGACATCGGCAACGGCAACGGCCGAAACCGAGAACTCGCGGGCGGCGGCAACGAGCTCCGAGGTGCTGGAATTGACTGACAGCGCCGTCACCTGCAGTCGATCGGCATGCTGACGGCACACATCGAGTGCCTGCGTGCCGATAGAGCCTGTACATCCCAAGATGGCAACGCGAAGGCGTCCATCGGGGCCATACGTCGTCTGGAATGACATTACAGCACGCCCCCGATCATCAAAAGCAGCTGCGCGGTAATGCAGCCAAAGATAAGCGAGTCGCTACGGTCGAGCATGCCGCCATGGCCCGGGATAAGGTTGCCGGAATCCTTGACGCCCACGCCACGCTTGATGCGCGACTCGATGAGGTCGCCGATAACGCCCAGAATGGACACGACTACGCCGCACAGCAGCGCATAGGGCAAGCTCAGCTTATAGAAATGCGTCGCCCACAAAATGAGCCAGATGAGCACCGATCCCAAGATGCCGCCGAAAAAGCCTTCCCAGCTCTTTTTGGGAGAGATCTTGGGGACCATCTTGTGCTTGCCGATACGACTACCCACGATATAGGCAAACGAATCAGAGACCCAGAGAGACGCGCAAACACCCACCGAAAGCAGGGCGCCGGCAAAACCGGGCACGGCATCGCGCAGCAGCACGATGGCCGACAGCATAAAACCGGTGTAGATGGGACCCATGAGCGTCACGGCTACATCGGATATGCGGGTACGCGGCGACCAGACATACCAAATGCCCACCGCAAGCATCAGAGCAAAAAGCAGGGCATTCAACAGCAGCGAGTCACCCAGTGCCGAGAGCGGAAAGAGAAAGGCGGCAGCGATACCCAGGCGCTCGTTGGCCACTTTGCCATCGAGTTTCGTCATGCGAAAGAACTCATAGCAGCACAAGCCGCTCATGACAGACACAAAGATAGCCGTAGGCACGATACCCAAAACCAGACACAGGATAAAGACGACGGCATAGACGATACCGGCAGCAGCGCGGGTAATAAAACCAGCCAGCCATGAGCCGCTGCCGCCCTTCGCAGCCGGTGCCTTGGAAGCAGCGGCCCTGCGCACAGGTGTCGAAGAGGCAGGCGCCTTGGGAGCAGTTGCCTTGGGACGATCAGACACGATTAAGCCTCCTCGGTCTTACTCAGTCCACCAAACCTACGGTCGCGGCCCTGATAAGCCAAGATAGCCTCAACAAGACCCCAGCGATCAAAGTCGGGCCAATAGGTATCGGTGACATAAAACTCGGCATAAGCGACCTGCCACAGCAGATAGTTCGAAAGGCGCAGCTCGCCCGAGGTGCGAATAACAAGCTCGGGATCGGGAAGACCGGCGGTGTACAGGTGCGACGCCACCATATCGTCATCAATTGCGGCAGGGTCAATCTTACCGGCGGCCGCATCGAAGGCGAGCTGACGGGCAGCGCGAGTGATCTCGGCACGGGCACCATAGTTAACGGCGAGCGCCAGGGTCATACCGGTATGGTCTGCACACTCGGCAAGACCGCGCTCAAAGACATCACGGGTCTTCTTGGGCAACGCAGAAATGTCACCCAAAAACACAACGCGCACGTTCTCGCGCTTAAGCAACGGCAGCTCGTCGATAAACGTCTTGGCAAACAAATGCATGAGGACGTTGACCTCGTGCTGCGGGCGATTCCAGTTTTCGGTAGAAAACGCATAGGCCGAAAGCACGTCGACGCCCAGGCGCACGCAGGCGGTAATAATCTCGCGCAGAGAGACGATACCGGCCTTGTGACCCTCGGTTCGGGCAAGACCGCGTGCCGTGGCCCAACGGCCATTGCCGTCCATGATGCACGAAATATGGCGCGGAATGTTATTGAGGTCAAGGTCGGAAAAACCGACGCCCGCAGGGGCGTCGGCAAAGTACTCGACCAGTTTATGCTCGTCGTATTGCACCTTAGATCTCCATGACCTCGGCTTCTTTTTCCTTCAGAAGCTCCTCGACCTTGGCAACATACTCGTCGGTATGCTTCTGAACCTTGGCCTGCTCGCGACGAACATCGTCCTCGGTAAGCTCCTCGTCGCGCTCGAGCTTGTTGTTAAAGTCGCGACGGATGTTGCGGATAGAGACCTTGGCCTGCTCGGCGTACTCGCGGCACTCCTTGACGAGCTCGCGACGACGCTCCTCGGTGGGAGCCGGGAACGGCAGGCGTACGACGGTACCATCAGAGTTGGGGGTAATGCCCAGGTCGGAGGCACTGATGGCCTTAACGATGGCGTTGATGAGCGCCTTGTCCCACGGCTCGATGAGCAGCATGTGGGCCTCGGGGGTCTTGACGGCGGCAACCTGCGTTACCGGCGTGGGAACACCGTAGTAATCGACGGTGATGTCGGACAGAATGTTGGCGCTGGCGCGGCCGGTACGAACCTTGGAGAAGTTATGCTTGAGGGACTCGAGCGACTTGTCCATGTGGGCGGTGATGTTCTCTGCCATGCTTAATCCTCCTGATAGACGAGCGTGCCGACGGGCTCACCCGCGAGCGCGCGCTTGACGGTGTCCTCGCCATCGATGTTGAGGACCAAAATGGGCATACGGTTATCCTGGCACAAGGCCGTTGCCGTGGAATCCATAACCTGCAGGCCGCGGACGAGCACCTCGTGATAGGTGATCTTGTCAAAGCGGACGGCATCGGCGCACTTGACGGGATCCTTGTCGTAGATACCGTCGACCTTGGTGGCCTTAATCAGAATCTCCGCACCGATCTCGCAGGCGCGAAGGGCCGCGGCGGTGTCAGTCGTAAAGTACGGATTGCCCGAGCCGGCGGCGAAGATAACGACATTACCCTTGGACAGGTGATTGATGGCGCGACGACGAATATAGGGCTCGCAAATCTCGTTCATCTGGATAGCGCTCATAACGCGGCAAGGAACATCGTTATGCTCGAAGGCATCCTGCAGGGCAAGCGCGTTCATAACGGTTGCCAGCATACCCATGTAATCGGCCTGAGCACGATCCATGCCACCGGCAGCGCCGGCCATACCGCGGAAAATATTGCCGCCGCCGACAACGACGCCGACCTCATGGCCAACGGCGAGCAGCTCCTTGACCTGCTTGGCAAGATGGTCGGTAACCTTGGGGTCGATGCCATAGTGGCCGTCGCCCATCAGTGCTTCGCCGGAAAGCTTAAGAAGCACGCGTTTATATCGGATGTCGGACAAAGCGATCCTCCTTTAATTAGACTCTCAATATGATATCAAAGGCTCTACTCAGAGCCATGAAAAAGCAGGCTGTGAGTAAAACCCACAGCCTGCTCATTACCAGCTACAAGAGCTTATTTACTCGCCACGGACCAGACGGTCGAAGGCAACGACGGTAATGGTATCGCCGAGCTCCTTGGAGACCTGCTCAGCGTACTTCTTGATGGTGAGGGAGCTGTCCTTGATGAACTCCTGCTCGGTGAGCACGGACTGCTTGTAGAACTTCTCCAGACGGCCAACAGCCATCTTCTCCTGGATGGCCTCGGGCTTGCCGGACTCGGCAGCCTGAGCCATGTAGATCTGCTTCTCGTGCTCGACGGTCTCAGCCGGAACCTGATCGCGGGTAGCGCAGATCGGGGCGACAGCGGCAACCTGAAGGGCAACGTCGTGGGCAAAATTCTTGAAGGACTCAGCCTGAGCGGTCTCGGCCTTCTCGAAAGCAAACTCGACGAGGACGCCGATCTTACCACCCATGTGGATGTAAGAAGCGAGAGCGCCGTTCTCGGCCTTGCGAGCGGCGAAGCGGGAGATCTTCATGTTCTCGCCCATGATGTGAATCATCTCGGTGAGCTCGGAGGAAACGGTCTCCTCGCCCATCGGCTTCTCGAGCAGAGCGTCGACATCGGCCGGCTCGGTGGTGGCGACAACCTCGGCGACCTTGGAAGCAAAGCCGGTGAACTTGGCGTTGGAGCCAACGAAGTCGGTCTCGCAGGAAAGCTCGAGCAGAGCGCCGGTCTTGCCATCCTCGGAGACGAACGCGGCGACAGCGCCCTCGTTGGTCTCGCGGCCAGCCTTCTTGGCAGCCTTGGCGAGGCCGTTCTTGCGCAGAACGTCAACAGCGGCGTCCATGTCGCCGTCAGCCTCGACGAGAGCCTTCTTGCACTCCATCATCGGGGAGTCGGTCATCTCGCGGAGCTGCTTGACCATAGCGGCGGTAATCTGGGCCATTGTGGTTCCTTTCAAAGAGATGAAAAAGACTTAAATAGGACTGATTTACTCGGCCTTGGGCTCAGCGGCCATCTCGGCCTCGGAGACCTGCTCCTTGCCGGAGCCGGCGAGGCATGCGTCAGCCATGAGCTCGCACATAAGGGTGACAGCGGAGATAGCGTCATCGTTGCAGGGGATGCCGTACTCGACCTCGTCGGGATCGGAGTTGGTGTCGATCAGAGCGACGACGGGGATGTTCAGGCGCTGGGCCTCCTTGATGGCGTTCTCCTCGCGCTTGGTGTCGATGACGAACAGAGCCTGGGGCAGACCCTTCATGTCGCGGGCGCCACCGAGGTTGGTCTGGAGCTTAGTGAGCTCCTTGCCCAGAACAGCCTGCTCCTTCTTGGGCAGCACTGCCATGCGGCCGTCCTCGACCATGGCCTCGAGCTCCTCCATGCGGTTGATGCGGGAGCGGATGGTGACGAAGTTGGTCAGCATGCCGCCGAGCCAACGCTGGTTGATGTAAGGCATGTTGGCGCGCTCAGCGGCGTTCTTGACAGCCTCCTGAGCCTGCTTCTTGGTGCCGACGAACAGCACGTTGCCACCCTTGGCAACGTTCTTGACGAAGGTGTAGGCCTGGTCGGCGTCAAGGATGGTCTGCTTGAGGTCGAGGATGTAGATGCCGTTGCGCTCACCGAAGATGAACGGCTTCATCTTGGGGTTCCAGCGACGGGTCTGGTGGCCGAAGTGGCAGCCGGCCTCGAGCAGGGTGCGGATATTAATCTTGGTAGCCATGTTAAACCTCCTGTGGTTTGCCTCCGCGCGGGGTCATCCTCCAAAACCAACCCGGACATGTGCTACCAAAGCCCGGGCACCACGGTATGAAGTAGCCGCGCGTGCGTGATAAAAACCTGTTGCCGTGAAGCAACCCGATGAATGATAGCAGGATTGCCTCTTCCTGCCAACCCGCAATCAAAACCACACACCTGAATGTGCGTCGACCCCGGGGCGCGAAAGGCTATTCGCCACGGGGATGAGCTTGAGCAACGGCACGCTTAAGCCGATCGGGCGTAAGATGCGTGTAGATTTGCGTCGTGGACAGGCTCGCATGACCCAGCAGCTCTTGAACCGAGCGCAGATCCGCGCCACCCTCGAGCAGATCGGTCGCAAAGGTGTGACGCATCGCATGCGGGGCAATGTCGGCGGGGATGCCGGCGAGCGTCGCCAGCATATGAAACCGTCGTCTGAGTATAGCGGCGCTCATGCGATTGCCGCGCGCAGAAATAAACAGCGGATGCGGACCGGCTGCGACGTCGCGGCGCTTTGCCTGGGCGAGCAACTCCGGCCTACCCTGCTCGACATAGCGTCGGGCCGCCACGAGTGCCCGGCGGTACAGAGGCACGATACGCTCCTTGCTGCCTTTGCCCCAAAGGCGAACCACGCGCTCCGACCAAGCGATGGATTCCACGTTAAGCGCGGCAAGCTCCGAGATGCGGGCACCCGAGGCATAGAGCAGCTCGAGCATCGCTGCATCGCGCAGTCCCGCGGGCGTCGAGGTATCAGGCGTCTTGAGCAGCGCCTCGACCTGCTGGGTCGCAAGGACGCCCGGCAGGTCGCGCGGCAACTTGGGCGATGCGATCGCCGAGACCGCATCGCCCTCGACAATCCCCTCGGCAGCCATCCAACGATACAGCGACCGGATTGCCGACAGATGCGCCGAAAGGGTGCGAGGGGCCATCTGGTCATGCGAGAGCTCGGCCAAATATGAGCGAACGGTGCGCACGTCGGCGGTACGCGCGTCGGTATCCGTTCGCTCGCACCAGGCCGCAAAGCGCTCCAGCCGCGAGGCGTAGGCCGTCACCGTATGGGGAGACAGCCCCTCGACACGCGCGATATAAGCGATAAACGAGTCGACGGTATCGTAAAGGTCAAAGGCTATAACCGTTCGCCCCCAAACAGGTCGGAGCGCGTCACCAGATAAGCGTCAAGAGCTTCGATCGCGCGGTCGGCGTAGGCCTGGTAGCGATCGCGCTTGCTGCGGCGCTTGCCGTCCTCGAGCGGCGGCACCAAGCCAAAGTTGACGTGCATGGGCTGATAGCCCACCGTTGCCGGATCGGTCGCATAGCCCACGAGCGCGCCCAGGGCGCCCACGCGCGGTAGCTCAACAGGCTCCGCCTCGATAGCCTCGGCATAGGTGTTAAGCGCAGCGAGCAAACCGGTCGCCACGGCCTCCATATAGCCTTCGGTGCCGGTGATCTGGCCGGCAAGGCGCACGCTCGTACCGGGCACGGCAAAGGTGCCATCGAGCACATGCGGGGCATCGACAAAGGTGTTGCGGTGCATGACGCCAAAGCGGAAGAATTCAGCATTCTCCAGTCCGGGAACCATATGGAAGACGCGCTTCTGCTCGCCAAAAGTCAGGTTGGTCTGGAAGCCAACCAGGTTATAGGCGGTCTTCTCTTTGTTCTCGGCGCGCAGCTGAATCGCCGCCCAGGGGCGACGTCCGGTACGCGGGTCGGTCAGTCCGACGGGCTTCATGGCGCCAAAGCGAATGGCATCCTTGCCGGTGCGGGCGACCTCCTCGGCAGGCTGGCAGGCCTGGAACAGGTCGCCACCCTCAAAGTCCTTGAGTACCACGCGATCGGCGGTGGTGAGCGCCTCGATAAAGGCCTCGTACTCCTCCTTGTTGAGCGGAGCATTGAGATAGTCGCCGCTCCCCTGCTCCTCGTAGCGCGACTGCGAGAATAGCACGTCCATATCGAGCGTGGAGGCATCGACAATCGGCGCAGCCGCGTCAAAGAAGGCCAGGGCATCGCCGCCGACGAGCTTCATGACCTCCTCGCTCAGCGCGGGCGAGCATAGGGGGCCGGCGGCAATGACCACATGGCCCTCGGGAATCTGCGTGACCTCGCCGTGCACAATCTCGATATTGGGGCGGGAGGCAACCTCGGCCTCGACAAGCTCGGAAAACTTGACGCGGTCGACCGCCAGGGCGCCGCCAGCGGGAACGGCCGCGCGATGGGCACAATCGAGCAAGACCGAGCCCATACGCTCAAGCTCGGCCTTCAACAAGCCTGCCGCGGAGTCCGGGCGGGTCGATTTAAACGAATTGGAGCAGACGAGCTCGGCCAGATGATCGGTATGGTGGGCCGGAGAGCTCACCTGGGGGCGCATCTCGCACAGCTTTACGGCAAAACCACGGTCTGCCAGCTGGATCGCGCATTCCGAACCCGCAAGACCGCCACCGATAACTGTCACCTGATCGAACTGCATCTGCAAACACCTTTCTAATTGACACGTTTTCCATTGTGACCGAAGGGCGTCTGGGCGTGAAGGGCAAACTTGGAGGGCGCATACCTTCCATCCATCATGCGCTCGATGAGGCCCTCGAGCTCGAGCGACCCCAGGAGCTTGAGCACGCCGACGGCATCGAGCGAGACGAGTGCCGCGATGTCGTCGACCTTGAGCGGCGAGGCGATGAGGGCATGCATCACGGCCTGCTGCAAGGGGTCTAGATCGGCGATACCGGGCGCATCGGGACGCGAATAGCGCAGGGTGCCGTAGATTCGCGAGATGGCCATCTCAATAGATTCCTCGTCAATAATGCAGCAGGCCCCGTTAGCGATGAGGTAGTTGGTCCCGCGCGACTCGGGCGACAAAATGGAGCCCGGTACCGCAAGAAGTTCGCGCCCCAGATCCATGGCGGCCTCCGCCGTCGAGAACGTACCCGAGGGCATGCCGGCCTCCGACACGAAAAGCGCCTGCGAAAGCGCGGCAATCACCCGGTTACGCCGTGGAAAGGCAAACTTACGCGGCCCCATACCCCAAGGCGAGATGGAGACGACCGCGCCGCCCGTATCGATCGTGCGCGCGATGAGCCCCGCACTCGAACGCGGGTAGACCACGTCGGCACCCGTACCCAACACCACGACGTGCCTGCCACCGGCGTTGACCGTGGCCCAACCCGAGGCCTGGTCGCAGCCGACCGCACCGCCCGAGACCACCGTCACCCCCGCCTCGACCGCAACTTTCGCGGCCAGCTCTGCCACGGCAAGGCCGTACGGCGAGGCCTTGCGAGCGCCGATGATGGAGAGCGCGGGTGTCGACAGTGCGGTGGGGTCGCCACGCACATAGAGCGTCTGGGGTACATCAGACAGCTCCAAAACGGTATCAGGATACAACGCATCACCGGGATGCAGCTCAAAAGTCTCCTCGGGCATTACTGGTCCCTCCTCCCCTGGTACATCGCCGCCTCGAGCACGTGGTCTTGGGTTACCCGCTCACTTTCGGCGACATCGGCGATGGTGCGTGCGATACGCACCAGGCGCACGATGCCGCGCCCCGTGAGATGCGTGCGCTTCGACAGGCCAAGCACGCATTTCTCGGCGGCCTCGTCGAGCGCAAAGGTCGACACGACACCGTCAATGGACCGTGACTCATCATCCTCGGCCTCGGCATCCGCATCGTCCATACGGGACTCGCGCCAGGCGCGAAAGGCACGCCCACGCACCACGTAGTCGCGCAGCTCGGCCGAAGACATGCCCTCCGCGCCCTCGATAATCACCTGAGGATCGGGGCGGGTCACATCAATCATCAAGTCGATACGGTCGGCCAAAGGACCGCGCAACTTGGACCGGTAGCGCTCGACCATCGAAGCTGAGCAGCGGCAGGGGACCTCACGATCACCCAAAAAACCGCAGGGGCAGGGATTGCTCGCGGCAAGCAGCTGAAAGCGCGACGGGAAGGTAAAGGCGCCGTCGACGCGCACAATCTTGACGTAGCCGCGCTCGATGGGCTGGCGAAGCGTCTGCAGAACGCCGGTGGGAAACTCGGCGAGCTCGTCCAAAAAGAGCACGCCGCCATGCGCCAAACTGATCTCGCCCGGGTGCACCGGGCGACCACCGCCGATAAGGCCCGCAGTCGATATGCTGTGATGGGGGCTTCGAAACGGCCGATGACCTGCCAATAAGCCATCGATGTTCTCTCCCAAGACCGAATGGATGCACAATGCCTCCTGCTGATCCTCAACAGAAAGCTCGGGCAAAATGCCCGTCATGCGACGTGCAAGCATGGTCTTGCCCGAACCGGGCGAGCCGATCATAAGCAAACCGAGCTCACCCGCTGCCGCCAGTGCCATGCCGCGTTTGGCAACCTCCTGCCCCAGCACGTCGGCATAGTCGAGCTCGGGTTCAAAAGTGGCCTCTACACCCTCGGAATCGAGATAATGCCGCGCGGCATCTCCCATACCCTGGGCAAGCTGAGATAGGTGATCGATAAATCCGCAGTCCACGCCCGCGAGCGGCACATGCTGGTCGGACCTGCCGGCGATAAAGGAGAGCCCCATATCGCGCGCCAGCAGCTGAAACGCCACCTCGCCCTTGACGGGCAGCACCGTACCGTCCAGGCCAAGCTCGCCGGCGATAAGGCAGCGATCGAGGTTATCGCGGGGAATCTGCCCATCGGCCGCCAGAACCGCGATGGCAATCGGCAGGTCAAAACCACTGCCGGTTTTGCGGATATCACCGGGTGCAAGGTTGACGGTAATGCCCGAGCGCGGAATCTCAAAACCCGCCGAGCGCATGGCACACCGGATACGTCCGCGCGACTCCATCACCTCCATGCTGGGGATGCCGAGCATCTGGATACCCGGAACGCCACCGGCAAGCGAGACCTCGACGGTGACGGGAATCGCCTCGACGCCACGGATACAGGCAGCGTGAACGGCAAATGTCTCGTACGCCATCACGACACCTGCCAATCAAACGCGTTGTACTGATGCTCGATCTCGGCGATATGCCCGCCGCGAATGGTGACGCCCACGGCATCGAAGCGAATCGCCTTGAGCGGATAGTGCTCCATGAGGTAGCAGCTTGCGATGCGACGATACCGACGCTGCTTTTGAGCATCCACGGCTTCCTCCGGAAAGACCCGTGTGTTGCAGCCCACGGCGACACGTCTCGTCTTGACCTCGGCCATCACCACGACGTCGTCGAGCTCATCGAGCAGCACCAGGTCGGCCTCGCCCTCGGCACAACGATAGCCCTGCTCGAGCAAGGTGTAGCCACGTTCGCTAAAGTAATCGATGGTAATCAGCTCGCCCAGCATGCCGAGCTCGCGGGGGCTGAGTGCCTTGATAAACTCGGGCGTGATCGCCCCACAGTCGAGCTCGCCGTCTTCCCAACGTTCCTTGAGCTGCTGCGTCTTGCTCTTTTTGCTTGCGGCACACATGGGCTCTCCTTTCCCGCACACTGCATTGCCCCGATGATGAGGGCACCTTTCATGCGGGTAAGTACCGGAAGCAGACCAAAAGCTGACCAAATGCCGACAAAAAACGGGCCGTGCGCAACAATCGCGTCGCACTCGGCCCGCTACCAGCTGGTTTATAAAACTCCAGAAGTCCCTGTCTTCACAATTGACCTAGAAAAGCCGCTCGGTCTGCAAAAAGTTTCCGCAAAAGCTCACGCGGTGCAGCGGACAAAGTCCGTGTTTGCGAATGGCCTCGATGTGCTCGGGGCTCGCATAGCCCTTCGACTCCGCCAGATGGTACTCGGGATACTCGGCATCGTACTCGACCATCATCTCGTCACGCGTGACCTTGGCCATAATGGACGCCGCGGCGATACAGGCGATCTTGGCGTCGCCCTTGACCACGTCACGCTCGTTAGGAACGGCGCCCAACGGGTTGCCATCCATAAGCACGCAATCCGGCTCAAGGCCCGTATCGGCCACGGCGCCCGCGACAGCGGCACGAATGGCACGCGCCATGCCCATATCATCGATAGCCTCCGGCGCGATATGGCAAAAACCGATGGCAGTCGCCACCTCGGCGATTTTTACGGCTAGCAACTCGCGGCGGGCAGGCGTAAGCTTTTTGGAATCGTTGATACCCCAGACGCGCGGCTCCATAGGCAGGCACACGGCACACACCGTCAGAGGACCGGCAACCGAACCGCGTCCGACCTCATCCACGCCCACGACAACGCCGTCGCCACCAAGCTCGTGCATCAGCTCATACATGCCATTGACGCGCTCACGCTCGGCGAGCTCCTTGGCATGACGCTTCATGGCGCGTTCGCAGGCTTTGATGACCTGCTGGCGCGGGTCCTCGCGATAATGCTCGACCAGGGCGGGAATCTCCTCAAACGTGGCACTCGCTAGCTCGCCGGCCACCTGGGATGCCGAAACCGAGCTTGTCATGTTGGCCATACCGGGGCCTCCTTGCATGCGAATCAGTAAAAAGAAGGGCCACCCGAAGGTGACCCTTTTGTCCAAATGAGCGGACAGACGCTGCGATCGTCTTAGCGCTTCTCGGGAATACGAGCAGCCTTGCCCACCTTGTCGCGGAGGTAGTACAGCTTGGCGCGACGGACGCGACCATGACGGACAACCTCGAGCTTGCCGATCTTGGGGCTGTGAAGCGGGAAGGTACGCTCGACACCGACACCGAAGGAAATCTTGCGGACGGTGAAGGTCTCACGGGAACCGGCACCAGCCATGCGGATGACGTCACCCTGGAAGACCTGGATGCGCTCGCGGTCGCCTTCCTTAATGCGGTAGTGGACCTTGACGTTGTCGCCGACGCGAACCTGCGGGATGTCCTCGCGGATCTGCTGGCGCTCGATTGCGCGGATGTAATCCATGTGCAATTCCTTACTCTTCTAGAGGTGCCGTACCACCTTGGCCGGCACGTAGTTGAACAAACGTATCTGAGTATACACGCGCGGGTTTCTGCTGCAAGAACAATTTTTTACGCAGACAAAAAGACAAAACCCGCACATGAGAACCGCCCGCCTCACGAATGAGACGGGCGGCATGAAGGGGGCTACGCTAGGCGTCTGGACGCAAAACGTTAGTCGAAACGCTTGGCCTCGAGCTTGGCCTGGGCGGCAGCAAGACGCGCGAGCGGCACACGGTAGGGTGAGCAAGACACGTAGTCCACGTCGGCTACGTTAAACAGGCCCTTGATAGACTTGGGGTCGCCGCCGTGCTCTCCGCACACGCCAAAGTGCATGCCGGGGTTGGTGGCGCGGCCCTTCTCGACGGCCATGCGCACCAGCTCGAGCACCGCCGTGTCGATGGTCTCGAAGGGGTTCTCCTTCAAGATCTTCTTGTGAAGGTACAGCGGAATGAACTTGGCCTCGGCGTCGTCGCGCGAGAAGCCGAAGGTCGTCTGGGTAAGGTCGTTGGTGCCAAAGCAGAAAAAGTCGGCGTACTTCGCGATCTCGTCAGCGACCATGCAGGCGCGCGGCAGCTCGAGCATGGTGCCCACGGGAATGTTGAGCTCGACGCCCTCCTCGGCGGAAACCTCGGCGATGACGCGCTCGATGACCTCGCGGGTCTGGACGTGCTCGGCCGTGATGGAGACGAGCGGAACCATGATCTCGGGACGTGGGTCGACGCCCTCCTTGATAAGGCGGGCGGCAGCCGTGGCGACGGCGCGAACCTGCATGAGCGGCAGGTCTCCAAAGACGACGGACAGGCGCACGCCGCGCAGACCGAGCATCGGATTGGACTCGACCATGCCGTCGATGCGACGCAGGCGGGCACGCAGGGCGGCAAGCTCCTCCTCGCTGACGCCAGCGGCCTCCTTCTTGGTGATGGCAACCTCGAGTTCGCGAGGATTATCCAGGAACTCATGAAGCGGCGGATCGAGCAAACGAACGACCACATCGCGACCGGACATGGTCTTGAACATGGCCAGGAAGTCCTCGGTCTGGACCTTGAGCAGATCGGCGAGGGCCTGCTGCTTCAAGGCCTCGTCGTCGGACAGGATAAAGCTCTGGATGATGTTCTTACGATCGCCCAGGAACATGTGCTCGGTGCGGCACAGGCCAATAGCCTCGGCGCCAAACTCGAGTGCGAGCGCGGCATCCTCGGGGTTGTCGGCGTTGACGCGCACATGGTTGGCGTGGCCACAGGTCTCGTCCAGGCGAATCTCGTCGGCCCAGGACAGGATGGTGTCCAGGTCGCCGGTAAGCTCGGCGGAGACCAGGTCGACGGGACCGTCGACGACGATGCCCTGGGTGCCGTCGATGGAGATGATGTCGCCCTCGTGCAGTACACGGTCGCTCCCCTCGATGTGCACGACCTTCTCGGCGGCATCGATGTGGAAGCGCTCAACGCCGCAGACGCAGGGCGTACCCATGCCGCGGGCGATAACGGCGGCATGGCTCGTCTTGCCACCGTGGCTGGTCAGGATGCCCTCGGCGGCAACCATGCCCTTGAGGTCGTCAGGGTTGGTCTCCCAGCGGACCAGAATGACCTTATGGCCCTCGTTCGCGCGCGCAACGGCGTCATCGCTCGAGAACACGACCTCGCCCACGGCGGCGCCGGGGCTGGCGTTGAGGCCGCAAGCCAGAGCCTCGTACTTCTTGGAGGAATCGAACTGCGGGTGCAGGAGCTGGTCGAGCTGCGCGGGATCGATACGGCTCACGGCCTCCTCGCGGGTGATGAGGCCCTCCTCGACCATCTCGATGGCAATGCGCAGGGCGGCGGTGGCGGTACGCTTGCCCACACGGGTCTGGAGCATCCAGAGCTTGCCCTGCTCGATGGTGAACTCGATATCGCACATATCGCGATAGTGGTCCTCGAGCGTCAGGAACACGCGCTCGAGCTCCTCGCCTGCGGACTCAAGACCCGGGGTGGTCTTAAGGTCGGCGATGGGCTCAGTGTTGCGGATGCCGGCGACGACGTCCTCGCCCTGGGCGTTGACAAGAAAGTCGCCGTAGAATTCCTTGGTGCCATCGGCCGGGTTACGCGTGAAGGCGACGCCGGTCGCAGAGGTCTCGCCCTTGTTACCAAATGCCATGGCCTGAACGTTGACGGCGGTACCGAGCTCGTCAGAGATACCATGCTGCTTGCGGTAGATGCACGCACGCTCGTTCATCCAGCTGCCAAAGACAGCCTGAATGGCAAGGCGCAACTGGAGCTCCGGATCATGCGGGAAAACGGGTTTGCCGTCGGCGACCTCGAGCTCGGGATACAGGGTGGCCTCGACGTTATCGGAGAAGATACCCTTAAAGGTCTCGACGAGTTCCTGCAGATCCTCAGCCGAAAGCTCGGAATCGACGCGAACGCCGGCGACCAGACGAGCCTGGGTCAGGGCGTTCTCGAACAGATCGGCATCAACGCCCATAGCAACGTTGGAGAACATCTGGATAAAGCGACGATAGCTGTCCCAGGCAAAGCGCGGGTTCTGCGTCTGCGTGATGAGGCCCTTGACGGAATCGTCGTTGAGGCCCAGGTTGAGAACCGTGTCCATCATACCGGGCATGGAGAACGGAGCGCCCGAGCGCACCGATACGAGCAGCGGGTCGTTGGCGTCACCGAGTTTCTTGCCGCAGCGAGCCTCGAGGTCTGCCTCGGCGGCAACGATCTCATCGAGTGCGCCTTCGGGCCACACGTTGCCGGCACCGGAATACTCGACGCAGGTCTGGCAGGTAATGGTAAAGCCACCGGGCACCGGCAGGCCGATGCGGCTCATCTCGGCAAGATTCGCGCCCTTGCCGCCAAGCACAAAGTTCATGGACTTGTCGCCCTCAGTCACGCAAGTGCCCTGGGCGTCGGTGCCAAAGCGGTAAACCCTCTTGCAATCGCTCACGATACTTCCCCTTCCATGCGCTCTCGCACACGACCGTGGTAACGAATCGACCCACCAGATGCGGGCCGTGAGGGAACTATACGGCGGGTTTTATGCCGACATGAGAAGAGGATGCGCGGTTTGGTAAACGTGCTAAAACGAGCGGTAAACGGTGGATAAAGTGGTTACCTTATGAAGATACCACTACATGAAACTCGCAGGTCAAATGCGAGTAATTTGCTAAATCGCTTTATCAATATCAGGTAAATTTAGATACTCCAAAGAGCTAGCTTTGTTGGGCGCGACGGGCGGCACGGCAAGCCCTGGCTTCCTTGATCTCTTCGAGGTGGGCAATGATCTCGGAGGCGCTCTCCTCAATCGCCTTGCCGTCGGTGTGCACTACAAAGCAGCCCAGACGCCTCATGAGGGCACGGGCCTCCTCGAGCTCGCTGCGTACACTCTCGGGCTCGGCATAAGAGCCGGCAACGGCACGGGCGTAATCATCGCCCAGGCGGCTATCGCGAATCTCGGAAATCACGTCAACGGTCGAAATCAGGCCGAACAACCGCATCGGGTCGATCTCGTAAATCGACTTCGGCGGCTCCATACCATGCGCCAACGGAACGTTGGCAACCTTATAGCCCTGATAGGCCAAATACATCGACAGCGGCGTCTTGGACGTGCGCGATACGCCCAGCAGCACGATATCGGCACCCGAAAGATCGTCGCAACCACGTCCGTCATCGTGCTCAACAAAATACTCCATGGCCTCGATGCGATGGAAATAGCGGTCATCGGTCCTGTGAATCACGCCCGCAACGCCCTTGGGCGCAACGCCGATAAGCGACGAAAGCACGGCGAGCGTCGGGCCGATCAAGTCAACCGAGCGGATATGCAGCATGCCGAGGTAGTCGAGCACGCGAGCGCGCAGCGCCGGGTCGACGATGGTGTGGAACACAGCGATATCGCGATGGTCGGCATCGACGCGCGGTCCCACAAACGACTTGACCTGCTCCACCGAGGTCACCTTGGGCAGGCGCAAAACACGAAAAGCCCCTTCATCAAATTGCCCGGACGCCGCAAGCACCACCTCACAAGCGGTATAACCGAGCGAGTCGGAGATAACGATAACGGTGGGACGAGCGGTGACCGGGCAATCCATGCGGGGCTCCTTTTGCGCTTACGCGCAGGCTAGCTTACTTTTTGCGGGCAAGCTCACCGATGTTGGCGATGCCGGAGAACACGGCCTCGAAGCGGTTGAGCAGCTTAAGGCGATTATCGCGAAGCTGCTCGTCCTTGTCCATGACCATAACCTCGTCGAAGAAGCGGTCGATGGGTGCACGCAGAGCGGCGAGCGCGGCAAATGCGGCCGGGTAGTCCTCGGCAGCAAGGGCGGCATCGACAGCGGTCTGGGCAGCCTCGGAGGCATCGGCGAGCGCAAGCTCGGCCTCGCCCATCAGGCTGCGGTCGTACTCCGCGCCCAGCTCGGGCTTGGAGATATGCGCGGCGCGGGCATAGGCGGTAGCCAGGTTGTCAAAGGTCTCGGCATCGTTCTTACGGGCCTCGTCGAGGGCGGCGCAGCGGGCGAAGAAGACCGACGGGGCGATGATGTGCACCGCGGAAACGGCGGCAACGGTATCGGCCGGAATTTTCTCGTCGCGGGCCATGCTCACCAGACGGCCGTGGAAGAAGTCGCGAACCTGCTGGGCGACCTCGGCGGAGTCGAACTCGATGCCCTGCTCGCTATAGAGCTCAAGGGCAAAGTCAATCAGCGACGTGGGGTCGATCGGCAGACGGTCGCGCAGGATGTTGATGATGCCGATGGCGGCGCGACGCAGCGCGTAGGGGTCCGAAGAGCCGGTCGGGGGCTCGCCGATGGCAAAGATACCGGCGATGGTATCGAGCTTGTCGGCGCAGGCCACGATGCAACCAGCGGTGCCCTCGGGCAACTCGTCACCGGCAAAGCGGGGACGATAGTGATCGCGGATGGCATGGGCGACCTCGTCATTCTCCCCCATCGCGGTCGCGTAATAACCGCCCATCACGCCCTGCTGGCTCGTGAACTCGACGACGGCGTTAGACACCAGGTCGGCCTTGCACAGGTGCGCGGCACGGCCGGCGTCGGCTGCCAGGTGAGCACCCAGATGTGCCTCGCGGGCAATCGCAAGCGCGAGCTGCTCAATACGCTCGGACTTGGCAAGCACGCTGCCAAGCTTCTCCTGGAAAGCGACCTTGGCCAAGCGTTCACGGAACTCGTCGAGGGAGATCTTCAGGTCCTCCTCGTAGAAGAACTTGGCGTCGTCCAGACGGGCACGCACGACGCGCTCGTTACCGTCGATCACGCGCTCGGCATTCTCGGGCTTGCTGTTGGAGACGACTACGAACTCACGCGTCAGTTTGCCTTCGCCGTCATAGATCGGGAAATAGCGCTGATTGGTGAGCATGGACTCGCAGATAATCTCATGCGGGACCTTGAGGAACTCCTCATCGAAGGTACCGACAAGCACCGTCGGCCACTCGCAGAGGTTGATGACCTCCTCGAAGACCTTCTTAGGCGTATCGACGTGGCAGCCAGGGCGCGCAGCCTCGACCTCGGCGATACCGGCAAGGATGGCCTCACGACGGCGCTCGGCAGAAAGTACGCCGGCGTCCTCGAGCACCTGCTCGTAAACAGCGGGGCTGGCGACCACATGGTCACCGGGGCCAAGTACGCGATGACCACGCGTGGTGTTGCCGCTCGTCACGTCGGCAAACGACACGGGCACAACGTCCTCGCCCAGAAGGCAGCAGATCCAACGAACCGGACGGACAAAGGTCGCGTGCTCGTGGCCCCAGCGCTGAGAGCGGTAGTTGGGCCACTGTAGGCCAGCGATGGTCTTCTCGCATAGAGCGGTCAGAATCGGCGTAGCCGGAGCGGAAGGAATATTCTTCTCGGCAAAGACGTACTCGCGGCCGTCGGTGTCCTCGCGACGAATCAAATCCTCGGCAGCCACGCCGCACTTGCGGGCAAAGCCCTGGGCGGCCTTGGTGGCGTTACCGTCATCGTCGAACGCGATGTTTGCCGCGGGGCCGCGCTTAACCTCGTGGACCTCATCGGTCGCAGTGGCGACATTGGCCACGAGCGCAGCCAGGCGACGCGGGCTCGAGATCACACGGACCTCGCCGTGGGCCAGGCCGGCATCGTCCAAACCCTTGGCAATCATGGTGCCGAGCTGCTTGACGGCATTGTTCAGCGGCGCGGAGGGCATCTCCTCCGTACCGATCTCAAACAGGAAATCCTTAGCGTCTGCCATGGCTTACGCCACCTCGCCTTCCTGATCGGCATTCTCGTTGACTCCGGCGACCTCGGCCATATAGGCCTCGCAGCACGCCTTGGCGACGGCGCGGACGCGCAGGATGTAGTTGGCGCGCTCGACCGCGGACAGGGCGCCACGGGCGTCGAGCAAGTTGAAGGCGTGGCTGCACTTCATGACGCAGTCGTACGCCGGCAGCGGAAGCTTGCGCTCCAGGCAGGAGTGGCACTCGGCCTCGTAGTCGTCAAACTTCTGACGCATCATCTCGACGTTGGCGACCTCAAAGTTGTAGGCGCTAAACTCGCGCTCGTTCTCCAGGAACACGTCGCCGTAGGTCATGGGCGTGCCGTCGGGCAGATAGCTCCACACCAGGTCATAAACGGAGTTGACGCCCTGGGCATACATGGCGATGCGCTCCAGACCGTAGGTGATCTCGACGGGCACGGGGTCGACCTCGATACCGCCCACCTGCTGGAAGTACGTGAACTGCGTAACTTCCATGCCGTTGAGCCAGACCTCCCAGCCAAGGCCCCAGGCACCGAGCGTCGGGCTCTCCCAGTCGTCCTCAACAAAGCGGACGTCATGGTCGTTGGGGTCCAGGCCAATGGCGGCAAGAGACCCCAGGTAGAGCTCCTGGGCGTTGATCGGTGAGGGCTTGATGAGCACCTGGAACTGATAGTAGTGCTGCATGCGGTTGGGGTTCTCGCCGTAGCGGCCGTCGGCGGGACGGCGGCAAGGCTGCGCATAGCAGGTGCGCCACTCGGAGGGACCGAGCGAGCGCAGCGTGGTCGCGGTATGGAAGGTACCGGCACCGACCTCGGAGTCATAGGGCTGCATAATGACGCAGCCCTGCTCGCCCCAGTACTGCTGGAGGCGCAGGATGATGTCTTGGAAGGAAAGCGATGAAGCGTTCATGCCTCTAATATCCCCTCGTCGAAACGATTACACGGTTAGGTACTGTACTATAGCGGTTTTTAGTCGATAGCGCCCAGACGGTTGAGCGGCCAGTAACGCACGAGCGCCACGGCGATCAGGTCCGAACGGTCGACCGGGCCAAAGTAGCGTGAGTCGGCTGAGTTCTCACGGTTGTCGCCCATCACCCACACGCAGTCGTCGGGGACGGTGTAGGGATAGCTCACCTGGGCGGCTGGCGCCTGGACCGAAAGCGGCCAGCTCATGCCGGTCGTATAGTCCTCGTCAAGCACCTGGCCGTCGACGACGACCTTGCCGTCCTGCAGGTCAACGGTCTGGCCGGCCGTGGCAATGACGCGCTTCACCAGCACATCATGCTCGGAGGTGCCATCGGGGTTGTGGAACACCACGATATCGCCCTGGGTGACGGGCTGGCCGAGCTCGAGGCTCACCTTTTGCGCCAGGATCTGGTCGCCGATCTCGATCGTGGACTCCATGGAGCCGGTAGGCACCACAAAGGGTTCGATCACAAACGAGCGAATCAAGAAGGTGGCGGCGAGCGCGATTACGACGACCGCAATCCACTCAAAGGCGCCCCTCAGGGCAGAATGCTGCGATGGAACCATTCTCACTCCTCGCTCTGCGAATACGAAGCGTCCAGAATCTCCTGCGCGTACGCGCGCTCCTGGGGCGTAAGGCGCGCCGTCTCGATCAGATCGGGACGCCAACGACAGGTGCGCTCGATGGCATTCTTGCGACGCCAGGCATCGACCTTGGCGTGATCGCCGCTCACGAGCACCGGAGGAACACCTTCGCCATTGAACTCGGCGGGGCGGGTGTACTGCGCATACTCGAGCAGGCCTCCGTCCTCGGCGGTCGAGAACGACTCGTCCACGTTGCTCATCTCGTCGCCCAGGGCGCCGGGAATGAGGCGTACGACGGCATCGGCAACGACCATGGCAGGTAGCTCGCCACCCGTAAGCACGTAGTCGCCGATCGACAGACGCTCGTCGGCATACGCATACGCGCGCTCGTCGACGCCTTCGTAGCGACTGCAGACAAACAGCAGGCGCTCGCTTTTGAGCAGGCGCTCGGCCACATGCTGCGTAAAGGGCTCGCCACAGGGGGTAAAAAACACCACGGTGGGCTTGGGACCTTCGGAGCTAATAGCCTCGATGGCCTCGGCAATAGGCTCGACCTTCATGAGCATGCCCTGCCCGCCACCGTACGGCTCGTCATCGACGGTGCGATGACGGTCGTGCGTCCAGTCGCGCAGGTTATACGCCTTAAAATCAAAAAGGCCGGCCTTGCGGGCACGGCCCAAGATCGACGTGGACATAACGGGCTCAAACATCTCGGGAAAGACCGAAAGGGTCTCGATTAGCATGTTGACCTCCCTACTTGTCCATATCGATCAAGCCGTCCATAACGTGGACGGAAATTGTTCCTGTGTCGGGAAGATCGAGCACAACCTGCTCGATCACGGGAATCAGCACCTCGCCGTACCGATCTCCCTCGACAACCCAAACATCGTTGGCAGGCGTCGACATGATCTCGACAATCGTGCCGAGCGAGCCGAAGCGCTCGTCGACCAGCTCGCGACCCATCAGGTCGTTATAGGCGGCGTCGAGCGAATCGAGCTCAAAGTCGTCACGATTTGCCAGCACGTAGCATCCGGTGATGCCCTCGGCGGCCGTCAAGTCGTCAATGCCCTCAAACGAGACCAGATCGCCATCGCCCGTATCGGTGACGGATACGACCGTGCAAAAACGGTCGCGCTTGAGCGCCGGCGGCGTCAGGGCGACGCGCATACCCGGCTCCAATACAGAAGGAAGCCCCCGCAGCGGCTGCGCGAGGACCTCCCCCTTCCTTCCGTGCGGCTTGACCACACGGGCGATGTTTTTGTACTGGGACCTCAAAGTCCTAGCCCAGAACCTCTACCTCGACAGCGGTGTCGAGGCGAGCGGCCAGTGCACGGGCGAGCGTGCGGATGGCCTTGATGGTACGGCCACGACGGCCGATGACCTTAGCGACGTCATCCTCGGCAACCGAAACCTCAATCGTAGAAGCGTCGTCGCCATCGATGACCTCGAGGCTCACGGAATCCGGGTCGTCGACGATCTGAACAACGAGATATTCGACGAGATCGGCGATGCGATCTGAGAGCATTGCCTCACCCTCGAGCTGTGCAGCGTCAACCTCAGGCACGATTTACTCCTCGGCGCCCTCAGCGGCCTCAGCGGCAGCCTTAGCGGCCTCGGCCTCTTTGGCGAGCTGCTTCTTGGACTTCTTGACGACGGTCTCGGTCTTCTCGCCCTCGTTGGCGGCCTTGACCAGAGCGGCGACAGCGTCGGTGAGCTGAGCGCCCTTGGACTGCCAGTCGGCGATCTTCTCGAGATCGAGGTTGATGGTCTTGGGGGCGGTCATCGGGTTGTAGCGGCCAACCTCCTCGATGATACGACCGTCACGCGGGGCGCGGGAATCGGCGACGACGACACGGTAGTACGGACGCTTCTTAGCGCCGTGACGAGCAAGGCGAATCTTGACTGCCAAAGGAAACTCCTCCAACCAAGCAGCTTTAGGCTGCAACTACAAACAAACAGTTGAACATAATACGCCATCGACGCGGGCAGGTGAAGTCCGTGAGACCAACTTCTTCGGTGTAGTCGAAGGCAAATCCATATCTTAGACAAGAATTCGCGATTTGCAAGCACATCCACGCACCCCACATGAGCTGCGCGGTATACTCATGCCATGAAAAGACGCGAACATACATACGGTTATGAGGATGCTGCGGGCGTCACGCCGCCGCCCTGGACGGGTCCGGCGGTGGGCCTGATGGACCTCGATGCGTTTTTTGCGAGCGTGGAGATGCTCGACCATCCCGAGTGGCGCGGCAAGCCGCTCATCGTGGGTGGCGATGCCGATTCTCGCGGCGTCGTGTCCACCTGTTCCTACGAGGCGCGCCGCTTTGGCGTGCACTCCGCCATGCCCTCGGCCGAGGCGCAGCGTCTGTGTCCTCAGGCCATTTGGACGCACGGGCACTTCGACCGCTACCGCGAGGTCAGCGTGCAGGTCATGGCTATCCTCGCCGATGAGACCCCACGCGTAGAGCGCGTGTCGATTGATGAAGCCTTTATCGACATCACGCCGGGTCGCTTTGCACCCGAGGACCCACTGCTGGTTGCACGGCGCATCAGCGATCGCGTGGCGGCGCTAGGGGTGACCTGCTCCATTGGCGTCGGCTGCAACAAGACGGTGGCAAAGATCGCAAGCGAGCAAGACAAACCGTTTGGCCTAACCATCGTGCGTCCCGGGACAGAGCAGCGTTTTTTGGCCGTACTGCCCGTGTCCGCCATGAGCGGCATCGGACGCTCGGCCGAGGAGCGGCTGCGCCGCATGCGCATCTACACACTCGGAGAGCTTTCGCGTGCGCCAGAATCCACACTGGCTGCGATATTTGGCGTGAACGGCGAGCGCATGCGCCAGCGTGCGTTGGGGCTTGAGGTTTCTGAGGTCACGAGCCTAGATGAGGAACGTGAAGTCAAGTCGGTGAGCAATGAGCGCACCTTTGCGAGGGATCTGACCGAGCGAGGAGACATCGAGGCGGCGATCGCCCTGCTGGGCGAGTCCGTCGGACGACGCTTACGTCGCCAGGGACTGACGGGTGCCACGGTAACGCTTAAGCTCAAGTATTCGTACGGCAGCGGACGCACGGCACAGCGCCGACTTCCCCACCCCACCGACGACGAGAATATCTTTGTGGCCGCGGCGCTCGAGCTGCTCGACAATATCTGGCAGGAAGGTATGCACGTGCGCTTGGCAGGTGTAGGTATGAGCGACTTCAACCATCAGGGCGGCATTCAGACCGACCTGTTCTGTGAAGTCGATGATCGCGGCGCCCAATCCAGCGACCGCCGCGATCTCTCCGTCGTCATCGACGCCGTCCGAGATAAATTCGGCGACACCGCCCTATCCTTCGGCCGCCAATCCCGCTTCAACGATTAGTCCCTAAGGCAAAAAGAAAGCCGGGCAGCTGCGAGCGATGCAACTGACCGGCGAACGGTAGAGGGTAGCTAAAAAGCCCCGTCCCAAATGAGCTCCTAGAGGAGGTCGAGGGGAAGCTGGGGAGCGTCGCCCCAGAGCTTCTCGAGGCGGTAGAACTCGCGGGCCTCGGGGGTAAAGACATGGACGACGACCGAACCGTAGTCCATGAGAATCCAGGTCTTCTGCTCGCGGCCCTCGATGGAAAACGGGTGCTCGCCGCAAGCCTCGGCGACCTTCTCCTCAATCTCGTCGACGATCGAATCAACCTGGCGGTTGTTGGTGCCGGTAGCAAGGACAAAGTAGTCGCACACATCGGAGAGCTCGGTCAGATCGAGCACCTGCACATCCTCGCCCTTCTTATCGTAGGCGGCCTGCGCGGCGGCGCGTGCGACATCCTCGGCGGCGACACCGCTGGCGGAGAGCGTCGCGGCAGTGCGGTCGGACGTGGCAACGAAACTCTTGTGCGCCACACCTTCAAGAATCTGCTCGTCGGTCATGGTCTCGTCGGCCATGGAATACCTCTTTCTAGACAGCCCGAGCTAGCGCAGCTGGGCGTAATGGTTGTAAATCGTAATAGCCGTGGGATAAAGATAACGCCCGGACTGGATCACGTAGACCAGACCCTGCGCAAAACAGGAGAAGAACAACTCGTCAAGCGTCGACTTCCCCACCATCTTGCGCAGCGCGTGGGCATAATCTCCGTGGCGGTTGGGTTCGATGGCATCGGCCACAAAGACCACCATATCGAGCGGCGTCATGTCGCAGGCGCCCACGGTGTGACGGTCGACAGCCTGAAAGACCGCCGGCGACAGCTCGGGAAAAAGCTGCGGAAGCTCATAGGCGGCAACCGGGCCATGCAAAAGCGGCGTCGCGGCAGACGGAGAGCCGGCAATCTTAATGCCATAATGCAGAGCGCGCGTGACCAGCTCGTCATCGGAGAGCACCTTATCCCAGTCATGGATCAGGCCGGCGGCAGCGGCATCAAAGTGGTCGACACCGTATACCTCGGCTAGGTGCAACGCAGTCTCGGCAACCCCGAGCGAATGCACGTAGCGCTTACGCTTATCCTTCATGCGCACATCGAGCAACTCGTGGATACGCGTCAAGAGTGCGCGCTCGTCGCCCTCAAACTGATCTTCTACCGACAACGTTCTCCCCCATCAATCAAAATCGTCTTGCCCAAGATCGGCATACAGACCGCGTTTACGGATATAGCCGAGCACGGACTCGCTCGTAAGATAGCGCACGCTCATGCCGCGGGCAACCCGCTTGCGAATGTTGGTCGAGCTAATCGCCAGTGCCGGAATCTGGATATAGCGCACGTCGAATGGCAACCCCGATTCCTTAATCCGCGCCCGGGCCGTATCGATGTCAAAGCCGGGACGTGTCGCAGCAATGAAGGTTGCCAGTTCGGCAATCTCATCAGCATTGTGCCAGGTCACAATATCGATAATCGCATCGGCGCCCGTAATAAAGTAAAGCTTCACCTGTGGCGGGTAAAACTCGCGAAGGGCACGCAGCGTATCGGCTGTATAGGTGACACCTGCACGATCGATCTCGAAGCGGCTTGCCAAAAAGGCCGGGTTCGCGGCAGTCGCGAGGACCGTCATGGCATAACGGTCCTCGGCAGGTGTCACCGGTTTGTCGAGCTTAAAGGCAGGAGAGCCGGCCGGCATAAAAAGTACGGCGTCCAAGTCGAGCGACTCGCGAGCCTGCTCAGCGGTAACCAAGTGCCCGTAATGAATCGGGTCAAAGGTGCCGCCCATAATGCCAAGCCGAAACTCGTGCCCATCCTTGATGGGCAGCTCGGGCAATCCGATTCCACCGCGCAGCGACATGGCTTACTCGCCCTCCGGGGTCTCAACGACGTCGACTTCGGCAGTACCTTCGGAGCCCTCAGTGGCATCAACCACGTCCGCACCCTCGGCCGCCACGTCAATAACCTCAACGCTTGCATCCTCGAGCTCGTCCTCGTATTCCGAGAAGTCCTCGGCGCCCTCAAAGTCAAAGGCGCGCTGGCAAATGCGAACCTCGTCGCCCGCACGGCAGCCGGCCTTCTCGAGCGCGTCGTCGACACCCATGCGCGCAAACTTATGCTGCAGGTAGATGACAGCTTCCTCGTTTTCCCAGTCGGTCTGGATGACCATGCGCTCAATCGCGCGACCAACCACACGGAAGGCATGGGGCTCTTCCTGGACAATGCGGAACCGCTTCTCGCGCTGCAGACGGCGGCGCTCCCACTCCTCGTCACGCAGGTCGACCGGCTCATCAGAGACCGCCAGCTCGGCGCGTAGCTTAGCCACCTGCTCGCCTACGGCAAGCATCAGCGTGTTGAGACCGGCACCCGTCACGGCAGACACGGCAAAGAACATATGACCATCGTCGAGCGCTGCACGCTTAAGGTCGGCAATCTTGTCGGCCGTGCCCGGCGCATCGCACTTGTTGGCGACAACAATCTGCGGGCGCTCCGAGAGCTCTGCGCCATACTGCTCGAGCTCACGGTTAATAATGCGATAGTCCTCGACCGGATCGCGATCCTCAAACCCGCCCGTCATGTCAACGACATGCATGATCAGGGCCGTGCGCTCAATGTGGCGCAAGAACTGATGGCCCAGGCCCTTGCCCTCGCTCGCGCCCTCGATGAGACCGGGAACGTCGGCAACGACGTAAGAATATTCGCCGGCACGCACCATGCCCAGATTGGGCACGAGCGTGGTAAACGGGTAGTCGGCAATCTTGGGACGGGCGGCACTCATGCGCGCAATGAGGGAAGACTTACCCACCGAGGGAAAGCCCACGAGCGCGGCATCGGCCATAAGCTTCATCTCGAGCTCGATCCAATGCTCCTCGGCCGGCTCGCCTAGCTGGGCAAAAGCCGGAGCGCGACGCACCGACGTCACAAAGTGGGTATTGCCCAGACCGCCGGCGCCACCGGGCGCCACGACGACGCGCTCACCGTCGTGCACCAAATCGGCAATCTCGAACATCGGGGTCTGCGTCTCGGGATCGAGCTCGCGTACCACGGTGCCCATGGGGACCTTGAGAATTAGGTCCTCGCCGCTCTTGCCATTGCGACGAGCGCCCTGACCATGCGTGCCGCGCTCGGCACGGAAGTGATGCTTAAAGCGGTAATCGATCAGCGAAGACAGCTGAGCATCGGCCTGGATGACGACATTGCCGCCACGACCGCCGTCGCCGCCATCGGGGCCACCCTTGGGGACAAATGCCTCGCGCCTAAACGACATGCATCCGGCACCGCCGTCGCCGCCGCAAACGTTAATGCGGCTGATATCGGTGAACTGTGACAACAGAATCGCCTCCTACAAAAAAGAGGGAGACCCTTGAATCCTAAAACTCAAGTGCCTCCCACATATGTGCTCTATGAAGGGTGAATTACGCGTTCGCGAGCGGGCGTACGCTGACCCTGTGCTTGATACCCTTGTGGAACTCAACGGTACCGTCGACCAGCGCGAACAGCGTGTCGTCCTTGCCACGGCCAACGTTCGCACCCGGGTGGATGTGCGTGCCGTGCTGACGGACGAGTATCGTGCCCGTGGTTACCGTCTGGCCGGCGAAGCGCTTCGTGCCAAGACGCTGACCGCGGGAGTCACGGCCATTACGGGAGGAACCGAGTCCTTTTTTGTGTGCCATTGTGTATACCTACTCTTTCGTTACGAGTGTAATCTACTCGGCGACGGGAGCCTCGGCAACAGCCTCAGCCTCTGCCTTGACAGCCTTCTTGGCGCGGGAGGTAGCCTGAACCTTCACGATCTTCAGCTTGGTGAGCTGCTGACGGTGACCCTTCAGACGACGATAGCGCTTACGCTTCTGGAACTTGAAGACCAGCTGCTTCTCGCCCTTGAACTGCTCAACGATCTGAGCGGTAACCTTGGCCTTGGCCAGCTTGTCGGGATCGGTGACGATCTTCTTACCATCGTTGAGGAAGAGAACCGGCAGGGTGATCTTGTCGCCCTCATTGCCCTCAATCTTCTCGACGGTGATGACATCGTCGGTGGCGACCTTGTACTGCTTGCCGCCCGTGTTAACGATTGCGTACATGTTTACTTGCCCTTCATGCATCAGTTAGTGCAACAGTCGAATATAGTAGCAGGCGATAAAACCCCCGTCAACGAGTATGTGGAGCAAATCCACAAGTTCGCACAGGTATGGGGCTGACGAGTCGGCCCTCGTCGTCCTCGCATGCTTGATTCTGACGCTCGACATCGTAGGAGCAGATGGTCACGAGGTCTTGCATACCGGTGGAAACAATAGGTGCATCGACGCCCGGGGTCAAGCCCTGCAACAAAACATCAGCAGCAGAAAGCAAAATCTCCGGACGCATGGACCCCTCGTTGTCGGCATGGGTGTCGAGCATGAGCACCAGATGGTCCGGACGCTCCGCCGCCGTGAGCTCATAGTCCACCAGTGTATGGTCAAGGTCTAGGCGCTTGCTCTTCTTACCGCGTGCGTAGTCGATGCCATGACCTGCACGCAACGTGTCGATCGCGGCGCGCACCTCATCGGCGCTCACGGGTGCCTCGGGGTCCAGGTGCAGGTCGATGCGGTACGACAGGCGCGTGAGCTGAGCCGTGAGCGCCGGCGTGCGCACGTCGATGTAGGCGGCCTCGATGGGCGCCAAATCGGCCGGAGACGCCGCGGCCAGGCGCCCAAAGGCCTCGTCGAGCGTGACGAACTCGGTCATAAACAGGTCATACCACTCGCAGGTCGACGACGTGCCGACGGGCAGCGCCGAGGAGAAACCCACGCGCATGTGCGGAGAGAAGCCCTGCGTGACGGCATAGGGCAGGCCCGCGCGGCGCACGATGCGCTCGATGGTATGAATCAGTTCCAGATGGCCCAGGTACTTAAGGCGATCACGCTTGCCGTAGCGAACGCGCAGCCTAAAGAGCGTGGGATTGTCGGTCAAGCGCTCACTCATGCGCGATCACCCACCAATACGTTCTTGGCATGAAGCGTGGGGCAGATTCCGCAGCCGGTGCACGACGTGCGGGTGCAGTCAGGCGTCGTGACACCCTCTAGCGAGCGGCGGTACTCGCGCTCGAGGAAGCCGCGCGAGCAGCCGGGGCTCACGTGCTCCCAAGGCAGGCGCCAGTCCAGCTCGTAGGGCAGGTGCACGAGCTCGTTGAGGTCAATACCGTTTTTGGCAGCGGCCTCCTTCCAGTTGTCGAGCGAGAAGTGCTCCACCCAGGCGTCAAAACGCGAGCCCGCACGCCAGGCGTCGATGATGACCGGCGTCATGTTGCGACCAGCGCGGGACAGCGCGGCCTCGACGAGCGAGGTCTCGGCATCGTGGTAATGCACGCGTACGGCGCGGTTGCGCACACTCGTGATGAGCAGCTTTTGGCGACGCTTGACGTCGTCGTAGTCGAGCTGCGGGCACCACTGGAACGGCGTTGCCGCCTTGGGGATAAACACCGAAACCGAGATGGAAACCGAGATGGAACCGCGGCGCGCCTTGGGCACCACGGAACGGCCAAGCTCCAGCACGTGATCGGCCAGGTTGGCGATGGCCACGATGTCCTCGTCACGCTCACCGGGAAGACCCATCATGAAGTAGAGCTTCATGCGGTTCCAGCCGGCCTCAAAGGCTGCCTTGGCCGCACGGTCCAGGTCCTCCTCGGTCACGTTCTTGTTGATGATATCGCGCATGCGCTGGCTACCGGCCTCGGGGGCAAACGTCAGGCCGCCCTTCTTTTCGCCGGCGACCGACTCGGCCATATCCACGCCAAACGAATCCAGGCGCTGCGAGGGAATGGACACGCGAATGCCCGTATCTTCCAGACGGCGGTTCAGGCGACCGAGTACATCGCGGATGCAGGAGTGATCGGTGGTCGAAAGCGAGGTAAGCGACACCTCGTCATAGCCGGTCTTTTCCAGGCCCTGGATCACCGAGGACACAATCTGGTCTGCCGAGCGCTCGCGCACCGGACGATACGTCATGCCGGCTTGGCAAAAACGGCAGCCGCGAGCGCAGCCACGCAGAATCTCGATAGACAGGCGATCGTGGACGAGCTGCGCATACGGCACGCACGACTGAGAAAGCGGATTGGTGGCACCAAAGTCCTCGACGACGCGCTTGTAGACCACCGGCGGCACGTCCTTACCCTCGCGCGGCACGGTATAGCCGTGGGGCGAGCAAGGCTCGTCGTGGCGTACCTCGTACAGCGACGGCACATAGGTACCGGCGACCGTCGCGAGCCGCTCGACAATCTGAGCGCGTGGGACGCCCTCGTCGCGCAAGCGGCGATGCAGCTGACAGATCTCGAGCAGCGACTCCTCACCCTCGCCAATCAGGATGGCATCGAAGAAGGCCGCGTACGGCTCGGGGTTATACACCGAGGGACCACCGGCAATGATGATGGGATCGTCCTCGGTACGGTCGGCAGCCAGCAGCGGAATACCGGCTAGATCGAGCGCCTCGAGAAAGTTTGTCACGGCCATCTCGTGCGGCACGTGCATACCGACGATATCAAACGAGGCCACGGGTGCTGCACCCTCGAGCGACAGCAGCGGGATACCGGCCTCGCGCATGGCATCGCCCATATCGGGCCACGGCACATAACCGCGCTCGCAGGAAATGCCCTCGGCCTGGTTAAGGATGTTGTACAGAATGGCAATACCCTGGTTGGGCAGGCCGACCTCGTACACGTCCGGATAAATCATGCAGCAACGATAGTCGGCATCGGCCTTGGAGAGCGTACCCCACTCGTGGTCGATATAACGACTCGGCTTTTCGACCTTCGAGAGCAGCGGCTCGATCAAATGAAAACAGTCTTGGTATGGAACGCGCAAAAGAAACCCCTAAGCAGCGAGATCGGTTGCATCCTCGAAAGGATTCATGGGACGGGTAGCACCGGCGACCGTGGTCACCAGGTCGCGGACGCGCGAGAAGGTAGCGGCGGCCACCTCGTTGGCACGGCTGTAGTCGACATCGCGCTCGTAGAGCGACACGAGCGCACGGCCCATACCATAGGTGCCGACGGCGGCGGAGAGCGCTTTGACGGCAAAGCCGATATGCGGCGTCTGCTTCACCAGCGCACGGGTGACGGCGCGAATCGCCAGACCGGCGACAAGCACGCCCGCGACCTCGTAGCCGCGCTCGGGCTTAATGCCGCGCCCAAAGATGGCCGCAAGCTCAAAGACCATGCCCACCTGCGCGAGCGCCATAACGGGATAGTCGGCACCCGGCAAAAACACCAGGGCGCCCGTCGCCATGTTAGTAAGCGCGCACGAGGTGATGATGCGGTTGGCGGCGGCGATGCGCGTAAAGGCAAAGTTCGCCGCAAAGGCCGTCTCCTTTTCCGTACGGTCCAGGATCCAGCGGGCGAGCGTCTCGAGGAGATACGTCTTATCGGTGGCCGCCACCACGCCGAGCATAGGCGTGGGGGCCTCGATAAACGGCACCTCGACAGCGGACTCGGCAAGCACGCACACGGGCGCACCGGCGATCACAAGCTCCTGTACAGCGCTCTCCAGACGGTCGGATCCGCACGAAAGGACCAGCACTACGTCGGTATCGATCTTGGGGACGATACGCTCCTCCCCCAGGCGCTCAACGCGGACAATGCCCGAGGTCGTCTGCGGCACAAAGGCATCGCGAACCGTCTCGACCAAAAAACGCGAGGCGGTCGAATCCAGGTAGACCGAAACGCGCACCGGCGTATCGGAATCCCTCTTGGTGGTCGCGCCCATTTTAAAAGCGCGGGTCAGCTTTTCTACGGGAATCTTCATGGCAAACCCCTCCAGCGGTTACGCGGCGCCCGAACGATGCCGCCATATGGATTGTACGATACCCACCGTCAACAACTGGATCATCATCGACGAAGAACCAAAGCTAATGAACGGCAGCGGAATGCCGGTAATCGGCATCATGCCAATGCACATGCCGATGTTCTCGAACGTCTGGAATGCCCACATGCCGACGATACCCACGCATGACAAGCGCAGGAACAGAGACTCGCACTTAAAGGCGACGCGGATCGTCGAGAAGATGAGCATCACGTACAGGCACAAAAGCAAAAATGAGCCGCAGAAGCCGAACGTCTCAGACAAAAAAGCGAAGACGAAGTCGGTATGGAACTCGGGTAGGAAGCCGCCGGCCGACTGCGTCGCATGCCCCAGGCCCTTACCAAAGAAACCGCCCGAACCGACCGCGATCAGCGACTGCTGCAGGTTGTACGCATCGTCCGAATCGGCGTTGTCGGGGTCGATAAAGACCGTCAGGCGATTCATCTGATACTGCTTAATGAGCACATCATGACCGAGCAGCGAATCGAAGACCGAATCGAGCGCCAGGACGAGCGCCACCAAACCCACGAGCAGAGCCAAGGTCGACAGCACCCATTCGCGGCGCGCACCGCTCATGCAGATGACGATAGCGCCAGACACCAGCACGACCAGACCCGAGCCCAGGTCGCCCATGGCGACGACGGCCAAAAACGGAATGGACAGCATACCGCAGAGCTTAATGTAGTCGCGAACGGTATCGATGCGCCCGTTGTACTGCGAGCCAAGCGTGGCCATAAAGAAGATGGTGATGAGCTTGGCAAGCTCAACGGGCTGGAATGTTAAACCGATACCGGGAATCTTGATCCAACCCGTCATTCCCAGGCCGCCCGTGTAGGACAGGCCCGGAATCTTAGGCGAGAAGATCACGATAAGATCGATGACGAGCAGGGCCGTCGAAAAGTTGGAAATGCCGCGCAGGTCGGTGCGCCAGACGAGCACCGCCAGCACCGCGCCAATACCGATACCCAGCAGGTGACGCGAGAACGAGGCATCGGCTTTAAACTGCGAGGCGGACCAGATAATGATGGCGCCATAGGTGACGAGCGCCACAGTCGCCAGCAACACGCCGATGTGCACCTTTTGGCGGAACGTTCCGCGCGATGCGGAAATCTGCTTGTTGACGCGGTCCAGGCTGCTGCGAGAGCCAGTTTTGGTTGAGCGGAACAGGTCCGCCGGCGAAAAGTCCATCGCAACCTCCTATCGAACTGAGGAATCGCCCGTGGCCGTCGAGGTGTCGGGCTCGTCATAAATCGCACCGAGGACATCGCGCACGACGTGCAGCGCGGTATCGGAGCCGCCACCGCCCTGTTCCAAGACAGTGGCAATCACGTACTTGGGGTCATCGGCTGGCGCGTAGGCGCAAAACCACGCGTAATCGTCCTCGCCGCTCTTCTCGCCCGTGCCGGACTTGCCGTAGACCGTGGGGGTCAGGGAGTTAAAGTGCGCGGCGGTCGAGGTCGACGCCGAGTAGATCACGTCGTGCATGCCGTTACGGACCAGCGAAAGATCGGCATCGTTGTTAATTTGAGCCTCAAGGCGCTTCTTTTTGCCCTTGCCGTTGTACTTGTAGGCATCGCCGTCGCCATCACGCGAGACAGCAGACAGGAACACATGTGGCACATACTGTTTGCCGCCGTTGGCAAGGCCCATGTAAGCGCAGGCCATCTGCAGCGGTGTCACCAGAATGTCGCCCTGGCCGATGGCGATGTTCGTCATATCGCCGGCATTCCACTTGCGGTCCTCGGCCGAGGCATCGGTAAAGTACGACTCTTTCCACTCGGCATCGGGAATGCGTCCCGCACCCTCACTCGGCAGATCGATGCCGCAGGTTTTGCCCAGGCCCCAGCGACGAAAGACCTCTTGCAGGCCTTCGGGATGCTGGTCGTTGTAGAAAAACGCCTTGCCCATATCGTAGAACACGGGGTCGCAAGAGTTGGCGATACCGGATTGCAGCGTCATGACACCATGTCCGGATTTAAGCCAGCAACGCTTGCCCCAAGCCTTTCCCAGACCCGTCCAATAGCCGGTGCAGTTGGTCGTTTGACTCGAAGTGTACGTGCCAAACTCAAGGCCAGCCAACGCCGAGAGGGGTTTGATGGTCGAGGCGGACATGTACTGGCCGCTAATGGCGCGGTTGAGCAGCGGATGCGAACCCTCGTCATCGTTGAGCTCGGTCCACACATCGTTGGAGACGCCGCCGATAAACACCGAGGGGTCGAACTTGGGCTCGCTCGCCATACCCAGAATCTCGCCGTTATTGGGGTCGAGGCACACCACGGCACCGTTGCCGGCGTTGCTGTAGCCAGTGGTCTTAGCGAGCTCAATGGCACTTGCCAGCGCCGTCTCGCAAGCCTGCTGAATCTTAAGGTCGAGCGTAAGCTTAATATCCGAGCCGGCTTTGGCGGGCACGGCGCCGGCCTGACCGGTCACGTTACCCGAGGCATCGACCTTGACGGTCTGCTCGCCGCGAATGCCCTGCAGCAGATTTTCGTAATAGCTCTCAACACCCGCCTGGCCCACGATGTCGCCCGACTGGTATGTGATATGCCCGGCAGCGCTATCGTCACCACCGGATGCCTTCTTATTCTGGGCCTCGAGCTGCTCAGAAGTAATGGTGCCGGTGTAACCCAAGATGTGGCAGGCGGTCTCGCCGTACGGGTACTGGCGCTCGGTGCGCTCGGCAATCTTCACGCCGGGAAACTCACCAGCGTGCTCCTGAATATAGGCAACTGTGGAACGACGGACGTCGGTGGCAATGGTATGCAGGCTCTGGGCGCCCTCGGAATTGTCCTGAATGTTGCGCAGAACCGCGATGTAGGGCATGCCGAGCACATTCGCGAGGTGATGTACCAGCACGGTGTCGTCGGCCAGGTCGCGATAGGCGACGACGGCAAGCGAGGGGCGATTTTGAACAAGCGCTACGCCGTTGCGGTCGAGAATGCGGCCGCGCACGGCAGGCGTGGTAACGGTGCGGGTCTGGTTGCTCTTGGCCTGTTTGTCGTAATAGTCCGACGAGACCATCTGCATGCCCCACAGCTTGACGGCAAGCGCGGCAAACATCGCGCCCACACCTGTGGTGAGGATGGAGAAGCGGCCCTTAAACGCCGTCGAGGCCGTATTGCCCTCGCCCTCGGTGGCGCGAGGAGCCGTTCCGTGCTGCGTGTCATAGGTAAAACGGGAATCGCCGCGGCGCATAATAACCAGCGCGACCACAATGGCCACGACCAGCACGATACCGGCGATGATAACCGTCATCTGGGAAGACATCTATGGGCCTCCCCTATTTGAGCTTTCGGGTCTTAGGCTTAAAGCGCATGCCCGTCTGGCGGTTGCCGCGTGCAGAGAATCCGTAACCTGCCTGCGGAGCGGCGCCGGACATCAAAAACGGGATGGCAATCAAGCCCGTCAGGATCGAGGACGGCAGAGCGTGCCCAAAGATGGCCACCACAAAGCTCGTCTCCAAACCCATAAACAGCAAGATGATGCTGTAGACCACGTTAACGGCAAGCGCAAAGGCGCCCACGGTAATGCCGCGCGCACTCGGCGAGCCGCCCGTCTGACCAGCCGCGCTGTGCACCAAAGCAAAACTGCCCACGGTCAGCAGCAGCGACATAACACCCACCGGCACGGCGGCGGAAAGGTCGTAGAACAGGCCGCTGCAAAAGCCGCATACGACGGCACGCGTGGGGTCGCCCGAAAACACGCTCAGGCACACCAAGATGATCATAAAGTTGACGCGACCGCCCGCAATGGAGATTTGTGGCGCCAGGCCCGCCTGCAGCAGCACGCACACAATGGCGGCAATCGCAAACGTGCGGGAGCTCGCCCCCTGCTCGTGTAGATCCATGGACATGCCCCCTATTCGCTCGAGCCCGAGTCGTTCGTGTCGGACTCATCGGAGTTTTCATCCGAACTCTCGTCCTTGGTCTTGGTCGCTGCATCGCGCGACGTACCCTGCGGCGTACTGTTGGCGGTGTTCACATCATCGTCCGAAGCCGACTGCTCATCGGTGAGCGAGGTGATGACGAGCACTTCCTCGTTATTCTCGGCCGTGCTCTGTGCACGCACCACAATGGTGTAGTACACGTCGTTAGCCGACTTCTCGACCGAAGACACGGTGCCGAGCGGCAGGCCCTTGGGGAACACACCGCCAATGCCCGAGGTCACGATGATGTCGCCCACCTTGACATCGGAGTCGACGCTCACATAGTCCAGGCGCAGCGTGCCGTCGGGCTGGCCCTGCAGCATGCCTTGGGCGCGTGTGTCTTGCACCATGGCGGACACGCCCGAGTTCTCGTCACCGATCAGGCGCACGGTGGAGGTCTTAGCCGAAACCTCGATAATCTGTCCGATAACACCAGCGGAGCTCGTCACGGGCATATTGATGGCAAGACCGTCGGCAGAACCCTTGTCGATGGTGACCGTCGAGGTCCAGGCATCGCCCGAGGCGCCCACGATGCGCGCGGCGGTCGACTTGAGGTTATAGGTCGACTGCAGGCCAACCAGACCCTCAAGGCGCTCGGCGGTCTTTTGCGCCTCGGAAAGCTCGGCCACCTTGGAGGTCAGCTCCTCGTTTTGCTTCTTAAGCTCGGCAAGCGTGTCCTGCGAGGCCGTAAGGTTCGAGAACACGTTACCGATGGCGTTAAACGGCGTCGCAACCGCCGAGCCCACAAAGCGCACCGGCGAGGTAATCGTCGTCACGCCCGAACGCACGGCATGAATCGGCCCTGCCTCGCCTTCACGAATATAAAACGTGAGGAGCAGCACAGAAATCACGCTGAAAACAATCAACGGGCGCATACCCGTTGATTGTCGTTTGGTATTCAGATTTGAAGAGAAACCCGAAGATCGTGCCAAATGGAATCCACCTTTAGGAAATTAAGCATTGGTTTGGACGAAGCCACCGTCAAATGCGTTTGCCTCGAGCACGCGGGCACAGCCGTTGACGACGTTGTCGAGCGCCGTAGGGCTAACGTTGACCGAAACGCCGGTCTCGTCGCGCAAGCGTACGTCGAGGCCGCGCAGCAGCGCACCGCCGCCGGTCAACAGAATGCCGTAGTACATAAGATCCGAGGCCAGATCGGGCGGCGTGGCGTCCAAGGCATCCTTAACGGCCTTGGCCATCTCGTCGAGCGGCTTGTTGAGAGCGCGGCGAATCTCCTCGCTCTCGATACGAACCGTCTTGGGCAGGCCCGTGATGACGTCACGGCCGTTGACCTCGACGTCGAGCTCGTCCTTGAGCGGCACGGCAGAGCCGACCTTAATCTTAATGTCCTCGGCCGTGCGCTCGCCGATGGCCAAGTTATAGGCATCGCGAACATGCGTGAGGATAGCCTGATCGAACTCGTCGCCGGCAATGCGGATAGATTGCGACACGACGATACCGCCCATGGCGATAACGGCGACCTCGGTGGTACCACCGCCGATGTCAATGACCATGGAGCCGGTCGGCTCCTCGACAGGCAAGTCGGCACCGATAGCCGCGGCCATAGGCTCCTCGATCAGATAGGCCTGGCGAGCGCCGGCCTGAATCGTAGCCTCGAACACGGCGCGCTTCTCGACCGACGTGACGCCGGAGGGAACGCATACGACAACGCGCGGACGCGGGGTCCACGGGTAGCGCTTTTCGGAGGCCTTGTCGATGAAGTAGCGCAGCATGGCCTCGGTAACATCAAAGTCGGCGATAACGCCGTCCTTGAGGGGGCGAACAGCCACGATGTTGCCGGGCGTGCGACCGAGCATGCGCTTAGCCTCAATGCCGACCGCAAGGATGCGCTCGTCGTTTTTGTCGATGGCGACGACAGAGGGCTCGCGAATGACGATACCCTTGCCGCGCACGGAGACAAGCGTGTTGGCGGTGCCGAGGTCGATGGCAAGATCGCCTGCGTAGCTACCGAAGAACATATCCATCAAAGAAAACAACGCAACTCCTGATGTGTTGGATGATTGCTGGAAAACCTAATAGCTCATACTAGCGCAAGCCCGGCACCTCACTTGCGGTGAAGCACCGGGCAGCGCCAAATCTCATAAGGTCACTACTGGTTGTCAGCGGCCGAGAAATCGATATCGAACGAGGACACGGCCCAACCGATATGGTTGTCGGAGCGCACGAACTTGACGGTGTACTCCTGCTCGCCGCCCTTGGACAGCGAAGCCTTCACCTTGGCGGTGGTCTCGGTCATGGACTGGTCCATACCTTCAACGGAGACGGTGGCGCCCTGCGGGATCGAGGAGATAATCATCGCCTTGGCGTCCTCGGACAGGCTCGAAGCCAGGCAGGACTCGGCCTTGGCGGTATCGCCGTCGCAGGCAGCCTGGAACAGATCGGTGATGACGGACTCCTGCGAGGGAATACCCATGCCGCGCGTGTAGGCAAAGCCCAGACCGCCGGCGGCAATGACGATCAGCAGAAGCAGAACCAGGAAAATCTTGAGACCCGTGTGACGATGGCGACGGCGAACCTTTGCCTGCTTGCGATCTTGCTGGACCATCTCGGACTCAGACAGCGTAAAGAAACCGGTGTCCGAGGGGTCGGGCATAAACTGACCGGTCGCACCCGTGGGGTCGAGCGGATCGACGGCAGGTGCGTCCATCGAGGGAGCCGGAGCCGTGGCCATGGCAGTCTGGGCCGAAAGCGCAGCGAGCGAATCGTGCACGCGCGCGAGCTCGTCGGACTGCTCGGGCGTGAGCTGGTAGATACCGTCGGCAGTGGCGGCATTAAAGGCGTCGAGCGCCTCGGAGGGACGACCGGCAGCAGAGAGCGCCTCGCCCATGCCGGCGTTCAGCGCACGGCTGTCGTCGCGCGGACCGGCAAAATCGATGGCCGTGCGATAGGTCTCCACGGCGTCCGCCGGTCGGCCAAGCTTGATGAAGCAGCGGCCGAGCTCGCCAAGGGCGGCTGCAGGAGCCGGGTTGGCACCGTCGATGGCTGCCTGGCGGAAGGCGGTGCCGGCGTTGGCGTAGTCGCCCGACTGGAAGAGCGCGTTGCCCAGGCCCAGGTAGGCCTTAAAGGGCGTAGCGTAGGATGCGTCCTGAGTGGCGGCGGAGAACGCCTGGGCAGCCGTGGTGTAGTCGCCCACGGCGGCGAGCGCTTTGCCGCGGTTGGTGAGCAGCGCACCGCGCTTGCCATAGGTTCCGTCGTTAAGAGCAGCGGCGTAGGCCTCGGCAGCCTCGGCGTACATACCCAGGTGCATCAGGGCGTTGCCACGCAGATGGTCGGCCTCGCCCATGATCTCGCTGGGGGTCTTTGCTGCGCCGAGCATCTGGGCGGCAGCGGAAAAATCGCCCGCGCGGTAAGCGGCGCGGCCCTGTTGGATCAACTGGCTATTCAAGGAAGTCCCCTTTTACTCGTGAACGATCTCGACATGAACGATCTCGTCGCCGGCACGCAGCTGCGAAATCACGTCGAGGCCCTCGACCGTGGTGCCAAAGACGGTGTAACCGGAGTCCAGGTTGTGCTGGGCACCCAGGCAGAAATAGAACTGGGAGCCCGCGGAATCGGGATCCATAGAACGCGCCATGGCAAGCGCACCGTCCACATGGCTGTTGCGCGGGTTGGTGGCGAACTCTCCCTTGATGCAGTAGCCGGGACCACCGGTGCCGGGCATACCGTCGGGGCCCTCAAGGCCGGCAGCGACATCGGCGCCGGACATATCGCGGGTATTGGGGTCGCCGCCCTGGATCACAAAGCCGGGCACACAGCGGTGAAACTTAAGACCGTCGTAGAAGCCCATCGTGGAAAGCTCGCAGAAGTTCGCCACATGGATGGGAGCACCCTCGCCGTCAAATTTGACCTTGATCGTGCCCTTCGACGTCTCGATGATCGCACACTCGTCACCAGCGAGCTGGTACTCGGGCGTATAAAGCTCTTTCTTAAAACCAAACATGTGGTTCCTTCCTCGTGCGTTTAAAGCATATTTGTTCGAATTGTAGCAATAAGCACGGGCTTCCATCAATTGCGCACGCAGGTTATACCGTCGGAGGGCAACAAATTACGAACGCGGCAGCGGCTTCCAGGCGCTCACATTGGCATCGTACTGGTTAAGGGCGCTGTTGCCGCCCTGTGCGATGGGCGCCAAGATTTCGCTCTGGCGGGCGCTCAGCGACTCGCCATCGGGAATGGACAGCGAGATATCCCAGCTCTGGCAGATCATGTCGACGCGCTCGTACATCCACTCGGCAAGCTGCTTGAGGTGCTCGATATCCTCCGCGTAGACGGTATCGTCTTGCACCTTAAGGTTGCTGAGCTCGTCTTGGGTCTTTTTGATCTGGTCGCGCAGGGCATAAGCGCTCTGCGACAGCTCCTGGCGCGTGGAGAGCGGCGTGCGCAGGTACCCGCTGTTAAACGAGTCGACGACCTCGCCGATCTGATCATCGTCGCCATATGACACGATGGTCTGATACAGACCGTCGAGCTTGGTATAGAGCTGGTCGTCGGAAAGGACGGTCTCCTCCTGGACCACCTCGGCGGTATCGTCGGACTTGGTCTTGTCCTCGGTAGCCTCGCACTTCTGGCGCGAGGGGAACGTATTCTTGGCGGCCTGGCCAAACTGGTCGTAAAAGCCCGGCATAACGCCCATGGGGTCCGACGTCACAAACCAATAGGCACCGCCGCACACGGCAGCGAGCAACGCGATGACGATGAGCGGCTTGGGAATACGGCGCTTGTGCTTGTGATAGGCATCCTCGTCCGGGTGCACTTTGCGCTTGGGTTTTTGATTTTTGGACTGAGCGTCGTCACGAAGAGACACCGGCAGCGGGATATCGACCTTGGGAATACCAAAATCCTTATCGAAGGCCGGCAGCACGCAGGTCTCGTTTGGATCGGCGGCATCGGAAAGCACCGCGGCAGCAGAGGCCGGCGCATGGGGCACCTCGGTATCGATCTGCTCCTGGGTCAGGCGCGGAAAACCAGCCGTACGTCCTGCCGCCAAGTCGGATGCGGCGGCGTCCTTAGAAAGGATACCCGGCGCGGGACGGCCGCACTTGGGGCAGGTGCGGTCATGCGGAGACAGACGGGCACCGCAGCCGTCGCAAAATACGAACTCGGTGTGCTCGGGGCCATCGCCGGGTCCAACGTAGGCATTGCAATAGGGGCAGAACGAGGAGCCGTCCTCTATGGTCTTGAGACAATGCGGGCAGATCACGGCATCCTCTTTTCGGAATCATTCGAACAATTGAGGTTAGAGCATAACATCGCTACGCCACTAAAGGCACAGGGCACCAATTCAACATCGCAGGGTAGCTACTTCTTCTTTTTGCTGGGCATCGAGACCTTGATGCCTTGGGCCGATTTGGTCACACGGGAACGCTTGGCACCCGTGCTCTTCTTTTTCTTGGGCTGCGCCTGGGCCACACCCTCGAGCGCGCGAGCCTCGGCCTCACGGGCGGTGCGCTCATCGCGTCGCTGGGCCATGTCAGAAGCGACGCGCCTGGCGATGCGCCCGGCGGTCGAGCCCGTCGAACTCACCTTGCCGCCGCCGCGTCCCAGATGCACGCGAACGCCACGACCAAAACCCGTGGCCGAATGACGACGGCGCGGTTTAAGCGAGTCCATCATCGTGGCAAGCTTAAAGAACACCGAGCAGGTAAAGACTATGATGACTGCCAAAATGACCATCTGGCTGATGGACAGGTTGGCGATGGACAGCAGGTCGGGGAACCCGATAACGCCCACCAGAATACCGGCAACCACAAACACAAACAGCACCACACGCAAGGGCGTAAGCGGCTGCGAGATGCGCCAGATCAGGCTGACGCTCGCCGCACACGACGTAAGCAGGCACATCGTCGACAGCGTGAGCTGGCTAAACCCAAACACGCGCGCCACAAAGATATCGAGCGCCGCGGCCAAAATGACTGCAACCGACGCCGGCAGCGCACGCTTGAGCACGTTGGTCAAGAAAGACCCCTTCACGCGGGCATTGTTGGGCTCCAGCCCCAGCACAAAGCCCGGCGCGCCGATGCAGAAGAAGTTAATAAGCGTCATCTGGATGGGCTCAAAGGGATACGGCGGCAGCGCGATGCACAGTGCCGCCAGCCCCATCGAGAACAGTGTCTTGGTCAGGAACAGCGAGGCGGAACGCTGCAGGTTGTTAATGGAGCGGCGACCCTCGGCCACGACGGCGGGCATCGAGGCAAAGTCGTTATCGACCAGCACGATCTCGGCAACGTTGCGCGCGGCATCGGAGCCGGCGGCCATAGCCACGGAGCAATCGGCTTCCTTGAGCGCCAGCACGTCGTTGACGCCGTCGCCCGTCATGGCCACGGTGTGCTCACGGCGCTTGAGCGCCTGCACGAGCTCGCGCTTCTGCTGCGGCGTCACGCGGCCAAAGACGTGGTAGCGGTCCACCGCCGCATCGAGCTTGGCAGGCGTATCGAGCGTCGTGGCGTCCACGTAGGCGTCGGCGCCCGGTATGCCCACCACGCGCGCGATCGACGACACGGTACGAGGGTCGTCGCCGCTGATCACGTTGAGGGTCACGCCCTGCTCATTAAAGTAGCCAATGGTCTCGGCAGCCGAGGTACGGATCTCGTCACGGATGGTCACAAAGCCCACGGGCTCGGCCTCGCCCACCATATCGCCGTCGGGCGTAAAACCGTCCACGCGCGCCACCACGAGCACGCGGCAGGTGTCGGCAAGCTCGGCGACACGATTCTCGACAAGCGCAAACGCGCGGTCCGAAAGGACGAACTGCGCCGCGCCCATCACATAGGAGCCCTGCGCAAACGAGGCGCCGCTCCACTTTTTGGACGACGAGAACGGAATAACCGACAGTGGCTCGGACACCTCGACCGGACGATCGGCGTAGTAGTTGAGCAGTGCCTGACAGGTCTCGTTGGCATCGGCCGAGGTCGCACGCGCCACGTTGGCGAGTGCAAAGTCGAGCACCGTGGTATCGACGGGAACGGTTGCCTCGCTCTCCCCCACGCCCAGGACAGTCCCCTCGACCGGTAGCGGATAGGTACCCTCGACCTCCATGCGACCCGACGTGATGGTGCCGGTCTTATCCAGGCACAGCACGTCAACGCGCGCGAGCGTCTCGATGCAGTAGAGCTGCTGTGCCAGCACCTTGCGACGTGCCAGGCGTACCGTGGCGATGGCCAGCACCGACGAAGTCAGCAACACCAAGCCCTGCGGGATCATACCCAGCAGGGCACCCACCGTGGACAGCAGCGCCGACGAGGGCACGCGGCCGGCCAGCAGCTCGGAAAAGCACCACGAAAGCGCGCTATCGCCCGGCGTGCCCGCGGCGTCCCACAGCCCACTTACACTCGACGCGAACAGAGCCAAGCCAAGCGGAATCATGATGATGCTCGCAAAGCGCACGATGGCGTTGAGCGCGTTCATGATCTCGGAATTGACCTTTTTGACGTACTTGGCCTCGTTATTAATCTTGGCCACGTAGTTGTCGGCACCGACATGAATCACACGGGCGCGCAGCAGGCCCGAGTCGATAAAGCTGCCACTCATGAGCTCGGAGCCGGGCTGCTTCTTGATGAGGTCGCTCTCGCCCGTCAGCAGGCTCTCGTTTACGAGCGCCTCGCCCGACACGACCACGGCGTCGGCGGGAATCTGGTCACCGCGCCCCAGGCGAATGATGTCGTCGAGCACGATCTGGTCCAGGTCGAGCTCAACCTCGGCACCATCACGCACCGCAATGGCCTTTTTAGAGGTAAGCAACGTGAGCTTGTCGACCATGCGCTTGGAACGCATGGACTGGATGACGCCGATAGCGGTGTTCAAGAACACCACGAAAAGGAACGTCAGGTTCTTAAACGAGCCGGTCAGCAGCACCAAAACCGCCAAGACCACATTGATCAAGTTGAACAGCGTGCAGAGGTTTTCGATGATGAGCTCACGGACCGATTTGGTTTTGAGCTCCATGTTGCGGTTGATCTTGCCGGCGGCAATGCGCTGTTCGACCTCGCCAGTCGATAGTCCGCGCTCGATATCCGTCGTTGCCATACCACGTCCTATCACGTCGCGTCGGTATAAGAAAAACCGCCCGGACCATGCGAGGTTCGGACGGTCTTACGCTCGATGGTGCCCCATGTTGGATTCGAACCAACGGCCTTCTGCTCCGGAGGCAGACGCTCTAATCCCCTGAGCTAATAGGGCCAACGTTTGGCATTATACCCAAGTGCGACATAGGCTAACAAAAGAAAAGAAAAAGCTTTGCAATTCCGTGGGAGACACGGCTCGGCGGCTCACTTTAGAACGCAAAAGTGAGCCTAATAGTATAAACTCACATGCACCATATAAACGGCTCGCAATGCGGGCCGTTTTTGCAACGGCTAACCATCGAGGTGAGAGGCACACCATGATTGCAATTTTAAAGCAGAGCGCCAGTAACGAGGCCGTCAGCCATATCGTTAGCTGGATTGAGAAAAAAGGCCTGAAGACCGACGTCTCTCGCGGTGAGAACGAGACCATTATCGGTCTTGTGGGAGACACCACCAAGATCGACCCGTTCCTGCTCGAGTCCATGGACGTCGTCGAGCGCGTGCAGCGCGTCTCCGAGCCGTTCAAGCGCGCCAACCGCAAGTTCCACCCCGAGGACTCCGTCATCGACTGCGGCCACGGCGTCAAAATCGGCGGCGACCAGTTCCAGGTCATCGCCGGCCCCTGCTCCGTCGAGGGCGAGAACCTCATCCGCATCGCCCGCCGCGTGAAGGCTGCCGGCGCCACGATGCTGCGCGGCGGCGCCTACAAGCCCCGCACGTCCCCGTACGCCTACCAGGGCATGGGCCCCGCCGGCCTGGACCTGCTGTGCGAGGCATCCGCCGAGCTCGACATGCCGATCGTCACCGAGATCATGGACCCGCGCGACGTGCAGGTCTTCTTGGACAAGAAGATCGACGTCATGCAGATCGGTGCCCGCAACGCCCAGAACTTCCCCCTGCTCAAGGAGGTCGGCAAGACCCAGACCCCGATTCTGCTCAAGCGCGGCATGTCCGGCACGATCGACGAGCTGCTCATGGCCGCCGAGTACATCATGAGCGAGGGCAACGACAACGTTATCCTGTGCGAGCGCGGTATCCGCACCTTCGAGACCCGCACCCGCAACACCTTCGACCTTAACGCCGTGCCGGTGCTCCATCACCTGTCGCACCTGCCCGTCGTTGCCGACCCCAGCCACGCCACCGGCTACACCCGTTACGTTGAGCCCATGGCGCTCGCGGCTACCGCCTGCGGCGCCAACGGTCTGGAGATCGAAGTCCACGACGAGCCCAGCCGCGCATGGTCCGACGGCGCTCAGGCTCTCACCCCCGACCAGTTCGACGACACCATGCGCCGCATCCGCGCCATCCGCGAGGTCGTCTGCCAAGAGACCATGGAGTAGCCCATGGGTACGGTGAAAAACGCACGAGTTAACCAGGGCGGCCCCAAATGCGCCGGCATTGTGGGCCTGGGCCTCATCGGCGGCAGCTTTGCCCGCGGCTATGCGCAGGCGGGCGTCCGCGTGCTGGCCTGGGACCCCGACGATGACGTCATGACGGCCGCCAGCATGGGCACCGTCGCCGGCGAGCTCAACGACGAGACGCTCGGCGAGTGCGACATCATCGTGCTGGCCTGTTACCCCGAGGCCTGCATCGAGTGGCTCGAGGCGCACGCCCAAGCGCTCGCCGACGCCACCGATACCGAGGCCATCATGGGGCCCGTGGTGATTGACACCGTGGGCGTGAAGGGCATCGTGTGCAAGCGTGCCTTTGAGCTCGCCCGCGAGCACGGTTTTTACTTTGTGGGCGCGCACCCCATGGCGGGCACCCAGTTCTCGGGCTACGCGCATTCCCGCGCCGACCTGTTCCAGGGCGCTCCGCTGGTGCTCGTTCCGCCCGTGGTTGACGACGCCCTTAAGCTCGAGCTTTTAGGCCAGGTGCGCGAAATGGTGCGCCCCCTGGGCTTTGGCAAGTTCAGCGTGACCAGTGCTGCCGAGCACGACCGCGTGATCGCCTTTACGAGCCAGCTCGCGCACGTCGTCTCAAACGCCTACGTCAAAAGCCCGACCGCCCAGGTTCACCACGGTTTTTCGGCCGGTAGCTACCGCGACCTTACCCGCGTGGCGCACCTCAACCCACAGATGTGGTCGGAGCTCATGATCGACGACGCCGACGCGCTCGCCTTCGAGATCGACCATCTGATCGAGGCGCTCGGAGCCTACAGCCGAGCGCTCAAAGACCGCGACCAGCGCTATCTGGAGAACCTCCTTGCCGAGGGCGACCGCATTAAGCGCGCGCTCGACGACGAGGCCTCCCGCTAGATCATCCACCACGCCAGGTCGAAAGGACCGAAGCTTATGGCGATTACCATCGATATCGACACCGCACGCCCCTACCAGGTGCACGTCGGCACGTTTTTGCTAGAGCAGGCGGGGCCGCTCGTCCGCGCCACCGCCGGCGGATCGCGCGCCGTCATTGTGACAGACACCAACGTGGGCCCGCTCTACCAGATGCCCGTTAAGCAGAGCCTGGAGGCGTCAGGCTATGAGGTTAGCATCTGCACCTTTGAGGCCGGCGAGGCACACAAGCGCGCCGAAACCTATGTTGCCATCTTGGAGTTTGTGGCCGAACATGAGCTTTCACGCTCCGACGTGATCGTGGCGCTCGGCGGCGGCGTTGTGGGCGACGTGGCCGGCTTTGTGGCCGCCACCTACATGCGCGGCTGCAAGTTTGTGCAGATCCCCACGAGCCTGCTCGCTATGGTTGATTCGTCGGTGGGCGGCAAGACGGCCATCGACCTCGCTGCCGGCAAAAACCTGGCCGGCGCCTTTTGGCAGCCGAGCGTGGTTATTGCCGACGTGGGATGTCTCGCCACCCTCACGCCCGAGCAGTTCGCTGACGGCTGCGGCGAGGTCATCAAGCACGCTGTAATCGCCGACCCCGAGCTTTTCACCGAGCTGGAGAAGACCCCGCTCACGCTGGAGCTCCTCAACCGCGACGTTGCCCGCGTGGCGCTCATCATCGCCCGCAATATCGACATTAAGCGCGCCGTGGTCGTTGCCGACGAGCGCGAGACCAATCAGCGCAAGCTCCTCAACTTTGGACACAGCGCCGGACACGCTGTCGAGGCCTGCGAGCACTTTGAGCTCGGCCACGGCAACTGCGTGTCGATTGGCATGGGCATCATCACGCGCGCCGCAGCGCTACATGGCATTTGCGATGCCGAACTGCCGGGGCGCATCGAAGAGCTCTGTGCGCGCCACGGTCTCAAGACCCGCTGCGACTTGGATGCCGACGCCGTCTTTGCCGAGGCGCTGCACGACAAAAAACGCACCGGTGACACGATCGACCTGGTGATTCCGCACGGCATCGGCCGCTGCAGCATCGACCGCACGCCGCTTTCCACCTTCCACGATTTAATTGCCGAGGGCCTCGGCCAGAAGGGAGACGCTTCCGCATGCTAGCCCGCATCACCCCGTCCCCGCTCAAGGGCACCGTTCCCGCCATCGCGTCCAAGTCGATGGCGCACCGCCTGATCATCTGCGCAGCACTCGCCAACGGTGAGACACACGTCGCCTGCAATACCACCTGCGCCGACATCGAGGCCACGGTCCGCTGCCTTACGGCACTCGGCGCCCGCATCGAGACCGTCGAGGACGGATTCCAGGTCCATCCAACCATGAAGAGTATTGAGTTTGGCCTGCTCAAGGCACTTGCCGGCGGCACGCTCGACTGCGGCGAGAGCGGCTCCACGCTCCGCTTTATGCTGCCCGTCGCCTGCGCGCTGGGAGCAGAGGCCACATTTGTGGGCCAGGGCCGTCTGGGCGCCCGCCCGCTCTCCCCGCTCTCGGACGAGATCATCGCCGCCGGCTGCGACCTGCAGGGTCTGGGCGGCTTTCCGCTCAAGACGAGCGGCCGCATGCGCCCGGGCACCTTTGTGCTGCCGGGCAATGTGAGCTCGCAGTACATCTCGGGCCTGCTGCTGGCGGCCCCGCTGCTGTCCCAGCCCTCCTGCGTGCAGGTGACCGGGCTCATCGAAAGCCGCCCCTACATCAACCTCACGATCCAGGCCATGAAGGCCTTCGGCGTCGAGGTCAACGTCGAGCGCATCCCCGCCAAGAATGGCAAGCCCGAGGTCACAAACTTCCGAGTGAGCAGCGACTCGTACCGCACGCCCGGCAGCGTGGCCGTCGAGGGCGATTGGTCCAATGCGGCCTTTTGGCTGTGCGCCGGCGCCATCGGCTCCGACCCCATCACCGTGGAAGGCGTATCGCTGAGCTCCGCGCAGGGCGACCGCAACGTGCTCGCCGCGCTTTCGCGCTTTGGCGCCCGCATCGTGCGCTCCACCAACGCCGCCACCGTGCAGTCCGACAAGCTCGCCGGCTTCGAGATGAGCGCCCACGACATTCCCGACCTGGTACCCGTCATCTCGGCCGTCGCTTCGCTGGCCCAGGGCCGCACGTTCATCCGCGACTGCGCCCGCCTGCGCATCAAGGAATCCGATCGCCTGGTCACCACCACCCGCGAGCTCACCGCGCTGGGCGCACAGGTGCGCATTGCCGGCGACGACCTCATCATCAAGGGCGTCGATGCCTTTACCGGCGGCGAGGTCGATTCGCACAACGACCATCGCATCGCCATGATGGCCGCCATCGCCGCGAGCCGTGCCACCGGCGAAGTCGTGATCCACGGCGCCGAGGCTGTCAACAAGTCCTATCCCGATTTCTTCGACCACTACCGCCTGCTGGGCGGCAACGTCACGCTCGAGGAGGAATAGCATGTCCTCGACCTTTGGCAACGTATTGCACCTGAGCATCTTCGGCCAGTCGCACTCCCCCGCCATCGGCTGCTCGCTTGATGGCATACCCGCTGGCATTGCCGTTGACCAGGAGCAGCTACAGGCCTTTTTGGATCGTCGCGCCCCCGGTCGCGACGAGACCGCAACCAAGCGCCGCGAGGCCGACGCCGCACACATCATCGCCGGCGTGGTCGATGGACACACCACCGGCGCACCCATCGCAGCGATTATCGAGAACACCAACACGCGCTCCAGGGACTATTCCGAACTGCGTCGCAAGCCCCGTCCGGGACATGCCGATTACCCGGCGCGTGTGAAGTACCACAACATGCACGATGTCGCCGGCGGCGGGCACTTCTCCGGCCGCCTGACGGCCCCCCTGTGCATTGCCGGCGGTATTGCGCTGCAGGCACTCGAGGCCCGTGGCATCAAGGTCATGGCGCACGTCGCGCAGATCGGTGGCATCTCCGACCTGCCCATGGATGATATGGTCTATCGCGAGACTGACCGCAAGGCGATCCTTTCGAACGACCTGCCCTGCATTGACGCCGCTGCTGCCGGTCGCATGCGCGAGGAGATTCTGGCCGCGCGCGACGAGCTCGACAGCATCGGTGGCATCGTGGAGTGCGGCATCTACGGCCTGCCTGCGGGCATCGGCGACCCCATGTTCGACGGTATCGAGAACCGCATCGCGCACATCGCCTTTGGTATTCCCGCCGTAAAGGGCGTGGAGTTTGGCATGGGCTTTGCCGTGGCCGCCATGCGCGGCAGCGAGAACAACGACCCGTATCGTATCGATGCCGAGAACGGCAAGATCGAAGTCGAGTCCAATAACGCCGGCGGTATCTTGGGCGGCATCTCCACCGGCGCGCCCGTCATGTGGCGCATGGCCGTGAAGCCGACGCCCTCCATCGGCCGCGAGCAGCAGACCGTGGACATGGACGCCATGGAAAATGCCGAGCTCTCGGTCCACGGCCGCCACGACCCCTGCATCGTCCCACGAGCCGTCCCCGTAGCCGAAGCAGCCGCGGCGCTCGCCATCTGGGACGCCCTCCTCGAGGACGCAGCCCAGCGCTAACTACCCGCCCCTCAACATCCCCCGACTCGTGAAAGGGGTCTCCATGGACCTTGCTGACATCCGCCAGGCCATCGATGGCATCGATACCACGCTCCTCAACAGCTTTATCGAGCGCATGGATATTGCCACCGAGGTCGCCAAGTCAAAGATTGAGATGGGCAAGGCCATCTTCGACCCCGCCCGCGAGCGCTCCAAACTCAACAACCTCGCCGGCCGCGCGCCCGAGCGCTACGAGGCCCAGACCATCGCCCTGTTCCGCCTCCTCATGAGTATGAGCAAGGCCGAGCAGCAGCGCTACATCAACGAGCTCAGGGGCATCACGGTGTCGCAAAAGGCCCACGCCACGGCCACGGCCTTCGATACGCCCTTCCCCCAGACGGCCTCCGTTGCCTGCCAGGGCGTGGAAGGCGCCTACAGCCAGATCGCCGCGTGCAAGCTCTTCGACGTGCCCGAAATCGCCTTCTTTGAGACCTTTGAGGGCGTTATGCGCGCCGTGCGCGACGGCTTCTGCGAGTTTGGCGTGCTGCCCATCGAAAACTCCACCGCCGGCTCGGTCAACGCCGTCTACGACTTGCTCGCCCAGTTCGACTTCCATATCGTGCGCTCGCTGCGCCTCAAGATCGATCACAACCTGCTCGTCAAGCCCGGCACCAAGCTCGCAGACGTGCGCGAGGTCTACAGCCATGGCCAGGCCATCGCCCAGTGCGCCGGCTTTATCGAGGCCCACGGCTTGCACGCCACCAAGTACCCCAACACCGCCATGTCGGCCGAGATGGTCGCCAACTCCGAACGCGCCGACGTCGCCGCCATCGCCTCGCGCAGCTGTGCGACGCTCTACGGCTTGGAGGTGGCGGAACCCAACATCCAGGACTCGGACAACAACTACACGCGCTTCGTCGTCATCAGCCGCGAGCCGCGTGTCTATCCCGGTGCCAACCGCACCTCGCTCATGATCACCACGGCCAATGAGCCGGGCGCCCTCTACCGCGTGCTCGAGCGCTTCTATGCGCTCAACATCAACCTCATCAAGCTCGAGAGCCGTCCCATCCCAGGGCACGACTTTGAGTTTATGTTCTACTTTGACCTGGACTGCCCCTTTGGCAGCAAGGCCCTCGACGACCTGCTCGATTCCATCGACGACGTGTGCGAGAACTTCACCTACTTTGGCAGCTACACGGAGGTACTCTAGATGATCGATTCCGCTGCAACCCGTCCCTACGGCGTGCTGGGCCGCGTGCTGGGCCACAGCTACACCCCGACCATCTACAAAGAGCTCGCGGGGCTCGAGTACGTGCGCTTTGAGCGCGAGCCCGAGGACCTCCAGGCCTTTATGACCGGCGACGAATGGGAGGGCACCAACGTGACCATCCCCTACAAGCGCGCCGTCATGGAATACCTGGACGAGCTGAGTCCGCTGGCCGAGCGCATGGGCAACGTCAACACGATCACGCGTCTGCCCGATGGCCGTCTGCGCGGCGACAACACCGACTACTTCGGTTTCCAGTGCCTGGTCGAGGAGCTGGGTGTGGAGATTGCCGACAAGAAGGTCCTCGTGCTCGGAGCCACCGGAGGCGCCGGCACCACGGCCAGCATGGTGCTCGGCGATCTGGGCGCCATCGTCGTACCCGTTGGTCGCACGAGCGAGGTCAATTACGAGAATATCTCCCAGCTATCCGATGCCGCGATGCTCGTCAACTGCACGCCTGCCGGCATGTTCCCCCACTGCCCCGACGCCCCCTGCACACTCGAAGGACTTGACGCGCTCGAGGGCGTCATCGACATCGTCTACAACCCCGCCCGCACGGGTCTGATGCTCGAGGCCGAGCGCCGCGGCATCCCCTGCATCGGCGGTCTACTCATGCTTGTTGCCCAGGCAGCACAGGCTGTTGAGCGCTATTCCGGCCAAGTCACCCCGCGCGAGCGCATCTTGGACGTAACGGAGCGCCTGTCTCGCCGCGAGCAGAACATCGCCTTGATCGGCATGCCGGGTTCGGGCAAGACCCGCGTGGGCGAGCAGATCGCCCTGCTCACGGGTCGCGAGCACATCGACTTGGATCGCGCCCTCGAGAAGCGTCTGGGCATGCCTTGCGCCGACTTTATCGTCGAGCGCGGCGAGGCGGCCTTCCGTAAACAGGAGACGGCAACGCTGGCCGACATATCCAAGCGCAGCGGCCTGGTGCTTTCCACGGGCGGCGGCGTGGTCACGCGCGACGAGAACTACCCGCTGCTGCACCAGAACAGCCAGATCGTAATGCTCAACCGTAAGCTTGACGAACTCGCGCACAAGGGACGCCCCATCACCGCCCGCGATGGCATCGATAAACTTGCCGAGCAGCGCATGCCGCGCTACCGCGCCTGGGCCGACTACATCATCGACTCACGCGACTGCGCCGCCAACACCGCCCGCGCCGTCCTCGACACCCTCCCACCCGCTCTCTAACAAAAACCACCACAAAGGGGACAGCGCCTTTGTGGTGGTTTTTCATTCCACCCCACCGCCCGTTCAACCGCAAAGGAAGCAACCATGAAAGCACTCGTCATCAACGGCCCCAACCTCAACATGCTCGGCATTCGCGAGCCGGGCATCTACGGCAGCGACAACTACGACCGCCTGGTACAGATTTGCCAGGAGGCAGGCGCCGCGCAGGGCTTTGACGAGGTCGAGGTCTTCCAGTCTAACCACGAGGGCAGCATCGTCGACAAGATCCAGGAGGCTTACGGCAAGGTCGACGGCATCGTCATCAACCCGGCTGCCTACACGCACACCAGCGTGGCCATCCTGGACGCCCTCAAAGCCGTCGCCATCCCCGCCGTTGAGGTCCACATCAGCGCCGTCGAGACCCGCGAGGACTTCCGCCAGGTGAGCTACGCCCGCCTGGCCTGCTTCGCGACCATCACCGGCGAAGGCCTGCAGGGCTACGCGCACGCTCTGGAACTGCTGAGGGAGCGTCTCGAAAAGTAGCCTCTCGAGCAAATCCATCAGCGCGATTCATACGCTAATAATGCCAGTGCCGCCAGCAGCAACCTCGCTACTGGCGGCACCTTATTACTGGCATATAATCGTTGCAGTCACACAACGTCTGGAGACGCGCATGTTAAGCATCCATCTGGGAGATTACCCCGGTTCCATCTACGATACCGAAACCTATTTTAGGAACTCATACTTAGACTCATGGTTCGAAGACCCCATGGCCGCACAGATCATTAAAAGCGTAGACGGATCAGAGCTCATCGGCCCCCACAACATCGTAAGCAAGCAGCTGGGCTCGATCACCCCACTCGAACTGTCCGGCGGCGTCAAGACGCTGTTGCTGGTTCGCAATCTCCCAAATATGGTGTTCAACGCATCCACCTGCGGAGACAACTGTGCCCGCTGGCTGCTCAAAATTGGCAAAGAGGAGGATGTGCTGGTGACCCTTTACCACATCATGAAATTCCCCTGGAAGCGTTTTGAGATTCGCATCGATAACGACGGCCGCATCGTCAGAAACATGCAGGAGTTTATAGGCGCCACGAATGACTTTTTGGATGTTGATGAGTAATGAAGGGAACGCATACCGTTGTCGTAGAGCGTGCAAAGGTCAAATACACACTCACGTTTAAGCGCAATATTTCCTTTATACGCGGCAACAGCGGCACGGGCAAAACAACGCTCATCTCGATGATTCGCGACTACAACGACCGAGGACAGGAAAGCGGCGTTACACTCAGCTGCGACGTGCCTTGCGAAACGCTTTCCGGAAGACGCTGGGAGCGCGAGCTGTCGATCATCGAAGATTCAATCGTCTTTCTAGATGAGGGCAACGAGTTTATCTACTCAAAGGACTTCGCCAAAGCCGTCAACGGATCGTCCAACTATTTTGTTCTGATATCTCGTCGCGACGCCAACGAACTCCCCTACAGCGTCGACGAGATCCTGAAGCTAGTCAACACCACAAGCAAGACGATCAATGGCCGAAAAAGCGACAGACGCTTCTACTCGGTGACTAAACCGCTATATGACCACACGGCAAGCATGCTGTATCAGCAATACCTGAGGCCGCAAGCAATGGATGCAGTCGGGAGCGTCTTGCCCGAGTGCCTAAGGGCGGAATAGCGAGTCCTTAAGTTCATTTAGAAACCCGGTTACGCTCACGCGCTGGAGCTGCTGAAAGGGCATCTGCTACACTAATCCCTGGGACAAAGGCATCAGATATGTTTGTCCCTAAACTAAAGTAACTGTCCAATTGCCATACAAAGGAGCATATCCATGTCCCAGTACGATTACCTTGTCGTCGGCGCCGGACTTTCGGGCGCCGTCTTTGCCAACGCCGCCAAGCGCGCCGGCAAGTCGGTCCTAGCCATCGATCGCCGCGATCACATCGCCGGCAACATCTACACCGAGGACGTCGAGGGCATCCAGGTCCACCGCTACGGCGCACATATCTTCCACACTTCCATGAAGGACGTCTGGGACTACGTCAACCGCTTCGCCGAGTTCAACAACTATGTCAACTCGCCGGTCGCCAACTTCCACGGCAACATGTACAACATGCCCTTCAACATGAACACATTCGCCAAGATGTGGCCGGGCGTCGTCACGCCGGCGGACGCCAAGGCCAAGATCGCCGAGCAGGTGGCCGCCGAGAACATCGGCGAGCCGCAGAACCTCGAGGAGCAGGCGCTGTCGCTCGTCGGCCGCGATATCTTCGAGACGCTCGTGAAGGGTTACACCGAGAAGCAATGGGGCCGTGATTGCAAGGACCTGCCCGCAAGCATCATCAAGCGCCTCCCCTGCCGCTTTACCTACGACAACAACTACTTCAACGACCGCTACCAGGGCATCCCCATGGGCGGCTACACCAAGATGGTCGCCAACATGCTCGAGGGCGTCGAGGTGCGCTGCGGCGTGGAGTACAAGGAACTGATTGCCGCCGAGCCCGATATCGCCGCCAAGACGATCTACTGCGGCCCCATCGACGCGTTCTACGACTTTAAACTGGGCACGCTCGAGTACCGCAGCCTGCGCTTTGAGACCGAGACGCTCGACGAGCAGGACCACCAGGGCGTGGCCGTGGTCAACTACACCGAGCGCGAGATCCCCTACACGCGAATCATCGAGCACAAGCACTTTGAGTTTGGCACGCAGGACAAGACCGTTATCACGCGCGAGTACCCGGCCGACTGGAAGCCCGGCGACGAGCCCTACTACCCCATCAACGACACCAAGAACGAGGCCCTCTACAAGCAGTATGAGGAGCTGGCTGCGCAGGAGGGCGACGTGATCTTTGCCGGTCGCCTGGGCGGCTACAAATACTACGACATGGACAAGGCCATCGCCGCGGCATTTGAGCTCGTCCGCAACGAGCTGGGCGTGGAACCCACGGGGGCGTAGGAGCGAGGGCACTCAGCCAACCACCACGAGCAAACAGGAGGCCCGGCGTAGTTCATTCACTACTGCGCCGGGCCTCTATTTTGATCGACTGAATCACGTCGTTACCGTTTAAGCAAACAAAGAAGGCCGCAAGTCATCCCCATGTCTTGCAGCCCGTGTTTAAACAATAGCATGATTCAATCTGTATTAAGGTTTAATTCATAATCGCAAAATAATTGAAGTCAGAATCCAGTAAAATAGTTCACTGATAATCCCGCAAACACCTCAATAGTTTGTGAAGTAAACTCTATTGAGCAAGCCTGCCTTTTACTTCTGTCGTCGAGATTCCTGGAGTTCGATTCAAATAGACGACATCACAAATATCTTTTAGCGATTCAAAACGAGGGTCGCCAGCCCAATCTCCTCCCATACAAACAATATCAGCATGATATATTTCGATATCGCGTCTCTTTTGATTCCAATCATCTTCGGGAATGACCAGGTCAACATAACGAAGAGCCTCGAGCATTTCGCGCCGCACTTCATAAGAGTAAAAGCTAGTCTTTCCTTTGAGTGCATTAAATTCATCAGTTGACAATCCAACGATTAAATAATCGCCAAGCTTGGAAGCCTGCTGAAGAAGACGAATGTGTCCATAATGCAGTAGGTCGAATGTTCCATAGGTAAGCACTCGTTTTAAAGAATGGCGACTCTCCGTACTTGCTAAACTAGTTTCGAACAAATCGGGGTTTGCTTCAATCCGAACAGTGGAAAGTGCACCCATCAGCCGCTCCAAAAAAGAAGAGCCGCCATTCTGACGGCTCGAGAAATACGAGGTGCTCCATGGCGGATTCGAACCGTCGGCCTTGGGATTAGAAGTCCCCTGCTCTATCCAACTGAGCTAATGGAGCATAAAAGCCGCGCGTCCAAGCGGGTACAAGTTCACACGGCTAATAAATTATAACCTACTTGAACTGGTCGTGGTACGCCTTGCAGACCTCATCCACGGGACCATCCATGCGTAGATTGCCCTTCTCGATCCATACAGCACGCTGACAAATACGCTCAACCTGCTCCATAGAGTGAGAAACGAACAGAACCGTGACGTCGCCGCTCTCAATAAAGTGCTGAATACGGCGCTCGCACTTCTGCTGGAAAAAGACATCGCCAACAGAAAGCGTCTCATCGACGATAAGGATATCGGGCTCGGTAATCGTGGCGATGGCAAAGGCGATGCGCGCAACCATGCCCGAAGAAAAGTTCTTCAGAGGCATATCAACGAAGTCTTTGAGCTCAGCGAATTCAATGATCTCGTCAAAACTAGCATCGATAAACTCTTTGGTGTAACCAAGTAGCGCACCGTTAAGGTAGATGTTCTCACGCGCGGTAAGCTCGGGGTCAAAGCCGGCGCCAAGCTCAATCAACGGCGCAATATTGCCGTGGACCTTGACCTCACCCTCGCTCGGCTCCAAAACGCCAGCGATAATCTTGAGCATCGTAGACTTACCGGAGCCGTTAGTACCAACAAGGCCAACAACCTCGCCGCGATGCACATCAAACGAAATGTGCTTAAGCGCCCGGAACTCCTCAAAGAACAGCTCGTGCTTAGCGAGTTTAATGAAGTACTCCTTGAGATTCGTAAGCGACTCAGACGCCATGTTAAAGATCATGGTGACGTCTTTAACCTCGACAGCAAGGGGCTGCTTGCTGTAATCAATAGCAGATTCAGTCATGAACAGCACTCCTTAGATGTAGAGAATAAACTTGTGCTCGGTCTTGTGGAACACGGTATAGCCAATGGCAAGAGCAAAAACAGCCCAAGCAACGCACAGACCAAACGTAAGCGCAGAAGGCATGGTATTAAACAGGAAGATATCGCGCATAAACTGCAGATAGTTGTACATGGGATTCACAACCACCAGAACCTGAATCCAGTGAGCCATCTTGCCAATGAAGTCAGTCGTCCAGAAAATCGGCGTCAGATACATCCAGGCAGTAATGACAACACTCCACAGATGCATAACATCACGGAAGAAGACTGCCAACGCCGAAAGCATCAAACCCAAACCCATGCAGAAACACATGAGCAAAAGGAGACAAACCGGCAACAGGATTAAATGCCAAGTAGGAACTACATGGAACCAGAGCATGACCAAGGCGACGGCGACCAGAGAGAAAGCGAAGTTAACAAGCGAAAACAATACCTTCTGCACCGGGAATACCCAGCGATGCACCTTGACCTTCTTTAGCAGTGAGGAAGCCCAAATGATGGACATAAGCGCTTGGTTCGTCGACTCGGACATGACGGAAAACGTCACGTTACCAACGATCAAATAAAGCGGATACATCTCAGGCGTGATGGAGCCATTACGACCTTGAGCAAAGATAGTCGAAAACACGATCGACATGACAATCATCATCAACAAAGGATTAAGAACGGACCAAGCTACGCCCAAAACGCTGCGACGATACTTAATCTTAAAATCCTTGGTAACCAACTGCCTGAGGATAAATTTGTCCTTCTCATAATCATTTTTAGCGTGAGAGGCCGGTTTAGCCACCGCTTTCTGACTCTCAAGATTGTCAGCCACGGACCATCTCCTTGTCTCGCAAAACATAACAGTGGAAAGTATAGCCCTCCCGCGCAGACGATAACTCACCGCAACAAATCTGGAGAACTAACCCATATCTAATCAAAGGGATAGTTGATGGTTATACTTTCGACCAGTTGAGTCATTAAAGGAGGTCCTATATGGACTATTCGAATATCGCCGTCATTATCCCTTGCTACAACGAAGCATTAACGATCGGCAAAGTTGTCGATGACTTTCACCGCGAATTGCCAGACGCAACAGTATACGTTTACGACAACAATTCTGCCGACAATACGGCACAGATAGCCAAGCAGCACGGGGCCACAGTGCGACATGAACCAAGACAGGGCAAAGGCAACGTCTGCCGCCAAATGTTTCGCGATATCGACGCCGAGTGCTACTTGATGGTTGATGGAGACGACACGTACCCCGCCGAAGCCGCCAAATCGCTCTGTGAGCCCATCCTTAATGGCGAGGCAGACATGACCGTCGGCGATCGTCTCTCTAATGGCACCTATGCAGAAGAGAACAAAAGAGCATTTCACGGGTTCGGAAACAATCTTGTTCGCGCTATGATCAAGTGGATTTACGGCTACAGCTTTGACGACGTGATGACCGGCTACCGAGCCATGAGCAAACCCTTCGTCAAGACCTTCCCCGTTTTGAGCGAGGGCTTCCAAATTGAAACCGAGCTCTCCATCCACGCCGTCGATCACCGCTGGCGTATTCAAGACGTGCCAGTAGAGTATCGAGATAGGCCCGTAGGCTCCGAGTCCAAGCTCAACACGTTAGGTGACGGTATTAAAGTTATCGCAATGATTGGAACACTTTTTAAGGATTACCGTCCACTCAAGTTCTTTAGTCTTATTGCATTCATATTTGCCATCATAGGTCTCACTCTCGGAATCCCAATTGTTGCGGAGTACTTCCAAACCGGCTTAGTCCCCCGCTTCCCCACAGCCATGCTCGCGGCCTCATTCATGTTTCTGTGCGGGCTGAGCCTGGCAACCGGCCTCATCCTCGACTCCGTAGCAAAAGTTGAGAAAAAACAATGGGAACTGCAGGTGTATAACAAAACAGGATGCAATCACTAGCGATGTCACAAATTAAAGGACAGTATACATATTTTATTTAGCATTTAATCATGCTATCCACCGCTTAATGGGAGCCGGGCTCCACTCATCCAGATTTAATCAGTCGTCGCAAAACCATCGAACTACGTAAGCTATATTAAACAGAACTCTATTCTCAACACGAAGGATACAGAATGAGCATCCTGTCACGTATCGCCGACCATCTTCCCGCATCAAAGCGAGCAATTAGAGATCTTCGTTCAGATGTCTATGAGCTCTATGAACTCAATCGATCCATCAATTCGAGGATCGAGCAGGCTGACAACGGTATTAACGACAACCTGAATTTTAGGGCCGAATGGCTTAAAAGTGATAACGACGGCGTTTCGATGAGAATCGAAACGATGCTTTGGCAGCTTTACCGAAACAACAACGAAGATCTGCAAGACGCAAAGAAACGTTTTTTCGCGTCGCTTCCGAAAGCCAACGGCGGGCTCAGGGCAATGCAGCTCGGATGTGCAAAGCTGCTTGGAGAGTTTGACTCATTATGTAAAGACAACGGTCTTCAATACTGGATCGCATTCGGAACGCTTCTTGGAGCAATCCGACACCAGGGCTTTATTCCTTGGGATGATGATAGCGATCTCGGCATGATGCGATCGGAGATTGACAGACTTATCGATATTGTCAGCGATGACGAACGGTATCGAATCTCAATCGTTTACGATGTCTGGAACTTCTGTAAACAAGTTCGTTTTATGTATGCAGACATTAATAATCCCTGCTTTTTAGACTTGTTCATATTTGAAGAGAGCGGCAACGCCGATAAAAAGACGTTTGAAAAACAGCTAGAACTAAGAATGAAAATGATAGCTGAGATGAAAGACGCCCCCTACTACAGCGAATGGAAAGAAAAGGAATTCATTCCAGCATCCGATCCGCTTACAACCCAAATAGAAGAAACGTTTGCAAAATACCGCTCGATCGAAATCGATCAAGGAATAATAGATGCGCAGGCAACCAATGGAATGCTTTGGGGCATCGAGAATATCTACATTTTGTCTGAGTATCAATGGGCATGTTCAAAACAGGATGTATTCCCAACACAAACCATTTCTTTTGAACAGATTCCCTGCCAGGCACCGAATAATCTCAGAAAGTTCACCGAAGACGTATATGGAGATATCTACCGTGTGCCGAAGGATATTTCGACACACCGCGAACACATCAATAAAGAAAACCTTCGCGCACTAGAAGATCAAGAGTCATAGGATCCAATTATCAATGGGGTCGATATTTAATTAATAATACCGACCCCATAATTAAATTCAGCAAGAAGTTAACAGCCGCGCTATTAGACAACCCAATAACGCGGCTCAATCTTAATCACCAGAAACTCAACGAACAGAACGCGGACAAGTTACCTCCACTAACGAAAGCGTCGAATCAGGGAAGCCATCTTAAACATAACCCTATGTCGCCTTGTCCCAACTGGAAACAACGTCCGTTTTAATCCAAGCGGTCGGTATTCCGCAAGCATAATTAAAAGTGACTCATACGCATACATACACCTGGCCAAACGCCAATAATCACGACAAAGTGTATTCGCCGGTTCAGAGAATGGAGTCGTATCCGATGAATAGAGCAGCAATCCGCTCTCATTGGACGCCTTGTATTCCTTTACCGTACACTCATTGGCCCACGTGCCGACCTCTTCAAAGGAAACCACGGGCATACAATTCGAATACGGAATAAGGCTGAAGTTTAGCCTGCGCATCATAAGGCTCCGAACCGCAGATACGCTCAACGGTAAGCAGAAAGCGTCTTTAGCGCTGCCTGGTTTCTTTTTATGCAACTGATACTTTTGAAACTCTTTAGCCAAATCGCCTCTTGGGTCGATGCCCAGCTCAGATGCACAGGCACAGTACAACTCATATGGTTCAGGACAGATAGTAGAAAGCTGAGACAAATCAACTATAAGAGCGGACGCCTCGCTCATCTCCCAACCACCTGCAGCAGCAAGATATGAGTCGCGCAAACGAGACGAAGCCGGCTTATTAAGCTCTTTCTCGAGGAAAACGCTCTTTACGGCAGCGAGTAAATCTTCTACGCCATCAATGATCTTGGCAGGGTCTTTTTTAAAGAAAGCACACCCCTCAACCCAAAGAACTCGATGGTGACTCATCAAGTCGACATTCATTATGCGAGGGAGTATAAAAGGCAGAACAATATGCGCTTCGGTAGCATCCATAGAACCAAAGAGGTCGTTGGGTCCAACTACCGGGAAAGTTGCTTGTCTGATTTCCAGATTCTCCGGAATAGTCTCAAGTATGTTGAGACAATCGCCAAAGCTAAACTGACAATTATGAATTAGAAGCAATCGATACTTTCTGGTCGCGTCAAGCTGACGAATTAAGCTCTCAAGCGCGACGGCAATTTTAATAGGCGTCGATTCCACATAGCGCCATACGATATCAACCGTTTGGTTATCGACGGCAGCAGCATTAAACGGAGCAGGCGTCTCATCAAAGAACACAAGGGGGCGCTCGGCAATCTTAATCCCCCTCTTAGAGACATGAGCGACGAAAACGCTATAAAGAATCTCTCCCAGATAGCCACAAATACGTTTATGAGTAGTCGTCTTGTTCTCATAATCATATTCAGAGTCAAACTGTTGAAGAATCGAAAACTCAAATGCACAGAGCTCGTCGAAGAGAGTCTTCTTCATCACGAAGCAGTTATAGCCCAAATACTTGGAACCGTTAAGATATGCGACGAGCTCGTCTACATAATCAGGCTGAACATGCTTGCAAATATCAACCATATGGTCTAGCTCGGCTTGAGTGACAAGGCCATAGGCACACATATGATCCCTTATAGTTTTCTTAGGACCACAAGGGGTGGGAACTCCCCTCACATCCCAATAAGGAGCGCGTACAAGGTCAACCTTCTCGACACAATCCCTAATCAAAGCCTCGTTTGCTAGCTGATACTTTTTAATTGAGAGTGGCGACAGACATTCATCCTCAATCTGAGCATGATCGTTCGACTCATATTTCTTCTCATCAAAATTGAAAAAACGGCGGTAATGGCATTGGCCAACATAATCTGCCTCTAAGTTTTTCCAAGCCCAATACTGACCGCTCATTTCACAAAAAGTGAAATTTCGATCGGAGATGTTTTCGCCGCAATCGTCGCGTTGGCATCCAGGAATAGTCTCTTTACCCAAAGAGCCGACGTGAACAGGTAAATACAGGTCGGAATCAGGCGTGCAGACAGGCTTATGGCATGAGACTAGAATTTTAATGTTGGGTTTAGACATTAATCCCCCCCCCGTTATGCCTTTAACTTAAATTGATCACGATGATCAGCATGATACTCAACCATAGTCTTTGTTTGTGCGCCACCGTAGCCGAGATGGCCTACAACAATATTTTCATTTACCACCATCACGCGGCCAGTAAAACACGCGTAGTTACAAATATGCTCCTCGTCATCCCCAAGACCATACGGACCTCCGACAAAAGTCAGCGGGAAGTGCCCAAACTCGTTCCAGGCGTCACGCGAAAACAGAATGGCACCGATGCTATAGCGAATCGGGCAAATTGAATACTGGAACCCTTCATTTTCAATCGAGAAGCGCTCTGTAAGCGCATCGATATCGCGCAATACAGGCTGAGACTCGCCCCACATATAACGAGCAACCTTAGGCTCAGAAATGACCTGACGATTGTGGTGCAAACCATCCGAATACTTCATATCCGTGAGTCCGGTATTCCTGAAATCATCCAGGAGATTCAACTTGTCTAGCAAGCGAAGATGCCCGTAGCAACTGACATTAATTAAAGGAGAGACAAACGCTGGCTTATATAAGGTGTTTGACTCAAGCTCCTCGTAGGTATCAAGCATTGCCTCAAAGAATCCCTTGGTCAAAAACATATCCTCATCAAGCTTATAAATCCACTTAGCCCTCGGATGGCATTCGATGGCAATGTTCTGAACAACAGACAGATGGTTAACAGAAGTCGACAGATAGGACCAGTCGTGATCAGCGGCGATCTGCTTAAGCTCTTCATTCACAAGCCCGCTGGTCATAACGCATACGTCAACATCGGAAGGCACATATGCCGCTATACGCCCAAAAACGTCTTCCCATAATGTTGGCTTATATCCAGCGAGAATAATGCAGAGCTTGTCGCTGCCCTTACTCCGATCAATAAAGTCATGAGTTCCAGATTGAATGGCCCGCACGGCCTCGTCACCTCGAAGATCGCGACGAGCTTTTAAGAATGCCTTACCAAACTTATTTGAGTTAATGGCATCATAAACAGTGTTTTTAAGAGACATGCACTACTCCTACAAATCAGTAACACGAAAAATAATAAGCCACCCGCTTATCGACGAGTGGCTTATCGCAAAGCTCTAAAAATGAATAGAAACGGGCTTTGCCTTAAAGACTATTAAGAGGATGCTTTGACCAAAACGAAAAGAATAATTAACTAAAAGTAGAATAGTCTATCTCATAAAGTCGCATATCGTCTTCCGACATAAGAAGCTTGAGCCCCGGAGTCGTATCTTTGATCGAATTAATGCCTTGCCATTTGTCCCAAGTATAGTAACCGTAGTAGCAACGCTCGTCGTTGATCTCACCGCCATAGTCCAAATTAAGAATGTACTTAATACCATTCTCTTTAAGGACGCGTTGAACATCTCTATTTGTAGCAAGCTTGTCGAGATGCAACCTCAGCGTTTGGTTATCATTCGTCTCATTACCGAGCATCTCTGCAGCAGACCGACGGTAAAGAAGGTTTAAATCGTATAAAGGATATGCGAAAGCGCTGCCGTCATCAGCGTTGTTAAATATCAACCCATCATCATTTTCGAGAAGCTCAGCTACACGCTTACAAAAAAGTCGCTCTCTTGGATCAAACAAGTTGTCGCGCTTCGAATCATTCGCAAGCGTCGAGCAGTTATGGTAATCACCCAAACCCGTGTAAACCCGTCCAAATCCAGGCAAGTTGAAATCATTAACATATAGGGCACACATAGTAATAATCAAACATACAAAACTAGCTGATATCTTTGCCCAGGGTTCATATCCAAGTCTGTTGAATATCCTCAGAGCAAGCGAATAGACGGCCTCTAAACCGACAGCAGCCAAGGGAATTGCAATGAGGCTGGCACATGCACCTAAACGATACGGATCGGTATACCAAAAACCCGCAAGGAAATGCTTTAAAAAACCGGATGATGACGCCCCGACTATGTATATGATGGCAGCGAACATATACGAGAAACATAACCATGAAGACTCCTTGTTGCGAAGCAAGACAAAGAAGCCAATTGCAACGAACAAAGCGAGAAGATAATTGCCCGCCGGAAGCCGAAAAGAAAGAGCCAGTACATTAACGATAGCCTGTAAACGCGAGGCGGTTATGCCCCAAGTGAAAGAAACAGTATTACTTAATGCTGGATTAATAAAACAAACAATCCAAATTACTAGAATCAATAAGGCGGGAATCGCGAGGGAAGTTAATCTCACAGATAGAGACATGCCAGAATTTAAATGTTGTTGTTTTACAACATACCAACGAGAAAACCGCAAGATAACAAAAGGCGCAAGAAGAACTGCCATTGTAAAAATAGCATTTGGATGAGAAACGCAGAGCGAGAAAACGCCGAATAAAAACGCGGCGACATAATTAATATTGTACCGCCTCGCGTGCCCATCGATCGAATTAATAAAAATGGCGGAACAAGCTGGCACGAGCATAAGCCCCAAAGTGTTAGGGAACAAAGGACCTGACACTGAGATTAAAGTGCCCCAGGGAAAGCCGTTAAAAGCAAATAATACCAGCGCCCCCGCAATTACCGCACCGCGTTCTTCCTTGAATACTGTTTTTAAAAACAGAAATACACTAGACGGAAAAATAGAAACCAACAGGACATAATTTGTAACGTTTATCGAAAACGCAACATCTTGTCCAGAAAAGCTCGCAATAAGGGCTGCAAGTAAATGCCAAGCCGCAGGATAAAAGCCGCTAGCAACTGAAATAATCGAACTAGACATCACATCATGATAAATGCCGACATTAACTGTCGAATAATCACCGCTGTCAATAAAAGATCTAATAACAGCAAGATGAAAAGAATTATCCGAATCCTGTATGAAAGATGACGGCCCATCTAAAGGAAGCACATACGTTTTAGTTGCAATAACAAAGGCAATGCCAATGTACAAAAATAGTATTAACCAGTTTGAATGACCTGAGGATGGCTTTGCTACATCAGTATTTCGTGAGCGACTAAATGATGCAATCAGTAAAAATATCAAAGCGAGGAGTAGACAGGGGAGGCTCAGGCTTACCCATGAAGCATAAAATCCAAGCTTAGAGTAAATAATGCTTATTATTTCAAGCAAAGCAATTGAAAACAACGGTGCAGCTAAAAGTGAATCAATCCTGCTAAAACACATCAAACGTGAAAAAGCAAATCCAGGAACCTCCAGGAGGAACATGAGAAAAAGCGAAGAAATGAAGAAAGCGGCCCACATAGAATTAACCAACCTAGGTTCAGGTACATTGCTGAAATGCACAGGCATTAAAAACGAAATACAAGCATGAACTGACACGTATAATTAATCTTGTTCTTTACAACGAAGCATGCACAGAAGAAAAGCAAATGTTGGAAAAGAACGCGTTCAGGATCAGTCGATCATTTGGCTTTATCAATATCGCTAAGCGCAATCGACTGAGCCAGCCCATTAATTCGCTCCTCCTGCCTCGAAAGACGTAGAGAATTCGAGAAGTCCCTCACCACTAGAACCGCAATGACGTATAGAAATACAAAATTCGAAGCAGAAACAAAGCCTAGTTCAGATGAAATAAATAAAGCTATCTCAGGAAATATGCCGAGCAAAACAAAACTTAAGCTGAACAACAGCCAGAACATAGAATCAAGAACCTGCATCTGAGACCTCTTCAATTTGCGAATAACAAAGAAGAAAACCAGTGCAGCAAAACCAATGAGCAAAGCTCGCAGCGTAAGACTCATTTACAATCACCTAAACCATTGAACTATTAGCAGCGTAGCAAACACTCTAAGCATATACTGCATTGACTTAACAGGATTTAAGTAGCTCACGCCGCCTTGGCGTTCACGCATTGATACCTGAACTTCAGAGACCGAATACCCTTGTTTTAAAAACAAAGCGATTGATTCGGGTTCAGGATTGAGATTGTTGTCGTAATAGTATCTTTCAAGCACGGGACGGCTAAATAATCTGAAGCCCGAGGTCGGATCGCTGATGCGATGCCCAGTCAGCATCTTGATTAGCACTGTAATCATGCGCGAGCCAAGCATGCGCATCGATTTATCTTTGCGAATAGTAAGAAACCTGGAACCAATAACGATATCAGATCCGGCGCGTTCCGCTTTCTCAACAAGAGAAGCCAAATACTCCGGGCGATGTTGTCCATCAGCATCAAACTGAATCATATAGTCGTAACCATTATCAACAGCATATCGAGCCGCAGTCTGAAATCCAACAGTCAGGCCGCAATTAATTGGCATGGTAACGACCTCGCACCGTAACGAGTCGCAAATCTCTCCCGTTCGATCTCGAGAGCCGTCATTAATAATAATGAAGTCAAACTCTGGCGCAATCGAGCGAAGCTCTTTCACCGTGCCTTCAATGCATTCCTCTTCATTATATGCAGGAATTGCAACAAGCACATTCGATTTAGACGACAATCGAGCACCATTCTCTCGTGGTAAATCAGTAGAACCTGAACAGCCATTCAATATATCTTATGAGTAGCTGAATCATACGCTTATTATATATTCACTCATATCGCATTGGCATATACGATAAGAAACAAACGGGCATGGCCTATTCATGCAACAATCGTCCTTTACCGTTGAGATAAGGAATTCAAATGAAAGCGACAATCATCGTCCCAGTCTATAACGTTGAAAAGTACCTTAGTCGCTGTCTCGATAGCCTCGTTCACCAGACTATCTCTGATTATGAAATTCTCTGCGTAAATGATTGCAGTCCCGATAATAGCGATCTCATTCTCTCGGAATACCAAGAGAAATACCCCTCAAGAATTCGAGTTCTAAATAATGAGTGCAATTTAGGTCTTGGACGAACAAGGGAAAGAGCCCTCAAGCATGTTTGCAGTGAATATGTCTTCTTTGTAGATAGCGACGACTATGTCGCTCCCGATTATATCGAAACTTATCTTCAGGCAGCCGAAAATGGCGACTACGACATCATCGCAGGAGGTTTCATAAGGGATATTGATGGCAAACTGAAAAGGCATCGCATATCAAACAGCGTATGGAGTACGACAACCTATGCGATTGCATGGGCAAAACTCTTTAAAAAGTCCTTTATCGAAGAAAACAAACTGGGCTTTACCGGTGTCCCTTGCGGTGAGGATATCTACTTTAGCCTCTGCGCCTTTTACTGCAACGCGAAAGTGAAAATCATTCCATACGAGGGCTATTATTACTACTTCAATCGCCAATCCATCACCGGTTCAATGAGCTACAAGAAAAATCATGAGCAAATCATGGCGGAAATGTTTGACCTTTTCCTTGAAAGCCACGATCTCTCAAAACTTCCGAAAAGCAGATTCGATGTTATTGAATACACCTATTTAGCAAACATGATTAATGCCTTGGTTGTTTTTAATAGGGGTTGCGGTCCAGAGCTGATGAAATCAAAATATGACTTCGTTTTCTCGCACGCACGAAAGCATTTTCCGAACTATCTAAAGAATCCTCATATAGGTATTCTAAAACCAAAAGGCCAGACCTTAAAAATTCGCCTAGGAGTAGGGGTGCTGCTTGGTTTGCAGAAATTTCACCTTGACTGGCCTGCATACTACATCATTTCTAAACTGTAATTGCCCTTAACAACGACAACCACTTGACGCAAAGGATAACCGTGCGACGAATACTAATTGCCAGCGCATATTACGCCCCTCATATGGGAGGTGTGGAGCGATACACTGAAAACCTCGCCAAGAAATTGGCTGAGCTTGGCAACGAAGTTGTTGTTGTCACCTCTTCCGATTCGGAAAGAACTGGCAGCTTTATAAGCGAAAACAACGTCTCTCTAATTGAGATACCCTCGGTGTCTCTTATGAACGACAGATTTCCTATAATTAAGCCGATACCGAGCACATTTCGGGCTTTCCGTCAAATAATGGAATTGCCCATCAGCGATATTATTATTAATACTCGTTATTATCCGATTTGCCATTTTGCATGCAGGGTTGCCGAGAAAAAGCACATACGGCCGGTTTTGATTGACCATAGCTCCGGATACTTGTCTACAGAAAAAAGTCCAATGGGTTATCTCATGCGATTGTATGAAGGACTGTCAACAAAAATCATTTCAAGAAGCAAACCGGTTGCATGTGCAGTTTCGAATCGAAGTTTACAGTGGATAAAAAGCTTGGGGTTTTCACCCCATTCCGTAATACCCAACTCGATTGATGCTGCCGCATATTGCTCATCTGCATCAAAAAGAAACTGGAATTCTGAACTTAATATATCTCCTGACGCATTTGTCGTCGCATATGCCGGTCGCCTGATTGAGGAAAAAGGCGTTATGAAGGCAATAGAAGCAATTGACGACATTCATGACAAAAACATTCATTTGATTATTGCGGGCAGTGGCCCATTAAATACAGCGGTGTCCAACGCGCAAAATGAAAGAATCCATTTTGTCGGAAGATTAAATGAATCTGATATGTCATCCTTGCTACGCTATGCTAGCTGTTTTCTAATGCCTAGTGAATATCCAGAGGGCATGCCAACCGTTCTTCTTGAGGCCGCAGCTCAAAAATGCGCAATCGTGGTTAGTAATTGCGCAGGCGCATCCGATATCATCCCTGAAAGCAATTTCGGTACAGTTTTGCAAGACTGCGCAATCGACTCTATTCAAAAGGCTGTCCTAGTATATTTCGAAAACCCAGATTTAACTTTTGAGCACTCTCAAAATGTTCATGATCTAGTATGTTCGCGATTCACATGGAATCAGACTGCCTTGAATCTATGCACGAATGTCCTAGACACGCCATCTACCAACAATAATTAAGGGCAACAGGCGGCTATTTAATCCCCCGCTGCCCTCCGCCATCAAAGCCATGATTCTTTAAGGCCCGCAACTGCCCCTATGCCCTGTAGCGGGCCTCGGTGGCCTCCTTGGCCGGGCGCCACCAGGACTCGTTCTCCACGTACCAGTCGATGGTGGCCTTCAGGCCCTCGGCGAAGTCGGTGTGCGCCGGCCTCCAGCCGAGCTCGCGCTGGAGCTTGGTGCTGTCGATGGCGTAGCGGCGGTCGTGGCCGGGGCGGTCGGCGACCCAGTCGAAGTCCTCGGGGTCGCGGCCCATGGCCTCGAGGATCATGCGCAGGACGGTGATGTTGTTCTTCTCGCCGTTAGCTCCGATGAGGTAGGTCTCCCCCATCTCGCCCTTCGTGAGGATGTCCCAGACGGCCGAGGAATGGTCCTCGGTGTGGATCCAATCGCGGACGTTCTCGCCCTTTCCATAGAGCTTGGGGCGGACGCCGTCGATTATGTTCGTGATCTGCCTGGGGATGAACTTCTCCACGTGCTGGTAGGGGCCGTAGTTGTTGGAGCAGTTGGAGATCGTGGTACGCAGGCCGTAGGTGCGGGTCCAGGCCCGCACGAGCATGTCGGAGGACGCCTTGGTCGAGCTGTACGGCGAGCTCGGGCGGTAGGGCGTCTCCTCGGTGAACTTCGCCGGGTCGTCGAGTGCCAGGTCGCCGTAGACCTCGTCGGTGGAGACGTGGTGGTAGCGGACGCCGTACTTCCTCACGGCCTCCAGCAGGCGGAAGGTGCCCTCGACGTTTGTGCGCAGGAACGGCTCCGAGTCGGCGATGGAGTTGTCGTTGTGGCTCTCGGCGGCGTAGTGGACGATCGCGTCGTGGCACGGGACGATGCGGTCCAGCAACCCGGCGTCGCAGATGTCGCCCACGACGAGCTCCACGCGGTCCGAGGGCAGCCCGGCGATGTTCTCGGGGTTGCCGGCGTAGGTCAGCTTGTCCAGGACGGTCACGTGCACGTCGGGATGGTTGTCGACCACGTAGTGCACGAAGTTGCTGCCGATGAAGCCGCAGCCGCCCGTGACGATGATGTTCTTAATCATGGAATCTGCATTATTCAACACATATCACTTTGAACCAGCCCACATCAAACGATAACTCGAAATCATTTAATAATTAATCAACGATTTTCCAGCACATTCGCAATATATTCGCTCGCATGACCATCACCGTAGGGGTTAGACGCATTGCTCATTGCCGCATATTCAGTTTCATCAGAAAGCAGGCGACTAAACTCGCGATAAATGACATCTTCCTTTGTTCCAACAAGTTTTAAAGTTCCGGCCTCTATGCCCTCAGGACGCTCAGTGGTGTCTCGCATGACAAGAACGGGCTTGCCAAGACCAGGCGCTTCTTCCTGAATACCGCCAGAATCGGTAAGGATAAGATAACTTGCCGCCATGAAGTTATGAAAATCAAGCACTTCAAGCGGATCAATAATATGGAGTCTTTCAAAACCATCGAGCTCTTCGTGTGCGGCCTTACGCACAAGAGGATTCATATGAATCGGATAGATTGCCTTAGTATCTGGATGTTCTTCCATCACACGACGTATTGCGCGAAACATCCTATGCATGGGTTCGCCCAGATTCTCACGACGGTGTGCGGTAATTAGTATTAGACGAGATCCATTCGCCCAATCTAGTTCGGGATGGGAATATGTACCGCAGACAGTCGTTCTCAGGGCATCAATACCAGTATTACCTGTGACCCAAATCTTTTGCGTCGACTTCCCTTCATCAATCAGATTCTTCTTACTCTTCTCCGTAGGGGCAAAGTAATATTCACTTATGATGTCAACTGCCTGTCGATTAAATTCCTCAGGCCAAGGACTATAGATATCATGCGTACGAAGACCAGCTTCTACATGTCCGATAGGAATCTGCAAGTAGAAACAAGCAAGCGCGGCAGCAAAACTAGTAGAAGTATCTCCGTGAACAAGCACGACATCAGGTTTTTCGTTCTCAAGAATAGCCTTAAGTCTCAATAAGACATCACTTGTCACATCAAAGAGAGTCTGTCCCGGTCTCATAATAGCAAGGTCATAATCAGGCTTGACATTGAAAACGCGCAGGACCTGATCAAGCATCTCACGATGCTGCCCCGTAACAACGACAGTAGTGTCAAATTTGTCGAAACGACGCTTAAGCTCATTGACAAGTGGGCACATCTTGATTGCCTCGGGACGCGTTCCAAAAACTAACAGAACCCTTTTCTTATGTATCATTTATTTCCCCTGTCTAACTCGATCAATAGCGATGGCACCCAAATCAAACTGTAACAGTGTCCCAATCCAACGAATCGTTATGACCGTCTTGATCGGATTCGCGGTAACTGAATTCACGAAATAATCCTTAGCGCTTAGAAAGACTAAATATTACGTATAATTGGGCCCACAAATCTTCTAGCGAACTCTCTTTCATAAGCATCAAAGCAAAAAATAATAGAAACCACCATATATAGAAGTGAATAGATCAAACCTCCAGTAACCAGCGCCGACCAACCATGCCAATCAAAATAAGTCCAAATAGCATTAAACCCAAAAGAGGTAATTAAAAGAGGGACTAAAATCGATAGAATATTCTTCCAAAACTGAAGAATATCCATATCTAACTTTTTTGCATAATACCAGTTCATAATAAGGCCATTTCCTATGGCAATTGAAACAGCTGTTGATATGGCTGAACCTGTTACTCCGGACAACCTGCATAGAAATATAGAAATAAATACGTTAATTACAGCAATTGCGGCATTCATGTAGCCTCGAAATTGGTATACATCCTTGACCTGCATAATAATAAGACCCAGATTTTGAATGATATCAACTGTAAATGGCACCATAACTATCATGGCAACCCAATAAGCATCAGCGAACTCGTGCCCCGCCCAGAGGGTAATAAAATCCTGACCAAAAATCGCAAAACCGCTGAGAACAAGAAATGCAACATAAAAGGAAATTCTTCCAACTTTGATGAAAAGCCGAGAAAGATCAGCAACTGAATCAACCGAATGAAGGACAATGTCAGTAACCTTTGGAAGAAATACAGTAGATATAGATGTTCCTAAAACCATGTAAACAGAGTAAATTTGTGCACCTATCGCAAATACAGCAATTAAGTCGGCACCATAAAAATATCCTAGAATTAGTTGGCCTGATTTCCAGAAAACTTGATCGGAAAAGGCAACCAATATTACCGCCGAAGAAAACAGCAGCATCTCCTTAGCGAGCTTCCAATCCATTCCGTGGAAAGTAGCTTTTGCTTTAAGAATGCTGGAAACAAACAATCGCTGGATTAAAGCACAGAGTAGATTTGCAAGAAAGGTCATGCAAGTAACCAGCAGTGCAGAAGGCCAGAAATGCATAAACACAACTACTAGCAAAGGCTGAAGAATGGCTGTAATCAATTGGGACAGGCGCAGAAAAACGAATTTCTCATGAGCGGTGATAACGGCGATGCTAATGATGTTATTCATAACAACAACCATATCTGCGGCCAGAACAACAAACATTAATGACATTTCGAAGAGCTGAGCCGTGCTGAACGAATTTGAGTATGAATAGACGACTATTATCCCCACAAATACAATTACAACAACTGCAACGAACGAGATGATCCAGAACAGCCTTTTTGCAATTGCAAGAGTATTTTCCATCAATTCAGAATCGTCCTGAAGATATGCCTTGCTATAAAACTTAGTCACGCTCGAAGCAAGAACAGTATTGATTACCGTAAGGTAAGCCATAATAGAGCCAACGAATTGATAGAGACCGTATTCGGCCTGGCCGATACCCTTTAATAAAATGGGAACATATAGCAACTGAACAAGAATCTGAACAATTGAATAGGCATAAGATATAATTACGCCTGCTTTTCTACTGGATTCAATCTTCACACGGGAACCTTTCAAACTCACATTCGAGAAACGTAAATCTTAATCAAGATAGAGGCATAGAAATGAAACAGCTTTGCATTTTTACACCTACATATAATAGAGAACATACCTTAAAGCGGTTATACGAAAGCCTGAAAAAACAAACTGACTCTCGTTTTTATTGGCTTGTAGTCGATGATGGCTCGACGGACGGGACACAGAGCTTATTTGATTCATTTGCGAAGGAATCAGCTATCGAAATCGAATATATAAAGGTAGCGAATGGCGGAAAACAACGAGCCTGCAATTTAGCTGCAGAAAAATGCACTTCAGAACTATTCATGTGTGTTGATTCCGACGATTATCTCACACCTGATGCGGTCCACTTCATATTAACGACGTGGCAAAACGCAGGAGATGCTATTGGTATTGCTACGCCCGAGTTCGCTCGAAACAACCAATTTCCCAGCAAGACCGAAGCAAAGCTATCATCGCTCTACAAACAATATGGCTATAAAGGAGAGACCTGCATTGCTACATTAACGAGCGTTGTAAGGTCACATCCTTTTTACATAGCCGAAGGAGAAAACTTCATTCCTGAGGTTTATCAATTTGATCAAATTGACCGTAAATATAGCCATCTGCTATGCAATAGGGAAATATGTAAAGGTGAATACTTGCCCGATGGTTATTCGGCCAACTACAAACGCATATTATTAAAAAATCCGCGCAGTTACGCCGAATATAAAAAGCAGTGCATAGAGTTCAGTGACACACTCATGCAGAGATTCAAGGAGACTATTCTTTATCTAATGTGGTCAAAGATTGCCGGAGATAGCATCCTTTTTGCATTTAAAAAAGCAAAGTCTGTTGGCGCCATTTCTCCGGCAATACCATTTGCCGCAGTATTAGAACCATTGTTTAAGAAATACATGAATAGAGCCTAATCATTGATTAGGCTCTATTTTAAGACCTTTCAAATTAATTCCGGTTTGCAAAAAAGGCTTTCAATGCTGAATTCAAAGGCCTGAAGTCATTTGTTTTAAATCCATACTGGAGCCGAACTATTAATCCGGCCAGCATTGGGTTGACCCAAGAATGACGGGTGAGGAAACGACGCCTTTCTTTCAGCAAACCCCGCTCAACCTCATCGATCCAAGACCCGTTAAAATGATGTATGGTAACGGAATTTTCAGTAAGATGAATATCACCAGATTCATGACTCTTGGGACAAAACCAATCGCTTGGGTACAGTGTGAATCCATCAACTGTCTGCATTGTATTATCAAGCTTTAGTCCGAGGGCCTTACAAGCTTTTGTAATCACTACAACATTTGTCGTTAAGTCGTACGATCCATCGCTTTTAATAAAAGAACGTACATCGTAATCATTCAAAAGCTTCCGGAATAACGGAAATCCTTTTTCACAAGCCATAATTCCAGTTGGCACAGAAGCGTCCGATTCGAAACCTGAAAAAGCACGGTTGGTCAAAAAGGGATCAAGAGACTTAAGGGCCTCTACGTCGGTATCCATATAGATACCGCCTTCATTAACTAGAATCCATAAGCGCGCATAGTCACTTACAAATGCCCATTTCTTAGCTTCATATGCCTGTTTAACATAATTGTTAGAAGATAAATCGAAGTTTGATTCATCCCAACGCTTTATCTCATAATCTGGGCAAAACTTCTTCCAGGACTCGATGCACGCGATTGCCTCTTCAGGCAATTCATTATTCCCAAACCAAATGTAGTGAATCACTTTTGGGATATGGTTCTCGTTCAACTGAAACTCCAAACTCAATCTACTATTTAATCAAAACAACGCTCTGGTTATATTCACTTTTATTTGCATTGTTAAAGCAAGGACCAATTAAATTGCCCGGCAAAATCTGATGCCACATCTTGTTCTCATAAGGGGTATCGCCCCAGAAAAAGCCTATATGGCAATCAATAGCCCCATTCGTTTTAAAGAAGATAATATCGCCTTTCTGCGCATAACCGCTATTCAGCATATCGCGAACCGTTCTAAACTCATACATCTTGCACCCTGAGTCACAAGCATAACCATACCAGCGCCAAGCGTTAATATAGCCTCCCCCACCAGGCCCGCCGGCCCATGGCGAGTGTGCGTTATTCCTGCCTATCGCTGCAACATCCCCGCCAACAGCAGCATAAGCATGAGCAACAAATCCGGTGCAGTTCATACCCGTATAGCCATCCCATCTTGGACTTCCGTTGGGATAAAGACACGTGTCATATGAGAAGCCGCCGGAATAACGCGTACCCAGATAATAAGAATCATACTGATGCGAAGTAAGCCATGTCAGCAGGCTAATTCTGCTAACGCCAAGAACGGTCGAACTTCCGATCGGATTGTAATAAACCTGCGTAGACTTAGTATGGACTGATCCATCAGGATAGGTTACATCGCAATACAAAGCATAGTAACCCGAACCTAAGCCCAAATCGGATGGATTAAAGTACGCATTGTTAATGGTTGATTTTGCTCTCAGGACGCCCCATTGACTCCAATCCGGTTTCGCCCAGACAAATTTAAATTCAAATTGACCGGATTTTTCCGCATCAAGAGTCCCCATATCCGCACGAACGCCCCATGAGTAATCTCCATCAGTAGATATAGCTGTAATTCTCGAATAGTCCCAAACACCGATATGAATCCTGCGAGTAGTAACCTTACCGTCAGAACCGCTCACATCACAATAAATATCATACTCACCTGGTTTATCAGGAGTCCAAGATAGGGAAGCATCGGAACCATTCTGAGCAATGCCCCAATTTGACCAGTTGTTCCTACTCCAAACATACCTATAGTTCAGAAAACGAGTATCCCCCAAGCACTCAGTTGTAACGGACACTTTATCACCAGGCTTAACAAAAGCGTTGGAAGCGGATATGCCTTTATAAGACCAGTCTTCTGGGACAAAATAGCAGTCTTTTTTACACGTAAGCGTTTGTCCAGTTAAAGTATCAATTACATCTATATAGAATGAAATCTCTCCGGTTTTTGTAACAACCCAATCTAGTGAAGAGAGTCCTTCCCCTGAATCTAAAACGCCCCATTCATTCCAATTGTTTCTCATCCAAACGTACTTATATTTAACGCCTCTATTATTACGAACAATCAGATTGGGAGTAATAGCAACTGTATCCCCAGCGGAAACTGATCCATCAGAGGGCTCCACGGAAATCGAAGTGAAATTAGACAAGTTATTGTCCACATGCACGGGGAACTTGCGCGTGGTGACGCGGCCGGCCGAATCGATGGCGTCCACCCAGATGTTGACGTCTCCGGTCACCTCGGGGGTCCAGGGGCAAGACGCGGAGGGCTCGCCCTGGCGGATTGACCCCCAGCGAGACCAGCCGCCCTGCTCCCAGACGAACTTGTACCTGACCGAGCCCGCATTGCCGGAGACGGACAGGCCCAGCTCGCACTCGTCGCCGAGCAGGGGCGACCCGCCGTCGGCAGCCTTCGCGGAGAGGCCGTCGAGGGAGAAGTCCTCGGTTATGCTGACGGGAAGCACGGATGTCGCGGAGAGGCCGCCGACGGAGACGTCGACGTAGACCCTGTACGAACCGGACGACGCGGGCTCCCAAGCGCAAGATGTCGCCTCGGACGGCCCCTGCGCAACCCCCCACTCGGCCCAGGAGTCCTTCTGCCAGACGAACTTGAGCTTCGCGCCGGGTGCGGCCGCCGCATGAATGGGAACCTTCATACCGGGGGACCACTCCAAGTCGGGCCCTCCGTCAACCGAGAGACGGCAAGCGTCCACATGCACGGGGAACTTGCGCGTGGTGACGCGGCCGGCCGAATCGATGGCGTCCACCCAGATGTTGACGTCTCCGGTCACCTCGGGGGTCCAGGGGCAAGACGCGGAGGGCTCGCCCTGGCGGATTGACCCCCAGCGAGACCAGCCGCCCTGCTCCCAGACGAACTTGTACCTGACCGAGCCCGCATTGCCGGAGACGGACAGGCCCAGCTCGCACTCGTCGCCGAGCAGGGGCGACCCGCCGTCGGCAGCCTTCGCGGAGAGGCCGTCGAGGGAGAAGTCCTCCACCAGGCCAGACATATTATTGACAGAATCGACGAAAAGAGATGAAGTGCCTTGATCTGTCGCAAAGGAATGCGAAGCGGCCATAGGCAAAATCAAAAAAGCAACAAATATTGCAAGGATGAGCTTACGGCAAACTGTCTTCATCGGAATCAGGCATCCTAACAAACGAATCTGTATAACTGAAATCTAAAGACGACTAGCTCTGAAGGGAAAATCGCATCGTTAGATCATTCTGTTAATAATCGCTGCGATCCTTTGGCCGTAACCATCCCCAGGGACAGCCCATAAACCATTGAGGTCCTCTAGACACGGAGCGATGCCCAGATATCCCCTGTCAACAATTATTTGATAACGAGGGTCAACACAAACATTGTTCAAGGGCATGCGGACCGCATAGCCTTTTAAATGCTGAGATTGGGCAAGCAACCCCTGATATACGTTGTCAAACCTTGCTCCACCAACCTGAGGACCGGTAGCGCCTAGGCCCGCGAAGTTGCACTGGTCTGCAGATACCGAACCCCCAAACTGAAGCCATCCAGTCTCCAGCATCGCTTGGGCAAATACAACCTCAGGTCTTACGCCTTCAGAGGAGGCGGCCAAAATAACCTGATTACAAAACTCAGTAATGCTAGAAGCACCCCTTTGCGAATAAACCTCAGAGGGATAAGTATGTCCGGTAGAAACAAACAAACGAGCCATGGATTCAGCAGATATCGTAGACGTACCCATAATTGGCGTACCATCGACCGTCACCTTGCGGGTGAGGTGCTTGGCCTGCTCGCCGTCGATCACGTCGAGGTAGAGGGTGTACTCTCCGGGCTCGGAGGGGGTCCACTCGCAGGAGGCGGAGGAGCTGGAGCCGCCGCCGACGGTGCCCCACTTGGCCCATCCGCCCTTCTCCCAGACGAACTTGTACTTGAGGCCGTCGGTGTCGCCGGAGACCCTGGCCTTGAGCCCGAGCGGCTTGCCGCAGCGCGCCTCGCCGGAGACGTCGAGGCCCTCGACGCTGAAGCGGTCCTCGACCGTCACCTTGCGGGTGAGGTGCTTGGCCTGCTCGCCGTCGATCACGTCGAGGTAGAGGGTGTACTCTCCGGGCTCGGAGGGGGTCCACTCGCAGGAGGCGGAGGAGCTGGAGCCGCCGCCGACGGTGCCCCACTTGGCCCATCCGCCCTTCTCCCAGACGAACTTGTACTTGAGGCCGTCGGTGTCGCCGGAGACCCTGGCCTTGAGCCCGAGCGGCTTGCCGCAGCGCGCCTCGCCGGAGACGTCGAGGCCCTCGACGGACCAATTGACTACTTTGTACTTTGAAGTGCTCGAGATGTAACCATTAGAATCGACAACATCGGCGTAGACCTCATATTCGCCAGCTGACGGCAAAGTCCAACTAATCGTCGGGCTCGTCAAATCTTGGCCAATTACACCCCAATTTGAAGCATTCCAATCAGCACCCACTTTATGCCAAACAAATTTGTACTTAAGGCCATCGGTTTTGCCGGTAACATTCACGCCGACCTTAATCGAAGATCCCGCACGCCCCAATTCTTCCGAGAACGTAATTCCATCGATGGAATAAGGGTGCGGGAACTGAGAAATAATGGCGGCAGCATCAGCCTCGCCAAGACGACGACAGCCGTCATCGGAAAAGTAGTTAGCGACATCGCCGGAATTCGAAATAAAGCCATGCTCAATTAAGATGCCGGGAATCCCCTGCTCGCGGGCGCATCGGATTACCGCAAACTCATCTCCCACTTGCATCTGGAAAACGCCGCGGTACGTAAGACCCATAGCAGCAAGGTTATTCATAACCTTATTGGCAAGCTCAACAGAAACCTGCGTATAGTCTGATCCATTTGCGGTGGGAGCGTAAACCTCAGCACCATGAGCAGCAGAGGAGCCGGAATTAATATGGAAGCTCACGAAAGCCTGCGCGCCCTGATTGATGCAACGCTGAACGCGATAAAGAAAATCATTGCCGGAATAATTACCGTATTGCTCGCGAGCAAGAACGACCTTAAAACCGTATGCCTCGAGCTTATGCTTGCATGCCGTCACAATCTTCCAGGTAAGATCGGCCTCGCTTTTGCCATTACCCTGTGCGCCGGGATCAGACCCACCGTGACCAGCATCGAGAGCGATTACACTAACGTTGCGTGCAGAACGAGATGCATAAGTAGAGACACCATCCGGAGAATCGGCGCACTCCAACGCCTGCTGAATAGACTGGGCCTCAACAGCATTTCCGTCCCCATCTGCATAATAAACAGATGTGCCCTCGGAGTTCATAGAGCTATCTGCGACGGTGAATGAATAATCTCGATCAGAAAGATCGATCTTATGCTCAGTCCCATCTCCCTCTAGATAATACGAAATCGAAGTGAGGAAATAAGTATTAGCTTCGAGTTTTGCGCCAAAGGTAAAGGCGGCAGAATTATCAGCCGTAGCAGACGCGTCGACAGAGCCCTTTACGCCGTTGGCGCTCACATAGCCAAGCGTAGCAGAGGAAAGAACTTCACCGTCATTAGGAGTAGCAAAAGCAATGACTTGATTGGATCCAGAGGGAAGGCTTGGGTAGGCCAGGTAAACGTATTGAAAGGCCGACTCGACCGAATCAAGCTCTTGCTCGGTCTTGACATCGCTTTCAGTTGCGCCTTGGCTCAACGAGTCGATAGCCTCAATATCCCCTTCAACCGGAGATTGGTCGACGGTGGCATCGTTGCCTTCAACATCGTCACCGCGTGCAGCCACTCCGTCATCACCTGCAGAAGCCACATCCGTCACAGCTTCAGCGGGCTGTGCCTCGTTCAATCCGTAAGCAGCAACTACAGGACTCATCAATGACGAAAACGTCAGAAGAGCAGTCAAAGAAAAAGAAGTTGCAACACGTAAAACCTTTTTCATATTGAATCCCCAGTCAAAATGAATATCCATGTTGCAATATTATCCATCAATTATCTCTTCTTTTGAACAATTGTCATAGAAAGGAATCGTGTTGAATCATGGTGGCAATATTCAACGCCTTCGAACGCGAACCAGCCAGCGTGAGCGAGTCCAAACCTTCAACTGCAAGCCAGCCAGGGCCAGCAGAAAGGCGCGCACAGAAGAAGTGCCATATGAAATCTATAAAGCTGCCGAAGAGCACCGGGGTCAGGTTCGACCGGCTGGCAGCGGCAAACTGCGTGCCGCTCAAATCGCAGGTGAACTCCGAGGCAAGAGAGGTGCTCGGGTTTCTGATGTCGCTCAACGAAAAAGCCTTGATCGCCATTTACGCGTTGCACTAGTTACGAAAATGCAGGGCTGGGTCGGGGCGCTGAGCTGAGATTGATAATCAACCCAAAGGGCTTAAAGGCGCTAATGTATTAATCCCCAGATCGTGGCTAGCGTCTTAGAGACAATACATAGCCTAGTAATTCGCCGCAAGCCAAGTCGCTAAATCAACGGTAACAGCCTCAAGCAAGTCACCCAACACTTGCTTTTTCGACATGACAGCAGTATCGAAAATAGGATACTCCCTATTCGCATGAACGCCATCGCATCGCAATATATAGGCGTAACGGCACACCAATAGAGCGACTCTTCTAACACGAAGCCTGTCACTTTTGGCGTCAGGCAGTAGTTCATTTATCTTGGTTTTAAAGAGACTCTTACTTTGGTAATCGGCGCAACCTCTATCACGCATGTAAGTAAGAGACTCCTTATCGATATATCCCAATCTCTTAATTTTTTCAGGATCTACATACTTATTATCATTATTCGCAATATGCAATGACCTTGAACGTGTGCCAGTTAACAATTTCCAGCTAACGAAGTCCTCGTAGCCCCTATGATTAAATATTTGATCAAACTTAATAAGGGAACGAAATAATACATCATGTTCAACAAAGAGCTGCTTAACACTGTTCAACATTCTGGCATCATTCGTCGCGTTAGAACCAGTCGCCTCGGCATAACCACGATAAAGGACATTGAAGGCACCTCAAGAAGCTTAAGCCTTTCTTCCGGATAACCGGCTCTTGATGCAGCCCATGAGTAACTTATTGCTATATGTAGAGACCTCGCAATCGCATCGTCATGAAGGCTTTCTCCCACGACGCTATCTGGATACCTTACTCCGCTGAAAGTTGGAAAGGCATCGTTAAGATCATGTGGAACCTCGAGCTCTGTGCCGCATTCACCGTCAATCGAACACGATGCTGTGGCAATGCGAGGCGATTATTCTATTCCGTCCATACAAGCCAAAAAGAGAAGCACCCATCTCAGATAGTCAACTCTAGTTTTTCAGAGATGCTCGCCTTGGAATAACCCTGCGCGCGTTTAAACGAAATCGAAATAGCTTTTCGTTAATCGTGACGATATCAGGGTTAGTTTTTTAAAATGGCCTTCTCGAAATGAATCGGTTTACTGAGAGCAATTGGATGCTCGAACAGGAGCGCGATTTCAATCTGAATCCTTTGTTTACGTTTCCCCAATTCGCCCATTCCCTCACCGTCCAATCATTAAAAGGCGAGCCGCATAAGGAATCAACGAAAGTGGCACACACACCCAAAGAGAACAAGCAGAATACGCTATACATCACTTAAAAAGTATCACTGCCGAAGGACTGCCTCAATAGTTTAAACGTGCCATTTTGTTGCCGCATGTCAGGCTGTTGTTTATAAGCAAGCATCATTTCTTCAACAACAAGAAACAAGGACTCCGTGATCTCTAACATACTTTTCAATCAAGGCCTTGCGATTTTTGTCATTCTGATATCTCCACGGCCTTCTTAAAGAAGCTAAAATCTGCAAATCGTATCGGGATAGTTTGACTAAATGCTCAGCAGCAATATCTAGCCGATGTTTGCTGTCGTCAAATTCAACGCGCCGCAAGACACCGATTTCATCTTTAGCCATACGAAAAGAATCACGATCTAAAATACTTGAGCCCCAATCAACGGGAGCCAATTGCTCTATTTCCTTCGAAAGCCAATCAAGGCAGGCAATATAATCATCAAATGCTTCAGAACTATTTCGAAGTAAATCGTGATTACAAGGAGGGCTACCCGGCAAAGAACAATTAAATATCTCCAGCCTTTCAATAGAGTCAAATGCAGTGTAGTCAAATTGCGTTACGAAATAACAGGACAGCAAGTGCTTGTGTTTTTCGAAAAGCTGATATCTAGCTCGATTTAACAACTCCAGCTGCTGTGCCAGCACATGCCGCCTCCTTGATTCCGAGTCAAAGGACTCTTTGATAAACAACAAGGCAACGGAGCTTACGACCATTGAGGCAATCTCAAACATAACCATGTGAATATCGATACAGGCAAAGTTGACAAACCCAATAAGCGCCACAATTGCGATCGGTAAAAATACAATAATTATAGGGATCCAGCTCAAGAGCAGCTTGGCCTCACGCTTCACTAATCTCAGCGCTCTTCTTCGCCAGAACCAAGAATTAAGAATTCTGCAGAAGCAATAGTGCGGAAAGTCCATATCGTAAGTACCTGAGCTAATGGAATACAACATAAATGCGATTTTCCAATCTCCTAGTTTTAGAGCAATCGAATGATCATCGGGTGCCCAAAAGCAAGTTAAACCCATGCCCCATGAGAAATTAAAGATAGGTTTTGACGTGCACAAATAATATTAAAAAGAACAGCCAAACGGAGAACCAATGAACTACCAGTGTACTGCAAAAGAACTATCCGGGAAAACTGACCGAAGCAGAAATCGTTCCGTCCACGGAACTGAACTACACAAGGAATTCTATTGCGATAACAATAATTTTGCGAATCTCGAAGAGATTGACCACAACGGTCACCTGACTCAAATTGACAACGACGAGCATCTAACATCAGCGGGGTGCCTTCTGAGAGGATCATGCCAGGCATTTGCCATGACAGTCGAAGAGATTCTCGGATACAAGGCATTCGTAATCGAAGAAAGGGAGAGATATCGTTTCCATGCATTTTGCCAGACTTACCTAAATGGAAATAAGGCTCACATTGATGCCCGAGGGTAACCACAAGCTTCGACGAATTCATGGAAGTAGCTGGGGAGTTCGTAAAAGGACCTTTTGTCATAAGGCGTATAAATAAATAAGACATTACCAAATGGCAAGGCTCGAGCGACAATTCGCACGAAGAGCACCTCGCACTTGCTGAAAAGGCGATCAACGATAATATACGGTGCTACAAAATCGATTGATCTACACGCAAATTAAGCCTATACACTCCTTTAGTGCCATAAGTCAAAATACGGCATTCAATAGTTAGTTCACTTTTTTGCCCCAATTTTAACCTGATTTACGCAAAGCTCCGGCACAGACCAACGCAACGGTTTTCGTTGCTTTCACCCAAACGCAACGAAAACCGTTGCAAACGCAATTAGGTATAATTCTTCCAAATCGCCTAGAGAAAGTGTTTGAATGCTGACCGTAATCGTGCCTACTTACAATGCCGAGCCGTATCTTTCTCAGGCTATAAGCAGCCTATTAAACGAAAAGAATATCGAACTGGAAATCCTCACCATCAACGATGGATCCACCGACAACTCGCTCGCCATTATGCAAGATTTCGTCGCGCGCGACTCACGCGTTCGGGTGATCGACAAGGCAAACCAGGGCTACGGCGCAACCTGCAACTTGGGCATTCGCGAGGCAAAGGGCGACTGGATTGCCATTCTCGAGCCCGATGACTGGATCGAGCCCGGAATGTACTCCGACATGCTCGCCTTTGCCAAGCGCGAATTTGGCAATCCGAACAAGCTCGATATTATTGAGACCCCGTATTGGATCATCCGCAACCCTGATACCCCCCAAGAGGTCAAACTACATTGCGCATATCGCGGTCGCATTAAACCGCCTCGGCAACCGTTCACCATTCACGACGCTCCACACCTGCTGGCCCACCATCCGTCCATCTGGTCGGCAATCTATCGCCGCGACTTCCTGTTGCAAAACAATATCTGGTTTAAGGAAATCCCCGGTGCGGGCTGGGCCGATAATCCATTCCTTGTCGAAACGCTCTGTCAGGCAAGGGCCATCGCTTACTGGTCCAAGCCGTATTATTGCTACCGCGAGGAAACACCCGAAAAGGCGGCCGCTCTGGCCAAGCGTGACCCCTTGATGCCGTTTAATCGCTGGAACGACATGGTCGATATTCTTGAGAGGCTCAACGTCACCGACTCCGCCGTTTGGACACCCCAAATCACACGTGGCTTCACCTATATGGGCATCATGATTGAGCACACCAGAATTGAGGGGCACCCCGAAATCGAGCAGGCCATCCACAAGATGTTCGAACGCATGCCGCAAGAGCTGGTATTTGCCAATCCTCGCGTTACCCCCGCGGCCAAAAAGCTCTATGCCGAGTATATGGGCATCGCCAATCCTAAAATCAGCTACTGCGCGTACGCCAAAGACCTCGTGGGCGAGGGCTTGTATAACGTATGGAACAAGGGGCCCAAGCAAACTCTAAAAATGATCACATCGCACTTTGGTTCATACAACGCACGCGCTGGAAAATAATCTGATGGGCAGCAAAGCAAGCAGAAATACCTCCATCGAAGCGCTGCGCTTGGTCGCGGTTGCTGGCATCGCGATATTCCACACGTTTCAGTGGACCTTCCAAGCCACCTGCGTCGGCGTCGTGGAATATGCGCCGCTTGCCGTCTTCCCCTATTCGGAGTTACTGGGGTTCATTAACCTACTGGGCTATTGGGCCAACGAGATCTTCTTCATGATCTCGGGTTAATTTCTCATCGCCTCGGTGGCTCGCATCAACGTTAAGTAACACAGTCGCCATGCCCATGGCAGGTTCCTGCGTTTTATTCAAACCTTGCCAACATGGCGCAGCGACCCTTTACAATAGGTGCCGTCCTACGGACGCATTCGATAGCTTCCGCGCAGCGCTCGCCCGCCGCGCGTGAAAGGATATATTCCCCATGACTTCCACCCTCCCCGCTCCCATCGACAAGCTCGCCATCGTTGTCGTTACGTACAAGCGCCAGGAGCTCTTGGCCAACCTGTTCGACTCCATGACCGAGCTCACGGCCGCGCCTTGGCGCATCGTGATCGTCGATAACGAGAATTCGCGCGAGACCGAGGCCATGTGCACCGCATTTAACGAGCGCTTGGCCAACCTGTGGGGCATCGACACCGATCAGCCCGATGCAAAGGGCGGCACCGCCCGCGTCATCTACGCCCCGCAGCTCGAAAACGGCGGCGGCGCGGGCGGCTTCTCAGCCGGCACCAAATGCGCCTATGATCTGGGCGCCCAGTGGTTTTGGGTCATGGACGACGACGTGCTCGTTATCCCCGAGGGCATTGAGCGCCTGGCCAAGTGGACGGACCGCTACGACGTTATCCAGGGTTCGCGCTTGGACTTCGACGGCGGCGCCTTCTTTTGGCAGTACCAGCTCATCCTTTCGCTCGGTATCCCCAACCCCATCGCCAAGTGGGACCTGGGTCCCGAGGGCTACCGCGCCATGAACCAGCTGTGCTTTGAGGGCGGCCTGTTCTCGCGTCGCGTAGTCGACAAGATCGGCCTGCCCGACGCTCGCTTCTTCATCTACGGCGACGACGCCTGCTACGGTTATGTCGCCAGCCAGCACTTCCCCGCCGCTGTAGTTGCCGACGTGGTGCTCAAGCGCGCCCGCGCCGTCTCCAACTGGGACATCGCCGGCAAACGACAGCTCAACTCCACAAGCGACACCAACCGCTACTACATCATGCGCAACCGAGGCTTCCTCGCTCGCTATATGCAGGTCTACGGTGACTACCACCCCATGCTGTTCCGCCTGGGCAACGCCGCGACCTTCTGCAAGGAGTTCATTCGCCTGGCAGCGGTCGACAAGTGCTTTAAGACCGGCATTCCGGCGCTGCGCCGCGGCATGAAGGACGCCCGCAAAATCATCAAGGACCCCAACTGGAAGCCCATGCCGCCCATGAAGGACGCAGAGTAGCGGGCACACTTACAGTATCGCTCGCCTCTACAGCCGCTGGCACACCGCTGCCACACATTGCCCGTCAAAACCGAACCCCCAGCGCATGCGACCCACGCCGGGTCGCGGCACACGGATTTCGTCGATGCCGTCGCGCTCTATGTCGAGTAGCGCCTGAACGGCCAGCAATTCCAGGCCGAGCGCGTCCGCACCGGGGTCATACATCATGTTGATAGAAATCAGCGGGCGCTCGTCGAGCATGCCGATCGTGTCTGCCACGTCGAGCACGGTGCCCGTAGGAAAGACCTGGATGTCCCAGCGATCCGCGCCACACTTTCGCCTCGAAGCAGGATTGGCATAGCCCGGCAATCCAAAGCAGAGCCCCCGTAAAAGCAGATGATATGGCAACGGCGCATCTGGGTCGGTCGCACCGATTCCCGCATCTCCCAGGATGCGGTCTAGTGCCTGCCTCACCGTAACCTCGTCCCCACGGCACAACCCGTCGTGAAACGCATCGACGTCTCGAATGTCTTCGGCAGCGCATTCAAACCACTCAATAATCACCAGCCGCAAGGCCTGGCGAAGCTCGTTATTGGGCAGCCGCAGAGCACAGAGACGACTATCATGCTCCGGCTCTTCGGTCATATCCGTCGTCAGGAAACCCGACAGGTACAGCTCCGTCCACAGGTCGTCGTCAGACGAGGCCTCTGGCCCCACAGCGCCCAAACAAAGCGGGACCTCAACGCACCCATGGGCCTCGAGCAAATCGAACAAGACCGAAAGGCGGTCGAGGTTCCACCCGGCAACCACCCTACTCAGGCAATCGGCATATCCATACAGATCGGCACGCACAGGCGCCGAGCAGTCTCGGTCCAAAAAGCCGATCACACGCGCCGGACTCGAGCAATAGGCCCTACCAAACCGATATCCCTCGAGCCATTCACGCGCATCATCTAGGTATTCCTCGCACCCAGCATGATTCAACAGAGCCTGGACCTCGACATCCGAAAAGCCGAACCAACGGTCACACCAGGTCGAAAGCGGCGTCGATAGACAATACGAGCAGCCGCGCGAAGAAAGCGCCGCTTCGGCAGGGTCGGGACGCTCCCCCATCAGACACGTCAGCCGCAACGAATCGCCCGCAGTGGCAATGGCCTCGAACAGCACGCGATCGAATAGCCCTGCCAGATCGGTGCCAGAAGTGCCACTAGCGCTCGCACGGCCCAACCACGCCGCGTCGTACCCATCAACAAGCAATACAACCTGCTCATCGCAGGCCATCTCCAGCAGCTCAATGAGCACGCCAAGCACCGAGGCAACCTCGCCCTCGCTCGCCACACCACGCGCAACGCGTTCGATGTGACGCACCTTATCTCGAGTTAAATCCGGAGCCCCCAAGAGCGCCAACAAGCGAGCGCACTCGCCCGAAAGAGCATCACGCACGACGTCGGCAACAGCGGCACCACGCCTCGCAGCGCCAGAAAAGTCCAGCGATATCACCGGATAGCAAGCGTACTCATCCCGATAGCGCCCGCCGTCCGCATCCCAAATCTGAGCATCGGCAAACAAACTCTGACCAGCGCGACCGACCGCGGAACGCTCCAGAAAAGCCCTGAGCATCGACAAGTTCATGCTCTTGCCAAAACCCTCGGGTCGACAGCACACCACGACGGACGCGTCGCAGTCCAGCACATCGGCAATAAACATGGTCTTATCGATCAGCATGCAACGACCAATGGCATCGGCAAAATCATGCACACCGACCGGCAAAACCGCATCATCGACATGGTTGACAAGCCGTACACCAAAAGTATCGGCACTGTTGCAATACTCCTGTTCAGACACCGTAACTTCTCCCTAAAACGTAGCACGAGGCCCATTGTAGCGAGCAGTTCAAGTGCAACGCTGGATCCGTGCAAAGGCATCGGGCAACGGTAGGAACAAAGGCCTTGAGGGGGCATAACAAATCGTTGTGCAACAAAATGGGGCCCGATGCAACTGCACCGGCCCCCATTGCGAATCTTAAGTTGTCGGGCAACCGAAAGGGACTACTCCTCGGAGTCGTTCTGCCCAGCAACCTTCTTTTGCTGATCGAGCTTATGCTTGCCACTCACAATAGACGTGGCACCCAGCGTGGCCAAGCTCGCACTGGCCAGGCTCGCCATCACGATAAGGTCGCCCGTCTTGGGCATGATGCCGCCATTATTGCCAGCATTACCATTGCCGGAACCAGAATCGTTCTTGCCGCCGCTATTGTTATCTTTGTTATCACCAGCGCCATCTTTGTTGTCGCCGGTATTTTCCTTGTTGTCTCCAGCGCTGTCGGTGCGGTCGCCATTGTTCTTGCCACCGCCGGACTTGTTGCCCTTCTCCTCGGAGTCGTCCTTCTTCTCCTCAGAACCAGAACCCTTATCCGTTTCGGGCTTCTCAGATGTATCCTCGGATTTATTGTCCTTAGAGTCGTCCTTCGCGATATCGGTTTTCGTCACGGAGTTCTGACCGTCATTGTCCTTGTTAGAAGACGAGTTGCCGCTTGGACCAGCCATCAAAGACCCCAGCGTGGAGCCAAACACTTCGGAAACAGAGGGCTTCTTGTTCGTCGGGGTGACGGGCGCATCCGTCCCCTTATTCGAATCATCCTTAGAGCTATCGGAACCAGAAGCGGTGACAGAACCAGACCCTGTGTTAGTGCCGGAGTCGCCACCGGCAGAGGAATCGCTCGAACCGTTGGAAGGTTTAGAAGAGCCATTGTCGGTCGAGCCGGAGTTGCTGTTACCGGTACCGGTAGCAGACCCGTTCGTCTCGCCCCCATTGCCCTCATTGTTATCAGTATCGGGCTTCTGCGCGGGCTGAGACTCCTCAGGAGTCTGGCTTGGATCAGGCGTCGAAGGGAACTCAGACACCTCAGGCTTCTTATCAGCCGCTTCGTTCTTCTCGTCCTCGGCAATATAGACCAGACAATCCTTGAGCTCATTGCGGTAGCGGTTCTTCCAGCCCTCGTGGTACTGAGGCTGGCTTGCATACTTAGTCGCCACGTTATTGACCACGCTGTTGGAAAGCGCCGTCACAAACTCGCGGTCCGTCATGCTGTTGGAAAGCTTTGCCCAGCGGAAAAAGTCCTGGCAGCCACCGGTGCCGCACATATTGGTGATACTCCACACCATGCCCTTGACGCAGTCGGCGCGGCCGGAGATATCAATGCCGAGAGCGCTCTTGAGCCACGCCTCGGTCACCGCATAGTACGAGTTGTACGCATACGCATCCTGCAGCGCCGAGAACTCCTCGGGGTCAGTGTTGTAGGCGCGCAGGAAGGCATCCTGCGCAATGCGGCCCAGCTCGGTAAGCTGACCGTTCGCATACATGGGATTGTTCGCGTTAGAAATCTCGCTGCCGCGATCGATCGCATCCTTGAGCATGCCGTACTTGGCAGGGTCGTAGTTGTAAGCCTGCTTCATAAACGGGATGAGCGACCAGCGGCGATCGAACTGATAATAGCCCAGCGCGTTATAACCGTCACCACGAGAAAAGCCCTGGCTATAGTTGTGATAGCTCTCGTATTTGGTGAAGTACTTCATCTCGGCGGTCACGTTGACAAACGATACGCCCTGAACCGACCTCAGCACGCCCGAGAAGGACTGCTGGGTGTAAAGGCCCTTATCGATATCGGTGGCATCCGAGGCAACGCCCGGCGTGGGTTCCTCGGCAACAGCGGTCACAGGCACGGCAACGGCGCCAAACGAAAGCGCCAGCGTCAGGCCCGCCACAATCGCGGAATGCTTGGGCTGCATAAGATCCTCCCTGCATTGGTGTAGTTAAAGTGCAGTTTGCAAAGATGAATCTAAGTATTGCAGCTCGCCCGTTGTTGCACAACAACCCCTCGGTAAACGGCAACAACCCTCCGCGAAATCTTAAGGAATTAAACAAACTGGTCGTCGGGCGCCAACAGAAGCTCGCCGTAACGCTCCATCAGCCCGTCCCTCAACTGGCAGAAAGCAGGGATATAGACGTTCAAAATGCGCTGAATCAAATCTTGAGCGAGCTTGTTGTCATAGATATGGACGTTCGTATTGCGGTCTCTGAGCATATCTAGCCAGGCTGCCTCATCAATAAAGTCGTAGAATCGGTAGGACTCCTTCAAGATGGCACGAGGAGACCCCGACGCGGCAAGCGTGGCACCCTCATACTCGAGCAGACGCTTAAGGAGCGTAATTGAGATTCCGAAAACCTGCTCATAGATATACGCACATCCGGAGACAACATAGTCGTTGTCGAAATCTTAGAATCGAGCCGTCTCTAGCAGTTCCAGACGCGAATCAAAGGCTTCGTACGACTTCACGAAAGCCAGCCCTACAGCTTAATGTCAAAGTTGATCTCGGGGACGGCGGCTAGGTCGGCCAACGTCACGCCGTCGACGTACTTTTCAATCACGTCGTCCAGGCCGCGCCAGAACTTGACCGTTGAGCACAGATCGCTGCGGGTGCAGCTGTTGTCGATGCCGTCGCACGCCACCGGAGCTGTGCTGCCCTCAACGGCGCGCAGAATGTCACCCGCGCGCACTTCGGCCGGGTCCTTGGCCATCATGTAGCCGCCGCCCTTGCCGCGCACGCTCTTAAGCAGGCCCGCCTTCATAAGCGGACGAACCAGCTGCTCCAAATACTTTTGAGAGATATGTTCGCGGTCGGCAACCTCGCGCAGGGCGATCTTGCCCTCGGCGTCACCGAGCGCCGCAATATAAATCATCAAACGGAGGGCATAGCGGCCCTTAGAAGAAATGAGCATACCTACCCTTCCATCGTTGCTGAGATAGACATAACCGATAAATTTGTCCCACATCTAGAAAAGTCGAGTGGATTAGTCGGGTTTTCCCTTGACTAACGCCGAACCCATAGTAACTTTATTCCGAGAAGATTCCTAGGGTTTAGTACACCTATGAGTACACCATATACAGAGAGGGACAGCATGAGCGCAAATCCGCTGCTTTCCATCGAAGGTCTGACCGCCTCCGTGGACGAAAAGACCATCCTCCACAACGTCAACCTCAACGTCGCCGCCGGCGAGACCCACGTGCTGATGGGCCCCAACGGCGCCGGCAAGTCCACCCTCGGCCACCTAGTCATGGGCGACCCCGTCTATACCGTCAATGACGGTCGCATCGTCTTTGACGGCCAGGACATCACCGAGCTCACCACCGACAAGCGCTCCCGCGCCGGCCTGTTCCTGAGCTTCCAGGCCCCGGTCGAGATCCCGGGCGTGCCGCTGTCGAGCTTTTTGCGCGCCAGCATCGCCGGCCGCCCCGGCCTGGAGATGAAGGGCAAGGAGTTCCGCCGTCGCGTCAAGGAGCTCGCCGCCGAGCTCAACATGGACACCGCCTACCTCAACCGCGAGCTAGGCGTGGGCTTCTCGGGCGGTGAGAAAAAGAAGGTCGAGATGCTCCAGCTTCTGCTGCTGCAGCCCAAGCTCGCCATCCTGGATGAGACCGACTCGGGCCTGGACGTCGACGCCCTGTCCACCGTCAGCCACGGCATGGACGCCTACCACAAGAGCTGCGACGGCTCCATGCTCATCATCACGCACAACACGCGCATCCTGGAGCACCTGGATGTAGACCGCGTCCACGTTATGGTCAAGGGCCACATCGTGCGCGAGGACGACGCCTCGCTCATCCCCTGGATCGACAAGAACGGTTTTGAGACCTTCGAGCGCGAAGCCGCCGAGCAGCGCGCCCAGGCCGAGGCCGCCGCCACCGAGCAGCAGGCGTAAAGGGGCGACGCAATGACCAAGAACCGCACCGAGGTCGCGGACATCGACCGCAGCCTCTACGACTTCACCTATGGCGAGGAGGGATTCGAGCGCCTCGACGCCGGCATCACGCCCGACATCGTGCGCGAGATCAGCGCCAAGAAGGACGAACCGCAGTGGATGCTCGACCTGCGCCTCAAGTCCCTCGAGATCTTCAACCGCTTTCCCGACCCGACGTGGGGCCCCTCCATCGAGGGCCTGGACATGGACAACATCGTCACCTACGTCAAGCCCAACACCGACCAAAAGCACGACTGGGAGTCGGTGCCCGACGACATCAAGAACACCTTTGAGCGCCTGGGCATCCCCGAGGCCGAGCGCAGCTACCTAGCGGGCGTCGGCGCTCAGTACGACTCCGAGCTCGTCTACCACAACATGCAGGACACCGCATCCAAGATGGGCATCGTCTACTCCGGCATCGAGGAGGCCCTGCACGATCCGCAGTGGGAGCCGCTCATCCATGAGAAGTTCATGACGCTCATCCCGCCCACCGACCACAAGTTTGCGGCCCTGCACGGTGCCGTGTGGTCGGGCGGCTCGTTTGTCTACGTGCCCAAGGGCACCAAGCTCGATTTCCCGCTGCAGAGCTACTTCCGCCTTAACGCCAAGGGCGCCGGCCAGTTTGAGCACACGCTCATCATCGTCGAGGACGACGCCGACCTGCACTTTATCGAGGGTTGCTCCGCGCCCAAGTACAACGTGGCCAACCTCCATGCCGGCGCTGTGGAGCTCTTTGTGGGCAAGCGTGCGCACCTGCGCTACTCGACCATCGAGAACTGGTCCAAGAACATGTACAACCTCAACACCAAGCGTGCGCGCGTGGACGAGGACGGCGACATCGAGTGGATCAGCGGCTCCTTCGGCAGTCACGTGGGCTATCTCTACCCCATGAGCGTGCTCAACGGACGCCGCGCTCGCTCGAGCTTTACCGGCATCACCTTTGCCGGCGCCGGCCAGAACCTCGATACCGGCTGTAAGGTCGTACTCAACGCGCCCGAGACCTCGGCGACCGTCGAGACCAAGGGCATCTCCAAGAGCGGCGGCATCCAGACCTTCCGTAGCTCTATCGTGGCCACGCCCAAGGCCGAGGGCTCCAAGGCAACCGTGAGCTGCCAGTCGCTCATGCTCGACGACCAGAGCCGCTCCGATACCATCCCCGCCATGGACATCCGCGCCAAGAACGTCGACATCGGCCACGAGGCCACCATCGGCCGCATCGGCGACGACAAGGTGTTCTACCTGATGAGCCGCGGCATCTCGGAGGAAGAGGCCCGCACCATGATCGTCAACGGCTTTGCCAACCCGGTCTCCAAGGAGCTGCCGCTTGAGTACGCCGTCGAGATGAACAACCTGATCAAGCTCGAGATGGAAGGAGCGATCGGATAATGAAACAGACCACGAACACCGCTGCAACCACGCTCGAGCAGGTCAATGCGATGCCGGCCGCCACTTGGGGTTGGCTCAAGATGAACCAGACCAAGCTCGAGCTTTCCGACGAGCCTGCCGCCGCTCCTGCCGAGGTCGTTGAGGTCGAGGGCCTAGACGAGCAGTTCCGCGGTGCTGCCGACGCCTTCGATACTGCCATGGAGGCCATGGCCGAGCGCTTCCCCGAGCGCCGCGCCTCCGCCCCCGGTGATGCCGCCGATCGCGCCCGCATCACGCCCGAGACCGAGCTCGACGTGCCCGCCACCTCTGTCTACCAGGCCGGCGCGATCAAGCTCGAGGAGGAGCTCACCCCTGCCGAGGCATTCGAGACCGGCATGGGCGAGGCTGCATACGCCTACCTGGCCGACCACGCCACCAAGCGCATCGTCATCGATGTGCCCGCATACCAGCACGCCACGGCTACCGTGCGCGTGAGTGGCGTCGACGCTGCGGCCGCCATCGCCGCCATCGATGTCGTCACCCGTCCGCAGGCAACGCTCGACCTGCACATAGCCCTGGACTCCCCCGTTGTCGGCCAAGGCGTCGTGGGCTCCGTGCTGCGCGTGTGTGCCCACGAGTACGCCACCGTCAACGTGACCTGCACACAGACGCTCGACGACAGCTGGATCGCACTCGATGACTCCGGCCTGTTCCTGGACGAGGGCGCGCGCGTCAACGTGCAGCACACTGTCCTGGGTGCCGGCGCCAGCGCCACCGGCCTTGCCGGCGATCTGCTGGGCGATACCGCCAAGGTGACCATCGATACCGATTACCTGGGCGCCCGCGAGCAGGTGCGCGACTTTAACTACGAGCTGCGCCATCGCGGTCGCAAGACCGAGTGTGAGATCGACGCCAACGGCGTGCTGACCGGCACGTCCAAGAAGGTCTACCGCGGCACCATCGACCTCGTGCACGGCTGCAAGGGTGCCGTCGGCACCGAGCGCGAGACGGTGCTGCTAGCCAACAAGGGCGTCGACAACAAGACCGTCCCCGTCATCCTATGCGACGAGGACGACGTCGCCGGCAACCACGGTGCCACGATCGGTCACGTCCGCGACGAGCAGCTGTTCTATCTCGCCTGCCGCGGCCTTGATCAAAACGCCGCCGAGGATCTGTTCATCCGCGCCAAGCTGGAGGACGCCGCGCTTTCCGCGACCGACGAGCGCACCCGCGCCGCCGTCGTCCGCTTGGGCAACAACCTGATCGATAACTTTGAGGAGGAGCTCGCATGATCGACACCGAGCACGTTAAATGCGATACCTGTACTGCCCCCGAGCCCATGGAGCTCGACGCCAGCGACGAGGCTTCGCGCGGCTGGCCTACCGTCGACATCGAGACCAACCCCTACAAAGGCCAGTTCCCGCTGTTCCAGCAGCATCCCGAGATCGCCTTCCTCGATAGTGCCGCCACCGCGCAGCGCCCCGCCTGCGTGCTCGACGCCGAGCGCGACTTCTACCAGCGCATGAACGCCAACCCCCTGCGCGGCCTGTACTCGCTGTCCGTCGAGGCCACCGAGGCTATCGCGAAGGTGCGCCAGCAAATCGCCGACGTCATCGGCGCCCCCCAGGCCAACGAGATCGTCTTCACCCGCAACACGAGCGAGTCGCTCAACCTGGTCGCAAAGAGCTTTGCGCCCACGGTGCTCGAGCCGGGCGACGAGGTCGTCATCACCATCATGGAGCACCACTCCAACCTGATCCCGTGGCAGCAGGTCTGCCGCGAGACAGGCGCCAAGCTCGTCTACCTCTACCCCACCAAGACCGGCCAGCTCACCACCGAGGAAGTGCTTGCCAAGGTTGGCCCCAAGACCAAGATTCTGGCCGTGGGACAGGTCTCTAACGTGCTGGGCGTCGAGAACCCGGTCAAGAACCTTGGCAAGCTCGTGCACAAGTACGGCGGCTATCTGGTCGTCGACGGAGCGCAGTCGCTGCCGCACATGCCGGTCGATGTGGCCGACCTGGGCGCCGACTTCTTTGCCTTTAGCGCACACAAGGCCATGGGCCCCATGGGCATCGGCGTGCTGTGGGGCAAGATGGACCTGCTCAACGCCATGCCGCCCATGCTTACCGGCGGTGAGATGATCGACTCGGTCACCGAGCAGGACGCTGTCTGGGCGCCCGTCCCCGAGAAGTTCGAGGCCGGCACGCAGGACGCCGCCGGCATCTTCGCCACGGGCGCGGCGCTTGATTACCTGGTCAACACGGTGGGCTACGAAAACATCCAGGCCCGTGAGAAGGCACTCGTCCACTACCTGATGGGCGAACTCATGCAGCTCGACTTTGTCCAGATCATCGGCTCCATCTATTGGGACAACCATCACGGCGTCGTCAGCTTTAACGTCCGCGGCATCCACCCGCACGATGTCGCGAGCATCATGGACATGGACGGTGTTTGCATCCGCGCCGGTCACCACTGCGCGCAGCCGCTGCTCACCTGGCTGGGCGTCGAGAACCTTGCCTGCTGCCGCGCCAGCGTGGCTTTCTACAACGACAAGGCCGACATCGATAAGTTCATCGCCGGACTACATCACGTTTGGAGCACGTTCAATGGGTAATCTGTACACCTCCACCACGTTTATGGAGCACAACTCGCACCCCGACTACAAGTACGAGATGGATGCCCCCACGCACGAGCACGACGGCATCAACCCCAGCTGCGGCGATGAGCTCACTCTGCAGCTGCGTGTCGAGAACAACGTGATCGAGGAGGCATCCTTTACCGGCCACGGCTGCGCCATCAGCCAGGCCAGCGCCGACATCATGGCCGACCTCATCACCGGCGAGACGGTCGAGGAGGCTCGTCGTCTGGCGGAGCTTTTCCTCGCCATGATCCGTGGCGAGCAGCTCTCCGAGGAGGACCTGGAAGACCTGGACGAGGCCGCTCAGCTCCAGGACATCTCGCACATGCCCGCCCGTGTCAAATGCGCCGAGCTCGCCTGGCGCACCCTCGACGGCATGCTCACGGGACAAAATAATCAGTAATAGTTGTCTCAAATCTGAAGAATTCTATTGGCCGAATCGCTTAGCTTTCGCGATTCGGCCATTTTCTTTTCTACCTTTATTTCGAGCCCTCGGCCTGCGCGTCCACCAGCGCATAAGCGCGCACAATACGAGAAACGGTGCTTTTGCCAATCCCCGTATATCGCTCAATCTGACGCACCGTGAAACCGGCATCGTGCAATCCAACAATAACGGTATCGCGCTGCGCCTGCGGTGCAGCTTTAACCCCGCGGAGTGAAACCCCGAGGCTATTCGCCAACTTGTCGGCAAAGGCGTGGCGTTCCCACTCCGTCTCTTTCAGGTTGGGCATCGCTAGCTCGCCACCGTCGGGCGTCGAAAGCGAATAGGCAATAAAACCCTCGGCAGAACCAAAAGGCTCAAGCACGCAAGAAGGGTCGGAAAATCCCCTCGTCAAATCGTTGTCATAGGCCCGTAGATACTCTGCAAAGCTGCTCCACGGATAGCGCTCGATTAAGCTGATGCCAGCCTTCTGCGAACAGGCGTGAACGGAGCGAATAGACTCCATCACCTGCCAGTCGGTATCGAGCGAGCGCCGCTCAAAACGCTCACGAAACAGGCATCCAGCTCGCCCAGTGCGCTTATTGAACCGACGAGCATACGTCAACAGCAGCCGCTGCATGGCTGTACTCATCATGTCCTCATAGTCCAAAAGCAACAGATCCACGTAGTCGCTCATGAGGCACCACGCCACGACCGTCACGCCGGCATCGCGGCAGCAGTCGCGCATCAGCTCCAAAAACTTCCACCGGTCCTCGTCACTCTCAAAGATCTGCCGCCCGGCCATACCGCGGGCGCAAACATGGTAAAAACCGGTGATCGTTTTCCAAACGCGCTGCATGGCGCTCCCTTCGCCGGGATCTGCTTACCATCCAATACATCACGATTGAAACGTGCCATCAAATCATTCACGCAAAATGGAACCCGTCGACGGTAAAAGGCGGAAAACCGACGGCGAACGGCTTCATAGCCACAGGTCAGGCAACGCACCCTTAGCAAAAGCTTGACCAGAACCGATCCCCTTCAGCGGACCGCGCAACCGCAAACAGCTTGATTAAATCGTTTCAATTGAAAGTTCCGCGCTTCTCGCTACGAAAACTGAGCCGTTCGCCGAATATTCCGTGCATTTCGCGGTATTATAGGGGCTGCATGTCATGTCCCTTTCGAAGGGTCGCCCGGCAATCGCCAGCCACGACCCCCAGACGGGACGCCAACACGATAGAGAGGAGAGGCATGCAGTACTCACAGGAAGTGGAGAACATGTGCCCCGTTGCCAAGGGTGCATACCACGGCCCCGCACCCATCCCCGAGGAGGGCAAGTGGGTCCAGGCTAAGGAGATTTCCGACATCTCCGGTCTTACGCACGGTGTGGGTTGGTGCGCACCTCAGCAGGGCGCCTGCAAGCTCACGCTGAACGTCAAGGACGGCATCATCGAGGAGGCCCTCGTTGAGACCATCGGCTGCTCGGGCATGACCCACTCTGCCGCCATGGCTTCCGAGATCCTTCCCGGTAAGACCATCCTCGAGGCCCTCAACACCGACCTCGTCTGCGACGCCATCAACGTTGCTATGCGCGAGATCTTCCTGCAGATCGTTTACGGCCGCAGCCAGACCGCGTTCTCCGAGGGCGGCCTGCCCGTGGGCGCCTCCCTCGACGACCTCGGTAAGGGCCTTCGCTCCCAGGTCGGCACCATGTTCGGCACCAAGGCCAAGGGCGCTCGTTACCTCGAGCTCGCTCAGGGCTACGTCACTCGCATGGCTCTCAACGACAAGAACGAGATCATCGCATTCGAGTTCCTGAACCTCGGCAAGTTCACCGACGCCGTCAAGGCCGGCAAGACCCCCGAGGAGGCCATCGCTGGCGCTATGGGCCACTATGGTCAGTGGGAGAACGCTGCCAAGTACATCGACCCGCGCACCGACGAGGAGACCCACTCCGTCGCCAGCGTGTTCCCGGTTCACGAGTAGAAAGGGAGGGAAATAACTATGACTGTTACGTTCGAAGGTTACGAGCGCCGCGCTGACAAGATCAACAAGTGCCTCGCCGACAACGGCATCGCCTCCCTCGAGGAAGCTCTGCAGATCTGCACCGACAAGGGCTTCAACCCGCGTGAGATCGTCAACAACACCCAGTCCATCGCCTTCCAGAACGCCGAGTGGGCCTACACCCTCGGCTGCGCTCTCGCTGTCAAGCGTGGCGCCAAGACCGCTTCTGAGGCTGCCGCCATCATCGGCGAGGGCATCCAGGCCTTCACCGTTCCCGGCTCCGTCGCCGAGGACCGCAAGGTCGGTCTGGGCCACGGCAACCTGGGCGCTATGCTGCTCTCCGACGACACCGAGTGCTTCGCCTTCCTGGCTGGCCACGAGTCCTTCGCTGCCGCTGAGGGCGCTATCGGCCTGGCTCTGAACGCCAACAAGGCTCGCAAGAAGCCGCTGCGCGTTATCCTCAACGGTCTGGGCAAGGACGCCGCTCAGATCATCGCCCGCATCAACGGCTTCACCTACGTGAAGACCCAGTTCGACTACTTCACGGGCGAGCTCAAGGTCGTCGAGACCATCCCCTACTCCGATGGTCCCCGCGCCGCCGTCAACTGCTACGGCGCCGACGACGTCCGCGAGGGCGTTGCCATCATGTGGCACGAGAACGTCGACATCTCGATCACCGGCAACTCCACCAACCCGACGCGCTTCCAGCACCCCGTCGCTGGCACCTACAAGAAGGAGCGCCTCGAGGCTGGCAAGAAGTACTTCTCCGTCGCTTCTGGTGGCGGCACTGGCCGTACCCTGCACCCGGACAACATGGGCGCCGGCCCTGCCTCTTACGGCATGACCGACACCATGGGCCGTATGCACTCCGACGCCCAGTTCGCCGGTTCTTCCTCCGTGCCTGCGCACGTCGACATGATGGGTCTCATCGGCATGGGCAACAACCCCATGGTCGGTGCCACCGTCGCCTGCGCTGTCGCCGTCGAGGAGGCCCTCAAGGCCTAATCGCGCCCGCGCGATGCTCATATAGTTGAGCTTTGGAGCCGCTATCCACCCGGGTAGCGGCTCTTTTTGTTTACGCTGTCGCAGGGTACCAATGCCGATATATCAGTTGGGACGAAATACGAGATGTGATGAGATGGAGCGTCAGAGCGTCCATGACGCCCACCTGCCATATTTGCCCTTTACCGATTTGCCGAGTCTTTGCGGCCCCATTGCCGATCACCCGTGCGACAATGCGCCGGACGAGAAAGGAATCCGATGGAATCGACTGATGTACTGGTAATTGGATCGGGCATTGCAGGCCTTTGCGCCGCCATAGAAGCAGCTCGTGCAGGCGCAACCGTTACCATCGCAAGCGTCGGCAAGACCATGAGCGGATCTAGCTTTTTCCCGGGCACCTGGGGCCTGGGCCTTATTGGCCCCATCGACGAAGGCGACGAGCAGGACCTCATCGACACCATCCAGGCCGTGGGCGGCGGCGTTGTCGACCCTACGCTCGTCCAGACGTTTGTCCACGGTATTCCTCAGGCGATTGACTGGCTCGAGCAGGATCTGGGCGTCCAACTCCAGCGTCCGCAAAGTGCCGAGAGCGCCCAGCAGAAGCAGTTTATCCCCTGCTTTGACCACAAGACACGCATGTGGCGCGGCCTCACCCGCAAGCCCCTTGAGGACGCGTGTACGGCCCAGATCGAGACTCTCGGCATCCACCTGCTCCCCCGCCACGAACTTATCGACCTTGTTGAGGATGCGAGCGGAAAGATTATCGGCGCAGTGCTCTACGACCGTGCAAACGAACATCTCATGCCTATGGCAGCCAACGCCACCATCATCGCCGCAGGCGGCACGGGCGGACTGTTCGAGCGCAGCCTCACTTCGACAGACGTGCTCAGCTCCTCGCAGGCCATCGCGCTGGCACACGGCGCAACGCTCACTAATATAGAGTTCATGCAGATGATGCCCGGCTTCATTGAGCCTAAGCGCAACCTGGTCTTTAACGAGAAGACCTGGCGCTACGTCACGTTTGACCAACCGGTCGATATTACCAATGAAAAGCTGGACGATCTACTTGAGCAACGCTCAGGATATGGCCCTTTCACATCGCGCCTCGCTTCCCGCGCCATCGATCTTGCCATCGATCAAGCGGGTGCCGAAGGCCTGGCACTCCACTACGACTTCCCCCGCGAGGACGTCCCCGAGTTTGTGCAGACATTTGCCGCCTGGCTACAAGACGAGCACGGCATCGCGCCGACCGACGAGATGCGTGTGGCGATGTATGCCCACGCTGCCAACGGCGGCATCAAAATCGACAAGACCGCGTACACGGGCGTTGAGGGCCTCTATGCCTGCGGCGAGGCGACAGGCGGCATGCACGGCGCCGATCGCATCGGCGGTCTATCGAGCGCCAACGGCATCGTGTTTGGGCGCATCGCGGGCGCGTCGGCGGCGGCAGCAGCGCAGAATTCACCTAAGGTGGCCCCAAAGGCGGATATCGCCCTCCCCCAGCATGGCATTACCACAACAGACGCCGAGCGCCTGACCCGCGGCCTTAAGCACACGATGAGTACCTATTGCATGATCAACAGGACCGAAGCGGGCCTATCCAAGGCCCTGCAACAGCTTGAAAGCCTGCAAGACGAAGCCTCAGCTCTAAATAAGCGACACGCCAATGACAGCCAAGTCGCAGCCCATGCCCGCCTGCAATCGCAGATTCAGCTGGCAACGGAAATGGTCAAAGCCATGCGCGAACGGACCGAAAGTCTGGGTTCGCACTATCGAGCAGACTAAATCGATTCTCACCTTGAGTTTGATCACAATTTCTCAACATGTATCGAGCCCCGTAAGCATGATTCCCCTAAGGAGAACACGCTATGGGGCTTTAGCCGATTTTCCCTAAGGGAATCACGGTGCAGATTCCTCAGCTCCGCGCCCTTACGGGTTCGACCCCATGCGAGGCAAACAAAAAAGCGACCAGCCGAAACCAGTCGCTTTAACATGCTTTGGTGGGCCGTCAGGGGTTCGAACCCTGGACCTTGGGATTAAGAGTCCCCTGCTCTACCAACTGAGCTAACGACCCAAAGCTAAAGTCCGTTGTGGCGGACTTTAGAAGAGATATCGTGTGGTGGGCCGTCAGGGGGTCGAACCCTGGACCTTGGGATTAAGAGTCCCCTGCTCTACCAACTGAGCTAACGACCCGATATCAACACGAAGCAAGAACTGGGGTGGGTAAAGGGACTCGAACCCTCGACCTACGGGACCACAACCCGTCGCTCTAGCCAACTGAGCTACACCCACCGTGTCCTGTGCGCTTCGCGCTCGACTATTATTGCAAGGAACGCCACGCGATGCAAGCCCCAATTTTCAAGAATTTTGAAAAGAGTTTTTCGGATCCATTTCAAGCAAATCCCACCGGTTTCATAGGAGTAAACTTGCCCCACCCCGAAGTTCGAAAGGACAAGTATGAAAGAACTCTCCAATCGCACGGCAACGTTTACCGATTCGGTCATCCGCCGCATGACGCGCATCTCCAATAAGTACGGCGCCGTCAACCTCTCGCAGGGCTTCCCTGACTTCGATCCTCCGGCGCAGCTGCTCGAGAGCCTCAGCACCATCGCGACCGACCCCAAGCCGCTCTATCACCAGTACTCCATCACTTGGGGCTCCCAGGCCATGCGCGAGGCGCTCGCAGCCAAGCAGGAGCACTTTATGGGCATGCAGATCAACCCCAACGAGAACATCGTGGTCACCTGCGGCTCCACCGAGGCCATGATGGCCGCCATGATGACGGTCACAAACCCCGGCGACAAGGTCGTCATCTTCTCGCCGTTCTACGAGAACTACGGCGCCGACACCATCCTCTCTGGTGCCGAGCCTATCTATGTGCCGCTCAACCCGCCCACGTTCGACTTTGACCGTGAGGTACTCGAGGCTGCCTTCCGCGACAACGACCCCAAGGCCATCGTCCTGTGCAACCCTTCGAACCCCTGCGGCAAGGTCTTTACGCGCGAGGAGCTCACCTTTATCGCCGACCTGTGCAAAAAGTACGACGCGTACTGCATCACCGACGAGGTATACGAGCACATCGTCTACGCGCCCCACGAGCATGTCTATATGGCCACGCTGCCCGGCATGTTCGAGCGCACCATCAGCTGCAGCTCGCTGTCCAAGACCTACTCCATCACCGGCTGGCGTCTGGGTTACACCATTGCCCCGGCCCAGATCACCGAGCGTATCAAGAAGGTCCACGACTTCCTCACCGTGGGTGCCGCCGCTCCCCTGCAGGAAGCCGTCGTCACCGCACTCAACTTCGACGACAGCTATTACGACGAGGTCCTCGACCTCTATACCGCCAAGCGCGACCTGTTCTGCCAGGGGCTCGATAGCATCGGTCTTGAGCATAACGTGCCGCAGGGCGCCTACTACGTGATGATGGATATCTCGGAGTTTGGCTACGACAGCGACCTCGAGTTCTGCGAGGACCTGGCCTCAAAGGTGGGCGTGGGCGCTGTGCCCGGCTCAAGTTTCTTCCGTGAGCCCGTCAACCATCTGATCCGCTTCCACTTTGCCAAGCGTGACGAGACGCTCAACGCGGCGCTGGAGAACCTCAAGTCGCTGCGTGATAAAATCAAACCGCGCGGGTAAGGACGACCCGGCAACTAAAGTAACCAAAGAAGCCCCACAACGCCCGCCGCGTTGCGGGGCTTCTTTTTATAGCGCTTTCATAATTTATTTAGAGCGCTAAACTTTAGTCACGGAGCAACTCGTCCCTGAGAGAGGAATACTATGGCAGAGCAGCAGCTTATCGGAGCGCTCGAGGCCGGCGGCACCAAGATGGTCTGCGCCACGGGCTATGCAGACGGTACGGTCCTGGAGCGCGAGCAGATCGCGACCACGACCCCGCAGGAGACCGTTGAGGCCGTCAATGCATGGTTTGCCAACAAGGGCATCGCCGCGCTGGGAATCGGCGCCTTTGGGCCCACTGCAGTTAACCCCGCCTCGCCCCAGTACGGCAAGATCTTGGAGACCCCCAAGACGGCATGGCGCTACTTTGATCTGTTGGGCACCATTCAAAACGAGCTCGACATTCCCTGCGGCTACGATACCGACGTCAACGTCGCCTGCTTGGGAGAGGTCACCCTTGGCTGCGCGCAGGGCCTTACCGATGTCGTCTACCTGACCATCGGCACTGGTGTGGGCGCCGGCGTGCTCTCAGGTGGCCAGCTCGTACACGGCATGATGCATCCCGAGGCCGGCCACATCCTGGTCACGCGCGACCCGCGCGACACCATCGGCGAGCATAGCGCTTGCCCCTTCCACGACAACTGCCTCGAGGGCCTCATCGCCGGCCCCGGCGTTAAAAAGCGCTGGGATGGCAAGAGCGCCGGAGACATGGCCGATGACCCGGAGGCCATGGACCTGCTCGCAGGCTATCTGGCACAGGCGCTCATGACCTACACGCTGTGCTACGCGCCGCAAAAGATCATCATCGGCGGCGGCGTGGCCGACCACACCCCCATCGTGCCGCTCGCACGCAAAAAGTGCGCCGAGATGATCAACGGCTATATCGTCACGCCCGAGGTCAACGACATCGATACCTACATTGTCAACAACAGCCTCGAGGGCAAGCAGGGCATCATGGGCTGCCTCGCCCTGGGCGCCCAGGCGCTTCAGCAGTAAGCACGCCTGCCGGGCGTGACGGCGTCCTACCGCCCCCGGCAAAACGCCGTCACGCCCTCATAGAGGCCCTCAAACGAAGAAAGGCCGCCTAGGACCAAGCAACGTGTCCTAGGCGGCCTTTTTGGCACATATGAGCAATCGTAGGAGATATCGAAGCGCAACGCCCGTCATCGCTCCGCAGCAGTCGATCATCACGTCGGTGATCATGCCGGCACGATCGGGCACAAAGAGCTGAATCGTCTCGTCGATCGAGGGAATCAGCAGCAGGAAAACCGCCGTGGGAAGCAGTACATCAAAGGTGCGACGGCCCTCAACGTCAAACGCGTGTGTCGCCAGAATGCCGAGCACCATGTATTCGGTGAAATGCGCACATTTGCGAACGACGAAGTTGGTCACCCACTCGTACGGAAACCCCATGCCATGTAGAAAGCCGCGAACGGCCTCCATGATCGACAGGCTCAGTGAGCCGGACCCCGTTCCGGGAACCAACGAGTTGCCCCAAATCAACACCACCATAAGGCAAGATGCGACTGCCCACTTGCGATCGATTTTAACCATGGAGACGCTATGCCTCCGCACAGAGCGGCTCGAGGCTGGCGGTACCGCCCTCGATAACGCTCAGATACGCACGGCCCGTGCGCCTCACCGCCGCAGACTGAACGCGATTGATCTCTTCCTCGAGAATCTGGTTGACGCGCTCGTGGCGACGATTCTCCATAACGCCGGCAGCGATGGCCTCGGCACGTTCGATACCCTCGCGAGAGATGCGGGCGGTGTCCTCGGGGAACACGGCGCTGTGGCGGCCGACATAGGCGGGAGCCGCGGGTGCGGGGGCAGGAGTAGGCACGAAGGTAGTAACGGGAGCAGGCTCGCCGATCTCATCCAAAATAGCAGCAGCCGCGGCCCACATGCCCTCATGGCCGGAGTAATCGGCCATGGGCACGTCCTCCTCGGCGGCAGCGTCGACGGACTCGTCGACTACGGCGGGCTGGGACGCAGAAGCCGGTGCATCTGCCGGAGCGGCCACCGCATACGGCATGTCGTTTGAGATCACAGGCTCGTCAAGGTCATCGAGGTCGATAGCCACGGCGGAGGAGTCGCTGATGATGGGCATGTTGGCGATGTTTGTGTTGTACGGCACCGCCCCAGCTGCCTGCTGCTGGGCAGGAGCGCCCCACAGCGAGCTTTCGGCAGCACGACGGGCAGCAATGGTCTCCTCGTCGTCGGCAGCCAGGGGCTCGTTGGCATAGGGGTCAGGCATGGACGTCGGATTCACGGGAACGGCGGTGTCATACGTAACGGGCTGAGCCGTTGCAGCGTTGTTGGCGGCGTTGTTGGCGGCATTGTTGGCGGCGTTGGCCACAAGCGCCACGAAGGCGGCCGTACTGCCCGCAGGGGCGGCCTGAGATCCCGAAACGGCACGCGCGGCGGCAGCGATGTCGTCGCGGTTATAGGAGCCGGTCTGCCCACCGTAGGTGAGTTCGTCGATAGCGACCTGGTAGACGTCGCGTGAGCGCGTGGGATCGCAGCTGACCGGCGAATCGTCGTCGAGCATGCTATCGATCATGGACCAGGCGTCGTCCTCGCTCATGGCGTCTGGGGCGCGGGCAATGGTGGGGACGCCGTCGTCGGCATGACGACGTTGGAAGGCACCGGTCAGGCCGGAAAAGACCGATGAAGGCTGCTCGGCACCAAACGATGCGGAGGAAGCGGTCTGAGGGGCGGCATACTGCTGCGCCGGGATCGAGGCAGTCTTGAATTCGTTGTGGGTTTGGCCAAACTGAGCGGCACCACCCATGGCGTCGGGCTCGAACAGGCGCTCGGCATGCTGAGCGCGATATTCAGAAATGCCCAGCGAGGCGGCATAGATTCCCACGCCCGCCACGGCACCCACGGCAAACGGCACGGCGCCCGCGACGACCGTCTCGTTCACCGACGCAAACGGCAGCGTGGCAGCATACATCACCACGGGAGCGGCAAGGCCGATTCCGCAGGAAAGTCCAGCAAGGACTGCTCGTTGTGTTGCATCAGAAGAAGCCATGAGCTCTCCCCATCTTCCAGCACCCAAATCGCATCATTCAGTTGGCTGCGCGAGAGAAGATGAAGCGGGGCCTGAGCCCCAAAGCAACGGTATAAGGTTCGTTTCATCTGCGTTTTCCGTCGCGAAGCTTAAAAGCTATTATGCGAAACCACACCCCCGATTGCAAGCGGCGATGTCGGATTGAAACGAGAAAGCCGCTGGCTACCAGTCTTGTGCTCAAAAAATGTTTCCGAAGACGCCATGCAAAAGGGCCGGGGTATAAACCCCGGCCCTTCAAAAGAGCAATAAGCGGCATTAGCGTGCGGCAAGCGACTTAGAACGTCTGCTCGTAGTCGCTGTGCTTTTTGGCCGAACGTACCAGGAACTCCTGGTTGGAATTGGTGCCCTTGAGGCCCTTGATGAACGACGCGGCCGCGCGCTCGGTATTGTTCATGCCAGCAAGGATGCGACGCAGGCCAAAGACAAACGGGCGCATCTGCTCGTCGACCAGCAGATCCTCGTTACGCGTACCGGAGGCAACGGGGTCGATGGCAGGGAAGATGCGGCGGTCGGCCAGATCGCGGTCGAGCTTGAGCTCCATGTTGCCGGTACCCTTGAACTCCTCAAAGATGACTTCGTCCATCTTGGAGCCGGTATCGATAAGGGCGGAAGCCAGGATGGTGAGCGAGCCACCGTTCTCGATATTACGGGCTGCGCCCAGGAAGCGCTTGGGCGGATAAAGGGCCGCCGAATCGACACCGCCCGAAAGGATGCGGCCCGAGGCGGGCGCGGCCAAGTTGTAGGCACGGGCAAGGCGCGTGATGGAATCGAGCACCACCACGACGTCGCCGCCCAGCTCCACGATGCGCTTGGCGCGCTCAATCACGAGCTCGGCCACGCGAGTGTGGTTATCAGCGGGCATGTCGAAGGTCGAGGCCACGACCTCACCCTTAATGGAGCGTTGCATATCGGTGACCTCTTCGGGACGCTCGTCGACGAGCAGGCAGATGAGGTGCACCTCGGGGTTGTTGATGGAGATGGACTGGCAGATCTTCTTGAGGATCGTGGTCTTGCCGGCCTTGGGCGGCGACACGATCAGGCCACGCTGGCCCTTGCCGATCGGCGACACGATATCGATAGCGCGACCGGTGATGGAATCCTTGCCGTGCTCCATGCGCAGTGGCTCGTTGGGATAGACCGGCGTGAGATCGCCGAACTTGGGGCGGCTACGGGCCTGCTCGGGATCAAGGCCGTTGACGGTCGTGATCTTGGCAAGGCCGGCGCGCTTGTCGCCGCCGCGCGAGGGACGAAGCGAGCCCTCGATCACGTCGCCCGTGCGCAGGCGCGCGGAGCGGATAAGGTAGGCGGGCACGAAGGCGTCGTCGCTGGACTTCATGTAGCCGTGGGCATGGATGATGCCAGAACTATCCGGGCGAATCTGCAGGATGCCCTTGATGTCGCGGAAGCCCTCGGCCTTCGCGGCGGTGGTGTAGATCTCTTCGACGAGCTCGGCCTTCTTCTTGCCGGTCGTCTCGATCTCGAACTCCTTGGCCTTCTCACGCAGCTCGGCGACCTTCATGGCCGCGAGCTCCTCGCGCGAAAGCGTGGGCTCAGTCGGGGCGGCATTGCGCTCCTTATTGCGCTGCTTGCGGTCGCGCTGACGGTTGCGGCGATCGTTGTTGCGCTCGTCCTTGCGGTCACTGCGGTCGTCATTGCGCTTGTGCTGGCGACGGTTGTGACGGTTGCCCTCGTCGGACTCGGCAGGCGCAGCGCCATCGGCGGCAGCGGCATCGGCGTTGTTCGAGGCCTCGCCATCAGACTTGCCGTCGATGACGAAACCGGCATCGGCATCGGCCTGATGCTCGGCAGCCTTGGCCTTTGCGGACTTTTTGCGCGTGCGCTTGGGTTTCTCGGTTGCCGGCTGATCGGCGCTCTCGGTCTCGGGAGCGACGTCAGAGGTTGCCTCGACGACCTCATTGGTGGCATCCTCGGACGCGTCCTTTTTTGCGCCCTTGGCCTTGGTCGAGCGCTTGGAAGCGGTACGACGGCTGCGACCAGGTCGGACATCGGCCGGCTCGCCCTCGGCAGCGTAATCGGTGGTTGCGGCTTCCTGGACAGGAGCGTCGGCAACGAGCGTGGGCTCGGTGGCCACCGCAGCGCCCTGAGCTGCGGCTGCAGCCGCAGCAGCAGCCTTCTCGGCCTCCACGAAGGCCTTGGGCTTGCGGCCGCGACGATGCGGACGTAGGGCCGGATCGACGACGGGGACCGCGCTGGCCTCAGCAGGCATTGCAAGCTCAGTGGACTGCGCGCTCTCCCCTGCTACAGGACGAGTCGGAGCCTCAGCGGCATCGAAAGCCCCCTGCTCAACAGGCTGCTGAGCCTTGGTGGCGACGCGGCGACGCGTGCGGGCAGCCGGCTTCTCGGCCGACTGGTCGGTTACGCGTGCCTCGGCGGTCGCATTCGCCTCGGGTACGCTCGGAGCCACCAGCTCGGTCAGAGCTGCGGCCTCACGCTCAGCAGCGCGACGACGGGCACGCACGACCTGAGCCTCGCTAATCTGCGCCAGCGCGCGGGCCTGTGCAACTTCGTCGGAAATC
>USOU01000003.1 GCA_900556415.1 uncultured Collinsella sp.
AACCAGGCCGGCTCCCGTGGCGGTCGTGCTGGCGGTCGCGATAACCGTGGCAGCTATGGCAACAGCCGTGGCGGCAAGCGCGGCGGCAGCTCCCGCCGCCCCGGTGACGGCGGCGGCAAGCGCAAGTAACATACGCGTCGTGCTCTAAGTCGAGGCGACCAGAGGGCTCCGGGCATGTTTTTGCTCGGGGCCCTTTTTGGTGCAAGGGGGACAGGTTCATATGCACCAACGTCTTGAAGTTGTGGTGGAATACGGACTGTTTTGGCCTTTTGGGCGGCTTTTCAGTCCCTATTTCACCGCAACTCATGATTGGTGCAAAGTAACCTGTCACCAATGCACCAGAGCAAGGAGTGTCCCTGGGTGCCGGCACAAAAGGAACGTCCCTAAGTGCCGCATAGATACCGTTTATCGGAGAATAAATACCGTTCGCCGGTCATAATGATTGTTCCGGCTTTGGGCTTGTCTACAATAACCCCTGTAAAAGAAATGCGGAAGGTTACCGAGTCCCTCGGACGTGGGCCTAACCAAAGTCTTTGATCGCGTGCGTCTCAATGGGCGCATTCGATTGATTTTGGTTGGGCTATATTTATGAAGGGACATGCCACCATGGGTTTCTTTTCTCGCCTGATGGGCGGTTCGGATAAGCAGACGACTGCAACCTCCGAGTTCGAAATCCTCGCTCCCGTTTCCGGCGAGCTTGTTCATCTAGAAAATACCAATGATCCCGCTTTTAGCAGCCGTGCTGTGGGCGATGGCGTTGCCGTGGTTCCCCAAGAGGGAACGGTGTGCGCTCCTGTTTCCGGCACCGTCGCGGCGCTGTTTCCGACTGAGCACGCGCTGGGCATCATGTCCGACGACAGCTCTGCTCAGGTGATGCTGCATATCGGAATCGACACTGTTAAACTTGAGGGCAAGGGCTTCCATGCGCTTGTTGCTCAGGGTGACCATGTCGACGCGGGCCAGCCCCTCGTCGAGGTCGATTTCGACGCGGTCCGCGCCGCCGGCTTCGATCCCACGGTCTTCGTTATCGTGTGCGAGCGTTCGGAGAACTCGACTCTTCGTGAGCATGCTTCCGGCCCTGTTGCTGTTAAAGAGCCTGTTATCTGGCTTTCCGAGTAAATTCTTGTGGTGGGTGCCGTGGTTATCAAGCGAGTTTTAACAACAACGTCGCAATGGTCACTTCGGACGATGGCTCCGAGCTCATCGTCATCGGTCGAGGCCTCTGCTTTGGCCGTCATGCCGGCGATGCCATCGATGAGGCGTCGGTCGAAAAGACCTACGCGTTGCAGGAGGGAACTTCTCAGGATTCGCGTACGATTGACCGCTTGGCACATCTTTTGGAGTCCATCCCCACCGTCAACCTCGTGATTTCCGAGGACATCGTTCAGATGCTTCGTCGAGAGCTCAATGTCGACATCAACGACAAGATTCTCATCGCTCTCGCAGACCATATCAGCCTTGCTTTGGAGCGCGAGCGCAAGGGCGTCTCCTGTGAGAATCCGTTGCTGCTCGAGATCCAGCAGTTCTATCGCAAGGAGTATGCACTTGCGGGCCGTGCGCTGCAGATTATCAAGGAGTATATGGGCATCCAGATGAGCGAAGAAGAGCAGGGCTTCATTACGCTGCATATCGTCAACGCCACCATGCCGCAACGCTCCGACCGCCTCATCATTTCGGTCCAGCTTGTTCGCGACGTGCTCGCGATTGTTTCCGAGCGCTATGCTACGACCCTCGATGACACCTCGCTGCCTTACGAACGTTTCGTTCGTCACCTGCAGTTTTTCGCACAGCGAGCGCTCGATCCCGCGGCAGGGCAAATCAACGGCGACGCGCTGTTCCGAATCGATGAAACGGCGTATCCGTGCGCATTCTCGTGCGCGGACGCCATAGCCGCCCACTTGTCGTCTACCTATAACGTTGTCGTTACCGATGCCGAGAAGAGTTATCTCGCGTATCACATTGTTAACCTGCTTGGAGAACCTGGTCTCTAGGCATAACGTGCCCACATATCGATTGATATAAGGCAAGGCTCACGGTCTTGTCCAGGGCACACCTGTCTTAATTTGCGGAAAAGGAAGGGGAGTACCGCTATGACCGCAAAAAAGAAGTTCAATTTCAAAGCGCCGTTGGAGGTGTTCGCGAAGTCGATCGTCCAGCCGATGATGTATCTCTCGGTTGCCGGCATCCTGCTCATCGTGGGCATCATTCTGACCAACAAGACCATCTGCGCCATGGTTCCTGTGCTGGGCTTCGGTCCGTTCCAGCTCGTGGGTGCCGTTGTCTATCAGTCGCTGATGTTTATCATCAACAACCTCTCGATTCTGTTCTGCGTGGGCATCGCCGGCGCCATGGCAAAGAAGAACAAGGGCCATGCCTCGCTGATCGCCCTGATGTCGTTCTTCCTGTTCCTGCAGGCTAACAACATCGTGCTCAACGCCACCGGCTCTCTTGCCGATGCGAGCGGCATGCTCGGCCTTACCGGAACCGGCCAGGCCACCGTTATGGGCATTCAGGTGCTCGATACCGGCGTGTTTGGCGGCATCATTCTTGGTTGCATCACCGGTGCCGTGTTCAACAAGTACTCGAACAAGCAGTTCCCCATTGCCCTTTCGATGTTCTCGGGCGTTCGCTTTCCGTTCCTGATCATGATCATCATCTCCTGGATCATGGGCGCGGGCTTCTGCATCGTTTGGCCTCCGGTTCAGGGCGCCATCTCCTCCGTTGCCGGCATCATTAAGGAGTCGGGCAACATCGGCCTGTTTATCTACGGCATGCTCAACAAGCTGCTCGTTCCCACCGGTCTGCACCACCTCATCTACACCCCGTTCCAGTTCTCCGATGTGGGTGGCACCCTGACGCTGGGCGATCAGGTTATCGCCGGTGCCTACCCCATCCGTGTCGCCGAGATGGCAATGACGGGCCAGCCCTTCTCCGATAGCACCTACTTCAACAGCTACACCTTCAACAACCTGTGGCCCTACATCGGCATCGGCCTCGCCTTTATCTTCACGGCTTACAAGGAGAACAAGGACAAGACCAAGGCTGTCATTATCCCGCTGATCATCACCGCCGTGCTCTCCTGCGTGACCGAGCCCATGGACTTCCTCTTTGTCTTTGCCGCTCCCGTGCTCTTTGTCGTTCACTCGGTTCTTTCCGGCATCTTCCTGGTCCTGCTCAAGGTCCTCTCCGTGCCCGCTTCGACTGCAGGCGGCATCATCAACATCGTGGTCTCCAACTTGGTCCTGGGCGTCGATAAGACCAACTGGCCGGTTATGCTGGTGCTCGGAGTCGTCAACGCCGCGCTGTACTTCTTCCTCTTTACCTTCCTCATCAAGAAGCTCAACCTTCACACCCCTGGTCGCGAGGAAGAGTCCGAGCTCGCCGAGTCCGTTGCCGAGGGCGAAGCTGCCGCATCTGTTGCGGTGAAGCAGGGCGCTGTTGCCGCGGCTCCCGCAGAGGGCGTCGATGCGGGTATTGCCGACCTGGTCGCAGGTCTTGGCGGCAAGGACAACATCGAGGAGCTCGAGAACTGCTTTACGCGTCTCCGCGTGAACGTTAAGAACCCGGACCTCATCGATGAGAACCTCATCAACCACGTGCCCAACAGCGGCATCAACCGCAACGGCAACAATATCCAGATCATCTTTGGCATGAAGGTCGCCGAGATGCGCGACAAGGTCGAAAACGCAATTGAGAAGGAGCAGTAAACAATGATCATTACTCTGTGTGGTGGCGGATCCACCTTTACCCCCGGCATCGTCAAGTCCATCGCCCTGCGCAAGGACGAGCTCGACGTTGACGAGATTCGCCTGTACGACATCAACGAGGAGCGCCAGCGCAAGATCGGCGTGCTCGTGGACTGGATTTTGCACGAGGACCTCGGCCTGGACATCAAGCTTACGGTGACCACCGACAAAAAGACGGCTTTTACCGACGCGAGCTTCGTGTTTGCCCAGATGCGTGTGGGCGGCTATGCCATGCGCGAGCAGGACGAGAAGATTCCGCTGCGTCACGGCTGCGTGGGTCAGGAGACCTGCGGTTGCGGCGGCCTTGCCTATGGCATGCGCACCATCTTCCCCATGGTCGAGCTGATCGATGACGTTGAGAAGTACGCCAAGAAGGATTACTGGATTCTCAACTACTCCAACCCTGCCGCCATCGTGTCCGAGGGCTGCCGTGTGCTGCGTCCCAACGCTCGCATCATCAACATCTGCGACATGCCGATTGCGATCATCGACGTGGTTTGCGCCGCGCTCGATATCGACAAGAAGGATGTCGAGTACGATTACTTTGGCCTCAACCACTTTGGTTGGTTCACCTCGATCCGCCACAAGGGCGAGGAGGTGCTCCCGCAGCTGCGCGAGTACATCAAGGAGCATGAGATTCTGCTGCCCGATTCCTACCTCAAGGGCATGGGCTCGCTCATGGCAAAGAAGCCCGAGGAGACCGCCGACGAGCACCCCGAGCAGAACCGCCACACCAAGGGCAGCTGGTACTACGTCTGGAAGGGCGAGTACGAGATCATGGAGTGCTTCCCGGAGTACCTGCCCAACACGTATCTGAACTACTACCTGCAGCAGAAGGAGTTCGTCGAGCATTCCAACCCCGAGCGCACCCGTGCTAACGAGGTTGAGGAGACGCGCGAGAAGAACCTCTTCGACGGCATCGACCACTACGAGAAGACGGGCGAGATCGACGAGAGCACGTTCTATGCGGGCAGCCACGGCGACTGGATTGCCGATCTGGCCATCGCTCTGAAGAACGACACCAAGCAGCGCTTCCTGGTCATTTGCGAGAACAAGGGCGCTATCCCCAACATGCCCTACGACGCTATGGTCGAGCTGCCTGCCTACATTGGCAAGAACGGCCCCGAGGTCATCAGCCGCGACAACATTCCTCTGTTCCAGCAGGGCCTCATGATGCAGCAGCTGAACTCCGAGAAGCTCGTGGTCGAGGCTACGATCGAGGGTTCGTACGAGAAGGCGCTCAAGGCCTTTACGCTGAACAAGACCGTGCCTTCGATGAAGGTCGCCAAGGAGGTTCTCGACGACATGATCGAGGCTAACAAGGACTTCTGGCCCGAGCTTAAGTAAAAGCAACAGGGTCGCTGACCGCATACCTAGAGCAATGCCCCGTCCACGTGATTGCGTGGGCGGGGCATTGTCGTTTTACGTAAAGTAACCTGGCCCTCTTGCACCAAAATGATCCGTTTTCCTCTGTCCCCAAGGGATCAGTGTTTTGCCAGTTTGTGGTAGAACTAGGGAACGGTTCTTGAGGAGGCTGGCATGCTCAACGCGTTGGTGTGGACACTTGCTTGCTTAGGCGTTGTCGCGGCAGATATTGCCCTGAGCGTGGTTTTGTTTTCCGCTCTGGGTGTCGCGTCGGTGTTCATGGGCTTTTCGATTGACGACCTCGATATTCAATTGCTTCAGGCTGCCGCTCAGACGGCGTCGTTTTTGATGGCGCTGCTGTGGTGGCGTTATCTGTGGCCGCGCTCCTTCCTGGCGCGCCGGCAAGGTGAGCGCCCGCTCGGTGGGGGAGCGCGTGGGGCGTGGAAACGCATCGCCTGCGTTGTCGTGATCGGCCTTGCCCTGCAGGTGGTCGTTGGCTACGTGACCGATGCCGTGCTGTCGCTGTTGCCCGATGCCGCGGCCGACTACAGCGAGCTTGTCGAGGAAACAGGCATGGGCGACATCAGCTATCTCGCCGTCCTGACCACGGTGGTCGGCGCTCCGTTTTGCGAGGAGCTGCTGGTGCGTGGTATCATTTTTGAGTTTTCGCTCCGAGCATTTAACCCGCAGTGCCGTCCGCTCTGGAAGCGTCGGCGTCGCGCGCGGGCGCAAGGCGTCGCCATGGTGCCCTGGGCGGCGCCGGACAAGCGAGGCATCGCCGCGGCGATTGTGCTGCAGGCGGCCATCTTTGGCTTTATGCATATGAACTGGGTGCAAGGTTGCTACGCGGGTGCCGCCGGTCTGGTCTTTGGCTGGGTGCTCGTGACCACCGGAAAGCTCCGCTACACGATCCTGCTGCATTTTGCCTTTAACGCCGGGTCGTATCTCATGACGTTGCTGTGGTTTGTGAACACGCCGCTCGACGTGATAATCACGGTCGCGATCGCCGGCGTGATCCTGGTGGAGGCAATGCGCTCGCTGCGCCAAGCGTGCCAGCAGAGCGCTGTGAGCACATCTACCGCATTCCCGCACTAATTGCGGCGTCCGCCTCCGTTGGCACCCTGACGCCCCTGAGCTGCACGGTTGCGCCCGGCAGTGTTCTGCGCGCGCGACATGCCGCTGTGCCCCTTGCTGCCCTTAGGTCCCTTGCCGGCACCGCTAGCGCCACCGTGCGGCTTGCCGCCCTTCTTGCCTGTGCCATGCCCGCCGCCAGCAGACGTCTCGCCCGGGCGCGGCGGCACGGGACGGATCAGGCAATGCTTGGTGTAGCCGATCAGGTCGCGACGCCCGGCCTTTTCCAGCGCCTCGCGCACGAGCTTGTAGTTCTCGGGTTTGCGATACTGGATGAGCGCGCGTTGCATGGCCTTCTCGTGCGGGTCGCGCGCCACATAGATCGGCTCCATGGTGCGCGGGTCCACGCCGGTGTAGTACATGCACGTCGACATGGTGGACGGGGTGGGGTAGAAGTCCTGCACCTGTTCGGGCATGTAGCCCATGTCGCGCACGGCTTCGGCAAGGTCCACGGCTTCCTTCATGGTCGAGCCGGGGTGGCTCGAGATCAGATACGGTACCACGTACTGCTTGAGTCCGTATTCGCGATTCAAGCGTTCAAATTTACGGCAGAATGCGTCGTAGACAGCTCGGCTCGGCTTGCCCATCACGGACAGTACCGCGTCGCTCACGTGCTCGGGCGCTACGCGCAGCTGGCCCGAGACATGGTGTTCCAGTAGCTCGCGCAAAAACTCGTCCGAGGCATCGGCCATGGTGTAGTCAAAACGGATGCCGCTGCGCACGAAGACCTTTTTGACGCCCGGCAGCTGGCGCAGGTCGCGCAGCAGCTGTGTGTAGCCGCTCTCGTCGACCACCATGTTCTTGCACACACTCGGCCACAGGCAGCGCTTGTTTTTGCACACGCCGTGCTTGAGCTGCTTGTCACAGGCCGGGCGGCTAAAGTTGGCCGTCGGTCCGCCCACGTCGTTGATATAGCCCTTAAACTCGGGGTCGTGCGTGAGCAGCTCGGCCTCGCGCATGATCGAATCGTGGCTGCGCATCTGCAGCACGCGACCCTGGTGGAAGGTGAGGGCGCAAAACGAGCACTCGCCAAAACAGCCGCGGTTGGAGCTAATGGAAAACTTGATCTCGGCAAAGGCCGGCACGCCGCCTGCCGCGTCGTAGTCGGGATGCCAATCGCGTGCGTAGGGGAGCTCGGCCACCTCGTCCATCTCGTCGGTGGAAAGCGTCGCCGACGGCGGGTTCTGCACCACATAGACGCTGTTGGGGTAGGGCTCTACCAGGCGGTGTCCGGTGATGGGGTCCATGTTTTGCTGCTGCACGTTAAAGCTGCGTGCGTAGTTGAGCTTGTCGGCGGCAAGGTCGTCCCAGCTGGGCAGCAGGTCGTAGTCGTAGACCTCGTCGAGCGAGCCCGTGCGGTAAACGGTGCCGTTGATATAGGTGATCTGATCGATGGGCAGTCCCGCGTCGAGCGCGTCGGCGATCTCGACGATTGCGTGCTCACCCATGCCGTAGATGAGGATGTCGGCGCCCGAGTCGAGCAGCACCGAGCGCTTGAGTTTGTCCTGCCAGTAGTCGTAGTGGGCCAGGCGACGCAGGCTTGCCTCGATGCCGCCGATGATGATGGGAGCATTCTTGAACGTCTGGCGGATGAGATTTCCGTAGACCGTGACGGCTCGGTTGGGACGGCGCCCCTCCTCGCCACCGGGGGTATAGGCGTCGGTGTGGCGGCGGTGCTTGGTCACCGAATAGTGGTTGACCATGGAGTCCATGTTGCCGGCGCTGACGAGAAAGCCCAGGCGCGGCTCGCCGAGCACGCTGATGCTGGCGGGGTCGGTCCAGTCGGGCTGGCAGATGATGCCCACCTTGTAGCCGTGCGCGTCGAGTACGCGGCTGACGATGGCCATGCCAAAGCTGGGGTGGTCCACGTAGGCGTCGCCGCAGATGTAGACAAAGTCGCACTGGTCCCAGCCGCGCGCATCCATGTCGGCGCGGCTGACGGGGAGGAACTTGTCGCGGCCCGGTCGCCAGGGGCGTGTGGCCGCTGCCGGGGTATGCGTGGTGTGCCCACCCTGCGTCTTACCGCCGCGCTTTTGCTGCTGGCCCTGTTTGCCCTGCTGACTGCGCTGGTTGTTCTGAGCGTGCTGAGGCTTTTTTGCCACGATCCCTCCCGATGTTTGTATGCTGCACGTAATTGTAACCAGTCTTTTTGGGACGGGGCTAAAAAGACTGGTGGAGTACATGAGCTGGCGGATCGGCGCGTCGATGCGGGTGTCGTTTGTTTCCAGACTGTGTATCTGCGCGCTGGAGAACCCGTCTCGCGCACACGCCATGTTGTCAATGGGTTACAGTATGAACGGCGGCTATGCTTCCGCCAACGCACGAGAGGGTCGTCAACAAGGAGGATGCACGGCGATGCAGCGTGCCAAACAGATATCGGAGTCTATTGAGCTGGGCATCATCTTGGCGCTCGCCGGTGGCTTTATGGACGTTTATTCGTACATTGGGCGCGACCATGTTTTTGCCAACGCGCAGACAGGCAACATCCTGCTCGTGGGCGTGAGCATCTCGGAGGGCAACTGGGCACTTGCGGGGCGCTACTTCTTCCCTGTGGTGTCGTTTGCCGTGGGTATTATGCTTGCCGATCTGGTACACGAGCGGTTTGGCAGCGTGATCCACTGGCGTCAGGTGACGGTGTTCTTTGAAGCCGTCATCTTGCTGGGCGTGAGCTTTATCCCGGGCGGCAATTTCAACCTGCTCGCCAACTGCCTCACCTCGTTTGCCTGCGGCATGCAGGTCGAGAGCTTCCGCAAGATCCACGGTCACGGCATCGCTACGACCATGTGCATCGGCAACTTGCGCAACGCGCTGCAAAATGTGGACGATTACATCATCACCCACAGGCGCGGCTTTTTGGAAAACGGCCTGCTGTATTTTGGCGTGATCTTTACCTTTGTGTTTGGCGCCGTGTTGGGCAACTGGTGTATTGAGCGCATGGGCCTGCACGCCATCGTCGTGGCGAGCTTGCTGCTGTTTGTCGCGTTTGCCATCATGTTCATCGACCGCGAGCGCGACTTGCGCTTACGCTGGAAGGTTGCGGCCGAGGCTTGGAAAGAGGGCTGCCGAAAGTAACCGATTGCGGTAAAGGGGCTGTTCCTTTGCCGCACTGATCAATATTGGGGAGGGGACGGCCATCTCGGCCGCCCCTTTTTTGGAGTCTTAAGCGCTCAGGTACATGTTTGTAATGACAAGATTTGACGTCAGCAAAGCGTGTTGCTTGAGGCTATAGAATAAAAATGCCATCTTTCCAGCTATGATTATTAGTTAAGGGGATGGACATATGTCAGAGCTTTTTATTCAAAATAAGACGACAGTAATCAAGTTGATAATCAAGGCGGAGAACTGTCGTCTTTATTGCTTTGTAGAGCCTTTCTGAGCAGCTATTCTATTATTAGTCTGGATGAGTCTTGCAACAATTTAGATAGTGTTTCGATATCCTTTTTGAAAGTAGCGTTTACGCAGGAGATGAAAAAGCATAATGCCATTACTGCGGATCATGGACATGGTTTCGAACAATTTGCAGACTATGTAATACAGTTCCAGGAGCCAGAAAAAAACTATCCAGCTCCTGAATGTTGTTACGAACTGCTTTTTGCGATTTATTCGAGATGCTCTTCAATCCGAGCCCTAAGAAGGGCAATGGCTGTAGGTATTCCAATTGCGGCGGCTAATTCGGCTTTATCCAAAACCTGTATGCTAAAGCACGATTGTTTATCACATTGAAGGACGATAACTGAAGATAGTTTCACTTCCCGTTGGCTGAATATATCGTAATCTCCAAATAGGAAGTTACCTTTTATTGTGTAATTCGGTATGTTCGTTATGCACTTCATCTCAAGTCTGTTTAGGCCATAATCAAACACCGCAACTTCCTCGTGTTCGATGATGAGCGCAACCCTGGGCATGTTGCTAAAACCACCGTCAACGACAGTGAAGAGTTTTTCATTTGCATCGTCATAAACGGTATATTTAAGACTCAATAGCTGTCCTAGTGGACCCGTGAACCCATGTTTTTTGATGTTGAGGTTGTCTCCCGCTGGGTTGATGAGAGCCAGAGTATGCGGATAAGGGTTACCCTCAATTGAGATTTGATATTCGTTTGTAGCCGTCTTGCTCGATTTAGGACAACTAGCCACCATGTGTCATCGCCTCGATCGAATTGGAACCGTCTTCTGCTTCGTGCGGAGAATTACGCTGTACGTTGCAGTAGATGCAGCTGCAATAACCGCATGGGCAATTTCTAACAAAATGAATGACGTTATTTGCTGCACGCATGTTATTCATTACAAAGTATCTTTTTATAAACGTATTGTCAAACATATATTGCTAAAACAGAAACAATTTATAGACTGAGTCGGTCGTATTCTTTGGGCGATTGCTCCTATAATCTAGCCTTCGCTGCTGTCGGGAGGGAAGGACTAGGGCTCCGTTATTCTGTTGAAACGCTTTAACACTTTTGATGTTCTCACGCGTTTTTTGTTTCAAAAGCGTTAGGATGGGACTCATAGCGTGGGGCGTAATGGATGCCCCGCACACGATGGGAGGCTATCAATGGCTAATCGTTTCGTTCTCAACACCATTTCTTATCATGGTTCCGGCGCCATCAAGGAGATCCCCGGCGAGCTCCAGCGTCGCGGCTACAAGAAGATCTTCGTCTGCTCCGACCCCGATCTGGTCAAGTTTGGCGTTACCGCTAAGGTGACCGACGAGCTCGACGCCGCCGGCATCGCTTGGAGCCTCTACTCCGAGATCAAGCCCAACCCCACCATCCAGAACGTCAAGGACGGCGTCGAGGCCTTTAAGGCCGCCGAGGCTGACGCTATCGTGACCATCGGTGGCGGCTCCTCCATGGACACCGCTAAGGCCATCGGCATCATCATCAACAACCCCGAGTTCGCCGATGTCCGCAGCCTCGAGGGCGTTGCTCCCACTAAGAACCACGCCGTGTTCACCATCGCCGTGCCGACGACCGCCGGTACCGCTGCTGAGGTGACCATCAACTACGTCATCACCGACCCCGAGAAGGTCCGCAAGTTCGTGTGCGTCGACACCAACGATGCCCCCGAGGTTGCTGTCGTCGATCCCGACATGATGGCTTCCATGCCCGCCGGCCTGACCGCTTCCACCGGCATGGACGCACTGACCCACGCCATCGAGGGCTACACCACCAAGGGCGCTTGGGAGCTTTCCGACATGTTCCACTTTGAGGCCATTAAGCTGATCAGCGAGAACCTGCGCGACTCCGTTGCCGAGGCCAAGTCCGGTCAGCCCGGCTCCGGCCGCGAGGGCATGGCTCTTGGCCAGTATGTCGCCGGCATGGGCTTCTCCAACGTCGGCCTGGGCATCGACCACGCCATGGCTCACACCCTGTCCGCTCACTACGACACCCCGCACGGCGTCGCTTGCGCCATGCTGCTGCCGATCGCCATGGAGTTCAACAAGCCGGTTTGCGCCGAGCGCCTGGCCAAGGTTGCCGTCGCCATGGGCGTTGACACCACGGGCATGAGCACCGACGAGGCCGCCGACGCCGCTATCGCCGCCGTCAAGCAGCTTTCCGCCGACGTGAACATCCCGCACGTCTGCGAGGCCATGAAGGCCGACGAGATCGAGGTCCTGGCCAAGGACGCCATGGCCGACGCTTGCTTCCCGGGCAACCCGCGCGAGGCGACGCTCGACGACGTCATCGAGCTCTTCAAGAAGATCTGCCCGGCTGCTTAACCTGGTTCGGCGGGCCCCGCCCGTTAGCCCCAGAATCGTCCTCGGACATGTCGGAGGCCCCGCTGCGCACTACGTGCGGCGGGGTCTCCTTCTGTCCTGCGGAAAGATTCTGGGGCTAACGGGCGGGGCCCGCCGGCTCGTTATCGTGGCGGGCGCTGCTCTGGGAAGCTCGATGGGTTGTCTCGCTAGGTAAAAGATGGTTCGCGGTGGTATCGTTGCTGTGGGTTTAATTCGATATGAAAGGGTGACTTTGGTGTCCCGGATGGATTCTACGCTCTCCTATATTACTGACCAGTTGAAGGCGCTTACCTCGATTGCTTCGCCTACGGGGTTTACTCGTGCGGCCACTGATTATCTGATGGAGACCCTGCGCGATATGGGCTTTGGGCCCGAGCGTTCCAATAAGGGCAATGTGCTCGTTGAGCTTGGTGGTGAGGGTGAGCCGCTCGTACTGGCGAGCCATGTCGATACCCTGGGCGCCATGGTGCGCTCCATCAAGGACAATGGTCGCCTGCGCCCCACGACCCTCGGCGGGCATCAGTGGTCTACGGCCGATGGTGAGAACTGCACCGTCTACACGCGCGATGGCAATGTCTACACGGGTGTGGTCCTCAATACCGAGCCTTCGGCGCATGTGGCCGATGAACCGGTCAAGGCCATCGAGAAGAACATGGAAATCCTGCTCGACGAGAACGTCGACAGCAAGGACGATGTGCTCGAGCTGGGTATTCAGACGGGCGACATCATCGCTATGGACCCGCGTACCACGGTGACGGAGAGCGGCTACATCAAGAGCCGCTTCCTTGACGACAAGCTGTCCGCGTCGATTCTGCTGGGCTTGGCGCGTGCTGTCGCCGCTGGCGAGGTGACGCTTTCGCGCAAGGTGTCGCTGCTCTTTACCGTGTACGAGGAGGTCGGCCACGGCGGTGCCTTTGTGCCGGCCGACACGCGCGAGATGATCAGCGTGGACATGGGTTGTGTGGGCGACGACCTAGGCTGCACCGAGCGCATGGTGTCGATCTGCGCCAAGGATTCGGGCGGCCCCTACAACTACGACCTGGTGACCACACTGTCCAATATCGCGCGCGAGCTTGAGCTCGATTACGCTATCGACGTGTACCCGCATTACGGCTCGGACGTCGAGGCTACGCTTTCGGCCGGTTACGACATTCGCCATGGCCTGATCGGCCCCGGCGTGTACGCGAGCCACAACTACGAGCGCAGCCACATCGACGGCGTGCGTAACACCTACGAGCTCGTTCGCGCCTACGTTCAGCGCTAACGATGCGGCGGCCTCGGCTGACACAGCAGTACCGACCGAGGCCGCCCTCTCTAAGTTGCGGTGAAATAGGGACTGTTTGGCGGTTTTAAACGCTTAAGCAGTCCCTATTTCACCGCAACTTAGAGAGGGGATGGGACTACTTGATGGCGCCGGTCACCGTGCCGCCGCCCAGGACGACGTCGCCGTGGTAGACGACGACGGCCTGGCCGGGGGCGATGGCGCGCTGCGGCTCGTCAAAAGTCAGCAGCATTTGCCCGTCGGCGCCACGTGTAAGGGTCGCTGCCTGGTCCTTTTGACGGTAGCGGTACTTGGCGCCCACGCGAATGCCGCCGGCATTGAGTTCAGCCTCCATGCGCTCTGCCGGCGCGCTCCAGATCCAGTCGTTGGCCGTGAGCGCTGTGGCCGCCAGGTCCTCGGCCTCGCCCAGATGCACGGTGTTGTTGGAGGCGTCGACGCCCGTTACGTACACGGGATGCGCCATCGCGACGCCCAGGCCCTTGCGCTGGCCGATGGTATAGCGCAGCGCGCCGTTGTGGCGTCCGACCACGCTGCCGTCGCGCCACACGATATCGCCCGGTGTAGCGGCATGTCCGCAGCGGCGCTCGATATAGCCCGCGTAGTCGCCGTCCGCGATAAAGCAGATATCCTCGCTTTCGGCCTTCTTGGCGTTGATGAAGCCCTGTTCGTCGGCTATACGGCGTACGTCGCGCTCCTTGTCCAGGCCTGCCAGCGGAAAGATCGTGCGCGACAGCCGCTCCTGCGTAAGCGAATACAAAAAGTAACTCTGGTCTTTTTTGGGGTCCTCGCCGCGATGCAGCTGCCAGGTGCCGTCGGGCGCCTGGCTCGTTTTGGCATAGTGGCCCGTGGCGATGTAGTCGCAGCCCATATCCAGCGCCGCATTCAGCAACGCGCCAAACTTAATGTGGCGGTTGCAGATGATGCACGGGTTGGGCGTCAGCCCTTCCTGGTAGGCGGTCACAAAGCGCTCGATCACGTTGCGGTCGAAGGTTTGCTGCAGGTCGAGCACATGGTGGGGTATCCCCAGGCGCTCGGCGACGGCCTTTGCATCGGCGATATCGCGATCGACTTTGCTCATACCTGTTGCGGAATCGGGTGCGGGGCAGGTGAGGCGCATGGTGGCACCGACGCATTCGTAACCCTGACTTTTGAGCAGATACGCGGTCACGCTGGAATCGACGCCGCCGCTCATGGCGACGAGCACGCACTTGTTGTGCATGGGGAGGTTCTCCTTGGTGGCATGTGGCCAAAAAAGAAAAGCGGCGCGGGAGGCTGGTTCCGCGCCGCAGACATTGTAGCAAGTTCGGGCGTCCTGTGGGACACCCTGTTGGGATGAGCTTAGGCTGCCAGAAGAGAGGGGAGACCGGCGTGCCTTGGACTCGTTCTAAGAACGAGAGCTCTAGTCCTGGAAGAGCGCCGTGGACAGGTAGCGCTCACCGGTGTCGGCGAGCAGCGCCACGATGGTCTTGCCCTCGTTCTCGGGGCGCTTGGCCAGCTGAAGTGCGGCCCACACGGCGGCGCCGGACGAAATGCCCACGAGCACGCCCTCCTTGTGGCCCACGGCGCGGCCGGTGGCAAAGGCGTCGTCGTTCTCGACGGGGATGATCTCGTCATAGACCTGGGTATTAAGGACGTCGGGCACAAAGCCAGCGCCGATGCCCTGGATCTTGTGCGGGCCGGCCTGGCCCTTAGAGAGCACCGGGGAGGTGGCGGGCTCGACGGCGACAACCTGAATCTGGGGGTTCTGCTCCTTGAGGAACTCGCCCACGCCGGTCACGGTGCCGCCGGTGCCAACGCCGGCGACGAAGATGTCGACCTGGCCGTCGGTGTCATCCCAGATCTCGGGGCCGGTCGTGGCCTTGTGAATGGCCGGGTTGGCGGGGTTCACAAACTGGCCGGCGAGTATGCTGTTGGGGGTCTCCTTCTGCAGTTCCTCGGCCTTGGCGATAGCGCCCTTCATGCCTTTGGAACCGTCGGTGAGTACGAGCTGTGCGCCATATGCCTGCATAAGCTTGCGGCGCTCGACGGACATGGTCTCGGGCATGGTGATGATCACCTTGTAGCCGCGAGCCGCCGCCACCGAGGCGATGCCGACGCCGGTGTTGCCGCTCGTGGGCTCGATGATGGTGTAGTCGCCGCCGCGCACGAGCTTGCCGGCCTTCTCGGCCTCGTCAATCATGTTCTTGGCGACGCGGTCTTTAACTGATCCGGCGGGGTTGAAGTATTCGAGTTTGACGAGCACACGAGCCTTGAGGTCCTCGTCGGCCTCAAAGTGGGTGAGCTCCAGAAGCGGGGTGTGGCCGATAAGCTGATCGATGGATGTGTAAACCTTGCTCATGGTGAACCTCCAAAGTGTTCAAGTTGCTGGTTGCCGTGTGGTTTCACGGTGCGTGTAGCAGCTAAACCCATAAACCTTATAGGTTGATCGTTTAGCTGTTGGGAAGCATACTAGACACTAAAGCCTAGTAATGCAATAGGAAATAGAAGATTATTACGAGTCGATTAACCATCGTGACCGGAACGGGTATTTTCAAAACCAATTTTTCGGCTAGAATTTCTACGGACCAAATGACCGAAAGGCAGCACGATACATGTTGGTTTCTACTAAGGGCAGATATGCCCTGCGCGTTATGGTCGATCTGGCCGAGCACCAGGCGGCCGGCCGCATCCCGCTCAAAGAGATCGCGGCGCGACAGGGGATTTCCGAGAAATATCTCGAGAACATCTTGGCTACGCTCGTGCGCGCCAACATGCTTTCGGGCATGCGTGGCAAGGGCGGCGGCTACGTGCTCACGCGCCCGCCCGAGCAGTACACGGTGGGCGAGATCTTGCGCCTGACCGAGGGCAGTCTGGCACCGGTTGCATGCCTGGATGGCGACTGCAAGGGCTGTTCGCGTTCGGATGAGTGCCCCACGCTCGACGTGTGGAAGAACCTGGACAAGCTCATCAACGACTACCTCGACGGTGTGACGCTCGATCAACTTGTCGCTCCCAACCGTGGCTACGACTACGTCATCTAATCCCACCTGTCATGTGGGGACGGGGCAGAAATGGTAGATGCTCTCGTCCTTTGAGACCTAAAAATAAGAAGGCCGCCCATTTTTGCGATGGGCGGCCTTCGTTTTGGGCTGTTGAGACGGGCACGGCCGGAATGGCCGTTTTAGTCCTTGGCGATGCTGTCGAGAATGCTACGCATGATGGACACCAAGATACTACCCATAAAGGCCGAGCCAAAGCTTGCGATGGAGACGCCGACGCCCAGCAGGTTGACCGACAGGTAGCTCGCGAGCTCAAGCATAAAGCTGTTGACGACAAGCTGGAAAATGCCCAGCGTAATGATCGTGAGCGGCAGCGAGATGACCGTCAGGAACGGCTTGACGAACGAATCGACGATGTTCAGGAACAGTCCCACGAAGGCGAAACAGACCCAGGCCTCGGCAAAACCGAAGGGCTGGATGCCGGGAACGAGGAACGTGGCAATCGCGATGGCGATCGAGGTAAAGAGCCAGTTAAGCATAAAGCGCATGGTGTGAATCCTTTCTTGCGCAGGATGTATTGACATCGCGCGAAGCGGCTTGCTGCGGCAGCTTGGACGGCCGCGCGGGTGTGCCGCCTTGTTCGGCCGCCCATTGTCTCAGATATTCGTGGAGCTTACGTGCGCATTCGGTTTCAAAACGGCGTTCGTCCTAAAAAACGTGCCGCTGGCAGAGAGTCTTGTCGCTTTAGTTTGGTGGTGTGCTACACTGCTACGGGCAAATGGCCCATGCATAGTTTTATTGCATATTACGGGTGAACGATGCCTGATGTCAGTATCAACTTCGATGCCTTTTGGCGGGTTTGGCGGTGATCGATGAACATCGAGAACATGTTTGACAAACCTGATGTCAAGCAGCTGGTCCACGCATTTAGTCTTTTGGATGACGAGAAGGATATCCAGGCGTTTTTAACCGATATCTGCACGCCGCGCGAGATTTGCGATCTTTCTCAACGCTTGCAGGTCGCGCGTTATCTGGATGAGGGCGAGCCCTATGTTGAGGTTCAGGCCCGCACGGGCGCCTCGTCCACCACGGTGAGCCGTGTTTCCAAGGCGCTCAACGGCGAGTACGGTGGCTATCGCAAGATCCTCATCAAGCTGGAGGATGGCGAGTAGGTCAACGGCAACAAACGGATCAGCTGGAGCCGCCCCTTCGGGGGCGGTTTTTGTGTGTCGATAATTGATCTCTTGGGGACGGAGGAAAACGGATCATCGAGGGGATCTGGTGCATTGGGGCCAGGTTGTCCGTGCGGGCGGGTAGGATAGATGCGATGAATATTGCGAACAGTTTGAGCGGAGGACCATGCCTGTTCGAATCTATACCACCAATGCCGGTACGGACTTGAGCGATGCCGAGGCGGCGTTGCTCGCCGACCTGGTTGCCCGCCACGGGAGCGCCGTTTTGCTGGCGCCCTCGTTTGCCGAGCTCGACCTGTGCCGTCACGATGCTGCGGTTGCTGGCGTTTCGCTGGGCGTTGACTACAAAACCCCCGCGTCGTGGCTTCGTTCGCTGTGGGAGCTTATGGGCGATGGCCGCAGTTTTGTGGATAACCTTCAGCGCCAGATGCTGTTCTCGGACATGATCGACCGCCGCGACGACGCTGCTCTGCAGCCGCTCTCGCGCAGCCAAGGCACGGTACGCATGCTTGCGCGTATGGCCCGCGACGTGTTGCCGGGCGTGGCGGGGACGGGCGACGAACGCTGCCGCGATGCCGCCGCTCAACCCGAGCCCAAAAGCGACGCCGAGGCCCGTGTGTTCGAGCTGTTGAGTGCCTATGCGAGCGGTTTGGACCGTCGAGACATGGTCGAGCCCTGCGAAGCCGCCGATATGATGGCAGAAGCCCTAGCGAACAACCTGCCGGGGTGCGCCCGCGCCGTCTGCGTGCGTGGTGTCACGTCGTTTACGCATAGCCTGCTCGAGCTGTTGTCGGCCGTGGCGAACCGCGGGGGAGAGGTTGTCGTGCTGCTCGCTTGCGAGCAGGCGGCGATGCGCGAGGACCTGGCTGCCGCCTTTGATGCCCGCGGTGTGCTGTTTGAGGTCGCCCCGTTGGGAGAGGACGCCGGCGCGTCCGAGACCGCTTCTGCGCCTGCTGCCCAGCCTATTTTTATAGAGGTGGCCGGCCCCCATGCCCGCGCCCGTGCTTATGTGGATGCTCTCGAGAACCTGGTCGCGGCATGTGAGGAGTCTGTGTCGCGCGACGGCGCTGAGGCGAACGCCGATCCCGCGCGCGTGCTCGTAGTTTCCGCCCGGGCGCCCCAGCTGTTCGGCGAACTCGCTGCCCGTCTGGCGGCGCGTCACATTGCGGCCGAGACGACTGAATTCACGGCGTTTTCCCAGTCCATCGCGGGCAGGCAGTTTACGGCGCTCGCCAACCTGATCGAGCGTATGAAAGCCGCCGACGAGGGCACCGCTTCCAAGACCGAGTGGTGGCCCGCTCCAGAGCTTACCGACTGGATTTATAGCCCGCTTTCGGGTGCCGACGCCGCGAGCGCCCGCGGCTTCGACAAGAATATGCGCCTGTCGCGCAACAAGACCACCGCGGGCGTCAAGAGCCTGCTGCAGAGCGTGCAGGGCCAGGTGAGGGGCGCCCGCAAGGCCGCCAGCGAAGATAACTGGTTTAAGAACGTGCCATGCGTGGTCTCGGACGTGTTTCAGGCGCTGTGGCGCGACAAACCCGTGACGGCGCTCAAGGCCATGCTCGCCGTTGCCGAGGCGCTGCCCGATCGCGCTCTAGGCGGCCTTGACGGCCAGGCCCGTCGCCAGGCAGAGACGGCTTTGCTGCGCCATGCCATCGACATCCTTATGAACGATGCTCGCGCGCTCGACGTGTCGCAGGCCGCGACCGTGCCGGTTCTCGACGGCGTTCGAACCAAGGTGGACAAGCGCAGTACCGCTTACGATTACGAGACCTACGAGGTCGATCGCACACCACGGGCGCAAGTGCGCTTCGTGTCGCTTGCCGATGCGTCGGTTTTGCGTCCTGGCGGCTACGATGCCGTGCTGTTTGCCGATGTCGACCTGGGCAGCTACCCGCTTTCGCACGAAGAGGGCCCGCTTGCCACGTTGACGGCCGAGCTGCGCCGCGACGGTGTGTCTTTGGAGCCCGCCGCCCTGCTGCGCGTGCGCTTTGGCCGTGCAATGCAGGCGGCGAACGGTCCGGTCGCGCTTGCCCGCGTGACACACGATCGCCAGGCACGCGAGTGCTACCCGGCAGCCGTATGGACCGAGCTGCGGGCGCATGCCGAGGCCGCTGGCGCTGCCAAGCCCACGCGCGTGGGCGAGGGCGATATCATTGCCGACTTTGATCCCGCGGCAGGTGAAGGTCTTAGGCGCGAGCGCGTGACCTGCGAAGCTCCTCAGCATCTGAGCGATGAAGCCATTCCGTATCTGGTCCTGCGCCGTCGCGATGGCGAGGGCGAGGATGCGCCGCTCGTGCCGCGCCTGACGTCTGCCTCGCAGATCGAGGCCTATTCGACCTGTCCGCTATGCTGGTTTGTCTCGTACCGCGTGAAGCCCCAGTCCATCGACGCGGGCTTTGGCAATATGGAGAAGGGCAACTTTGTCCACGACGTGCTGGAGCATCTGCACGCCCGTCTGCCCCAGGAGGGCATGGAGCGTGTGGCGCCCGAGAACCTGCCACGTGCTCAGGAGCTGCTGCGCGAGGTCTTTGACGAGACCTTGGCCGAGCATGCTTCCAAGCGTGGCAACGAGGGCCCGCTCGTGCCGCTCTCTCCGGTAGAGGAGCGCCAGGTGGCCGAGATTCTGCCGCAGCTGGAAGGCGTGCTTGCCTATGAAGCCGAGGCGCTGACGCCTTTTGCTCCGCGCTACCTGGAGTTTGCCTTTAACGATCTTAACGTTGAGTATGCCGGCTGGCCGCTCGGCGGGCGCATCGACCGTGTGGACGTGGATGCCGAGAACCGCGCCGTGGTGATCGACTACAAGCATCGTTCGGGCGTTGAGGAGTTTAAACTCGCCGACCCCACGGTGCGCGACGAGGAATCGGGCGCGGCGCCCATCGACGACCCGCGGTGGCTGCCGCCCCATACCCAGACGCTTATCTATGCGCAGGCCATGCGCCGGGCGCTGGATCTGGATACCCGTGCGGCGCTCTATTTTTCGACCAAGGGCGGCAAACCGGCGCTGCGAGGCGCCGCGAGCGCCGAGCTGCTCGAGGAGGAGCGCGGCGACGGCCGCATCCCGGGTCTTAAGAAGGGCTTTCCCGGCGAGGGTGGCAGCATGGACTTCGACGCCCTGCTCGATCGCGTGGAGACCGGCATTGCCGAGCGTCTGCGGGAGCTTGAGGCAGGCAACGTTGCCGCCGTCGATCCGACGTCGGCTCAGGCCGCGCATGCGCGCTGCTCGTATAACCACGAAGGAACGTTTGTAAGGAGGGACGTGTAGACCATGGATCTTTCGACTTTGATGCCGCAACAGCTGCAGATCGTCAAAACGCTCGACCGTCCGCTGTTTGTCTCGGCGGGCGCCGGTTCGGGCAAGACCTTTACCCTCACGCGCCGCATCGTCTACGCGCTCTCGCCCGAATCCGGTCCGTTCGTCGAGCATCTGGACCAGGTGCTCGCCATCACCTTTACTAAGGATGCCGCGGCCGAGATTCGCGACCGCGTGCGCCGTGCGCTTATCGACGAGGGCATGGACGAGGAAGCGCTGACCGTCGACGACGCGTGGATCTCGACCATTCACGGCATGTGCTCGCGTATCCTGCGCACGCACGCGCTGGAGCTGGGCATCGACCCCGAGTTCACGGTGCTCACCGATACCGACGAGCTCATGGATCAGGCTGTTGAGCATGTGCTGGCCCGCGCGACGGCGTCCGATGCCGCCCCCGAGCTCGCGGCATCGCTCAAGGCCCTCTACGCCTGGTATCCCATGGCGGGCGAGGGCGGCCCCTTTGGCGCCGGCACGACCATCAAGGGCCTGGTGCGCGACCTGCTGGAGCTGTCGAGCCAGCTGCCGGGCGGTATGGACGACGTGCGCGTGGCGCGCGGCCAGGCCGATACCTCGGCCCTTGCCGATGCCTATCGTGCGGCTCTGGGCGCAAGCAAGGCCGCGACCGAGAAGGCGCAAATGGCGCTCGATGCCATCGACGCGTTCGAGGCGAGCGGCAAGACCATGGCCGATGCGGCGCGACTCATGATGTCGTGCGCCATGCCGCGCGCGAGCAAGGCATTCCCTAAGGAGCAGGTCGAGCTGCTCAAGGCCGAGGCCGCCGATGCGTTTATCAATATCGTGCTTGCCTGCGGTGGCCCGGCGCTCGATGCGCTGGTGGGCCTGGCCCGTTCCGTGGAGGCCGAGTATCGCGCACTGAAGGCTGCCCAGTCCGCCCTCGATAATAACGACCTGCTGCGTATGGCCTACGAGGCCCTGCGCGATTACCCCGCCATCCGTGCTGCGTACGAGGGCCGCTTTAAGATGGTCATGATCGACGAGTTCCAGGATACCGACCAGATGCAGGTCGATCTGATCCGTTACCTGACGGGGGCGGGGGAGCGCGCGCTGTGCACCGTGGGCGATGCGCAGCAGTCCATCTATCGCTTCCGTGGCGCCGAGGTCGAGGTGTTCCGTCGCCAGGAGCGCAAAGTGGGATCGACGGCGGCGTCCGAGGCGACTGCCGTAGCAGACGCCCCTGCTGGCGAGCTCGTCAAGCTCGTGCGCAATTTCCGCAGCCATGACGAGGTGCTGCGTTACGTGGCACGCGTCTTCGACGGCGATGACGGCGGCCTGATGCAGGGCTTTTTGGATCTTGAGGCGAGCGACGGCCGCAAGGACACGCTGGTGGCAGACGCCTCGCGTCGCCAGGCGCTCTTTGTTGCCGGCGGCAGTACGCAGGAGCGCACGCAGGCCAAGGCCCGTGCGATCGCCGAGCGATTCTGCGCGCTTGCCGATGCCGGCCAGCCCCAGGGCGGTATGGTGCTGCTGCTGGGCCGCATGACCAACGCAGACATCTACGCCCAGGCCTTCCGCGACCAGGGGCTCGACTGCGTCATCGCGGGCGGCTCGGTCTTTGCCCAGGCCGCCGAGGTGCAGACGGTGCGCGCCCTGGTTTGTGCGCTCGCCAATCCGGCCGATACGGCGCAGGGGCTTATGCCGCTGCTCGCCTCGCCGATGTTTGCGCTCGGCGCCCAGGAGTTCCTGGCGCTGGCGACCAAGCTCGATAGCGAGACGGGGGAGACCTCGCGTCGCAACATCGATGCGGGCATCATGAGCGATTCCGATGTGCCGGGCTTGCAGGGCTTGCCGCTCGTGACGCGCGCCCGCCAGGTGCTGCGGTATGCGCTTCGTCGCGTGGGCCGCGATTCGTTCGCCGCCATCGCGCGCGACGTGGTCAACGCCTCCGGCTGGTTCGTGCGTCTGGCACAGCGTGGTCCCGAGGGCAAGGCCATTGCCGCCAACGTGCTCAAGGCGCTCGACGCCGTGGCCGAGGCGGAGGCCGAGTTCGGCAATTCGCCGCGTTCCATCGCGCTGGCCTTCGACCGTTTCTTGGCGGGCAAGGAAGCTCCGGGTGCCCTCAACGAGGAGGGCGACGGGGCGGTGCGCATCATGACGGTCCATGCCTCCAAGGGTTTGGAATATCCGGTCGTGGCGGTCGCCGAGTGCTTTGGCGTGCGTAAGTCCTCGGGTGCGGCACAGATGGGTCGCGTCGAGGGCGGAGCGCAGGTCGTGGCATTGCCGGCACGCTTCGACGGCGTTAAGCTCGCCGATGGTACCTTTGTGAAGGGCGACGACGTCAAAAAGCAGTTTGAGCATGCGTTTAAGGGTAAGGGCGCATCGCTATGGTTGCCGCCGGAGCTCATGGAGGACGTCTGTGCGACGGGTTCTCCCGCCGAGGCATTTGCTCGCCTGCGCAACGATGACCTGCGGCTTTCGCTCGAGGAGCGGGCCCGCTTGCTCTATGTTGCCATGACGCGTGCGCGCGAGCTGGTGATCTTGGCGATGGATGCCGGCGTGAGCCGTAGCAAGGTGACGGCGCCGACCTTCGACGTCGAGACCGATCTGACCTACGACGTGCTGCGCCGTATTCTGCCGACCGACGCTCTGGACATGCCGCAGCTCGATGCCGACCGCCTGGTGTTCGACAACTCCCAGCCGGGCGACTACGAGCTCATTTCGCTTTCGGACTTTACCTTTGGCGAGCAGGCGTTTGAGGCTAACACTTCGCTGGATGCCGAGGGCAGGCTCGTTCGTGGCGATGCGGGGGCGGAGGGTGCCGGTGCAGATGCCCGCGCCGCCGTTCCCGGTCCTGCCGACTCCAAGCCCGATTCGTTTGAGCTTGTGTATCCCCAGGCGGCGGGCGTGCGCATGGGCATCTGTCCGTATCCGATGCGTGACTCGTATAGCTACTCGTCAATCGCCGCGGCACTCCATGCCGAGACGGAAGACCGCGCCGCCGAGACGCGCGTACCCATGGACGAGGCTGGCGATGATGCGGAGTCGGATGGCTCGGAGATGACGGATGCAGACGTGGCCGCTGTCGAGCCCGCCGGCAACCCCATGGCGCTGGGCTCGGCCTTCCACGCCGCCTGCCAGTGGCTCATCGAGATGGGTGCCGATGCGCTGCCCGCTGAGCGTGCTGATGCGCTGGCGCGTCTGTGGCGCCTGACGCCGGAGCAGCGCGAGCGCTTCGATGCCGCCCTGAATCGCTGGCTCAAGTCGGCGGTCCGTGCCGAGCTGCTTGCCTGGCCGTGCGTTCGTGCCGAGGTACCGTTCTTCTCGCTGGGCTGCGAGGACAAGGACATTGCCCGCTACGGTGCATATGCCGAGGGCGCCATCGATGCACTGGCCACCGACCCGGCCGATCCGTCGCGCGCACTGGTCATCGACTACAAGACGGGTGGCACGCCGGATGAGACGCCGGACCAGCTGCTCGAGAAGCACGCCCTGCAGGCGCGCGTCTACGCCGACGTGTTGCACAAAGCGGGCGTTGAGACGGTGACGGTCAAGTTCGTCCGCGTGGAGCAGGCGAATCCAACCATCTTCGTCGAACCCGCCGAACCTCAAGTAGTCACCTACAATCTCTAGCCCTCAGATAGCTTGCGGTGGAATAGTTCCTGTATTGCGGCCCAGGTGGCCCAAGCGGGAACTATTCCACCGCAACTGCAAGAGGAGCCGTGTTGGTTTGGCTAGGTTCGGGTGCCGTCCGCACCGTGCGGTAAAATCGTTCAGTCAGAACACGAACCCGCATCGGAGCTCATCACATGGCATTCGTCCATCTGCACAATCACACTGTTTTCTCCATGCTCGACGGCGCAACCCGTATCCAGGATATGGTCAACCGTGCCGTTGAGCTGGGCATGCCCGCCGTGGCCATTACCGACCACGGCTACATGTATGGCGTGCCCGACCTGGCGCTGGCCTGCGACGCCGTCAACCACAACACGCCCGAGTACAAAACCTGGAGCCACGACAAGGCCTTCTTGGAAAAGGACCGCCGCGACGAGCTGGTGGAGCCCGATCCCGAGGAAAACCCGCGCGAGCATGCCCAGTATGTGAAGGACATGGCCATGTGGGACGAGAAAGGCAACGTCGACGAGCTCAAGCCGCCCCTGGTCATCAAACCCATCTTTGGCTGCGAGGTCTACTTTACGCCGGACGAGACCCTTGCCCGCGACCACAAGCCCGAGCTCTACCACATGATCCTCCTGGCCAAGGACCAGGAGGGCTACGTTAACCTGATGCAGACGGTCTCTGAGGCCGCCGTACAGGGTTTTTACTACAAGCCCCGCGTGACGCTCGACAACCTGCGCCGCCACGCCAAGGGCATGATCTGCACGAGTGCCTGTATCGCGGGCATCATCCCCAAGTACATCGACCGCGGTGACATGGAGGGCGCCATCAAGTGGGCCGAGACCTTCCGCGACACCTTCGACCCCGGCGACTTCTACATCGAGATTCAGGAACACGGCATTACCACCGATAATGGCCTGACCGACGAGCAGATGGACCGCACGCTCATCGACATCGCCAAACAGGTGGGCGTTAAGGTCATCGCTACCAACGACTTCCACTACCTGCGCCGCGAGGACGCGCCCGTGCAGGACGTCATCATGTGTATCGGCATGAACGCCAAGGTCGATGACCCCAACCGCATGCGCATGACCGGCTCGGAGTTTTACATGAAGACCGAGGAGGAGATGCGGGCGATGTTCCCGTATTGCCCCGAGGCCTGCGACAACACGCTCGAGATCGCCGACAAGTGCTACGTGGAACTGGACTGGGACTCCATCATCCTGCCGCGCTTCCCGCTGCTCGATCCCGGCGAGACACACGAGAGCCAGTTCCGCCGCGAGTGCGAGAAGGGCCTGCGCCAGCACTACGGCGACGACTGGGCCACGCGCGAGATCGGCGGCGTCAACATCAAAGAGCGCTTTGAGTACGAATACAAGGTCATTTGCGACAAGGGCTTTGCCGCCTACTTCTTGATCGTCGCCGAGTACGTGCAATGGGCCAAGGACAACGGCATCGGCGTCGGCCCCGGCCGTGGTTCGGCCGCCGGCGCTATCGTCGCCTACGCCATGAACATTACCGCGTTCGACCCGCTCGAGAACGGCCTGATGTTCGAGAGGTTCCTGTCTCCGCAGCGTACCGAGATGCCCGATATCGATATGGACTTCGACGATGAGCGGCGCCTCGAGGTCGTGGAGCACGTTCGCCAGCTCTACGGTCCCGAGAAGGTCACCCACGTCATTACCTACTCGACCATCAAGGCCAAGCAGGCCATTAACGACGCCGCGCGCGTGCTGGACTACCCGGTCTACATGGGCCAGCGCCTGTCCAAGATGGTCTCGAGCGACCCCAAGGTCAAGCTCAAGCAGGTGCTCGACAAACAACCCGGCAAAGAGGATCTGTTTAACCCCGATTTTGCCGAGGCCTATAAAAAGGACGACGACGCCCGCCGCATCATCGACACGGCGCTCTCGATTGAGGGCCTCACTCGTGGCGAGGGCGTGCACGCGTGCGCCGTTCTGATCTGCCGCGACCCCGTCAACGAGCACGTGCCCACCAAGCTCGACACCAAGGGCGGCGTCGAGATTACCCAGTACGAGGGTCATACCGTTGCCGACATGGGCCTGCTCAAGATGGACTTCTTGGGCCTGCGCACGCTGACGGTTATCTCCAAGGCCAAGGCAAACATCAAAAAGAACTTCGGCATCGACATCAAAGAGGAAGAGATTCCCTTTGACGATCCCGAGATCTTTAAGCTCATGGGCTCCGGTCATACCGCCGGCGTCTTCCAGGTCGAGTCCGCCGGCATGACGGCCACGATCAAGAACATGAAGCCCACCGAGTACAAGCACGTCGTGGCATTGATCGCTCTGTATCGCCCGGGCCCGCTGGGCGCCGGCATGGTTTCGTCCTACATCAACCGCATGAACGGCAAGGAGCCGGCCGTCTCCTACGACGACCGTCTGGACGACATCCTGGGCGAAACCTACGGCACCATGGTCTACCAGGAGCAGGTTATGCTCATCTCCGTCGAGATGTGCGGCTTCTCCAAGGGCGAATCGGACTCGCGTATCCGTAAGCCCGTGGCTAAGAAAAAGATTAAGCTGCTCACGTCGACGGTGCTCCACTGGGAGGATGGCTCGGACGAGACCACCTACGACCACTGGATGAACGGCGCCATCAAGAACAACTACACGCGCGAGGTCGCCCAGAAGATTTGGGACGATGTTCTCGAGTTCGCATCTTACGCCTTTAACAAGTCGCACTCCGCCGGCTATGCCATTCTGGTTATGCAGACGGCCTGGCTCAAGGCGCACTATCCGCATGAGTACATGGCGGCCGTTCTGACGTCCTATACGGGCAAGACCGACAAGATCGTGCACTACGTCTCGGCATGCCGTCACGACGGCATCCCCGTGCTTTCGCCAGATGTCAACGAGTCCGGTACCGAGTTCACGGCTACCAGGGAGGGCGTGCGCTTTGGTCTGGCCGGCATCCGCGGCGTGGGCACCGGCGTGGCGCAGGCGATTATCGCCGAGCGCGAGGCGGGCGGCCCGTTTAAGACGCTGCACGACTTTGTCGAGCGCGTGGACTCGAGCCAGGCCAACCGTCGCGTGATCGAATCGCTGATCAAGGCAGGTGCCTTCGACTCCACGGGCTATCCGCGCCGCCAGATGATGCACTTTGTGGACAAGAACAACCCCGAGAACATCATCGACGCCGCGGTAAAGCGCCAGAAGGACCGCGCGAGCGGCCAGACGTCGTTCTTCGATATGTTTGGCGACGTTGAGGGTTCGGGCTTTGAGGTGAGCGTGCCCGATCCGGATGGCCAGGAGTGGGACCGCCACCTTAAGCTGAGCCAGGAGAAAGAGGTTCTGGGCATCTATGTCTCGGACCACCCGCTGCGCCCGTTTGAGTATGCGCTCAGTAAGGCGCGCGACTTCTCGTTCTCGCAGATCGACACCGGCTACGAAGTGCAGAACCCCACGGGCGGCACCATCAACCAGGAGATTCCCGAGGGCAAAGCGCTGTGGTGGGCCGGCATGGTCTCGAGCGTGTCCAAGCGCGTGACCAAAAACGGCGACCCCATGGGCATCGTGCAGCTTGAGGACATGGAAGGCGAGGCCACCGTCGTGGTGTTCCCCAAGACCTACAAGGAGGCCGAGGGGTATCTGTACGGCGAAGTCGATCCCGAGACCGGCGTGCAGCTGTCCGACGCGTTTGTGCGCATTAAGGGCAAACTCGAGCGCTCGGACCGCGGCGACCAGATCATCGCGCAGGAGATCGTGCCGCTCGAGCTCAACGAGGAGAACAACAAGCCCAAGGTGTTTGAGGTCATGGTGCCCAACAGCCGCTTTAGCCAGGGCAACATGGCGCGCCTTGCCACGGTGCTCACCACCAACCCGGGCGGCGACCGTGTGGAGATCTTTATCGAGCAGGTGGACGGGCGCGTGCTGCGTGCCGAGGTACCTGCTAAGGTTAACGCGCGCTCGATTCCGCTGCTGGCCGAGGCCAAGGCCATCGTGGGTAACCAGGGCCGCGTGACGGTGATCTAAGGGCGACCTTGCTGGTCCGCGTGAGATTGGAGGACGTGATGGCACAGGGGACGTTTGTGCAGGCGCTCCGGAAAGAGGCGGCGCTGAGCGGCACCTTTATGAAGGGCCGCTCGCTCATGCTCAACGGCGCCGTGCTGTCGATTGAGGACAGCGGCTCGCGCTTCTCCAAAAACGTGACGGTTGAGGGCTCGGTGCGCGGCTCGCACGGCGACCTGTACAAGACGCACGTGGCGCTCGACATGGACGAGCACGAGGTAATCGACTACGACTGCGATTGCCCCGCTGCCTATCGTTACCCCGGTATGTGCAAGCACGCTATCGCTACAGCGCTGGCGTATCTGGACGCCAGCGGCATTGAGCCTGTTGAGGGGCTGCGCACGCCGGTTCGCACGTTTAAGGCGCAGCCGAAACAGCCCGCGCGCACCGCGCCCAAAGCGCCGGCCGTCAACCCCAACTTTCCCTTTCCGGCGCCCGTCCCCACGAGCCCCAGCCTCATGGCGGCGCTCTCCGATCTTTCGGACGCGCGCATGGATGAGCTGGCGAGCATGCGCCGCAAGCTTGCCGGTGCCGTTGATCCCGACGCCCCCAAAGCGGCGTTGGAACCCTCGTTGGTGCCGTACTACAATCCGCTGTTCGCCGACCGCTTTAGCTGGGCGCTCGAGTTCCGCATTCGCTGCGGTTCGGTGTCCTACGTGGTCAAGGATATCGACGGCATGGCCGACGCCTATGTGCGGGGCGGCACCTTCTCGTACGGCAAGAAGCTCACGTTTGTCCATACGCCCGAAGCCTTCGAAGACGTGTCGGCAAAGCTGCTCAACCTTGTTGTGACGACAGTTGCCTATCTCGATGACATCACAAGCTCGCGTTCGGCGTCGTACGACTTTGCCCGCAGCGGTTTTGTCGCCGAGCGCCAGTTGCCGCTGTCCGTGCATAGCATCGTATATGTGCTGGACCTGCTGCGCGGCCAGACCATCTCCTTTGAGCCCGCCTGGTCGCGGGGGACGACGACGCATCGCACCTATGACGTGGCGGTTGAAATGCCTCCGGAAGGGGAGGACGAGGCGCTGGCTAAGCGCCCGCCGCTCCTTGCCGCCAAAATCGCGCCGGCGGCTGGTGGCAGCTACGATCTGCGCCTGCCGGCCGATGCATACTGCTTTGCTTCGGGCGACGTTGCCTATCTGGTCGACACCCGCCGTGCGCGCCGCACCGATGTGGCGTTTGCCCAGCATGCGGCGCCGTTCCTATCGCGCTTGCTGCCCTGCCGCACGCCGGTCCATATCGCTGCCGACCAGGTGGGGGAGTTCTGTCGTATGGCGCTGCCCATTTTGCGCGACTACACCGACCTTACCGCGCCCGCTGCGCTCGATACCGTGGCGCCCGAGCCGAGCTTTGCCATGGCGATCGGCGTCGACGATGGGCTCGTGACCTGCAAAATTACGGTTACCTACGGCGACTGGTCGGCAGATCTCTTTAGCCTGGGCGCTCCGGGCAGCCTCTTCGAAGAGCAGCGCCCGGGCGTGCCGCCGCGCGACGAGGTGGCAGAGTTTCGCGTTATGGATACGGCGGCCCTGTATTTCGACTTTTACGAGGGCGGCCTGGCGTTTGAGGAACGTGATGACGAGAGCCTGTTCCGTTTGCTGACCGAGGGCCTGTCTGCCCTGTCCGAGCTGGGCGAGGTCATGCTCAGCGACCGCCTGCGCCAGATTTCGGTCCGCCCTGCGCCCAAGCTTTCGGTGCGTGCGACCGTCAAGAGTAACCTGCTCGACGTCGAACTGGGCGCGAGCGGACTTTCGGCGGCAGACCTTGCCATCTATCTGGACTCCTACAAGCGTCACCAGACGTTTACGCGTCTCACGTCGGGCGACATCGTACGCCTGGACGAGGGGGCGCGCGCTGCGTTTGGTCTTGCCGAGGATCTGGGGGTCGATGCTGTCGACTTGCTCGACGGCGTGTCGCTCCCCGCGTCGAGTACCCTGTTTGTCGACAACATGCTCGCGCGCACGCCGGCGCTTGAGGCCGATCGCGACGCTGCATTCCGTCGTACCGTCGAGCGCTTGGATACGCTCGGCAAGATGGACTTTACGGTGCCGGTCTCGCTCAAGGCCACACTGCGCGGCTATCAGGTCGACGGCTACCAGTGGCTCGGCTCGCTCGAGCACCTGGGCCTCGGCGGCATCTTGGCCGACGATATGGGCTTGGGCAAAACGCTGCAGATGATCGCACATATCCTGGCGCGCGTGGAAGCGGGGGACACTAAGCCCACGCTTGTGGTGTGCCCTGCGTCGCTTGTGTACAACTGGACCGCCGAGCTGGAGCGCTTTGCCCCGTCGCTCGATGTGTGCGCCATTGTGGGCGCCAAGGCTCAACGCCGCGTGCAGATCGCCGGCGTGGCCGAGCATAACGTGGTTGTAACGTCGTATGACCTCATGCGGCGCGATGTCGACGAGTACGTCGAGCAGGGCTTTGCCCGTGTGGTGCTCGATGAGGCCCAGTACATTAAAAACCCGCTCACGCAGGTGGCGCACGCCGCCAAGCGCCTGCCTGCCGGCGTGCGCTTTGCCCTGACGGGCACGCCCATCGAAAACCGCTTGTCCGAGCTCTGGAGCATTTTCGACTTTTTGATGCCGGGCCTGCTTGGCACGCGCGAGTCGTTTGCCAAGCGCTTCGAAAGCCCGGTCGAGCACGCCGAGGGCGACAGCGCCGCTCGTCTGCAGGCGCTCGTGTCGCCGTTTGTGCTGCGTCGTGTCAAGGAGGACGTGGTGGCCGATCTGCCCGAAAAGATCGAGGACACCGTCGTGGCTCAGCTCACCGGCGAGCAGCGCAAGCTGTACCTGGCAAACCAGGACCGCATCGCCCAGCAGGTGCAGCACCGCGAGGCATCCGAGTTTAAGAAAGACAAGCTCAAGGTGCTCGCCGAGCTCACCAAGCTGCGCCAGATCTGCTGCGACCCACGTCTACACTACGAGGATTACAAGGCGGGGAGCGCCAAGCTCGATACGTGCATGGAACTCGTGCACGGCGCACTCGACGGCGGGCATCGCATCCTGTTGTTCAGCCAGTTTACGGGCATGCTCGATATCATCGGCAAGCGCCTGTCCAAGGAGGGCATCGCCTTCCTTAAGCTCACGGGCGCTTCGTCCAAGGAGAGCCGCGCCAAGATGGTCGCGCAGTTCCAAGCGGGCGAGGTGCCGGTCTTTTTGATTTCGCTCAAGGCGGGCGGCGTGGGCCTTAACCTGACGGCGGCCGACGTGGTCATTCACTACGACCCGTGGTGGAACGTGGCCGCGCAGGACCAGGCGACTGACCGCGCGCATCGTATTGGCCAGCAACATACCGTGACTGTGTACAAGCTCATCGCCAAGGACACGATCGAGGAACGCATTATGCAGATGCAGGAGTCCAAGCGCGACCTGGTCAACAGCGTGCTCGGCGGCGACGGCATCTCGTCGGCGCTGTTTACCCGCGAGGATGTTCTGGCGCTGCTGGGCGGCGACGGGCGCTAACCCGCTCGGGTGGGGCCGCCAGGGCGGATGCACACGCTGCCCCATCGTCCCTGCCCGTTATGTGTTCATTTGCCATGCCGTGGATGGTTCGCCTGCCTTTGGGCATAAGAACCATCGAGAACATTGGCACATCAGCAAAGGAGAACATCATGGCGAAATTCTTTAAGGACCCCAATGGCAAGCTTATCGCCGCCCTTGGCGACGACGTTGCGACCCCTGCCGGCTGCACGGAGCTGACCGCGAACACCGAGGACGCGGCGCACGAAAAGCACGTGCCGGTCGTTGAGAGCGAGCGCGACGGTCACGTGATCCGCGCACGCGTGGGCTCGGTTGAGCATCCCAGCCTGCCCGAGCACTATATTGAGTGGATTGCCCTTGAGGCCGAGGGCCGTCTGGAGGTCCATTACCTTGAGCCCGGCATGAAGCCCGCGACGTTTTTTGCCGGCGGCTCCAAGACCGGTACCGTCTATGCCTATTGCAACCTGCACGGGCTGTGGTCCGCAACGTTCTAGGAGCGCGCCCCCGCTCGGGGTATCATAGCTAGCATATGCACTTGCGAGCGCCGACTGCATCATGCGGCCGGCGCTTTTACTACGACAACGATGGTTTACGACGGAAAGGGCTGAGCCATGAAGCTCGCACTTGCACAGATCGATATGCGCCTGGGTGATATTGAGGGCATTTGCGGTCGCATCGAGGACCAGGCGCGCCTGGCCCATGAGCGCGGTGCGCGCGTGTTGTGCGTGCCGGCTCCGCTCTTTATGGGAGCCCTGCCCGGCGGCCTGGTGGGCGCTGCCGACTTTGAGCACGACATACTTGCCGGCTTGACCGGCGTCGCCGAGCGTATCCAAGAGCTCGATATGATCTGCATCGTGCCCGCGGCAGTTTCGTTTGAGGGCCAGCCCCTGCTTGACTACATGATGCTCAAGGACGGCCATGTGGTGCCGGCCCGTTCGAGCATTGCCCTGCAGCGCGGTGGGACCGGCGATGCCCGTTGGGCGCCGCCAGTCTTCGATGTGGACGGCGTGCGTATCGCCGTGATCTTCGACTTGGACCGCGAGCTCGAGATGCTGCCGACCGGCGTCGACCTCATCGCCTATTTCCAGTTCAACGCGTTTGATATGACCGACCGCGAGAGCGCTGCGATCGCCGCCGTGCGCAGCGGAGCCTACCGCAAGATCGCATCTAAGCGCAGCGTGTGGTTTGCCTGCATGGCGCCGGTCGGTGCGTACGATGAGTCGGTGTATACCGGCGGGTCGTTTGTGCTCGACGACTGCGGCCGCGTGGTGGCCCAAGCGCCGTGTTTTGAGGAGAGCCTGCTGGTTCAGGAGATCCAGCGCGGTGTGATGCTCGATGCCTTGGAGGACCACGAGCTGCCCGAGTTTCGCTCCGAGGAATGGCTGTGGCGGGCACTGGTGCTCGCCGTTCGCGATAACGCCCGCGCCCGCGGTACGTCGCGCGCTGTGGTGGCGCTCGAGGGCGACTTGCCGTCATCCCTGCTGGCGGCGCTTGCCGTCGACGCCCTGGGTCCGCGCAATGTGGTCGGCCTGGTGCTGGGACGCAACCGCATCTTTACGCCGGCGCAGGAGGAGGCCGAGGCTGCTCGCTGTGCCGCCGTTCGCGCCATTGCCGAGCGCCTGCATATTCGTACGGTTGAGCGCGATGCGCCGGATGCCGCGCGCGTGCTCGACCGCGATGTGTCGGCGGGCGACGCCGAGCGCCTGCGCTCTCGCACGCTGGGCCTCATGTTGGAGGACACGGCGCTCGAGCTGGGTGCGATGGCGTTGAGTCCGCTGTCCAAAACTGAGTACGCGCTGGCGGCGCCCGCGCTTTGCGGTGGCTACCAGGGCGATTATGCGCCCTTTGGCGACGTATACCTGTCGACGCTCGAGTTTGTGGCGCGCGTACGCAACCGTACGTCTGCCGTGGTGCCGCAGGAGCTCGTGACGCTCAACGCGGTGGAGGATTGCATGGAGCGCGTGCTGGCGCAAGCGCTCTCGACGCTTGACGGTCCTGTCGATATGCTCGACCGCGCGGCGCAGCTGCTCGGTGGGCTTGAGCCGGGCGAGGTCGATGGCACGCTCGAGGCGCACGTCGACCGCAACCGTCCCTTCGACGACATTCCGATGGCCGCCGGCAAGCCCGAGGCTTGCTCGCTGCTGCTGATGCTCGTGCGTCAGGGCGAGACCGCCCGCCGCCAGCTGCCGACGGTGCCGATCGTCTCGGCCCGTTCGTTTGCCGAGCGTGCCTGGCCGTATATGCTCGCGTGGTCCGACCTGGGGCTGAACGGCAAGGAACGCATGACGGTCGATGCGCTGGCGCGCGCCGAGGTGAACCGCTTTGCTGACGAGGATGCAAGCGAGCGCATGCGTGGCGAGATGATGGGCATATTGGGTGACCTGTTGGGTATTTCGCCCGAGCAGATGGAGGAGCTGCGCTCCGAGGATGGTCAGCGTCGCCTGCATGAGGGCATGAAAAAGTTTGAAGGCGAGGTCCAGGACGCCATCGATAAGATGATGGGCGGCCAGGGCGGCCCGCAGGGTGGGCCCCAGGGCACGCCGATGCCGCAACCGCCGGTGGATCCGAGACAGTTCCCGTTCTTTAGCCAAAACTAACTATGGGATGGGATTCGCTCCCAACCCCGATACTTCAACTAAGCACCTCGGCCCTGTTGTGTTATTCTAGAACAGACGTTCGTGAATGATGCGCGGGGCCTTGCCTTGCGCCGTGCTTGTGGCGAGGGGAGGTTGGCTTGGTCATTTTGGGCATCGACCCCGGTTTGGCCCATACGGGTTGGGGGATTATCGAGGAGCGGCGCGGCGAGGTTCGCTGCCGTGCCTACGGTTGTATCGAGACCAGCGCGGGCAGTCCGCTCGCGGTGCGCCTGTCGCATATCGCCCGCGACCTCAAGGGTGTCGTGGAGCGTTATCGACCCGATACCGCTGCTATCGAGAGCATTTACTTTGGCGCCAACGTTCGCTCGGCCATCCCTACGGCGCATGCCCGCGGTGCCGCACTCGTGGCGCTTTCGGAATGCGCGCTCGAGATTGGCGAGTACACGCCCATGCAGATTAAGCAGGCTGTGGTGGGTACCGGTGCCGCAGATAAGCGGCAGGTCGCCTACATGGTGCGCACGCTCACGCAACTCGATCACGACCCGCATCCCGACCATGCCGCCGATGCCCTGGCCTGCGCCATCTGCCACGTTAACCTTAGCCGCACCCGGGCGCTTACCGGCGGCGAGTTCTATCAACAGAGAGGAACCGGATACTGATGATCTCCCAGCTCCATGGAACGCTTGTCGAGGCCACGATGAGCTCGGCCGTCGTCGATGTGTCGGGCGTGGGCTTTGAGCTCGGCATCTCGGGCAGCACCGCGGCCACGTTGCCGACGCCCGGCGGCGAGGTGCGCCTTTATACCCGTATGCAGGTGCGCGAGGACGCCATGACGCTCTTTGGCTTTGCCTCCAAGGACGAGCGCACGATGTTTGACCGGCTCGTGTCCGTGTCGGGTGTCGGCCCGCGCCTGGCGCTTGCCGTGCTCTCCACCTATACCGTGGGACAGCTGTATTCCCTGGTGATGGCCGAGGACGACAAAGGCATGGCCAAGGTTCCCGGTGTGGGCAAAAAGACCGCGCAGCGTCTGATCCTGGAGCTCAAGAGCACCTTTGCCAAGGACAAGGGCTTTGTGCCGGTCGACGTGATTCCCGGCCAGGTTGCGATGCCGGTTCCCGCCGCCGCTCCTTCGGCGATTGATGACGCTCGTGCGGCGCTCCTTTCCATGGGCTTTAGCCCGCAGGAGACCGATGTTGCCCTGAGCGGGTATGATGGGCAGAATATGCGTGTCGAGGATCTGCTCGGCGCGGCGCTTAAGCGACTTGGAATGGATGCGTGATGTGGGAAGCCGATGACTCTCAGGACCTGTGGGCGACGCCCGGCAACTCGCCGGCGGCATCCATGGCGCATGGCGAGCGTATGGTGGGTTCGGAGCTGACGCCCGAGGACCTCGATGTCGACCGTACCCTGCGCCCCCAGCGCCTGGATGACTACTGCGGCCAGGAACACATCAAACAGAGTCTGCGCGTGCTCATCGAGGCGGCGCAGAGCCGTGGCGAGACGCTCGATCACGTGATTTTCTCGGGCCCTCCGGGATTGGGCAAGACCACGCTGGCTACGGTTATCGCCAACGAGCTGGGCGCTCAGATCAAGACGACGAGCGGTCCGGCCATCGCGCGCACCGGTGACCTGGCGGCCATCCTGACTAACCTGCAGCCGGGCGACGTGCTGTTTATCGACGAGATCCACCGCCTCAACCGCTCGGTCGAGGAGGTCTTGTACCCTGCGATGGAGGACTTTGCCCTCGATATCGTGATCGGCAAGGGCCCGGCGGCACGTTCGATTCGCCTGGATATCCCCAAGTTCACGCTGGTGGCGGCCACGACCCGTTCGGGCATGCTCACGGGCCCGCTGCGCGATCGCTTTGGCATCTCGTATCGCTTGGATTACTACACCGTCGAGGAACTTGCTCAGATCGTGACGCGCTCGGCGACCATCCTGGGCGTGACGATCGATCATCCCAGCGCGCTCGAGATCGGCTCGCGCTCGCGCGGTACGCCGCGTCTTGCCAACCGTCTGCTCAAGCGCGTGCGCGATTACGCACAGGTGCGCGGCAACGGCCCCATCGAGCTCGATATCTGCCGCCAGGCGCTCGAGTTCTTCGAGATCGACGAGCTTGGCTTGGACTGGATGGATATTCGCATCTTGGAGACACTTGCCAAGACGTTCTCCGGCCGTGCCGTTGGCTTGACCACGCTTGCCAGTGCGGTGGGCGAGGACCCGGGTACGCTCGAGGATGTCTACGAGCCCTATCTGCTGCAGTGCGGCTTGATGATTCGCACACCGCAGGGTCGCCAGGCAACGCTTCGCACATTCGAGCATTTGGGTATTGAATCGACCCTGTAGAAATGGGCTTGTTTTAGCGCATCTGTAGGCTATTGCTAGGCATCGGGTAAACATATCGCCGTTCGTCGGTTACGGGCGTTTTACCATTGCGCGCGCGTGCTATGCTGGATTGGTCTTTTTCTCATCCGGTAACGAAAGGACCGCCCATGCCTACTGACATCGAAATCGCACGTTCTGTTACGCCGCTGCCTATTACCGAGGTGGCCAAGAACGCCGGCGTCGACGTTAAGCATCTGATTCCGTACGGCTTCGACAAGGCTAAGGTCGACTATTCCCTGCTCAACGAGCCGACCGACCACCAGGCCAAGCTTGTCCTCGTGACCGCTATCAATCCCACGCCCGCAGGCGAGGGCAAGACCACCACGACCATCGGCCTGGCCGACGGTCTGCGTCGTCGCGGCGTCAAGAGCGCCGTGGCCCTGCGCGAGCCTTCGCTCGGTCCCGTGTTTGGCGTGAAGGGCGGTGCCGCCGGTGGCGGTTGGGCTCAGGTCATCCCCATGGAGGACATCAACCTGCACTTTACCGGCGACTTCCATGCCATCGGTGCCGCCAACAACCTGCTGGCTGCCATGCTCGACAACCATATTCAGCAGGGCAACCAGCTCGGTATCGACGTTAAGCGCATCACCTGGAAGCGCGTTGTCGACATGAACGACCGTCAGCTGCGCCATGTTATCGACGGCATTGGCGGCAAGGCCCAGGGCGTGCCGCGCGAGGATGGCTTCGACATCACTGTTGCCTCCGAGGTCATGGCAATCTTGTGCCTGTCCACGAGCATCAACGATCTTAAGGAGCGCCTGGGCGAGATTGTTGTCGGCTACAGCTTTGCCGGCGAGCCCGTCCGCGCTCGCGACCTTAAGGCTCAGGGTGCCATGGCGGCCCTGCTCAAGGATGCGCTCAAGCCCAATCTGGTGCAGACGCTCGAGGGTACGCCCGCGTTTGTCCACGGCGGCCCCTTCGCCAATATTGCCCACGGCTGCAACTCCATCATGGCCACCCGCATGGCCATGCGCTTTGGCGACGTCGCGATTACCGAGGCCGGTTTCGGCGCCGATCTGGGTGCCGAGAAATTTCTGGACATCAAGTGCCGCATGACGGGCGTTCGCCCCAGCGCTGTCGTGGTCGTCGCCACTGCCCGTGCGCTTAAGTACAACGGCGGTGTTGCCAAGGCCGACCTCAACGAGGAGAACCTCGAGGCCCTCAAGGCCGGTATGCCCAACCTGCTGCGTCACGTCGACAACATTCAGAATGTCTACGGTCTGCCCTGCGTAGTTGCCATCAACCGCTTCCCGACGGACACTGAGGCCGAACTCGAGCTCATCGAGTCCGAGTGCCAGAAGCTCGGTGTCAACGTTAAGCTGTCCGAGGTTTGGGCCAAGGGCGGCGAGGGCGCGCTCGACCTGGCCGATGAGGTCATGCGCCTGATCGAGCAGCCGAGCGAGCTCAAGTTTGCCTACGAGGACGGTGCCGATGTGGCCGACGCCCTCGAGGCCGTTGCCACCAAGGTCTACCGCGCCGACGGCGTCGACTTTACGCCGGCTGCCAAGCGCCAGCTCGCCGAGCTGCGCGAGAACGGCTTTGGCAACCTGCCGGTGTGCGTGGCCAAGACGCAGTACAGCTTTAGCGACAACGCCAAGGCGCTGGGCGCTCCCGAGGGCTTCCGCATCACCGTGCGCGAGCTCAAGGTTTCCGCCGGTGCCCACTTTGTGGTCGCGCTGACCGGTAGCGTTCTGACCATGCCTGGCCTGCCCAAGGTTCCCGCGGCCGAGAACATCGACGTCGACAACGACGGCAACATCACCGGTCTGTTCTAGGCCTGCTGCTCATAGCCGCTTGCCCGCCCCGCCGCGCCTACCAAGGCCCGGCGGGGCTTTTTCCTCCGTCCCCAAGGGATCATTTTTTTGCGGCGGCAATGTTGCGCAACAAGAATGGGGATTTCTCCCGTACGGTGTAGTTGGAAGAACTGCGCGGGCGCATTGCGGCTGCGGCGAGAGACGGGAGATGCGATGTATTGCACCAAGTGTGGAGCTCAAATACCCGACGGCTCCACGTTTTGCACGAGCTGCGGGGCTCGCGTGGGCGGAGCTGAGGGCCAGGCGGAGCCTGTGGCGTTTCCGGTGGAGGACGCGACGGCGGCCGCTCCTGCGGGACAGCACGTTCCTCAGGGTGCCTCGGCTCATATGGCGGCGCAGTCTCGTTATGAGGAGCCTATGACCGAGCCTGCTGAGGCCGCTCAACCGTTTGTTCCGACGCCGCAGCCCAAGAAGCCCAAGCACAAGGGCCGTATCGTCGCTGCCGTTCTCGGCGGTGTTGCCGTTGTCGCCATTGTCGCCGCTATCGTGATTGTGCCGCGTATTGGCGCGTCGTCCGAGGTAACTTCGGGTGGCAAGGGCTATGTTGTCTGTGCATGCGAGACCAAGATTCTGCCCAAGAACAGCAAGGGCAAAAAGCTTAAGAGCTATACCGTCGAGCTGGCGCCTGCGAATGGCAAGGGCAAGAGCCACACCATCAAGGTCGATGGCGAGGACGGCTTTGCCATGGAGGACTTTGGCGAGCTGCCCGATCAGAAGTACCAGATGACCATCACCTCGGGCAAGGGCAAAAAGAAGAGCACGACCACCATGAAGGTCGACTATACCAAGGAAGGCTCGGACGCCCCTAAGAACGTTGAGCTCACACAGTCCAAGAAGGAGGCCAAGGCTTCTGCCAAGGCGGCGGTCAAGACGGCAAACGAGCTGTTCACCGACAAGATCCTCGAGTACCAGAAAAAGTACGGCGAGGGCGAGGCTGTCGAGATTGATGATTCTTCGATGTTTGGAACACAGGGTGTTGCCTACGCTAAACTCATCGATTTTGACGGCGATGGCCAGGACGAACTGCTGATTGAGTACTCTGACGAGCCGATTGAAAACGACAATGGCGCCACTGCTGCCAAGGTAGAGGTCTGGGCTTATCGCGATGGTGGGATTGAGGAGGTATACGAGCCCGATACTCTGGTCTACACCATGTGTGCCGGCGTCTCGCTTCGCGTGTGCGAATACGATGGCACCTATGGATTCAAACGGTATCTGCATGATGGGGAGACAATTAATTTCAAAGAAGTCCCTGATGGCTTTAACCAATCCCATGATGGCTACGAGTGCGAATTCAACGCCTATGACGGCAAATCATTTAGCGCCATTGTTGGCCCTGCGTCGATTGACGATTCGAAGGTGAAAGACATCAATGAAGTACGTGAGTTTGACGCTGAGTTGTTCAGCAGCGAGGAAGTTGTAGCAAAAAGCATCGCAACGGTGGCCACGACGCTGGAGCAGCTGAAGTCGAAGGACGCTGGCGATGATGCGCAGGTGGGCTACGAGGCCGTTTCTGCCACGCAGGATGTTGACTTTACGGCTGCGGTTGGCGAAGGCCCGCTGAATCCGTCCCCCGATGACACGTGCCAGATCACGGCTACGTGGACCTATCCCCAGGTGAAGGGCCAGGGCGTGGGTGTCGCCAAGTTTAACAAGGATATGGTCCAGCTCGTTGCGGATACGCTCGATGCGAGCAAGCAGGCCTCGATGGATGACGAGGACAGCCGCGTGACCATGATGTATACCGCCGAGATTGTCTCGATCGATGGCGACATCGCCTGCGTGCGCACGTTTACCGACAGCTATCAACCTCCGTATCGATCGGAACGGGTGACGAGGTCGGCGTACTACAACCTCAAGACGGGTGAGCAGGTTTCGCTCGAGGACTCGCTTGCGCAGCACGGGCTCTCGTTCGATACCCTCAAGAGTGAGGCCAAGCAGGCAATTAAGACGGCAAAGCCGGATATGGACTCTGTGTCCGAAGACAACATCGACGATGACGATAACTACACCGAGGACCATTTCTACTACGACGGCAAGGGCTATATCGTTGTCCTCGATACTGGCGAGTTTGACTGCATGGCATGGGATACGCACGACTTGGTTGCGCACGCATTCGACTCGAGCTATTCCAGTGGTCAGGACGTGACGCCCGAGCGAGCCAGGGCTACGTACGTACCCAATGAGTAAGGTGGACCGCGAGGGATAAATTGAACTGTCCCCGGTGGCGCAAAACGCAGCGTCGCCGGGGACTTTTTGATGCAAATTGGCTCCGAACCAAGCTATCTGGGCCAGCCACGCCACGAAAAGCGCCCATCTACTACGTTTACCAGGGTTGGACCGACCATGGAGCGTTTTTTAACAATGCGGCAAGACGTTTACCTGCGGTTTTGTTAACACAAATATGGCTATGGTTGGCACTCTTGGGTTAAACGTAGTAGATGGGCGCATTTTTTGGTGCACGGCCCAAGAAGAGGTCGTTAGCCGCGCTGAAGGCCGAAGAGTTTAGCGTTGCGCTCGGCGACCATCATGTTGATATCGGCGATTTCCATCTCGCCGTCAATGTAGGGCTGGTAGGTGCCATATGGATCGCCGGCTCCCAAGCTGCAGCTTCCGCAGTTGTCGCAGCTGCCGTTGCCGCAGCCAGCGAGTGCCAGCTTAATGATCTCCTCGCGCTCGGCGCGCGTTGTGTCCTTGATGAGCTTGCTTTTTGCCATGACATATCCTCGATTCGCTTGTGACCGTCGGCCGCGCATGTCTTGTAGATACCGACGAGCTTTGCCCATCATAGACTTTTGCGCGGGTAGAATGCATGGATAACTTGATGCTTACAGGCGACGGAAAGGAATCGTTGCATGGACCAGGATAAGACGACCGTAATGGGTGGCTACGGCTCCCCGCGGACGGGCAATGGCGCCGATGAGACCCGCGTTGTGCCGAATCCCGGCTACGCTGCCCCCGATACGACGCAGGCGTCGGCCGATCCCACGCGCGTTGTGAATTACGGAAACGCAGCGCAGGACCCGTATGGTGTCTCGTCGCAGAGCCCCTACGGCAACGCGGCAGCAGACCCTTATGATGACCTGCTGCAAAATCCCATTCCGCAACCTCAGCAGACGACATATATGCCGCGCACGGCACAGCCGCGCTACGAGTCGCGCGACCGATATGCGCGCGAGCCGTATCGTGAGTATCCCAAGTCCATCCCCCAGTATGGCGAGGACGAGGAGAAGAAGCCTTCGCGTTCGTCGGGCGTGATCAAGAAAATCCTGATCGTGCTGGCGATCTTCTTTGCCTTGTCGGTTGTGTTTGCCATTGTGTCGGGCATGCTCAACAAGCGGGACGCCACGACTGATACCACGGCCGAGCAGACCGAGACTACCCAGTCCGGCACCGTCGACCTGAGCGATATCCCGGGACAGTATTGGTCTAACGCCAAGAAACTCCTCAAGTCGCGCGGGGCCGATCTTTCGAATGCCGTGATCCTGACCGATGATGGCTCAACACCTGTTGTCGACGCCAACTGGGTCGTAACGTCTGCCTACTATAACGACAACGGTAACCTCGAGATTCAGCTCACGCGCAAGGGCAGCTCGTCGGGTAATGCGTCCGGCGACCAGGGCGGCGCGGACAGCTCGAGCTCCAACACGCTGGAGGACCTGAGCAACAAGGCCCAGGAGCTTGGGGACAAGGCCCAAGAGCTGGGCGACACGGCTCAGAATCTCGGCGATACCGCACAGAACCTGGGCGATATGGCAACGAACGCCTGGGATGCCCTGCAAAATGGCATTTCGGGCGCGCAGGGGAACTAGCGGTCGAGCGGCTAGAGCCTTAGCAGTTCAAACAAAAACGGGATGCAGGATCGTGTGACCGGGCGCGTAGGCGCGTTGGTCGGCGGTCCTGCGTCCCGTTTTGCTGTCGATTACAGCTGCTCGGCCGGACGGTCGGGCGAGCTGAAGCCCGAGTCAAATGTGACGACGCACGAGGCATCGGGCCGGCGCTCGTGCACGATGCGCGTGACGAGCTTCAGCAGCTCCTCGTCGGATATGTCAAAGCCGTCGGGACGCACCAGGTCAAACGAAACGAACCCGTCGTGCTCGTGCAGGTCGTGGATGGAGAGCGCGGGGTCGATTTGCGCTATGCCGCGCTTGACCCAGCCACGCAGGTCGTCGCCGGTGGTGACGATGGGGTCGCAGTGCAGCGTGATGCCGATGCCCATCTGCCGTTTGATATCGTGCTCGATGGTGTCCAGAATCTCATGGTGCTCAAACGCATCGCCCTCGCCGGGCATTTCCACGTGTGCGCTGGCAAATTGCCGACCGGGGCCGTAGTCGTGCACCATCAGGTCGTGCGTGCCTAGGACCTGCGGATACGACATGATCTTGTCGCGGATTGCCTGGACGAGCTTGGGGTCGGGCGCTTGCCCCAACAGCGGGCTGATGGCGTCGCGCACCAGGCCCATGCCGCTGATGCAGATGAAGATGCCCACGCCCAGGCCTGCCCAGCCATCGAGGTCAAAGCTGGTCGTCTGCGAAATAAGCGCTGCGGCTAGGACCGAGGCCGAGGTAATGACGTCGTTTTTGGAATCCTGCGCCGTGGCGATAAGCGTCTCGGAATCGATGCGGTTGCCCAGCGTGCGGTTGAACGCCGCCATCCAAAACTTGACGAGCATGGACAGGACAAGGGCTGCCATGGAGAGCGCCGAATACGCGGTGGGGGAGGGCTTGATGATCTTGGTGACCGACTCCAGGATCAGGTTGATGCTGACGGCGCAAACGAGAACGGCGACAAACAAGCCGGCGAGGTACTCGTAGCGGCCGTGACCATAGGGGTGCCCCTCGTCGGCCGGGCGGCTGGCAAGGCGGAATCCGAGCAGGCTTACGATGTTGCTCGAGGCGTCGGAAAGGTTGTTGAAGGCATCGGCGATAAGCGAGACGGAGCCCGCGAGCAGACCAGCTATGCCCTTGGCCAGGCACAGCGTGATGTTGAGGCCGATGCAGATGAGGCTTGCGGCAAAACCCGCGTTGGTGCGGCAGGAGGTATCGACCGGCTCGCTTTCGCTGCCGGGAACAAGCGTATGTACCAGCCGATTTACAAATAGCATGGCGTATCTCCTCGCATTCTTATTAAGGGGATAGTGTAGCTCGCACAGACGCAACGTGTACTGATGCTCAGAAAATGCAGCAATGGTCTGCCGGCGCTAACGGGCGCGAGGCGGAGGGGGACGACTGCCCGCGCCTTCGAGTTCACTGCGCCTTCCCGTCCGACCGAGTGCTCCATTTTGGGCCACATGGGTATGGGCACGCGCCGATTTGCTCGACATACTTAATGTCGACAGCCCTGTGCAAAGGAGGACGTTTCCATGGACGAGATGTTTGCCATTAAATGCCAAAACTGCGGCGGCCCCATGTATTCGCACCAGGCAAAGCGCAGCTTTGAGTGCGCCTATTGCGAAACGGTTATTCCGTGGCAAGCGGACGCCGGGGAGCCCAAGAGCGCGCTAGGTATCCGTCATACGCCGCTGACGGTGGTTGACGGGCTGCTCAAGCTCACGCACGTTTCGCAGCTCGAGCGCCCAGAGGACCCGGACTGGTATTTCTTCAATTCGCACTGGCGCAATCAGTCGGTTCTGGAGCATCTGCTGTGGGAAGATCGCGGAACGGCGCAGGAGTTCCAAGAGGCGACGCACGTGGGCATTCCCTGTCCCTTCTGCGGTGCGTTCTTTGAGGGGTCATCGACCCAGCGCGTGTTTGAGTGCCCGTCGTGCGGCAACAAGATTGGCGTGGCCGACCTGCTCAAGCCGGGGACGTTTAGCAAGCGCCTGACCATGGGCGTTGGCGCCGAGTACGTGCCTGAGCAGGGTATTCCCTGCGAGATAACGCCGCAGCAGGCGCGTGCCAACGCGCTGCAGCTGGTGCGCCAGTACCCCGATGCCTTTGCCGGGCACGACGTGGAGGACGCGATTCAAAATGACATGATGCTCTTCTATTTCCCCATGGCGCTGGCGGACCTGCGCATGATGGCATCCTTCCCGGGCAAGGGTCTGAGCAAGGAGACCCTGGTGTACTACGAGGTGCTCGACTGGGCGTATCCGCGGGCAAACTACCTGGACGTTCGCCTTTTGGGCATTTTGGAGCCGTGGGACTTTGCCAAGGTTGGGCCGTTCGATCCCGCTATGCAGGAAGGCGACTTCCGCGTCGTTTCCGTCGATGCGTCCACCAAGGACCAGGTGGTCATTGATAAGTTGGCGCTCGATATTGCCGGCAACGATGCCGAGGCGGTGCTGGGGCTCAATAAAAAGAGCATCCGCGCCTGGGCGCGCAAGGCCCGCAAGCATAAGGACGGTCTGGTGATGGTGCCGGTCTACTTTATCGATCGCCCAGCGTCGGATAGCCGCGATGGCGAGCAGGTGCGCATCGCCGTGAACGGCCAGACGGGTCGCGCGGCCGCGGTGGTGTTTAGCGACAAACGCGAGACACATGTGGTGGCGCCGCTCAACCCCAACGTGATGCTGTCGAGCGAAAGCACCGTGCACGCTACGCCCATCGAGGTCAAATACGTTAAATCGCCCTTCCTATACCAGATCGTGCGCCGTGGAGGCGGCGAGCAACCGCGTCAGGCGGCGGCAGCCGCCGAGGGTTCCTACCGAGAAGAAAAGCCCAAACGCAAGGGTTTGTTTGGCGCGATATTTGGTAAGTAGGGGAGTGGCACTGGTTAGCCTTATGACGCGATAGCTAGGGGCACGGGGCGGCTCGCAGGGGTGCGGGCCGCCCCGTATTTGTGCGGCGAGACATGGCGTCCGAGCTGCCGTAGAGACTTAGCTAAATGGCTATTTAGCTGCGTAAGATTGACCTTCGAGACATCGATTTCGCCTGACATGAGTTTAGGGAGAAGGGCGTCGCGGAGTGCGGCAAGCAGTTCATTTTCAATCGCATTTGCGCAAATCGCTGAATAGTATGGCTGAAGCTGGTCGTCAAAAGCGTGCAGACTTTCTTTTGGAGGAATCGGAACCGGAAGGGCATTAAGAATCTTTGTGGTCATACTAGGAACGGCTGAACCAGAATTCATGGATGCCAGATCGAGTCGCTTGATGAACTGATATGCGTACTTTGCAACGTTGGGGCTTTTAGGCACTGCATAGAACATCGTGTCTACCGTCCAAAACTTTTCTCTAACATACATGACATTATTCAACGAACCCTTTCTTGGAACCAGGACAGATTCACCGCTATAGAGAAAGCGATCGACGGAACGCATATAGCCACCGGAGCCATAAACGGGGATATTTCCATCATTAAGTTTTTTGTGATCCTTGCCATACCTGATCTCAAGTAGATCCTCCAGCGTGCCCATTGGCCACTCTGCAGCTTGTTCGCCAGCCGTATAGTTTGAATACAGAACGTCGCATGCCTTTACTAAATAGCCATTTACTTCACTATGTACAACGCGCCGTCCACACTGTGGCTATCGTACTCGACGAAAGGAACAGCGTGGAAACTGTCATCAATACCATACTTTCGGAAATGCAGGGCCTTCTCGACCCACACCAGCTCAAACATCTAACCATTACGCTTAGACGGGCACTCGGACCGAAACAAGCGGAACCAGGACAAGATCTGCTCGCGCTCTTTCTCACCGCTAAAGAAGTCGAGGGATGCTCTCCTAAAACCATTGCATACTATGAGTCAACCTTACAGCATATGAGCACAACACTTGCTAAGCCCTATACCCAGGTTGAGAGTGACGACCTGCGTCGTTATCTCAATGATTACGAGATAAATCGCGGCTCTAGTAAAGTCACAATCGATAATATACGCCGCATTATGTCGAGCTTCTTTTCGTGGCTTGAAGATGAGGATTACATTGTAAAAAGTCCTGTAAGGCGCATTCGTCGCGTCAAAACGGCTCAAGTAACCAAAGAGGTGCTTAGCGATGAGGAGCTGGAGGTCTTGCGAGACGCCTGTGATTCCAAGCGAGATCTTGCCATCGTTGATCTACTCGCTTCGACTGGCATGCGTATTGGGGAACTTGTGCGACTCGACAGGAAAGATGTCGATCTAAACGAGCGTGAATGCCTTGTAATGGGGAAGGGAAATAAGCAGCGCCTCGTTTACTTTGACGCACGTGCTAAGTTGCATCTTACGGAATACCTTGCGAGCCGTGCCGACAAGAGCCCCGCACTATTTGTCGCACTCGATTCCTCAGCTCGACGCATTACAGTTGGGAGCATAGAGCTTCGCCTGCGTGGCTTAGGCAGAAGAGCCGGCATCAATCGTGTTCATCCGCATATGTTTCGCCGTACGCTTGCTACCCATGCCATTGACAAAGGAATGCCCATAGAGCAGGTGCAAAAGCTGTTGGGCCATGCGAAAATAGACACAACCATGTACTACGCCATGGTTAATCAGAACAATGTAAAGGCTTCGCATAGGAAGTATTTGGAATGAGCTGGACGCAAAAGACCTTGGGAGAGATTGTTAATCTAAAAAGGGGGTTTGACCTCCCTTCCAGCAGCAGAATCAATGGCCCCTATCCGGTTTTCTCATCTTCGGGACAAACGGGCACGCATTCGGAAGCCGCCGTTAAGGGTCCATGCGTCGTAACTGGACGCTACGGAACTATTGGCCAAGTTTTTTTCTCTGATGCAGCTTGCTGGCCATTAAATACGTCTTTGTACTCAACGGAGTTTAAGGGCAATGATCCTAAGTTCGTTTATTACCTACTCAAAACTATTCCATGGCGAGACTACTTAACTGCAAGCGCCGTGCCGGGCATAAATCGCAATCACGTCCATCTATGCCCGGTCTGTGTTCCGGATCACGAAACACAGACCGCTATTTCTGGCGTCTTGGGTTTACTAGACAATAAAATTGAGCTCAACGCTAAGCTAAATGGCTATTTAGAAGAACAGTGCGAAGCGGTTGCCAATCACGAAAAAGGTTTCGCTGTCGAACTTTCCTCGCTATGCGATTTAGTGAAAGAGAAAGCCGATTACAATGAGGCTAACTTTGATACCTACGTTTCAACAGAGTCTCTGCTCCCTGGCAAGAAGGGTAGGCAGGCACCATCGTCCCTGCCCCAAACCGGAAAAGTTACAGTTTACAAGGCCAGAGACATTCTGATTTCGAACATTCGCCCATACTTTAAAAAGATCTGGTACGCAGACCGAACTGGAACCTGCTCGGGTGATGTCCTAGTGTTTAGAGCCAAGCAACCTGAGCAGTCCGGTTACCTCTATTCATGCATGCGCAGCGATGCTTTCTTCGATTACATCATGAAGGGCGCAAAGGGCACAAAGATGCCAAGAGGGGACAAAAAACAGATGCTCACTTATAAAGTTGCAAGTAATCCAAGTGGAGCAACCGTTGATTTTATTGAATCAGCGCTTAGCCAAGCATCGAGCTCAAGTAAAGAGAAACACAGTCTCGCCGCTCTTCGCGACGTTCTCCTCCCTAAATTAATGTCAGGAGAAATCGACGTCTCAAAGGTCGATCTTAAGCAGCTAAATAGCCATTTAGTTTAGCGTTGGCTTCGATTTTTGTTGTAAGAAGTTCAGCTATTAATGCTATTTTTCTCTGCTGTTCGAGGTCTGGCAATTCGAGCCTAATTCGTTTGAAATTCTTTGTTGGCTGGGCTAAGGCCGGTACTCCCGTTTGATTTGCAAATGCAAGAAGCTTGCCTCGTCCCTCTCTGGTGTGAAAATAGAAAACGAGATATGGAACGTATACTTTTGAAGTGTCGAAGGTCACCTTAAACTGCCGTTGGGAGCACAAATACTCTTCGTAGGCAGAATCCTCTGGGATATAGGCGATTTGTCCGAGTGTGCCGCTGATCGTGACAACTACATCACCTCTTTTAGCAATTGAACGTGAGAGTGACCTCGCTTTTTCTTCAGTAACAAACTTCGTAAGGTTGTCTGTAACCTTAAATCCCTTTAGATTTGCGCCATCAATAATGGGGAAACCAGATGGGACAAAACAAGATACCTTTAGATTTGAGCCAAAAGGTCCTGCTGCAATATCGGTAATTACATCGGAAAGAACGATCTCAGAGTCCATAACCAATCGCCTCCAGATTCTTCTTAATCTGCTCCTGCAAGCGGTTGGACTCTTCAAAGCACTTTGAAATCTCGTTGGTTAGGCGTGCCATCTTCTCCTCAAACGGCTCGCCGTCGTCTTCGAGCTCGGCAATGCCTACGTAGCGACCGGGCGTCAGGATGAAATCTTGCTTGGCGATTTCATCCAAATCCGCTATGGCACTGAACCCCTTCACGGGCTCGAACTCGCCCTTGCGGAAGGAGTCGAATGCGGATGCAACTTTGTTGATGTCCTCTTCGGTAAACTCGCGTAGTTTGCGAGAGACCATGGTGCCCATTTCGCGGGCATCGATGAATAGCGTCTTGCCGGACTGAGCCTTCTTCTTGTTCAGGATCCACAGACACACGGGAATTTGGGTGCTGTAGAACAGCTGCCCCGGCATGGCTACAATGCCCTCGACCAAATCGTCCTCTACGATAGCGCGTCGAATATCGCCCTCGCCGCTCGTCTGGCTCGAGAGCGACCCGTTTGCCAATACGAGGCCAATCTTGCCCGTGCCGTTAAGATGCCAAATCATATGCTGCATCCAAGCGAAGTTGGCGTTGCCCGTTGGCGGCATGCCGTACTTCCAACGTACGTCTTCCTGCAGCGCTTCGCCGCCCCAGTTCTTGAGGTTGAAGGGTGGGTTTGCCAACACATAGTCAAACTTTTCATTCTTGTGCTGGTCGGCGCTGAAGGTGTCTGCATAGTTGCCCAAATCGGCCTCGATGCCGCGAATACCGAGGTTCATCTTTGCGAGCTTCCACGTGGTAGGGTTGCTCTCCTGGCCAAAGATAGTGATGTCCTGTACCACGTTGCCGCCATGGTGCTCGACGAAGGCGGCGGACTGCACGAACATGCCTCCGCTGCCGCAGCAGGGGTCGTACACACGACCGTGGAAAGGCTGGAGGATTTCAACCAGCGTGCGCACGATGCACGACGGCGTATAGAACTCGCCGGCGTTTTTGCCCTCCATTGATGCGAATTTCTGCAGGCAATATTCGTATGCGCGCCCTAACAGGTCTTTCTCGCTCTCGTTGTCGGTCATTTGTACGTTTGTGAATAAGTCTACGACGTCGCCTAAGCGTCGCTTATCTAGTTCGGGACGAGCGAAGTTCTTGGGCAGCACGTCTTTGAGCTTGTCGTTCTCGCGCTCGATGGCGCGCATGGCATTGTCAATGATCTGGCCAATTTCGGGCGTATGCGCCGCCTGTGAGATGTTCGCCCAACGCGCTTCTTCGGGAACGAAGAAGACATTCTGCTCCATGTAGCAGTCACGATCTTCCTCGTCGCCGTAACCCTCTGCGACGAGCTCTAGATAGCGTTCGTCGAAACGGTCCGAGAGGTACTTCAGGAAAATGAGGCCTAATACGACGTTTTTGTACTCAGCAGCGTCCAAGTTGCCGCGCAGCACGTCTGCGGCGTTCCACAGTTGGTCCTCAAAGCCAACATCGGCCGTGTTCTTCTTGGTGTCCTTAGCCTTGCTTTTAGCCATGCTGTTTTAACTCCCTATGCTGCATTGTCGGCCCAGAGTTCGCACTGATCCATCACGGTGGCCAGTGCCGACTCCATGCCCTCTGGCGGATACTTATGATGTTTGAGCAGACGCTTGATTGCAACGCGCATAGCAGCGCGTGCACTTTGTTTCTTCTGCCAATCGACCGTGCGCATTTCGCGCATCTTCGCAGCGAGCTCTTGCGTGATGGCGACCAACTCGTCATTCCTTTCGCGATAGTAGTCGGCGACTGCCTGCGGTTGTGTTAGTGCCTCGTAAAACGCAAACTCCTCTTCGCTAAGCCCAAGCTCCTTTGCCTTTTGGTTTTCGGAAAGCATTTCTTTTGCCATCTTGAGCATTTCTTCGAATACCTCAGCGTTTGTGAGCTGTCCATTTAGATAGCTATTTACCATGCCTTGCATGAGTTCCGAGTACTTTTTTGCCTGCGTTATGCTCTTTCTGCGGTAGCCCTTAATCTGGTCGTCGATGAGTTTTTTCAACAGCTCGTAAGCCAGGTTCCTCTCTTTCATACGCGAGAGGCTCGACAGAAACTTGGGGTCAAAAATCGAAACCGTTTCGTCTTCCACCTTAAACAAGTCTATTACGCCGTCAGTATGGACGATGTTCTGTTCGAGTAGCGCATTGATGCGGTCATTTACCTGCTTAAGGGTAAGTTTGCCTCCGTTTTTGCTGCGGGTGCCGCCCCGCTCGGTGAGCTGAAGGATAAGCTCTCGAACAACCTGGAAATAGCCAGCCTCGATGCGCTGCATGTCTGTTGCGCGACTTTTGGCGAGTCCATAGGCTTTGAGCATGATTCCTGCCTGCTCAACAAAGTCGCGGGTGATATCTTCGTCGCCGGGTGCAAGGATATGATTTACTCCACCCGTTATGAGTTCGCTTCGACGTGCGGCGGACTCGGTGCTCATGAATTCCGAATAATCGTAACCAAACATTTTGTCGCGACAGACCGCCAGTTTTTCCAAGAACTTAGGATAGGCGGTTTTCCCGATATCCATGTCGCCGTATTTCTTTTGGTCGCGCTTGGTGTAGTCCTTCATGGCGCGTTTAAGGGCGTTAGCTATGCCTACGTAGTCAACAACCAGTCCGCCAACCTTGTCTTTATATACTCGGTTTACGCGTGCGATTGCCTGCATCAGGTTATATCCGCGCATGGGTTTATACACATACATAGTGGCAAGGCTCGGCACGTCAAAACCGGTGAGCCACATGTCTACGACGATTACGATTTTAAGCGGGTCGGCGTCATCCTTAAACCGCTTTGCCATCTCCTTAACATGGGCCTTATTGCCTACGACGTCGAACCACCACTCGGGGTCTTGATTGCCCATGGTCATGACAACGCCGAGCTTGCCCTCGTCCTTCCAAGAGGGTCGCAGCTCGCATATACGTTGATATATGGCCATGGCAGCGGGGCGCGAATACGCAACGATCATTGCCTTGCCGGTGAGTTCGTGCGCACGGTTGGTCTCATAGTGCTCTACGATGTCCTGACATAGGGCATCGATGACTTCGGGTGCACCTAGAACGGCGTCCAGATTTGCAAAGTTGCGCTTGCTTGCGTCAATGGTTTCGGCGTTAGCCTGCTCGGTGAGCTTTTCGTACTCATCATCAACTTTTGCAAGGATGCCCTGATCCAGTTTGAGTGCGACGACGCGGCTCTCGTAGAACACGGGTCGAGTTGCGTCGTCCTCTACTGCCTGAGTCATGTCGTAGACGTCAATATAATCGCCGAAAACCTCGCGAGTTGATCGATCTTCGGCAGAAATAGGGGTACCGGTAAAGCCGATGAAAGTCGCATTCGGAAGGGCGCGGCGAATGAGCAACGCGGTGCCCGTGTGCTTCTTGCCGTCACGGTCGTATTTCTCCTCGAACCCGTACTGCCCGCGGTGCGCTTCATCCACCATCACGACGACGTTCTTGCGCTCGGAGAGGGCGATGGCCTCCTCCTCGAACTTCTGCATGGTGGTGAAAATGATGCCGTTGGCGCGGCGGCTCGAGATCTGCTGCGCAAGATCGGCGCGGCTCTGCGCCTGAACGGGCGTCTGGCGCAGGAAATCTGAGCATCTGGAGAACTGCGCGAACAGTTGCGAGTCGAGGTCGTTGCGGTCGGTAATTACCACGATGGTTGGGCTGTCGAGTTTCTCTTCGAGCAGATGGGCAAGGAAAACCATCGAAAGCGACTTGCCCGAGCCCTGCGTGTGCCAGAAGACGCCGCCCTTGCCGTCGCCGCCGATGGCCTCATGCACGCTCTCGAGCGCTTTGTTCACCGCGAAGTACTGATGGTATCCCGCGAGGATTTTCGCGTCCTCGGAGAACAGAATGAAGTTCTTCAGGATGTCGATGAGCCGCTCCTTGGGGAACATGCCGTCCAGAGGCGTCTTCCAATCGGCGTACTGGGTGGCCTCGTAGCTTCCATCGACGCTCTTCCACTCAACGAAGCGCGACTCGTTGGCGGTGATTGTGCCAACCTTGGTGTGAAGCATGTCACTGGTGACGCAGAAGGCGTTGTACACGAAAAGCGATGGAATCTGTCGTTTGTAGTTTTGAATCTGTTGGTAGGCATCTTCGCTGTCAGCGTCGGCTCGAGCGGGCGACTTCAATTCAAAGAGAACGAGCGGAAGACCGTTAACGAATACGATGACATCTGGACGTTTGTTGGTGCCGCGTTCGATGTAGGTCCACTGGTTAACAACGTGGAAGCTGTTCTTTTCAGGATTGCCGTAATCGACCAAGCGCACGATGTCTGTATGCTCTTCTTTGCCGTCAAACCAGCTTGCCTCCACACCGTTCTGCAGCATGTCCATAAAGATGCTGTTCTTGACGATGAGGTCGCTGCCCTCGATTTCCTTTAGTCTAGTTATTGAGGCATCAATCGCGCGTCGGTTGAGCGTGGGGTTAATGCTCTCAAGAGCGGGCCCAATGACATCAGGTAGGAAGGCGTCCTCAAACGCGTCGGAGGAACGAGCGACATCAGGTCCATAGAGGTGCTCGTACCCCAGACTCGTTTGCAAGTGGTCAATGATGCCTTGTTCGAAAGCATCCTCATTAAATGACGTTGAGGAGCTGTAATCGACAGCAATCATGCGCACTCCTTACCTTATGCTTTCACGATGTTGGTGAGCCTGTCCACCATTGCATTCTAGCAGTTAATCTTGCGTATATTGGTATATCTGACACCCGTTAGTTGCCATTTGGCCTATTGGCTGATCGTGCCCGAATGACAATTGGTGGCAAGGTTCTCTTACTTATTAAACTGGCTCCTATTTACAGGCGCTCGTGTTGTGGCAGTTGCCCAAGCGCTTGCTTGAAGCTGTTTTTGATGATCTTGAGATCGTTTCCCGCTTGCATTTTAATGAGTGTCGGGCCGGAGGCGATGGCGGATGTGGTGCGATGGTGCCAAGAAAAGCGCCTAGACCTGGGTGAAGAACCGAGGCCGCGGGCGCTTTTCTATTTCTTTGGTCGCATGGATTGTCTGTTCTGTTGGCCGCGCCGGCGTTGTTTCTTTGCTCTCGTTCGCGCGGCATCCGCTTGTGGCGGTGGATGTAAATAAAAGGTGGAGCGACTGCAAAAGAGCCGCTTCACTGGGTAAAATCAGGGTGTGCCGCGGAACCCGCTCCTCAGTCGGTCAACTTTGGAAGCGCGGGCAACGCAGGTGCTAATGTCTAAAGGGCCGGCTGCAACCGGCCCTTTTCATGAGTCCCTTCGCTATCCGTTACTGCTTATATTCCCGCCAGATCGAGTAGAGGTTCCAGGCAATGCCGTGGGAGGCATCCTACCCATCCCATGGTTTGGAGCAGTGTCGATCTAACGGGCAATCAAGCCTCTAGCACTCTTTGAATTGAGCGAGCATCTGCCCGAAGAGGCTGAGCCCGGATGGCTCATAAATGAGCGAGCCACCATCTTCGGTTCGGTAGACCCCGCAGGGGAGATAACGCCCGTCGGGGAGGACATAGAGGTTGGCTTCTTCCTTCAGTCCTGCTGGAAATAGCGGAATCCCGTTTTCGCCCACTTGGAACTCATCGATATTCGCGATCTTCCTCTCCATGATGCCTCCTGCCTTATTTATTGAATGGCACCCTAAAACAAGCAGTTCTCAATCAGCTCTTTACCGCGCAAGGTATCGATCCACTCCTGCGGGATGGCCTCGATACCGTAGGCCGTGCCTGCGAGGGCGCCGGCGACGGCTGCGGTGGTGTCGGTGTCGTCGCCCAGGTTGACGGCGGTAAGGACGCAATCTTCGTAACTGCTGGTGTTGACAAAGCACCAGCTGGCGGCCTTAAGGGTGTCGCGCACGAAGCCGCCAGACCTGATTCCACGCTCGGGCACGTCTCTCAGCTGGAGCACCCATGAGGGAAGCGTGCCGTTCATCACGCTCCTCATCAGCTCGACAAAAATGACGCATGCATCGGTTGACGTTCTGTGGGCGTGCGTAATCGCGGAGACCTCGCCGATCTCTTCGTCTGTCGCGTCGATAAAAGCCAGGGGTGCGATGCGCATGAGCGAACCGTTGCCGTTGTCGCGTTCGCCGGAGCCACCTTTGCCGGTGTGCAGGGCGCGAGCGGTCGTGCCGCCGTAATCGAAAACGCCGTCGATCGTATACTCGCCACGGGCAATCCAGCCTATGAACTTGTCGCGCACGTCCGCGGTGTCGATGTGCCCAAGCTCCCTAATCGAGTCGCTGGTAGCAAGCGTCATGGACGTGTCATCGCTCCAGGTGCCGGCGGGCTGCTCGTGCGTGCCGTAGCCGATCATGTTGGTGCATTCGAACGTGCCGTGGGGCCTGAACTCGTAGGGAACGCCCAGCGCGTCGCCGACGGCAAGCCCATAGATGCAGTCGCGCAGCGTTGTTTTCGGTCTGTCTGTCATGAAAAGCTCCTTTTATGCTCTGTCGGGAATTCGTGATACCCTGCGGCAGCGTGTCAGGTTCAATTCGGAACGCAGTGCGATCCGAATTGGGGGAGCCCGACGGCAAACATGCTTTGCTTGTTCATTGCGCAAGCGTGTGCGGACCTAACCGAATCATTGGGGTTGAGACGGTTTCTCTCGATTCGCGACGCAGTGCGTCGCGAATCGAGAGAACTCAATGGTCAATATGTCAAAATGGTATGCATAGACGTCTCTTTACACGGCAACAGGCATTTCTTTCGGGCGCCCTGCCTTTGGTGCGTCGGCGAGTCGTGCCTCGATGGAAGCTTTGGACACCATGCGCTTGGTGCCGTCCTTCCATGAATCCAATAGTCCTGCATTTATCTGTTGCGATATCCGTGCTGAGCTAACACCGAGCATACGCGCGGCATCCGCTGCAGTGATGGCGGGGATGTCGGCGAGTTCGCGGCTGACGGCTACGGCGATAATCTTGCCGCCGTGTCGCGGCTCATGTTCGAAGTCTGTCACGGGAAGTTCAATGCCGCCCATAAGGTGATCGTCGACCATACATGCGAGAAAATCGGCGGCGCTTTCGACAGCGTCGTTTAGGTCGGAGCCAAATGTTCCTCCTCCGCCCAGCGAGCCACATGGCACAGCATCGACAATGCCGTCCGAATCAAAGAACTCGAATTCCCATACGTAAACCATGTAAGACCTCCTCCGATGCCGGCGATTTGAGGAACATCCTAAGAGCCCACCAAGCGCATCGAACACCTTTATTGTCTCTAGTTTAAGGCCTCGTGCGGACACGATTTGGTGCCCTGCGCGTGACCGCAAAAAGGGTTTGCGGTGGCTAAAATGTGGTCATAGAGATGGTTTTATCGAACTCCATGGGGGTGGCGCGCGTGGATAACAACACGTTGCTGTTTCACGATAAGGGTGCCGGCGTTTTCAAGGGAATAAGCATCTATCCCAATCGTATCGAGGCGGTCGTGAAGAACGACTTCTTCGGTACCCATACCAAGATCGTCTACCTCAAGGACATTACGGGTGTCAACGGGGTCAAGGGTAAGCGCGTGTTCCTCCGTAATAGGTTGCTGACCGCCTGTTCTTACAGGCTGAGCAGTCACTCTCAGGCCCAGGAATTCGTGAACGTGCTGAACTCGGTGATGTAGCCGATGGCGGCGTTCGGGCCAGACTTACGCCCGCGCATCTGGTGGCTCGGCGGCTGGACGCTCGACCTGCGAGTTCTCTGGACACACTACCTCTTCATTTGCAAAAAGCGAGGGGCGCAGAACGGCATTTTGCGCCCCTCATCAAATCGATGTGTCCAAAAGGGCTGGCTGGCCTATTCGTCGGCGTCTCCATTGTCTTCGCGATCGTTGGCAAGCATTGCCGTGCCGGCGACCGTCGTCGCCACGGCGGCAGCGGCGAGCCCGGCGGCGATGCCAGAGCCGTCGCCCGTGTCGGCGAGCTTTCCGCCCGAGCCCTTGCCCTTGTTGCCCTTGCCGTTCTTGTCGTCGCTGCCCGCGTTGGCGCCAGTGCCGGTGCCGGCGCCGCCTGCACTGCCCGAGGCCGCTACGGTAAAGCTTGCGGCTCCGTCGGTGGCAAGCGTGTAGTTTTGCGCCGCGTCGCCCAACAGGCCTTTCGCGCGCACCCAGTACGTTCCTGCGGCAAATGCCTCGCCCTCGGCCATCGCCGTTCCCGGAGCGCCGTTCGCGTCGTGCACAAACTCGAGCTGGGCCGTGCAGGCATCGTTTTCGAGCTTGCCGTCGAGCGGCGCCGTGACCTTGGCGCGCACGTCTTCGCCGGCCTTAAGGCCTTCGAGTCCCTCAAAATGGGGCGTCAGCGCGCGTGGATCGATATCGATGGGCACAAAGCCCTGCAGCCCCGTAACGGTCTCGTTGCCCAGGGCGTCGACATCCACATATTCGATGGCAAACGCATGGCCCGAAGCCGACACGTTGAGCACCTTGCTGCTGTCGACGAGGCGGAAATGGTCCTCGCCAACGGTCTTGCCATCTTGGAGCGAGGCATCGCTCAGCGAGTCTCCATACGTCATGTGCATGCGGTCCGGGAGGCAGCATGAAACTGTTGGCTTGTGCTTCGCGTCGTAATTGCGTTGGTAGATGCTCCGGGCCAGTGCCGAATCGACAAAGTCGGACGCGATAATGCCAACGTGCTTGAGGCAATCTGACTTTGTTTTATCGCTGCCGCTGGGATTGATGTACTGGCTCTTGTACAGATGCTCGTTGACCACTCGCGCCGCGGTAAAAGGATTGCTTCCTTGTTTGTAATTCGTGCAACTGGTGTAGTTGATAGACCAGCAGCGTTCCAGGACTTGCACCTTGGCGCCATCATTGTCCTCGACGTCCACCTTGTTGCGCGTGAGATTGGTCGTCTCTCGCAGCGCCATATCGACCCAGCTAATCTTGTCGGTTCCGGTGCATTCAAAATGGTCCTGGGCGTATACCTTGGTGCAATAGGGCTCTTTGTCGCCCGCATTGCCCGTAGTCTCAAAGCCTCGCGCGTCTTGGACGAGGCACATCGACTGCCCGGAATGCGCCTTGATTTTGTCGTCCCATTGGGTGAGATCGAGGCCCCACGTGTGGCTGCTTACGCTGTTGCCGGCGAGTACAAATCGACGCAGCAGGACGATCTTTCCGCGCACCTCGTTCAGTGTGGGGATTCGGCTCGACGTGTAGAACAGATCGGGATTATCGTGCATAACCTTGGCGAAAGCCGTCGTAACGCTTTCGTCGGTAGCCTCGTCGTTGCCTCGTGACGCAAGCATGATGAGCGCTTCTGACGGGTTTTCGTTCAAAAATGTTTTGAAGTAACCGATGACATCGGAGAGATGCATAAAGCCCCCGTCTTTTTTGAGCAGGTAGCATCTTCCATGGTCGATACCGGGGTCGCCGTTCTCGTCGTTCCTTCCGAGTCGGATATCAAAATAGCGAATGCCTTCGAGCAACTGCGTCGGGATGTAATCCTGCTGGCACTTTGCTTGTGAGGATTGGGGCTCGGTGTCGTTGTCCACGCTGCAGGTGCCCGAATCATGCGTGCCCGGGATACTCAGCTCGTCGAGGTACTTGTTGTCGTCGACGTATTTCATCCAGCATGGTCCGTCGACGTAGCTGCTATACGTGGTCCAGTCGATACTTCTAACTGTGGTATTGATCTTGCCCATGTCGTAACCGACAAGTTCTAGCTCCCACGGAATGCTCTTACTCTTATGGCAGATCTTATTGTTGTCCTGGTCTTTGCCGTCCGATTCTATTGCCAGGTACTTAATGTCTTTTTTCTCGGTTTCTTTCTCGACCGTGCGGTCTCGAATGATATAGGTTCCGTTTGATTGACGTTCGAACGCAAAAGCGCGGCTGGGCTTGTTGTCATACTCGCCGCCCCATACGTGGATGACCTTTCCATCTTTGTCCGAGTCGTCGTCGACCGACCAAATGCTGTAGCCCGTCTTTTTATGCTCTTCGAAATTGAGCAAGGTGCGAATAGCATACCAGTTTGTATCGTCATTCTTGGTCGTTACGTTCTCAAGGATGAGCTTGCTGGACGTGCCGTCGTTAAACAGGTGGCAGACGTTGCCGCGAACGTTGCCGTCTTGGTTGACGCTCGCGGTGCGAAAATAGCCCGCGGGGCGAAGGCGAATGACGAAATTGTCGAGGCTGTCCGACGGTGCGGGTGTGTTGTCTGCAAATGCCGCTCGCAGGGGAATGCCCGGCGCTGCGGTTTCGGGCAGGCTTGCAAGTGGTGACAACGCCGCAAGCCCTAGGCCCAGCGTAAACGCTCGGCGACTGATGGCATGATGTTCGGCCATAACTCCTCCATTCGCAGGGTGCGGCTGCGCGCTCGTTTTGGTCACTATACTGCCCAGACGTTTAAAGACGCCGGTTTAATTGTCTGCGCGGCGCAATAAATCGGCGGGCGGACGTGTTGGGGTGCTTGCCGTTTTCGTACTGTTGCCACATTTGGGGTGGTTCCGGAGCCCGGTATCCTCTCGTTCGTCAGCTGCCGGCATAAGAAAGGGAGGGTCGGTTTACCGGCCCTCCCTGGGTACGAAGCGCTGGGGCACCGCCGCTTGTTGGCATTGCGCTCGTGTTTCCCGTTGCGCTCGCCAGTTGCTTAGCGTTTGATCTCGATATCCTCGAGCTTAACATCCATGGCCTCGGTCTTTGCCTCGACGATATCATCGGCAAACTCCAGTGACTTCATCATGGTCTCGACGGCGTCCTTGTGCTCCTCGACATTGTCGATGCGCACGTACACGCTGCCGCCGTCAACGTCGGTGAAGTACTCGGTCGTCACGCCGCCCGAGTGCGTAAAGTAGGCGCTGCGCCAGGTCTTGCCGTTGTACTTAACGGAATCGCTCTCGGTCCATCCGGAGTTGGCCTTCCACTTTGCCTCGTAGTCGAACAGTTCATCGGCGTTCTTGTCAGGATCGAAGACGGGGATGAAGCGGTCGCTGGCATGCTCGCTCTCGGTGAACTTAAACTGGGCCCTGTCGGCGGTATCGCCTGCGACGTCCGTGATTTCGACGCCCTCGGGGACTTCGACCTTAAACCAAATGAAGTCGGTCCTCATATCCACGGCTGGCTTTTCTGCTCCGCCGCCACCGCCACTTCCGGTAGCGCCGCCGCTGCCACCGCAGCCCACCAGGGCAACTGCGGCAAAGAGACTGATGCAGAGGGTGAGAATCGCAAAGGCCTTCTTTTTCATGGTCGTGTCCTCCTCGATCTGTAACCGCCCATGGATTACCTGCCTTCACTGTACGCGTGGACGGCTCGCTAGGGTGGGCCATGTGTCCCATTCTGAGGGCCGGATTTGCGCCGACAAGTGGCAATATGTTCGGGCGCAAAAGAGGGGAGGGCCGGTGCTGCCGGCTCTCCCCGGGTTGGGCGCCCGTTGTTTTAATGGGGCGTTCGTGCGGGCGTGCGCGAACCCTTGCTACTTGATCTCGATGCTCGAAATCTCGACGCCGCGGGCCTCGGTGACGGCCGCCTTGATGTCGTCGGGGAACTCGATGGAGTTGAGGAGCGTCTCGGCTTCTTTCTTGTGAAGGTCGACGTTCCTAATCATGATATAGATGCTTCCCGTGTCGACGTCGGTAAAGAGGTAGGTATAAGTGCCGCCGTTGTCCTTGCACGTTCCGGTGAGCCATGTTCTGCCGTTGTACTCGACGGGGTCGCCATCCTCCCACTGGAACGTTCCGGTGTGCCTTTCGGCCTGCTCTGCAAAGGACTCTTCGGCCGTCATCTTCTCTTGCCAAACGGGGATGAAACGGTCGACTGTGGTGTTCTCGTTCTCGGGGAAGGTGAGCTGGACCCTGTCGGCGTTCTTGCCGGCGGAGTCACTCACGCCAACGCTCTCGGGCATCTCGACCTTAAACCAGATAAAGTCAGTCTTTTCGGCGACGGGGCCTTTTCCTTGCCTTCGCTCTTTGAGGTGCTGCCGCCTCCGCCCGATGCGATTCCGCCGCAGCCGACAAGGGCAAACGCGGCAAAGAGGGCGATGCAAAGGGAAAGGATCGATAGGGTCTTTTTCTTCATGGTGGCGTCCTCCTTGTCTGTCGGTGAAATCACGCCGCCGCGGGTTGTTGGAGCGTTGATTGTTTGGCGGCGGATGTCTTTGTGTACTGTGCGGCGATACCTCCGTTCGTTGTTTGCGGCCGTCGCTCGGCCGCGCCCCAACGGGTTCCTTACCTATAGATATGCCCCAGCTTGTGCTGCCCGGGAGTCTCGAAAGGTGGGCCATGTGTCCCATGTTTGGGGCACTGGGCGCATGGGACGGCACGGCTCGACATCGGCTTTTCCATGTTGCGCAACAGCGCCCTGGGTGGGGGCGTATAGACTTGGCTGTGACAAAAGCTAAACCACGAAAGGTCGAACGATGTTCTGTCAAAAATGCGGACAGCAAGTGCCCGATGGATCGACATTTTGTACGCACTGTGGGGCTTCGCTGGTCGGCGGTTCCGTGCCGACGCCTACGGGCGCTGGTCCTTCCTCTGCCCCGGGCCTAACCCAATCGATGCCGCCGGTTGCACCTGCGCCTCAAAAGTCCAAGAGCAAGGCGCCGGTCATTATCGCTGTGGCATGTGCTGCTGTGGTCCTCATCGGGGGCGGCACGGTGTTTGCGCTTACGGTGCTCAACGGGTCCAAGAACTCCGGCACGCAGATTTCGGTGATCGATACCGGGTCTTCGGACGAGAAAGATTCTTCTGCCAAGAAGAAGAGCGATAAGTCCAAGTCCAAGGAACCCTCGTCGTCCGATGACGAGGCCGTTCCCGAGGACGAGTCGGCATACTACGGCTCGGGCGATTCGGACGATTACCTAACCGACGTGCATACGTACACGAACGACATGCATCCTTATAGCATGTCGATTCCCAATCGCTTTGAGATGGAAGATACTCCCAGCGGCAGCAGCACAAGGTACGAGGATCCGGAGACGGGTTTTGTGATCAGCCTGTCTGGCTACGTCAACGTTAACGACGAAACTGCACACGAGATGTTTGTCGATAAGGACACCTCGGGCAAGGCCGACCTCTATACCGCGGAGGGCGACAACTGGTACGTGGTTTCGTGGCGCGAGGGCGACACAATCATTTACGAAAAGACGATTGTCACGGACTCGACGGTTGCTACGGCGCATTTGGAGTACTCGACTGCAAACCGCGACATGGGGTCGAAGGTTATCGATACGCTGCTGCCGACGTTCCAGGTGGACTAGGCAGCTGTGTCTATAGCCGGCAATCGGAAACGCCGATAGCCAGAGCTCCTGACAGTCTTTGTCTTATGGGCTAGACTGGCTTGGACAAGATCGATGAATGGGACAACCGCTTCCTGGCGTCGTTGTCCCATTTTTTATTATGCGTGCGGCCCGTGGTGGCCGGCGCGGCGGGCAGAGGTGTTTCGATGAGCCAAGAGATGATGGATAAAACCTGTCGCGAGTTTGCCCAGGCGCTTGCCGCGCGTGAGCCGGTTCCCGGCGGCGGTAGCGCGAGCGCCTTTGTGGGTGCGCTGGGTGCCTCGCTTTGCGGGATGGTCGCTCGCTATGGGGCGACCAATCCCGCGCTTTCCGATCGCGCAGACGATCTGACACGCGCATTTGCCCAAGCAGACGAGTTGGCACAGGAACTTGTCGACTTGGTTGCCGAGGACGTTCGTGCGTACGGACAGGTGTCCGCTGCGTACGGCATTCCGCGTGAGGACTCGGTTCGACCCGCGGCGATTCAGAACGCGTTGCACGTGGCAGCCATTCCACCGTATCGGATCATGGACACCTGCGGGCGCGCACTGGCGCTGCTCGAGGACATGGCGGACAAGGGCTCCCGACAGCTGCTGTCCGATGTGGCCTGCGGCGCCGTATTCTGCCGCGCCGCCATGCAGGGCGCGAGCCTGACGCTCTTTGCCAATACAACGTCTATGAAAGACCGGGCGCGCGCCGAGGAGCTCGAGGCGGCGTGCGATGAGCTGTTGGATACGTGGTTGCCGCGCGCCGATGCGCTAGAGCGCCGCGCCGCCGACGCCGCCAGGAAGAGGGGATAGCCATGGCAGAGCTGCTCAAAGGGGCTTCCGTTGCCCGTGCTTTGACCGAGGAACTCGCTGCCCGCTGCACCGTGCTGCGCGAGCGCGGTGTTGTGCCGACGCTGGCCATCGTTCGCGTGGGCGAGCGCGAGGACGATCTATCCTACGAGCGTGGCGCCCTCAAGCGCTGCGAGAAGGTTGGCATCGAGGCTCGCCGCGTTTTGCTTCCTGTCGATGTTTCGCAGGACGAGCTGATGGCTGCTATCGAGGGCATCAATGCCGACCCTGCTGTTCATGGCTGCCTGATGTTTCGTCCGTTGCCCGCTGGGCTTGACGAGGATGCGGTTGCCGCGTCGCTTGATCCCGCCAAGGACGTTGACTCCATGACGCCGGCCTCGCTGCTTACCACGCTTTCTGGGCGAGGCGAGGGCTTTGCTCCTTGCACGGCCGAGGCCGTGTTGACGTTGCTGGACCATTATGGCGTTGAGCTGGATGGGGCCAAGGTCGCGGTTGTCGGTCGGTCGCTGGTGATTGGCCGTCCCGTTGCCGCCATGCTTACGGCTCGCAATGCCACGGTGACGACGTGCCATACGCATACGCGTGACCTGGCTGCCGAGTGCCGTGCGGCTGATATTGTGGTTGCGGCCGTTGGACGCGCGCGCACGATTGGCGCGGATGCGGTCCGCGAGGGCCAGACGATCATCGATGTGGGCATTAATTGGGATGAGGCTGCCGGAAAACTGGTCGGCGACGTGGATTTTGATGCTGCGGAGCCGGTCGTTAACGCCATCACACCCGTGCCGGGCGGCGTGGGGGCTGTAACGACGGCTATCCTTGCCAAACACGTGATTGAGGCGTCGGAGCGTGCATCGAAATAGGCGTTTTGGGCTGTTTGAGGGGTTAGCCATATACCACGTGGTCAAAAAGCGCCAAATATGAGTACTGTTGCCAAGATAGTCACATATGTTTTACGTCTTTCGGGCTTCCTAACGATATTCATTCTCGTTAGGAAGCCCATTTTATTGAACCTATGGGGAATAACGCTGTCTCACTTTTGGACAAATAGGGATCTTCGGCACTCATTACAAGGAAATTTGCTGCTACTAAATTGGTGACAGTACTCATATTTGGCATTTTTTGACCACAGGGGTTCCGAGAGGGTTCCGAGGTGCCGTGGTTTCGCCCTTTTTCGCTGAAGCGATACACTGTACCCGTTTGATTTCTTCGCTCAAGGAGGATGCGCATGCCGTGCACAACGATTTTGGTTGGTAAGAACGCGAGCTACGACGGGTCGACGCTGGTCGCCCGCAACGAGGATTCGTCCAACGGGGTGTTTGAGCCCAAGCGCATGCGCGTGGTGCATCCCGACGAGCAGCCGCGTGTCTACACGAGTGTCCTGAGCCACCTGACCGTTGAGTTGCCCGATAACCCCATGCGTTACACGAGCGTCCCCGACGTTGTCCCGGGTCATGGCATTTGGGCCGAGGCCGGTTTCAACGAGCTCAACGTTGGCATGTCCGCAACCGAGACGCTTACCACCAACGAGCGCGTCCGCGGCGCTGATCCACTCGTGGACTACGTGCCCGCCAAGGGTAAAGAAGGCGAGGACGGTTATGTTCCGGCGCAGCCTGGCGGACTGGGCGAGGAGGATATGGTGACCCTGGTGCTGCCGTACGCCAAGTCCGCCCGCGATGGCGTGCGTATCCTGGGCGACCTGCTCGAGCGCTACGGCACCTACGAGAACAATGGCATCGCCTTTAGTGACGTTGACGAGATCTGGTGGCTCGAGACCATCGGCGGCCACCACTGGATCGCCAAGCGCGTGCCCGATGACGCCTATGTGACCATGCCCAACCAGCTGGGTATCGACAGCTTTGACCTGGACGATGCCGAGGGCGCCCAGGTCGACCACATGTGCTCCGCCGACCTGCGTTCCTGGATGGCCGAGTGGCATCTGGACCTGACGCTGGGCGTCGAGGGTGACGGTCCGGCCGCGGTCTTCAACCCGCGCGAGGCCTTTGGCTCGCACAGCGACAGCGATCACGTCTACAACACGCCGCGCGCCTGGTACATGCAGCGCTGCCTCAACCCCAGCGATGCGTGGGACGGCCCCGACGCCGACTACACGCCCGAGAGCGACGACATCCCCTGGAGCCGCGTGCCCGAGCGCAAGGTGACCCTCGAGGACATCAAGTACGTGCTTTCGAGCCACTACCAGGGCACGGAGTACGACTGCTACGGCAGCAAGGGTACGCCCGCCACGCGCGGTGCTTATCGTCCCATCGGTATCAACCGCAACAGCCAGCTCGCCGTGCTGCAGCTGCGCCCCTATGCGCAGCCGGCGTATCGCGCCGTACAGTGGATGGCGTTTGGCTCCAACTCGTTTAACGCGCTCGTACCGCTGTACGCCAATGTCGAGACCATGCCCGAGTACTATGCCGACACGCAGGCCCGCGTGACGTCCGAGAATTTCTATTGGGCAAATCGCCTGATCGGTGCCTTGGCCGATGTCCGCTTCCGTGAGTGCGGTCGCGCGGTCGAGGATTATCAGGAGAAGGTCGGCGGCATGGGCCACAAGCAGATTCACGACGTTGACGCTGTCGTAGCCGCGCTGCCCGAGGCCGAGGTGCCTGCCGAGCTCGCCCGCGCCAACGAGGCCTTTGCCGAGCTCGTGCGCGTGGAGACCGATGCTCTGTTGGGCAAGGTGCTCTACACCACGAGCTGTGCCATGAAGAACTCCTTCGCGATGAACGACAACGTAAGGTAAAGACAACCTTGCAACGAGCGAGCGGGGCAAACGCCGTCAAAGGCTTTGCCCCGCTCGATTTCTATCTCGGCGGTAAAACGATTTTGTGTCGTTCACCCAATCTTGGGTACAAGAAGGCCAATGCAGTTGTTCACGATTGGAGCCAACCATGGTTATGAAATTCGATCAGCTTGTTAACGGTGCCATCAACGTGGGCTTTGGCGCCGCCGCCGTCGCCGTCGAGGGCGGCAAGAAGGTCCTCGACGACCTCAACACCAAGGGCGAGCAGGTGCGCAAGGACGCCGGCACCCCCGATATCGCCCGCAGCGTGTCCGACATGTTCGAGCAGGCCGGCGGTACCATCTCCGACCTGACCGAGCGCCTGGGCATGCAGGGCGAGACCGCGGCGCAGCGCGTGCTCGACGAGCTCATCCTGGCCCGCGTTCGTGTTATGACCGCCCCCGAGCGCACGGCCTTTTTGGCCCATGTGCGCGACATCGTCGATTCGGTCGAGGATAACGTGACCTCGGTGCCCGTCGAGTCTGTTGGGCCCGACGACGCAGAGGACGCCGAAGAGGCCGAGTAGCAGCGCAGATGGCAGATTCCACCACCGATTACAACAATCTAGATCCCTTGGGTGACGAGACGTCGGTTGTCGATGAGGTTGAGGCCGCTGTCTCGGGCGCTCGCAAGAAGCCGCGCGCTGTCGATATGGTGCCCGAGGAGCCCGATGCGATGGCGCCGGACGAGGAATACCAGCTCACGCCGGCGGGCCGCCGCGAACGCATCGGTCAGATCGTTCGCCTGATCAAAAAGTATCGCGTGTGGGATAACCTCACGCCGGTGCGCCTGCGCCGTCTGCTCGAAGAACTCGGCCCCATGTTCGTCAAAATGGGGCAGATTCTGGCTAACCGCTCCGAGATTTTGCCGCAGCGGTTTTGCGACGAGCTCCGTCGCCTGCGCTCCGACGTAGAGCCGGTGCCATATGAGGTAGTGCTCCGCTGCCTGGAAGAGGAATACGGCCAGCGCCTGGGGCAGATGTTCGACGCGATCGACCCCAACCCGCTCGGTAGCGCGTCGCTCGCGCAGGTGCACCGCGCCCGCCTGGTGACCGGCGAGGACGTGGCCGTTAAGGTGCAGCGCCCCGGCGCGCAACAGGTCATGGCACAGGACATCGACATCATCCGTTCGGTGGTGCGTATCGTTTCCAAGTTCGTCAACACCGATCAGTTTGTTGACCTGCACGGCGTGGTCGAAGAGCTGTGGACCTCGTTTCGCGAGGAGACCAACTTTTTGGCCGAGGCCAAAAACCTCAACGATTTCTATGACTTTCACAAAAGCGTGCATGGCGTGTCGTGTCCCAAATCCTATTTGGAACTTTGCACCGAACACGTCGTGGTTATGGACTACATCGACGGCATCTCCATCGCCGATCCCGAGCGCCTGGTGGCCGAGGGCTATGACCTGGAAAAGATCGGCTCGGCGATCGTCGAGGACTACTCGACGCAGGTACTCGACGATGGCTTTTTCCATGCCGACCCGCATGCGGGAAACATCATCCTCAAGGACGGCATCGTCTACTTTATCGACCTGGGCATGGTCGGGCGCATGTCGAGTCACGACCGCGGTATCGTCAAGGACATGATCTTTGCCGTGGCCGAGGGCGACGTGCCCAAGCTCAAGGATTCGCTCATGCGCTTTGCCGTGACGCGCGGTGACTCGGCAGAGCTTGACCATTCGGCCTTTTTGTCCGACTTGGACTTTATCGTCGCCGACTTTGCGGGTCTTGACCTTAAAGACCTGGATATCGGCGAGTTTTTGACCTCGCTGCTAAACTTGGCGCGCAAGAACGACGTTGAGCTGCCGAGCGTGGTGACGATGTTCGCCCGCGGCATGGTGACGCTCGAGGGCCTGCTGACCGAGTACATGCCCAACGTCAATATGATCCAGATTATCCAGACGCACATCAAAAACGAGAAAAGCACCTATGCGCGCGTCCGCGAAATGGGGCGCGATCTTGCCGCGAGCAGCTATCGCGCGGCAAAAGGCTCGCTCGAGGCGGCCGAGTATCTGGGCTTGGCGTCGCGCATGCTCACGCGTGGCCAGCTTAAGGTGAACACTCAGATCATGAGCAGCGATAAGGCGCTGCGGCAGCTGGGTGGAATTATCGACCGTATGTCGATGGCAATTGTGATCGCCGGTCTGTTTATCGGTTCGTCGGTGGTGTACTACGCACGCATCGAGCCGGTTGTGTTTGGTATCCCTGTCATTGGCTTTATGGGCTACGTGAGCGCGCTGGTGCTGGCGCTGATGCTGGGCCGCGAGATCTGGCGCAACAGCCACGGCGGCAAGCGTTAACGAGTCCCCGAGATCAGAGGAAGACGTATCCTTTTGCTCGGCACTCCATCCCCGCCCTTTTCTATCGCAAACCATAGCTTTTACCTTGGGCTTCGCCTGTGTGCGGGGCCCTTTTGCGTGCTACCATACTGACAGTAATAATCGATGGCCTAGATGGTGGTGCGGAGACGCACGAATGCGCGGCTTTCCTGCGCGTTTGGGAGAATCGGGGTGCAAATCCCCGGCTGTACCAGTAACCGTAATTCCTTATGTCTCGGGAGAATCGTGTCGCAGATCGGACGACGCGCCCGGGCCGGCAAGGTTAAGTCGGATCGCCTCCCATCTTGCACGCGGCCGCGGCGTATGCCGCCGGTACGCGTTGGGCTCTGGAGGGAAGGAGGACCCCGATGGGGGAACTCGAGCGCAACATGCGCGATGACGTGGGGCAGCCGCATGGTAACGCCTCAAGTACAGACAATGGGGGACAAATGGATATGTTTGAGGACGAGCGCAAGCGCGCCTCGTTGCGTCGCCATGGGGCGATCGCGCGCGGCGTAGCCAAGCGCGGCCTGGTGGCATTCCTGGCCTTCGCGATGGCATTCAGCACCACGCCGGCCCAGCTTTGGGCCGATGGCGCCGAGGGCATTGCCGAGGCCGTGGCTCAGGCCACAACGCCGAGCGAGGGCGCGCAGGCCACGGACGGTGCTGCAGATACTACCGCGGCTGCTGCTGACGCAAACGATTCGGCTGCAGGTGGCTCCTCCGAAACTGGGGATACGGGTTCGGCCGCGCCTGACAACGTGAGCGATGATGCATCGGACGACCCCGCTGCGTCAGACCCTGCTTCGGCCACCCCGGCGAGCGAGGCGTCTGACACCACCGCCGAGACCGGCGACGCGACTGCGGTGGCCAGCGAGCCCAGTGTTGCCAAGGCCGCGTCTCGTGCCGCTGCTACGTTTTCCTCGAATAATGGTGTCAGCGTCGGAAAGAGCCAGTCGCCTTCTCGTTGGGCTGGCTCTAACTTCACCGCTTTTATCCAGAGCAATACTACGCTCTATGCGAATGTTTGGACTTCGTCCAGCAAGCGCGCCAGCGCTTCAGGCTGCACCTATCAGTGGCTTGCTGCCGACATCAGCAACAAGAGCGATGCGGACAATTCCGCGTTTGTTCCTGTCGAGGGTCAGACGGGCGCATCGATCGTTTTGGACGATGCCCTGCGCACTCAGCCTAACGGCAAGTGCCTGCGCGTACGCATTACCGATGCCAGCGGTAACGTCATCTACGGCCCGACTAAGGGCGCCAACAACCAAAAGCTGACAGCGACGAACACCATCAAGGCGCCCGTTCCTACCAAGACGGCACTGGATGCAAAGTCTTATGTCCTCATCCAGTCTTCGGCAGACGATTCGAGCTCGTATTCGTCTGTTAAGGCCGAGATGCTGAACCCTGGCACTACGCTTTGGGCGAACGCCTACGACGGCGAAGCGGTTCCCAATAAGCGTATTGCGACACAGGCCGGCTGGACCTATCAGTGGCTTGCGTCTGACGTGCGCGATGCCGAGGATTCCGCCTATCAGGCAATTCCGGGCCAGACCGCCCAGTCGCTGACGATCACGGACGAACTCGCTTCGCAACTTGCGGGCAAGTACATTCGCGTTAAGGTTGTCGGCGATGGCCAGGAGCTGTACGGTCCGAGCAGCTCTTTCGGGACGCCCGCGTCTGTTGGCTACAATACGCCGGGTCCTGTTGCCGCGAGTGACCAGATCGCGTTAGGCCATATCGTTCTCGCCTATAACGGCGCCGAATTTGGCGACGATTATGAGAACGTCCCCAACGCTAACGTCGGTGACACGATTAAGGCTGCCGCCTGCTACCTTAACTACGACACGCCGACTGACCTCTATGGCTCCGACAAGGTCGATTTTTCTTGGTGGGTGGCCGATTCTGCTGACGGCACGTTCGAGCAGGTTGCAACTGGTGATACCTTCACGGTTACCAAGGAGTGCGCGAACCGCTACCTCAAGGTGGTCGCTAAGGCCAAGAAGGGTATCCCCGGCTCCGATAGCTGTGAGACCAAGGCGGGCCGCATTCTGCCCAAGGGCGCGACGACGCTCGATTCAGTTGCATTTACCAATGCGAGCAAGGGCGCCAAGGACACTGGCTCTACGATTGGGGCGTGCGCCTACAAGGCGGTCGATTACTCGTCTGAGCCGGTTACCGAGGGCGTTACCTACACGTGGCGTTGGTCCTCTGTCGACCCGTCTTCCTCTGCGTTTGATGCGAAGACCGACTGGCATGTGGTCGAGGGCAAAACCGACAGCAGCTTTACGATTCCCGATGACTACGCCAAGCGCTGGGTGAGCGTGTCGGCCACTGCGGGCGATAACACCGTAGAGGCGACTACTGCTGTGGCCGTTAAGGCCGCAGGCTCGCACGAGCTGTTCCTGACGTATCTCAAAAAGATCGTCGGCGATCAGAGCGATGACGCCAAGTTTGTCTACAAGAGTGGCGAAAAGATCGGTGTTACTGCATTCGAGAAGACGTCTGCAGGAACAAAGGGTGCCGAGCTTACATCTGATCAACTGACGTATACGTGGCAGATTGCCGATAGCGCCCAGGGTCCGTTCACGACGCTGACGGATGAGAACGCGCACAGGCCGTCGTTCGTAATTTCGCAAAAGTACGTCGGCAAGTACCTCAAGTGCATCGTCGACGGTGGCTACAACACCGACTATGCCTCCACGCGTTATGCCATCGTCAAGGGCGAAGATGCCAAGGCGTATACCCTGACATCGGTTAATGTCGCTTCGAGCGGCAACCTTGCACAGGTCGGCGGAACGCTTACCCCTACTGCCAATTACATGGCAACGGGCGATTGGGGCGATTACGAGACGGCACTCCCCGAGGGCTCCCTCGTCGATTACCGCTGGTATCTCGCCGATGACGCTGAGGGCACAAATGCCCACGAGCTGTTTGGCGCCGACGAAACGACCGGCGCGATCACGCTTCCCGCCTCGGCTGAGGGCAAATACGCCTATGTCGTGGCAAACGCCGGCAACAACGATGTCAAGAGCACCGCTTGGCTCGTTAATTCTTCCGACGAAAAGTCTCTTTCCGTTAACGTCAGGGTTGTAGGCGTAAGCAAGCACGATGTCGGTCAGTCCTATGACCTTGTGGACTGGGTGCCGACGGCCTCGTTTGAGTGGTCGAGTACCCAAAAAATGTCTGCCTGGGACATCTTTGCCAAGGTGCTTGACGACGCCGGCTATAGCTATAGCACGGACGGCGGCGTTCCCTATTCGGTTACGAACCCCGATAAGTCCCAGACGCTCGCGATGGAAAACACGGCGTCCGGCTATAAGTACTGGCGTTTTGATATTAATGGCAAGGCTGCCAACTCTTATGCCACGGGCTACTACCCGAGCGATGGCGACACGCTCGAGCTGGTGTACGAGGATCCCACGGGCACGGTTTCCACGCAGGTTTCCGCGACGTGTTCGGTCGTCGGCACCGACGCCAAGGGTGCTCAGCAGACCTGGGCCGCCGCTCAGAGCATTACGCTGAAGAAGGGCTCGACCGCGGCCGACCTCTCCGAGCAGCTCTTCAAGCAGACCGGCCTCAAGGCCGACTACGACCCCAACGGCTCCTGGGGCTGGGCGCTCAATTCGATCACGTCGCCCTTCGACTCCGGCCGCACGCTCGCCTACGACCCGACGACCGAAGCGTACTGGCAGCTGTTCATCAACGGCAAGTCCTCCATGGTCGGCGCCGGCGGCTACACGCTCAAGGCCGGCGACTCCGTCGTCTGGTACTACTCGAAGTACAACGACCCCGCTCCTGCCGATCAGCTTTCGGTAAGCTGCACCGTTATCGGCCAGGATGCTTCGGGCGCCCGGCAGACGTGGGCACAGCCTACGACAGCTCTCGTGGACGAGGGAACAACCGCTGCTGACCTTTCCGAGCAGATCTTTAAAAAGTCTGGCATTGGCGCCAAAACGGGGGAGAGCTCGTTTGGCTGGTATCTCGAGTCGCTGACCTCGCCGTTCGAAAAGAACGTGACCCTCTCGAGCGAGAAGGTTGACGAAAACACCTGGAAATATTGGCAGTTCTTTGTCAATGGCAAGCCTGTTGATGTTGGTGCGGGCGCCTATACGCTTAAGGCAAGCGACGAGATTGCTTGGGTCTATGGCTCCGACGGCACCATGCCTGGTCAGGTCTCCGTTTCGATGGAGATCATCGGCAAGAAGGACGATAAGGCTCAGCGCTGGACTGATCCTTCGATGCAGGTGTTCGTTGAGGGCACGACGATTAAGGATGCATCTGCTGCCTATTTCGATGCCCTGGGCATTGATTCCGTGATGCTCAATGATGGCGGCTATTGGAATGTCCATAGCCTCGTGTCCCCGCTTGATGGCACAAAGCTGACGGGCTCCTGGTCGTTCTTTGTAAACGGGGACCCCGGGACTCAGCTCGATGGTGACTACGCGCTCAAGTCGGGCGACAAGATCGTCTGGGCATATGCTGCCGGCGACACGGTGCCCAATCCTGACGAAATCGTCGTGGATCCGAGCGCTTCGCGCCCGACCGATTGGAAAGCCGACTGGAACGGCAATTCCAATGCGGTGGTCGAGAACGTGTCCACCCCTACGGGCGCGCTGGCAAGCTCTTGGACGTTCGATTGGAAGGCCTACTCGGGCGCCACGTATCCCAACGCGAGCGAGCCGATTGTCGTAAACGGCAACGTGTATCTCGCCGTCAACAAGCGCTTGCTTAAGATCGACGCAGAGTCGGGCAAGGTGCTTGCCGAGTCGAACCTTAAGACTACGATTGGCTACACGACGCGTCCGATTTATACGAACGGCTTGGTCATCGTCCCGCTCGATGGCGGTGCGGTCCAGGCTCTGACGGCCGATACGCTCACGACGGTTTGGGTTACCGACCCTGTGAGCAAAACTGCTCAGTCGAATTCTCAGCTGACGGTCGATGGCAACTATCTCTATGTCGGCACCGTTGATGTCGACTATGGTAAGGGCGTGTATAACAACGGCCATCTGACGCGCATCAATATCCTGACCGGTGCCGTTTCCTGGCAGCACGTCAACGCCGATGAGGGTTATTACTGGACGGGTGCTACCGTGGGTGACGGCTTTATTCTGGTTCCCACCAGCGCCGGTACCGTTGAGATGCTCGGCAAGTCTTCGGGCGCTGTGCTTGGAAGCGTTTCCGTTGGGGCTATCGTTAACTCCTCCTGTGTGCTCTCCGCCGACGGTAGCCATGCTTATCTGATTTCGCGCGATGGCAAGCTGCACGTTTTGGCGATTTCTGACGGTAGTTCGCGTGGTGCGGATGCCGCTTCGCGCATTTCCGAAGAGCGCGTCGTCGACCTGGGTCTTACGGGATGCGCCTGCATGCCTACGCTGTATGGCAACAAGCTGATTGTCGGCGGCGAGGTTTCCGGTGGCTCTGCGCTGGCGATTGTCGACCTTGATAATGACTTTGCTACGACGTTGGTTTCGTCTGCTGATGGCTCCGCGCTTCCCATCGGCGGCATCAAGGGTGCACCGCTCGTGAGCGCCCAGGCAGATGGCACGTATGTCTACTTCACGGTTAACTACGGTGCGACTTCCGACTATGTGAACTACACCTCGGGCGGCGGTGTCTATCGCTACAAGCTGGGTGACGCGCAGGCGACCGGTGCGTTTAGCGCAACGGGACACAACAACTACTGCGACTCGCCGATTGCCTGCGACGCCAAGGGCAACCTCTACTACATCAACGATTCCGGCACGTTGTTCAAGCTGAATGGTGGCGTTAAGGTCTCGTTCGAGACTGGCGATGGTTCCAAGGTCGATTTCCAGACTACGGCCGACGGCAAGCTGGTTAAGCCTGCCGATCCGACGCGTGAGGGCTACACCTTCGGTGGCTGGTACACCGATGAGGCTTGCACGGAGGCGTATGACTTCAGCACGCCGGTGACGGCCGATATGACGCTGTATGCCAAGTGGACCAAGAACGCCGTTAACCCTGACGGCAATGGCGGTTCTGGCTCTAACGGTGGCAGCGGCTCCGGCACTGGTGCTGGTACCGGCACGGGCGCTGGCGCGGGCACTGGCTCCGGCTCGAAGGGTGGCGCTGTCGCCCCGGGTCAGAAGCCGGTGACCAAGACGACGGTGTCGACCAAGACCGGGACCAAGGACAACAAGTCCGACAAGAAGGACTCCGACAAGTCCGACAAGAAGGACGAGAAGAAGTCTGACAAGAAGGACGGCAAGTCCGACAAGAAGTCCGACTCCAAGTCCGACAAGGCATCCGCTTCCACGACCACTGCCAAGAAGTCCACTGAGGCTTCCGCGCAGGAGTCTGGCCTCAACCCGCTCGCTATTGTCGGCATCGCGGCCGGCGTGATCGGCCTCGCGCTCATCGCCGTCTTCATGCTGACCAAGCGCGGCAAGGGTGACGGTAATGCCCGATAAGCCCAAGGAGACCAACGGGCAGCAGCCCGACTCCTCGTTTATCCAGCTCGACGATGCAAAGCAAAAGGGCGCCGCTTCGGCGGCGTCCGCCCCGCGGCGCAAGGCACTTGTCGGCGTTTTTACGGCTGCTTGCGTTGCCCTGATTGTCGTCTCGCTGGGGTTTGTCCATCCCTCCACAAGCGGTGCCTGGTCCATCGACTGGATCGTTCAGGCCGTGACGGGGGAGAGCGTCGTTGCCAACGACGCCAGGGGAGCTGGCTCGGCTGCTGCTTCTGGCAAAGCTGACTCTAAGAACTCCAAGGCTTCGGGCGATGCGAAAGATAAGTCCAAGGACTCGGGTGACGCCAAGGGCGATTCCGAGTCTTCGAACAAGAGCTCGGATAAAAACTCGGATGGCAAAAAGTCTGAAGACCAGCGTGGCAAGAAGTCTGGCGATGTATCGGCTGCTCAGAATACCGAAACTGCCGATACTTCTAACACGTCTGGTGGTACCTCTTCGGGCGGCGGCCAATCGTCTGGCGGCGCCTCTGCTTCTAACGGCGGAACCGCCTCTTCGGGCGGCCAGGGCGGCACGCAGGAGCCCAGTTACGTCACGGTGACGGTTGCGGTCACATCGAGCGCCGTGGGCAATCCTGTGTCCGCCGGCGGCACCTATACCTTTAACGAAGGTGCCACCGTCTACGACGCCCTATGCGCGCTCGGGCTTTCCGTCAACGCACACGGCTCATCGTACGGCACGTATGTCGCCGCGATCGGCGGTTTGGCCGAGAAGCAGTATGGCGGCACGAGCGGTTGGATGTACTCTGTCAACGGCTCGACGCCCATGACGGCCTGCAGCAACTACGTTCTCTCCAACGGCGACAACGTCGTCTGGTATTACGTAACAGGCTAGGGATCTCAACATAACGCACGGAACGGGCAGCTCGGACAAACATCCAGGCCGCCCGTTTTTTGATGCGAATGGGACGGAGTTTCCCAATCAAGGCTCAACCGGAAAGCGCATCCCACTTTTGAGCTGAATTCTGGGATGCACTTTCCGGTTGGAGTTCTATTGGGAAACTGTGTCCCGTTTTGAGGTCCTATTCTGGGATGCGGTTTCCCCGGGGAGGCCCATGGGAAAGCGTGTCCCATTTCGGCATCGTGATCCGTCTCGTGCGCCCTTATCGGCAATTATAGAAAGCTCGGCAAACAAAAAACGGGCTGGAACGTGATGTCCCAGCCCGTTTTGCGTTCAAGCATATGTTCGGCAATCTACGACCTTGCGCCCTCGAGGAAGAAGCGGCGGCTAAAGTAGTTGTACCAGGTGACCAGGAACGTGGCGATGGCCTTCATGGCCTGGTAGCCGATGCTCAAAAACGTGACGCCCACAAACATGTATAGGTCGTTGAGGCCCAAACCAATCACCGACAGGATGGTGAAGATCGTGAACTCGCGCTTGCGGCTCATACCCTCGCGATGGTCGAACACGTACTTCATGCTGAGCCAGTAGTTGACCACGACGGACGTGATAAACGAGATCGTGGTGCTCATCAAAAAGTCGAGATGGAACAGCTCGACGAGCGCAATGAGCATGCCCCAGTCGATGCCAAAGGAGATGAGACCCACGACAGCGAACTTGAGGAATTGCTTAGTATGAGGTTGTGCCAGTGCCTTGCGCACGTAATCACATCCAATGCGTTGATGAATCGAGCAGAGGATACTTTAGAGCTTTTGCATGGGAAACGTAAGGGCTTTGCCAAGAACTATACGAACTCGTCAAATTTGCAAGTGACAATCCGCAAACGCTGCAAATCCATCCGTAAACGAGCAAGGCCCACGAACAACACGGTGCTCGACGGGCGTCATCCGTGGGTTCCGTAGTGCAACGAGGAGGCCGAGCTACTTGGTCTGCTCGCCCTCCAGGAAAATCTTGCGCGTTACAAAGTTATAGACCATGACCAGTGCGGTAGCGCAAATCTTGGCGATATTGGCCTCGAGGCCCAAGTCAGCGTTGAGGGCCAGCACGATACCGTCGTTGAGCGCCAGGCCAATAACGGACAGCACGACAAAGATAATGAACTCGCGGCGGCGGCTCATGCCCTCCTTGTGTGCAAACACGTACTTCATGCTCGCGACGTAGTTAAAGATGAGCGAGACGATAAAGCCGCTGGTGTTGGCGATCAGGATGTTGAGGCCCAGACCGTAGTGGAGCAGATTCATGATGCCAAAGTCGATGACAGTGGCAATGACGCCGACGACGCCAAACTTCATGATCTGCGCAAGGAGCTTTTGCATGGTACCTGCCTTAGGGTGGCGCCGCAGCGCCGTGGGGATGACAAACTCAGCAAGTTTAGCCAATCCCCGCAGGCGGGGCTAGGCGCGCTCCTCGATAGCACCGTTTCTATATGCGTCGAGCAGCTGGCGCAGGTCCTGGATTTGGCTGCGGATCTTGGCGCCCGTATCGGTGTCGCTCACCATGCGGCGGCGGTCGGCCTCGTCAAAGCGGTTGGTCTCGCTCTCGATGTCGACATTGCGGGTAAGCGCCTCGGCAACTGTGGTAAAGGCTTGGTGCGACTTAAGGCGACATCCGCGCGAACTGGAGATAAGCGTGTACCCGGCAATGCCCGTCTTGGGGTGGTAGGCGCGACAGAAGCCGCCATCGATGACCAGCAGCTTGCCCTCGGCTCGGATGGGTTGCTCGCCCTTGGTCGTCTTGACGGGCGTATGGCCGTTGATGATGTGCCCCGTCGGCGAGCATGCCATGGGGGTGACGCCAAACTCGTGCATGATGTCGTCGCAGACCGAGGGTGACTTGGTAAGTGTAAAGTACGGGTCCATCGGCTCGACCCAGGTGCTTTTATCGGCGATGTAGGCGCGTTCGAACGTGCGAACCTCGCGTCCGCTTGCCGGCGACTTCATGCCGATCCAGAGATACCACATCCAGTCGAGGGCATCGCGGTCGCCGTTACGCCAGGCGCGGCGGGCGATATGGTCGCAAAAATCGAGGTAGTCGTGACCAGCGTGCCACGTGCCCAGACAGTTCATGCTGCTAAAGGTGCCGTCCTCGTTGAGCGGCACGCAGCCGTGGAACAGCAGATTGCCGTTGGCGACCTTATACATGGAGCCGTGGGTATAGAGGAAATCGATGTGGCGATGCAGGTGATCGGCGGTGACAAACTCGGACACGAGCTTGTCCATGATGTGCTGCTCCTCGGGTGTGAGCGTGTAGGGGTCCGCCGGATCGACGGTGGGGAAGTCGTTGGTCGTGAGTGGCCACACGCTGCCGTTGGCAAGCGTGACCGTGCCGGGGTCGCGATCGACCTTGTCGAGCAACAGGCGGTCTGCCATATCGAACTCGGGGTGGCGCTGGATAATCTGGCCCTCGAGCTTAAAGAGCAGGACGTTGATGGCTTTGATCAGCGGGCTGATGGTCTCACCGGCGGTATAGGTGGCGTCGGCGAAGGCGACAAGCTCGCGCAGCGAGATACCGTAGTCGTTCTCGAGGATCTCGTAGTTGTCATAGCGCAGGTTGTTGCGCAGCACCGTGGCGATGCAGGCGGGCTCTCCTGCCGCAGCGCCCATCCACAGCAGGTCGTGGTTGCCCCACTGGATGTCGAGTGAATGGTAGGTGAGCAGACGGTCCATAATCTTTGCCGCGCCGCCACCGCGGTCGAAGATATCGCCAACCAGGTGCAGGTGGTCGACGGCGAGGCGCTTGATGAGCGAGGCGAACGACTCGATAAAGTCGTCGGCGCTGGCGGTCTCCAGGATGGACTCAATGATGCGCTCGTGATAGCGCACACGGTAGTTGTTCTCATCCGGATGCGTGTGCAGGAGTTCGTCGATGATATAGGCGTAATCACGTGGGATGGCCTTGCGCACCTTGGAGCGCGTGTAGCGACTCGAAAGCGAACGCGCCACCATGATGAGCTGGTCGAGCATGGTTTTGTACCAGGTGGGTGAGTCCTCGTGCTGGCTGCGGACAAGATCGATCTTCTCGCGCGGATAGTAGATGAGCGTGCACAGTTCGCCCTTCTCATCGAAGGAGAGCGTGTCGCCAAAGATTTCGTCGACATGCTCGCGCACGACGCCCGAGCAGTTGTTGAGGATGTGCATGAAGGCTTCGTATTCGCCATGCAGGTCGCTCATAAAATGCTCGGTGCCCTTGGGCAGGTTGAGGATGGCCGAGAGATTGATGATCTCGGTAAACGCGGATTGCTCGGTGGGGAATTGTCTCGACAGCAGGCGCAGATACTTGAAGTCTTGCGGATTGCGATCGAATGCGACCATGAAACACCTTCCGATGGGGTTGGTAAAACTGATAAACAGCGTCAAACGTTTATCAGTATGCGACGCCTTTGTTTCAATTTTGCGCTGGCGGCTCAATTGTCGGATGAACGGTTTGCTAAATCGATTTAGTTATGGTAGATATGGCGGTTGAGTGGAGACGCTGAGGGTGTCTTTGCGGACGATTGCCTATGGTTTGGTGGAGATGATGATGGTAAAGATGTTCTATACAGATGGTTCGATTTGGTAAATAGTGGACATTTGTACCGTATGCAGGCTCGCTGTGCGATAATTTTCGTAGTAATACGCAAGGAGCCTCATATGAGTGATTTTGTCCTGACCTGTGAATCCGCTGCCGACCGAACCCGGGAGTTCTTTGAATCGCGCAATATTCCCGTCGCGTATTTTCATTACGGGATCGATGGCATTGTTTACGACGACGATCTGTATCAGTCGATTTCGCCGGACGAGTTTTTTGCCAAGGTCGCCGCGGGTGCCATGCCAAAAACGTCGCAGCTGGGCGTGGGCGAGTACGAGGAGTTTTGGGAGCCGTTTGTTGCCGAGGGTAAAGACGTGCTGCACCTGGCGTTGTCGTCGGGTATTTCGGGCACATATGGATCGGCCTGCGTTGCAGCGCAGATGCTCGCGGATCGCTATCCCCAGGGCGGCAAGGTGCGCGTCATCGATTCGCTGGCGGCGTCTTCCGGCTTTGGCCTGTTGCTGGAATATGCCGCCGACGTGCGCGATAGCGGGGCTTCACTCGACGAGACGGCCGCTTGGATCGAGGAGCATAAGCTCAACCTGCACCACTGGTTCTTCTCGACCGATCTGTCGAGCTACCTGCGCGGCGGTCGTATTTCGGCTGCGAGCGCGATCATCGGCACGGCGCTTAAGATTTGCCCGCTTATGACGGTCGATTGCGAAGGTAAACTGTCGCCACGTGAGAAGATCCGCACTAAGAAGCGCGCGATATCCGAGATGGCTAAGACCATGATGGTACACGTGCAGGACGGTGCGGATTATTCGGGTAAGTGCATTATGTCCCATTCGGCGTGCCGCGAGGATGCCGAAGCCGTTGCGGCGCTGATTGAGGAACAGGTTCCGCAGCTCAAAGGTAAGATCGAGATCAATAACATCGGTGCTTTGATCGGTTCGCATACCGGACCTGGTACGGTGGCGCTCTTCTTTATGGGCGACAAGCGCGTGGATTAATTTGCCCCATCACGTCGCTGCATGATCGCTCAAACGAAAACGGCCCGCCTCACGTTTGTGGGGCGGGCCGAGATGTTTGGGTTAGCGTTTCTTGCCGCGGAAGAAGAAGCCGTGCAGCGAGGGCTTGAGGCCGCGGTTGGCGCGACGCTCCTCGATATGATCGTGGATCGAGGCGACGCGCTCGATGACTTCGTCGGGAATCGGCACGTCGGGATTCATGTTCTCGACCTGGCTGACCTCGGCGGCGGCGACCTGGTCGATAATGGGCACGTCGTCGCGCGAGATGACAGGCGTGGCGTCTTCCTTCATCTTGCGATAGCGCTTCATCATGTCGGTCTGCAGCTGCTGGGCCGAAGGCGGCGTCCAGATGATGGCGTTGGCGCCGGCGGCGATGGTTTCACGGATGCTCTCGGGCGTCTTGCCGCCCGGTGCGATGAGCGGCAGGTTGGGATAGTGCTCGCGCAGTTCACGCAGGACCTGGGGCGTGTTTTTGCCGGCGGCGATGTTGAGAATCTTGGCTCCGGCGCGCACTTTTGCGTGAGCATCGTCGTCGCAGCGAACGACCGTGGCGATGACAGGGATGTCGGCGATGTTGGTGATGTGTTCGACCATCTCGGCAGTAGCGGGGGAATTGACCACGCAGCCCGCCGCGCCCTGCATCTCGGAGACGGCCGCCATCTGCACGGAACGCTTGCCGGTGGTGGTGCCACCGCCAACGCCCACAAAGACCGGGCACTCGGCAACGGTCAGCAGCGCCTGCGTAATGGCGGGTTGCGGCGTGAATGGGTAGACGGCAAACACGGCGTCGGCATTGGAGTTGCGGATGACCGCCACGTCGGTGGTGTAGATGAGCGACTTGATGCGGCGGCCAAAGAGCGTAAAGCCGCTGGCCTCTTCGATCTCATCAGGCATGCGGAGGGCCGCCTTGCGCAGACGCCCGTCGATGGGCAGCGGCTCCATGGGGAGCAGTCCGTTGGGGGTCACGGCTACCTGGGGCTCGGTGAACTCGTCTGCGAGCTCGACCTCGGAAAAATCGACCGAGGCGACGATGTCCTCGTGAACCTCGGCGGGAACATCGATGGGGGCTTGGTCGTTCGTCGCGGCGGGCGTATCGAAGGAGCTCGTGGCGACAAAGGCGTCGACGCGCTCGTTTAGATCGTTGAGAGTATCCATTGCGGTCCGTTTCTATGTTGTGCGGCCGGCAGTGCACAACCGGCGCTACGTTGCTAAATCGTTTGACGAGTTGATTTTTCCCCGCTGCGCCATTCGTTAGACCGAACGCCCGTCGAACGTGAAGGAGCTGTGGTGGCGGGTATTGAGGTGCTATCTTGAATGTCCCGTTTAAAAGAGAGGTGACGCGGTATGGAATTAACGGCAATGTTGGGCTCGATTGGCCTATGCGTGGGCGCAATCGTAGCCGCCGCGGTCATCTACTTTGTGGTTACGGCCATTAAGGGCAAAAGGGCCGAGCGCAAGGAACGCGAGGCACTTAAGCAACACCGTGACCAGCAGGACAAGCGCGCACGGTAATAGCTTGCTGAGTTTTGGGTCCGTGCGCTAGCTGCGTTTTCGGATCAGGGCGATGTAGAAGCCCTCAAAGTCGCGGCTGGGCGGGATGGTGAGCGTGCCGGGCATGCCGTTGGTGATGGCCGATACCTGACCCGCGGCGATTGCCTCGGTGAGAGCGTTGGACTCGATGCGCGGCTCCTCACCGGCTTCCTGGGCGCGGCGTGCTTCGCTTTCACTCGGCGTGCCGTCGAGGGGGATGAGCTCGCAGTCCATATGCTTGTCGAGGGCCTCTTGTAGGGCGTCCTCGTTTTCCTGCGGCATAATCGAACAGGTGGAATAGACGAGCGTGCCGCCCGGCTTGAGGGCGCCCATGGCGCGGTCCAGAAGCGCGCGCTGCGAGCGGGCACACTTGCCAAGCAGCTGCTCGGTCAGGCCGCGCAGGCTCTTTTCGTTGCCGCTGATGACGGTGCCCGTGCCGGTGCAGGGGGCGTCGAGCAGGATGCGGTCAAAGCGGAAGAATTCGTCGAGCTCGCGTGCGTCGATGCGCATGATGGGCACGTTTTTGGCGCCCTGGCGGTGGAGGTTGGACTCAAGCTTTTCGGCGCGGGGAATGCTCATCTCGCAGGCCGTGAGGTGTGCCTGGCCCTGGGTGAGGGCGGCGATCTGCGTCGTCTTGCCGCCGGGGGCCGCGCACATGTCCAGGATGTCCTCGCCGGCCTGAGCGCCCAACACCAAAGGCGGCATCATGGACGACAGGCTCTGCAGATAGATTTTGCCGTCGCAGTAGATGTCGAGATCCCACAGATCGGATACCTGGGCCTCGGGCAGGATGAAAGCGTCCGGGTACCATGCGACGGGGCGGTGGGCGATGCCGGCTGCGTCGAGCGCGGCGGCGATGTCCTCGGCGGTCGCCTTGAGCGTGTTGGCGCGCAGCGTGACCGGGCGAGTGGCAGCGGCGCCGAAGCCCTCGATCATGAGCTGAGCATCGGCGGGTGCATAGGCGCCGGCGACCGTGTCGACCATAAAGCGCGGCAGGTCGGCGGCGGAGTGTTGGGCGGCAAGCTGGTCGGAAAGCTCGGTGGCGGCAAACTGCCTGAGCTTGAGCTCGGGCTTAACCTGCTTTTTCTGCTTACGACGACGCGGCTTGGACATCCGTCTTTCCTTCCCGTCCCAAATTGACTAGTTTCCGGGCACGCCGCTGCTGGCGTGCTTTAGTACTGGCTCTCGTGCTTGCTAAAGAAGTCAAAGCGCGGGGGCAGCGGCTTTACGCGGTGCTCGCCGGGCTTCTCGCCCAAGCTCTCCACAAACTCATCCGTGGAGGCAAAGATGTTATCCCAGCTAAAGAAGGCGACCGGGTCAACGTCGAAGTACTCGCAGATGAGCTCGCAGCCGGCCGGCACGATGCCGTGCATGAGCACGGTCGCCACGCGCAGCTCGGTGAAGGCGTCGACCAAGGCCTGCGTCATCGCGGTATTGGCTGGCTCGCCCTCAAGCTTGTTGGCGGCCTTGGAGGCGTCGCTCCAGCGCTTGTTGGCGGCGCGCAGGTAGTCGTCGCACACGGCGAGCGCGTGGTGCGTCTCGAACTTGTACATGGCTTGCTCAAAGGCAAGGGCGGCCTGCTCGGCGGCCTCCACCACGGTGGCCGAGGCGGCGCCGGCGGGGATGCAACCGTTGCGACAGGGGCTCTCGTCGCCCTCCTTGACGGCGACGCCGTAGAAGCAGCTGCGGGCCAGGCGGTTGAAGACGCCGGTCAAAAGGGCGCTTTCCTTAAGGGCCGGATCGATGACGCGCTTGTCGTCGCAGGCGTGCACCTCGTTGCCGTCCTTGTCCTTGCCGGTCACGCGGGTGTCGTATGCCTTGGGGCTAAAGCTCACCGGCTTCTCGGACAGGCCGAGCGACAGCCAGTGCGCGCGCATCTGCTCGCAGGTGTAGTGGTTGAGCAGGTCGTCTGCCGGCGGGGGAGGCGTCTGCGAGGACGAGCTTGCTTTTTTGCCCATGTAGAGCAGGTGGTAGCAGGCGCTGACGGTGCTCTGCGTGAGGTTCCAACCCAGGGCCTCCCACATGGCGGTCTGCGCGATGCAGTAGAAGTAGATGTTGTCCTGGCCAATGAACTGGTAGATCTGTGCGTCATCCGAGCACCACCAGTCGCGCCAGTCGAGCGAGCTGTGCTGGTAGGTGGGAGCGGGGACCTGCGTGGAATCGGCGGCGGGCTCGCCCATAAGGGCGGCATCCTGGGCGGCGACACCCTCGGTCACGCCGGCGGCCTTGGCATCGCGTGCGAGCACGGTGCGGGTGTAGCTGATGGGTGCCCACAGGCTCTCGGGCCAGCACCAGCAGGTGACGTCGGAGACGCCGTCGACCTCGGGCACCGGAACGCCCCAGTCGATGTTGCCGGTGATGCGGAAGGGCACGAGCGCCTTGCCGCTGCGGAAGCGTACGCCACCGTTGGCGAGCACTGCGTGAGCGTCGTCGCGCTCCTTCCAGCTGGGGAAGGTGACGGTAAAGCTGCTCTTGTTGCCCTCGGGCTCCAGCACAGTGTGCTCGGGCAGCTGGTCCTCGACGGCGTCGAAGGCCTCGCGGAACTTGTTCTGAATATAGAGCTGTGCCGGCAGCAGCCACTCCTCCATGGTCTTGGAGACCACGGAGCGAACCTGCGGGTTCTGGGCGAGCTTGGCGGTGTAGGTCTTCATAAAGTCGAGGTAGGCCGGCAGGTCAAAGTAGAGGTTGTCGACCGGGCGCAGCTCGGGCACCTCGCCGGTGAGCTGGCTCTTGGGCGCGATGAGCTCCTCGGGCTCAAACTGGTGACCCAGGTCGCACTCGTCGGCATAAGCCTTCTCGGACTTGCAGCCTTGGATGGGGCAGCGGCCGATGACCTGGCGGCCATTGAGGAACGTGCCGGCCTTGGCGTCGTAGAACTGCAGCGTGGAGCGCTTGGAGATGGTGCCCTGCTCGTGCAGGCGCTCGATAATCTCGGCGGTCACCTCGTTGTGGATCTGAGCTGCCGGCTCAAGGCCCGAGCCGCCGTAGATGTCGCAGCTGATGTTGTAGTTGTTGAGGGTCGCGGCCTGGCGGGAGTGATTGGACTCGACATACTCGCCGATGGACTTGTCGTAGCCTTCGTTCTCCTTGAGCTTACGGTAGCTCTCCATGATGGGCGAGCCATAGCAGTCGGTGCCCGAGGTGAAGATGACGTTCTCGCGGCCCAGACGGTCGCGCAGGAAACGGGCGAAGAAGTCGGCCGGGACAAAGACGCCGCCAACGTGGCCAAAGTGAAGGCCCTTGTTGCCGTAGGGCTCGCCGGCGGTAACGATGGCGCGGCGAGGCCAGCTGGGACGGTCGTTCATGGAGTATTTGGATGCCATGGGACTCCTTCGCATATGGTGAGAGCGCGGCCGGGCGCGGGGCTCGGCGACGCGGTGGTCAATTCGTGCATATCGTTCGACATTATCGCACATGCGGGCGGGTGCGTGACGGGGGCGCTATCCTAAGATGCTATGAATGAGATTTCCAACATACATGCGTTTGAAGACGAGGATTTCCTGCACGCCTGCTTTGTGTGGGGGATGGCCGTGCTTGGCGCATTTGCCGTGTGCCTGGCGCCGGTGTTTATGCTGCTGGGCGGGCCTGCGGACTTGGATGCGGCGGACGTGGGCGGCTGGACGGCCGTCTTGGGCTGGATAGTCGGCTTGGCTGCGGTGTCGGCGGCGTCATTTGCCGTGCACGAGCTGGTGCACGCGGTGTTCTTTAAGCTGTTTGCGCCCGCCGGTGCTCGGGTGACCTTTGGGGCAAATTTCGAAACCTGCATGATTTACGCCTGCGCCGAGGGCGTTGTGTATTCGCGCCGGCGGTACATGGCGGTTTGCCTGGCGCCGACGGTTGTTGTGACGGCGTTGTTTGCCCTGGGGTTTGCATGTTCGGGCTATCCGCTGCTGTGCTACCTGGCGGCCGGCTTGCATTTGTCGGGCTGTGTGGGCGATTGGTATTACGTGCGGACCATTCTGCGCGACCGTCGCATTGTCGCCTGCGAGGACGCATCCTTTGGCGTGCGCTTTTTCGCAAGGTAGTCTTTTTGAGATGATTTTTCTGGGACGGGGATTAAAAAATCATTGCAGGGGAGGAGTTGTTGATGAAGCCGTTGCTGCTGCATGCTTGCTGCGCGCCGTGCTCGCTGGAGCCGGTTCGCCTGCTGCGCGAGGAAGGGTTTGAGCCCACGATTTGCTGGACCAACCCTAATATTCAACCGCGCGATGAATGGCAGCGTCGCTTGGACGAGCTGCGCCGGTGGTGTGCCGATGGCGACATCGAGCTCATCGAGGCAGGGGAGGACCGCGATCACTGGGAGACCGGCGTGGCACCGCTGGGTGCCGATCGGCCCCGTCGCTGTCGCGCGTGCTATGCCTTGCGCTTGGCCGAGGCGTGCCGCGTGGCCCAGGAGCGCGGGTTCGAATATGTGGGTACGACGCTCGCCGTCTCGCCGTATCAGTTGTTCGATACCTGTAATGACGTGTTGGAGCGCCTGGCTACCGCCCGCGGTCTCACCCCGGTCATTCGCGATTTTCGCCCGTATTATCCCGAGGCCACGCGTCGTTCGCGCGAGCTGGGCATGTATCGGCAGAATTATTGCGGCTGCCGATTCTCGGCCGTCGAGGCGGCCATGGACCGCGCTCGCATCCGTGACGAGCGCAAAGCCGCCAAAAAGTAGTTCATTTGGGACGTCAGCCTGCTAGGATGTAGAGCGGACTTTAGCAATATAAGGAGTATCCGACGTGTCTATGCGTACCGATGATTTTGACTATAACCTGCCCGAAGAGCTCATCGCCCAGGCGCCTGCCGAGCCGCGCGACTCCTGCCGCCTGCTGGTGGTGGATCGCAAGGGCTCTCAGGCGGGAACGCCGCTGGAGCACGGCGGTACCGTTGAGCACCGCATCTTCCGCGACATCATCGACTATATCGAGCCGGGCGATGTGCTCGTCATCAACAAGACGCGCGTGATGCCGGCCCGCCTGATCGGTCGCAAAGCCGGCTCGGGTGGCGTGGTCGAGACGCTGCTGCTCAAGCGCCGCGAGGACGTGGATCCGCTGGGCCATGTTTGGGAGTGCCTGGTCAAGCCGGGCAAGCGCCTGAAGCCCGGTGCTCAGATTGAGTATCGCGCCGGTGGCGCCCATGCGCCCGAGGGGGCTCCCGTGGTACTGACGGCCGAGGTCATCGACTTTGTCACCGATAGCCGCGGTGGCCGTCTGGTGCGCTTTGAGCCGGCCGGTTGCAATGCCGCCGGCGAGCCGCGCACGCTCGACGAGGCCATCCATGCCGCCGGTCACGTGCCGCTGCCGCCCTACATTACCGATTACGAGGGCGATCCCGAGAAGTACCAGACCGTCTACGCCATGAAGGAGGAGCACTCGGCTGCCGCTCCCACAGCGGGTCTGCACTTTACCTCCGAGCTTATGGCCGCTATAGAGGCCAAGGGTGCGAAGTTTGCCGCCGTCGAGCTCGAGGTGGGCATCGATACCTTCCGTCTGGTGGAGGAGGACGACCCCACGCAGCACGTCATGCACACCGAGCGCTACCACGTGTCGCAGGAGGTTGTCGACGCCGTGCATAAGGCGAAGGCCGAGGGCCATCGTGTGATCGCTGTCGGTACCACGGCAGTGCGCTCGCTCGAGAGTGCGTTTGACGCCGATGCGCCGGTGTTCGATCCGGCCGTGACGGCGCGCTATTTTGAGGGCCGTGAGGACGGGGCCGATACGCTCGGCCGCGGCGACATCGTGGTACGCGAGAACGCTACGACGCAGCTCTACCTCATGCCCGGCTCGACCTATCACGTGGTCGACGCGCTGATCACGAACTTCCACGTGCCGCGCTCCACGCTCATGATGCTCGTGAGTGCGCTTGCCACCCGCGACCAGATCATGGATGCCTACGCTGCCGCCATCGAGGAGCGCTATCGCTTCTTCAGCTTTGGTGATGCGATGCTCATTCAGTAGGTTACGGCGTTTTACAAACGCCGTAACCGGTCGACGCTGCAAACGCCCCTAAGCGGCAATCTGACGTTCAATCGTCGGGCATGACCAGAAGGTCAATGCCCTCCTCTTTCACGTCACCTTGCTCGCTTAGGGGCGTTTTCGCTGTCCGCGCCAAAACATCGGCGTTGCCGTGATTCAACCTGCCAAAAAGGGACAGGTTTATTTTGGCAGGTTTTATCTGGGCAAACGTTGTTGGTGCAAGGGGAACAGGTTACTTTGCATCAGGTTGGTGCATGTTAACCTGACCCCTTTGCACCAATTAAAAAGTTGCGGTGAGATAGTTCTTGAATTGGCCTTTTTGAGGGCTAAACAGGAACTATCTCACCGCAACTGCGTTGAGCGTTTTTTGGCGGCTGGTTTATTTGCTTGCGAACAGCCAGACCAGGATGATCACTAGAATCACGGCGACAATGCAGACGATAGCGCCGGTGAATTTGATGCGTGAGTCGCGGGTGCGCTCTCGTACGTCATCCTCGGTAGCCTCGAGCTGGGCCACTTCGCGCTCGGTTTCGGCGTGTTCGGCCTTATCGCGCGCCAAGGATCCGGCGAGCGACTCGGTGATCTCGGGATGGTCGTGCACCTCGGTCGCCTGTTCGATAATCGACTGCGCATGTGCGGCGTCCGCCTGGGCGTTGGCGATGGCCTGCTCCTGCTCGCGACGAGCCTTGTCCTGCGCGGCGAACTTCTCGCGCAGTTCGCGCTGACGCGTCGCAGCGGCGGTCTTAGCCGTCTGGAGTTCGTCGCGTGCGGCATCCGCCTCGGTCGTCACGGCCTGGTGTGCGCGCTTGGCATCGGCGATGGGGGCCTGTGCCTGTTCGACGGCCTGCTCGGCTGCGGCAAGCGAGTGCTCAAGGTCGGCGGTCACGCGCGGAATGTCTTCCTCGGCCTTGCGCAGGGCGTCGGCGGCATCGGAAATCTGCATCGAGAGCTCGCTGGTGCGCACGGTGTAATTGGCGGGGTTCGCCGAAGGATTGCGCTGCAGCTCGGCATACTCGCGTCGCAACGTTTCGAGCTGTGCTCGCGTTGCGTTTGCAGTTTGCTGCGCGGCGGCGACACCTGCGTCGCGCTCGGCCTTCACCTTGTCGCGAATGCGCTTGGAATCTTCGAGTCGACGAACCAGGCGGTTGCCGGTTTCGCGTGAACTCGCCTCGCGAGCCTCGACGGCATCGAGTGCAGCCTTGAGGCGACGCTCGGCTGCATCATCTTCTGCCTTCATTTGCTCGAGCTGGCTCTTGAGCTCAGTCGCTTTGGTGGCGTGGGCGTCACGGTCAATCTCGGCGGCCGCGGCGGTCTTTTGTGCCGTGGCGATTGCCTGGCGCTGGTCGGCGACAATCTGGTCGTACCGCCCCGCGATATCCTGTCGCGTCTCGAGCTCCTCGGCCTGATCGGAAATGCGCTGCTCCAGCTCTGCCAGGTGGTCGCGGGCATCGGCGAGCGCCTTTTTCGCGGCGTTCATCTCGCGCATGGCCGAGGCTCCCTGCGCGATAAAGGCGCCCACGGCGTTCGCAGTGTTCGAGACGGCAGTTCCCAGGTCGCGGCTCGCGGCGGAGGCGTGCGGGGCGATCGGGCGATCGGTTTCAGCAGCGTCCGCATCGGTCGTTTGCGGCGCGGCGATATTGCCGGTGCCGCCTTCGATCACAGAAAAGCCCGCTGCATGCGGGTCGACGGCGTCCGCGCCAATCGTGGGATGTTCGAGCTGCAGAAACGAGGGCATAGTGCTGCCCTGATCGGCAACGGGGGTCTCGCCGGGCACAAAGGTCGAGGCGGCCTCGGCGGCCTCTTCTTCCTCGGCGTCAACGTCGGCATCGGCGACAGCGTCCTTCATCGCTTTGACGGCATCCATCATGGAATCCATGACAGCATCGAGTTCTTCTTCCGAAGACACCTCGATGGGGCCTGCTGCTTGCGGGGCGGCGTCCTTTTCGGCGGCGTCGTCCTGAGCGGCCGAATTGTCGTTTTGCTCGTCGACATCTGCGGCCGTAGGGGTTTCCGTCGCAGCGTCGTTATCCAGAGTGGCGTCGTCGACGTCGGTATCATTGCAGGTCGCAGCACCAGTCTCCGCGACGACGTCTGCTGAATCATCAATATGCTGTTGAGTCTGGGGGTCCAGCTCGTCTGTCATAGGCATGTGCTCCTCATCGTTGTTCGTCACCCTATGATAAAGTCTCGCGCCGACATCCCGCGCCCTGCAGCAAAGTTTCAAAACGTGTTCGATGACTCGTTTGGGTGACAAAAAATTCGGCCTCTTTGTCCAGTTCGTGCTTGACATTCCCTTCGCCGAAAGACGTTGCACCGTTCGCCTGCCATGGGCTTTATTTTTCACTCGAACCCGCTAAAGTTGCATTTCAGCTTTTGGCGCGTGAAGTTGGATGCGCGCAGTCGGCGGGCGGGCCCGTCGCGATTTGAAAGGACTTCGTATGGGACTTTTCACTGGTAAGACCGTAATCGTTACCGGCGGCGGCAAGGCCACGCTTAAGGACGGTTCCGCTGGCTCCATCGGCTACGGCATCGATATCGCTTTTGCCAAAGAGGGTGCAAACCTCGTCATCACCGGTCGTAACGTCGCCAAGCTCGAGGCTGCCAAGGAGTCTCTTGAGGCTGAGTACGGCGTCAAAGTTCTGCCTGTTCAGGCCGACGTTTCTGCCGGTCAGGACAACGAGGCTGTCGTCCAGAACGTTATCGACAAGGCGATTGAGGAGTTCGGTCGCATCGACGCCGTCGTCAACAACGCCCAGGCCAGCGCCTCGGGCGTGACCATCGCCGACCACACTATGGACCAGTTTAACCTGGCCATTTACTCTGGCCTGTATGCCACCTACCTGTACATGCAGAAGGCCTATCCGCACCTGAAGGAGACCAAGGGCTCCGTGGTCAACTTTGCTTCGGGCGCCGGCCTGTTTGGCAACTACGGCCAGTGCAGCTACGCCGCCGCCAAGGAAGGCATCCGCGGTCTGACCCGCGTCGCCGCCAACGAGTGGGGCAAGGATGGCATCAACGTCAACATCGTGTGCCCGCTTGCCTGGACTGCTGCGCTCGAGAACTTCCAGGATGCCTATCCCGAGGCGTTCAAGGCCAACGTTCACATGCCGCCGGCGGGCCATTACGGCGATGTCGAGAAGGAAATCGGCCGCGTGGTCGTTCAGCTCTGCGGCCCCGACTTTAAGTATATGAACGGCGAGACTGTCACCCTCGAGGGCGGCATGGGCCAGCGGCCTTAGGGGTTACGTCTCAGGTTCCGCCGTTCTAACGAACGGCGGACCAGTCGACGCTGCGCGGTCACCAGGGCGACAACTTGTCATTCAAAGAGGGTGGCATGACCAGAAGGTCTATGCCGCCCTCTTTTCATGCCAATTTGTTCGCCCTGGTGACCGCTCGCTGACGTTGTCAGAGCATCGGCGTTACCTTGGCTGTTGTGTAGTCGTTGGGGACGTTCTTAAACGACTGGTCGAAAGGGACACTCTTGCCGGCACTTGGGGACAGTCCCTAAGTGCCGGCAGATTGGGACATTCCTTCGCAAGGTAGCGCTGAAGACTGTCCCCGACGGCTAGACGTTAAGAACGTCCCCAACGACTAGTCGTTTAATGCCCCAGTTTCTGTCGAGTCGGTGCGGTTTGCTGGTTGCTCGTATAATGGTTTGCGTATGAACCGCAACCAAGGAGTTCCAGTTTATGGACCAGAGCCTTTTTAAATTCGACCTGATCGCCGAGGATCCGACCACGCACGCGCGCGCCGGCGTGCTGCATACCCCGCACGGCGACATCGAGACGCCGATCTTTATGCCCGTGGGCACCAAGGCAAACGTCAAGGGCATTCCTACCGAGACCGTCAAGCAGCTCGGCGCCCAGATCGTGCTTGCCAATACCTATCACCTGTCCATGCGCCCCGGCGAGGACACCATCGCCGAGCTGGGCGGCCTGCACAAGTTTATGAATTGGCACGGCCCCATCCTCACCGACTCGGGCGGCTTCCAGGTCTTTAGCCATAACGACGCCGTTAAGCTTACCGACGAGGGCGTGCGCTTTATCGTCAATGACTACGACGGCCGCCACGTGTTCTGGACGCCCGAGGACAACATGGAAATCGCCATGAAGCTCGGCTCCGACATCTGCATGCAGCTCGACCAATGCCCCGGCTATCCTGCCACGCGCGCCTACGTCGAGCGCGCCGTTGAGCTGTCGAGCATGTGGGCCGAGCGCTGCTACAAGGCTCACACCCGCGATGACCAGGCGCTCTTTGGTATCGTCCAGGGCGGCATGCATCTGGACCTGCGCCTGCGCTCGCTGCGCCATCTGGAGGAGTGCGGTGACTTCCCCGGTTACGGCATCGGCGGCTACTCGGTGGGCGAGGACCACGAGACCATGTTCGAGACGCTGGCACCGCTTGTGAGCGAGTACATGCCCAAGCACAAGCCGCGCTACCTGATGGGCGTCGGCAACCCGACGACGCTCGTGCGCGGCGTGGGCGTGGGCATCGACATGTTCGACTGCGTGCTGCCGACGCGCACCGGCCGCATGGGCACGGCATTTTCCAGCGAGGGTCGCCTCAACTTCCGCAACGCGCGCTTTGCGCACGACGACGGTCCCATCGATCCCACCTGCACCTGCCCGGTGTGCACGGGCGGTTACAGCCGTGCGCTCATCCGTCACATGGTCACGCAGAAGGAGATGCTCGGCGGCATTCTGCTTTCGATGCACAATATCTACTACCTGCTCAACTTGATGCAGCGTGCCCGCCAGGCCATTATCGAGGGCCGCTACGGTGCGTTCGTGAGCGACTGGATGAACAGCCCCGCGGCGGTGGATTACTAAGAGCCGCGGGCGCGCTTGCGGGGCGTGAGCAACGGCAAAGGCCAAGCGGCGATTGGTCGTCGCGTTCGCTAGCACTATCTGCACGACCGCTGACCGATAGCTTGCAAGCGCTTGATGTATCGTGGGTACCATACCGAATGGTTGATGTTCGGGCGGGTGTTTGGCGCATGGCGTCGACCCCGCCCGTTTCTGTTTTCGATAGGAGTACCCATGATTAAGAATGAGAACGTCGAGGGCGAGCCGGCCTACGATGAGACGTACCGCCGCGGCCCCGTGGTCATGCGCGGCCCCATGATTCCCAAGGACAACACCTACGCCAACTTGCTGGCGCCCGAGGATTCGACCGACTGGTTACACGCCGACCCGTGGCGCGTGCTGCGCATCCAGGCCGAGTTTGTCGATGGCTTTGGCGCGCTTGCCGAGCTCGGGCCCGCGGTGACTATCTTCGGGAGCGCCCGCACGCCCAAGACCGATCCGCTCTACAAGGCGGCGCGCACGGTCGGCCGCAAGATCGCCCAGCGCGGCGTGGCGGTTATCACCGGCGGCGGCCCTGGCATCATGGAGGCAGCCAACAGGGGAGCGGCGAGCGCCAACGGCAAGTCGGTCGGGTTGGGTATCGAACTGCCGCACGAGCAGGGGCTTAACAAATATGTGAACCTGGGCATGGACTTCCGCTACTTCTTTGTGCGCAAGACCATGTTCGTTAAGTACAGCTCGGGTGCCATCGTGTTTCCCGGCGGCTTTGGCACGCTCGACGAGATGTTCGAGGTGCTCACGCTGGTGCAGACGCACAAGGTCAAGCGTATGCCGCTCGTTTTGGTGGGCACCGAGTACTGGCAGGGCCTGTTCGACTGGCTCAACGGCCCGGTGATGGAAGCCGGTATGATCAGCCCGCTCGATCCGGAGCTGGTGCATATCACCGATGACCTCAACGAGGCCGTCGACATCGCCCTGAGCGGGCTGATGTAGGGTAGCTAAAATGGGACGGGGCAAAAAGACTGATCTGAAACGTTTAATACCAGTCTTTTTTGCCCCGTCCCAAATGAACTGCTTCTAAGTTGCGGTGGAATAGGGATTGATTTGCGGCTAATAAGCCAAAAACAGTCCCTATTCCACCGCAAGTGGTAAAGGTGCCCCTAGTGGATGGGCTGATAGCGGGGGCAGTAGCTGATGGCGATGGCGTCGACGCCTACGTGGGTGGCGATGGTGCAGCCGATGGGGCCGGTGCCGGCGTCTACGTAGTTCTGGCCTGCGAGCGCTTGGTTGACGAGCTCCTGCTCCTCGGCGGCGCCGGTTGTGAGCACGCGAACGCTGGAGCCCGGGTGCTCGGTCAAAAATGCGAGGCAATCAGCCATGGTGTTGGTGACGATGCGCTTGGCTCCGCGGCCCTTCTTGATGGCCTTGATCTCGCCCGATTTCCACTCCGGCGAAACGGCCAGGCGAATGTTGAGCATTTGGGTGAGCTGGCCGGCGAGTTTAGGTGCGCGGCCGTTCTTAACGAGGTTCTCGAGCGTGCGGGGAATCAGCAGCAGGTGTGCGTCGGGCAGCGTCGCGCGGATCTGCACCTCGGTCTCGTCCAAGCTGCGACCGTCCTCGCGCATGGCGAGCGCGTACTCCACCAGCAAGCCCTCGGCGCCCGAGCCGGTGCGCGAGTCGATGCAGCGCACGTCGAGCTCGTGCGTTTCGGCCGTCAGACTGGCGTTGGCATAGCAGGCGGACCACTCGCTGCACAGCGAGATAAAGATGGCGCTGTCGTGGCCGTCGGCGAGCACGCGGTCAAAGAGCGCCTTGAACTCGCCGGCGCTCGGCTGCGAGGTGTGCGGCAGCTGCTCGGAGCCGGCCATGCGGGCGACGTACTCCTGGGCGGTAATCTGCACCTGGTCGAGCAGATCCTCGCCCTCGATAATCACATGCAGCGGAATCACGTAAATGCCGAGCTCTTGGGCACGGGCGGGGGAGATGTCCGACGTGGAGTCGGTTATGATGGCAAAAGACATAATTGCACCTTTCGTTGGGACGCCTGCGCGCCGCCTTCAGAGAGCAAAGTGCGTCAAGTATAGTGGAGTTGCTCTACATTGCTAGGTTCAATTGTTGAATAGTCAACAGTTTGAAGCGGTGGTGTGGAAATCGTCAATTGGGGAAGAGGGACGCCGATGGCGGCATTACAACTATGTGATCGGCCGGTCGTGTTGTTCGATTTTGACGGCACGGTGGCCGATACGGGTCGGGCGGTGATGACCTCGACGCGCAAGACGCTGGCTGCGCGCGGGTTTTCGGGGGCGCAGATGGGTGATTTGCGCCGTATGATCGGGCCTCCGCTGTGGAAAAGCTTCCACGACTTTTACGGCTTCTCGCGCGAGGAGTCGCTGGTGGTGGCAGACGAGTATCGTGCCTTTTTTGATGAGCTGGGACCGGAGGAGTATCCCGTGTTCGATGGAATCCCTGAGCTGCTGGATGGGTTGGCCGCTCAGGGCAAACGTATGGCCGTGGCGACGTCGCGCATGGAAGCAAAGTGCATTGACATGGTGCATGAGCTGGGGCTTTCTCAGTTCGATGCGGTGGTCGGCATGAATCCGCCGCGGGGACGCGAGACTAAGGCGGATTCGGTCCGCGATGCGCTGGCGGCGCTCGGCGCGACGGCCGACGAGGCCGTGATGATCGGCGACCGCTTTAACGATGTGGAGGGCGCGCACGCGATGGGCGTGCCGTGCGTCGGCATTTATTCGGGCGCGGCGGCGCCGGGCGAGCACGAGGCCGCGGGCGCCGATGCGGTGGTGCATTCGGTGGCCGAGCTTGCTAAACTTTTCGCTATATAAGTACTTGATGTGAGGGGCGGTACGCTTGCCCCTTATTGGTAAGGAGGTCGTCCATGAATCAGGTGGAGCAGAGCGTTACCGAGTATGTCGACGAGGTCTGGGAAGATGTCGTCGCCGATATCGAGCGGCTGGTGAGCTATCCGTCCGTGGCGGTTTCTGCCAATGCGGAGCCCGGCGCGCCGTTTGGCCGTCCGGTTCGTGACGCGCTCGGCTGCGCGCTCGGCATCGCGCAGAAGCTCGGCTACCAGACAAGTGACGACGAGGGTTACGTGGGCATTGCCGATATCCCGGGTCGCGGCGATAAGCAGCTCGCGACCATCTGCCACGTGGACGTGGTGCCCGCCGGCCCTGGCTGGAACACCGACCCGTTTGCGATGGAGCGTCGCGAGGGCTGGCTGCTCGGTCGCGGCGTTATCGACGACAAGGGTCCAGCCGTGCTGTCGCTCTACGCCGGCGCCTATCTGCTCAAGCACGGTATTACCCCGCGCTATACCTTCCGCGCGCTGTTGGGCTGCGATGAGGAGGTGAGTATGTCCGACGTCCACCATTATCTGGAGAACCACGCGAACCCCGACTTTCTGTTTACGCCCGATGCCGAGTTCCCGGTCTGCAATGCCGAGAAGGGTCAGTTTGGAGCGACGTTTGTGAGCTCCAAGATCGACGGCGGGCGCATTGTGTCCTGGAGCGGTGCCGAGGCGAGCAACGCCATTCCTTCGCAGTCTATCTGCGAGCTTGCGATTGCTGCCGACGAGCTGCCTGCACCGGTTGAGAACGCCGACCGACTGGAGATTACAGCGCTCGATAACGGGCATGCGCAGATTTTCGCCCACGGTATTGGTGGCCATGCTTCGATGCCCGAGGGCACTATCAACGCCGTCGGCCTGATTGTGGCGTATCTGCGCGAGGCCGAGGACGCGTTTGGTGCCCGCGGCGAGCGCCTGCTGACGCCTGCCGAGCACGAGTTTGTCAAATTCCTGGCCTTTGTGCACGCGGATGCCTATGGCCGCGGCCTGGGTATCGATGCGACGAGCCCCGCGTTTGGCCCGCTCACCTGCAACCCCGGTGTCATCCGTGTGGTGGATGGCCATATCGAGCAGGTCATCGACGTGCGCTTCCCCGACAGCACGAGCGCCGATACCATCCGCGAGCAGCTCGAGCCGCTCGTGGGGCGCTTTGACGTGACGTGTCGCGTGGGTCATGCAAAGGTGCCGTTCTCGGTCTCTGCCGATGATCCGGCCGTGAAGGCGCTTATTGATACCTATAACGAGTTTACGGGCAAGCATGCTGAGCCTTTTGCCATGGGCGGTGGCACCTATGCGCGAAACTTTGCCCGCGCCGTATCGTTTGGCCCCGAGGAGACCGGTCTGGAGTTGCCCGCGTGGGGCGGCCAGATGCACGGCCCCAACGAGTGCGCCAACGAGGAACAGCTCAAGCAGGCGCTCAAGATTTATATCGTGGCAATCCTGCGCCTCAACGAACTCGAACTGTAGGGCTTCCCCAGGCACCCGACCTTGCCCCTCAAACCGCAAAGTACGCGGCGCTCCTCTTTCGGGGCAATCTCGGGCACCTGGGAAACCCCTATATCCTGCTTGGATACAAACCTGTATTACGAGCCCGGTGCTTTTGCCCGGGCTTTTTGCGTCACTTGGGGACGCTCCTTTTGTGCCGGCAGATAAAGAACGTCCCCAAAAGCCGGCAGATTGACTTTGTCAAAACATCGGCGTTGCTGGGGTAGTCATTGGGGACGCTCTTAAATGACTAGTCAAACAAGAACGTCCCCAACGACTAGTCGTTTAAGAACGTCCCCAATGACTACTTCGCTCTGGTGTAAAAAGCGTGCCATGCTTGGGTGGGGATTGTTATCCGTTTGTAAAGGCTGAGCAGAGCTTGCGGTAAGGGTCTATCAAATGACCGTAAGAAACCGCAGATAAGGCGGTCGTCGCCCGATCGAGGCCGTATCTTTCCAAACAGCAAAGCGGGCAGGGTGTCCGCGAGTCGCATGTATGAAAGGAAGATCATGCTCGATCAGGCTTATTCTCGTCGTCAGTTCCTCGGCCTCGCTGGTGGTCTCGCCAGCATCGTCGGTCTCGGCCTCGTTGGTTGCGGCGGCTCAGGTGCCTCCGGCACCGCCGACAAGGGTAGCGCCGCCGCTGCCGAGTCCGTCTCCGGTGAGGTGACCTACGACGGTGCCTCCTCGTTCCAGGCTCTCGTCGAGGCTGCTGCCGAGAAGTTCATGGACGCCAACCCGGACGTCTCCGTCTCCGGCTCGGGCAACGGTTCGGGCAAGGGCCTGACCGCTGTTGCCGCCGGCACCGTCACCGTCGGTAACTCCGACGTCTTCGCCGAGACCAAGCTCGAGGCCGACCAGGTCAAGAACCTCGTCGACCACGAGGTCGCTGTCGTGGGCATGGGCCCCGTCGTCTCCAAGAACGTGACGGTCGATGACCTGTCCCTCGAGCAGCTCAAGGGCATCTTCTCTGGCCAGATCACCAACTGGAAGGAGGTCGGCGGCGACGACGCCACCATCGTCGTTCTCAACCGCAAGGCCGGCTCCGGTACCCGCGCCACCTTCGAGGCCGCCGTCTTTGGCGACGAGGCCGTCGACTTTAAGGGCGACGCCGAGCTCGACAAGTCCGGCGATGTCCAGACTCAGATGGGCAGCACCGACAACGCCATCTCCTACCTCGACTTCTCGCACTTCGACGACTCCAAGTTCAACGCCGTTAAGGTCGAGGGTGTCGAGCCCAAGAGCGCAAACGTCACCGACGACTCCTTCAAGATCTGGGCGACCGAGCACATGTACTGCGCAAAGGACGCCGACGACGCCACCAAGGCCTTCCTGGAATTCATGCTTTCCGACGACGTCCAGGGCAAGCTCGTCGAGGAGCAGGGCTTTATCCCCGTCTCTGCCATGAAGGTCGTCAAGGATGCCAGCGGCAAGGTCTCCGCTAAATAAGTAATCGCCCCGGAAAGGTTTGCAATGGCAAAACAGCTGCCAAAGCGCGACCTTGAGAACGTGGGCCTGGGCGTCACGGGCGCGTGCGTAGCGCTCGTGACGCTTGTCGTTGCCGCGCTCATCTTTATGGTCGCCCAAAAGGGCCTCTCGGCTTTTTTCAAGGATGGCGTTTCGGTCGTCGAGTTCTTCACCGACACCAAGTGGGACCTGGCCAACACAGCCGAAAACGGTCTGCCTTACACCGGCGCCCTGCCTCTGATCGTCACCTCGTTTGCGGTCATGGTGCTCTCCACGCTCATCGCGCTGCCCATCGCCATCGGCTCTGCCATCTTTGCGGTCGAGATTAGCCCTAAGTTTGGTTCCAAGGTCTTTCAGCCGCTCATTGAGCTTTTGACCGGTATTCCCTCGGTCGTCTTTGGCCTGATCGGTTTTCACGTGGTCGTCGGCCTTATGAAGAGCGTTTTCCACGTGAGTACGGGCCTGGGCATCCTGCCTGGCGCCATCGTGCTGGCCGTCATGATCCTGCCGACGATGACCACCCTTTCGGTCGATGGCCTGCGCGCCGTGCCCGACAGCTACCGTCAGGGTTCGCTTGCTCTGGGCTATACCCGCTGGCAGACCATCTGGCACGTGGTACTCAAGTCTGCCATGCCGTCGCTCATGACCGCGGTCATCCTCGGTATGACCCGCGCCTTTGGCGAAACGCTCGCTGTGCGCATGGTTATCGGCGGCATCGAGGCCATGCCGACGTCGCTGCTGTCGCCGGCGTCCACCATCACCACCACGCTCACCACGTCCATGGCGGTCTATGCCGAGGGCTCGGCGCAGGACGACGTCCTGTGGGCGCTTGGTCTGCTGCTGATGGGCATGAGCCTCATCTTCATCCTGATCATCCACCTTATCGGCCGCAAGGGGGCGAAGGCTCGTGGCTAGCACGCGCATCCATATCGACGAGACGAGACTCGGGCGGGTCCAAAGGCAGGACCGCATCGCCACGGGCGTGCTGACGGCAATCGTCGCCATCGTCATGCTCATCGTCATCTCCATGGTGGCCTATATCCTGTTCGAGGGCGTCTCGATGCTGTTCCAGCCGGGGTTTCTCACGCAGCCCGCGCGCGCCAACGGAACCCAAGGCGGCGTGCTCTACCAGCTATTCGACTCGTTCTACCTGCTGCTGATCACTCTGGTCATCTCGGTGCCCATCAGTCTGGGCGGAGCGGTCTTTCTGGTTGAGTACGCGCCGAACGGCCCTATCCGCGACATCGCCTCCACCGCCATCGAGACACTGTCCTCGCTGCCGTCCATCGTCGTCGGCATGTTCGGCTTTCTGGTGTTCTCGGTGCAGCTGGGCTGGAAGTACTCCATCATCTCCGGCGCCGTCGCGCTCACCATGTTCAACATCCCCATTCTGGTGCGCGTGATTCAGCAGGCGCTCGAGGACGTGCCGCAGGCCCAGCGCGATGCGTGCCTGGCCATGGGCCTTACCCGCTGGGAGGCCACGCTGCACATCCTGATCCCCGAGGCCATGCCTGCCATCGTGACCGGCATCGTGCTTTCGGCCGGCCGCGTGTTTGGTGAGGCCGCGGCGCTGCTCTTTACCTCGGGCATGAGCTCGCCGGTGCGCCTGAACTTCTTGAGCTTTAACCTGTCGAGTCCCACCTGCGCCTGGAACGTGTTCCGCCCCGGTGAGTCGCTCGCCGTGCACATCTACAAGATTTACGGCGAGGGGATCCCCGAGGCACAGCAGATCGTTTGGGGCACCGCGGCGCTGCTGATGATTTGCGTGCTGCTGTTTAACGTAGTCGCCCGTATCGTGGGCAAGCAACTGGCAAGGAGGATGACGGCCGAATGAGCGAGATAAATGCAACGCCCGCAACCGAGGCGGCCGCGTCCGAGACCCAGGACTTTTTGTCGAGCGTGGGGGAGAGCGAGAAGCGCGTTCGCGTGAGCGGCAAGGCCGTGAGCGACGAGGTCGTGCTCTCCACCAAGGACGTCAATGTGTACTATGGCGACCACCATGCGCTGCACAACACGTCGCTCGACTTCCACAAGGGTGAGATCACAGCGCTCATCGGGCCTTCGGGCTGCGGCAAGTCGACCTTTTTGCGCAGCCTCAACCTTATGAATCGCGAGATTCGCGGCTGCCGCGTGGAGGGCGAGATCAACTACCGTGGGCGCAACGTGAACACCAGGACCGAAAACACCTACGAGCTGCGTCGCTCTATTGGCATGGTGTTCCAGCAGCCCAATCCTTTCCGCAAGTCCATTCGCGACAACATCACGTTTGCGCCTAAGCGCCACGGCATCACCGACCGCGACGAGCTCGACCGCATGGTCGAGGAGAGCCTACGCGGCGCGGCGCTGTGGGACGAGGTCAAGGACAAGCTCGACAAGAGCGCCTACGCGCTTTCGGGCGGTCAGCAGCAACGTCTGTGCATTGCGCGCACGCTGGCGCTCAACCCCGACGTGATCCTGTTTGACGAGCCCTGCTCGGCGCTCGACCCCATCTCGACGCTGGCGATTGAGGACCTGATGTCATCGATCGTTGCCGACCGCGCCATCGTCATCGTGACGCACAACATGGAACAGGCATCGCGTGTGTCCAACCGCACGGCGTTCTTCTACATGGGCGATATGGTCGAGTACGACGAGACCGACGAGATTTTCCAACGGCCCAAGGATAAGCGGCTGAATGATTACCTCACCGGCATGTTCTCCTAGTCCGGGACATGCTTGAGGCCCGCGGCGGCCACGGTTGCCGCGGGACTGATTGGAGAGGCGGGTCATCTCTTTTGCGAGATGGCCCGCCTTTTTGTGTCGTGTGCGGCCGTTGACCTGCCAAAAAGGGACAGGTTTATTTTGGCAGGTTTAACGTTTTACCACGGAGTGCCCTTGGACTGCTCCGGCGTTTGCCCAGATAAAACCTGCCAAAATAAACCTGTCCCTATTTGGTAGGTTTTGGGGTGGGGCTCGCTGCTATCATGGACAACGTTGAATTTCTACGAAGGAGCAGGGCATATGGCGATTCTTTTGGGATGCGATTCCATCAGCCTAGAGTTTCCCACCAAGCATATTTTCGATAGCGTGACGCTCGGCGTGGGCGAGGGCGACCGCATTGGCATTGTCGGTAAAAACGGCGACGGCAAGTCGACGCTGCTGAGCGTGCTTGCCGGCACGCTGGAGCCCGATGACGGACGCGTGACGCACCGCCGCGGCACGACGATCGGTCTGCTCGGCCAAAAGGACAATCTGGTCGATACCGACACCGTGCATCATGCCGTCGTGGGCGACACACCCGAGTATGAGTGGGCCTCGAGTCCGCGTACGCGCCAGATTCTGGCCGGCCTTATCAGCGATGTGCCCTGGGAGGGCACGGTGGGCGAGCTTTCGGGCGGCCAGCGCCGTCGCGTGGACCTCGCGCGCCTGCTGATCGGCGACTACGACGTGCTCATGCTCGACGAGCCCACCAACCACCTGGACATGCGTACCATCAACTGGCTTGCACGCCATCTTAAGGCTCGCTGGCAGCGCGGTCAGGGCGCCATGCTCGTGGTCACGCACGATCGCTGGTTCTTGGACGAGGTCTGCACCAGCATGTGGGAGGTCCACGACGGCCAGGTCGATCCCTTCGAGGGCGGCTACTCGGCATACATCCTGCAGCGCGTGGAGCGCGACCGCATGGCCGCCGTCACCGAGGAGCGCCGCCGCAACATGGCGCGCAAGGAGCTCGCGTGGCTGAGCCGCGGCGCCCAGGCTCGTTCCACCAAGCCCAAGTTTCGCGTGGATGCCGCTCGTGAGCTGATCGCCGACGTGCCGCCCGTGCGTGACGAGCTGGAGCTCAAGCGCCTGGCCGTGAGCCGCCTGGGCAAGCAGGTTATCGATGTAATCGACGTGGACGCCGGCTATGCGGATGCCGATGGCACGTCCAAACAGGTGCTCACCGATGTGACCTGGCTCATTGGTGCGGGCGACCGCTATGGTCTTTTGGGCGAGAACGGCGCCGGCAAGTCGACACTGCTCGACGTGATTCAGGGCAAGATCGCGCCCCTGCGCGGCCGCGTGAAGATTGGCCAGACGGTGCGCTTTGGCGTGCTGTCGCAGCAGCTCGAGGAGCTCGAGCCCTACATGGGCGACACGATCCGCGAGGTGCTCAGCAACTATAAGAAGTACTACGTCATCGACGGCAAGGAGACTTCGCCCGAGAAGCTTTGCGAGCGCCTGGGCTTTACGACGCAGCAGCTCTGGAGCCGCATCGGTGATCTTTCGGGCGGCCAGCGCCGTCGCCTGTCGCTGCTGCTGACGATCTTGGACGAACCCAACGTGCTTATCCTGGACGAGCCCGGCAACGACCTGGATACCGATATGCTCGCGATTGTCGAGGACCTGCTCGACGGCTGGCCCGGCACGCTGATCCTGGTGACACACGACCGCTTTTTGATGGAGCGCGTGACCGACCAGCAGTGGGCGCTGCTCGACGGTCACCTGACGCATATGCCCGGCGGCGTCGACCAGTACCTGCGCCTGTGCAACGCCACCGCCGAGGGCGAGCCCGTGGGTGCGCCGAGCGCCAAGACCGGCACGTTCGACACCGGTGCCGCGGCTGCGGCGGCCGATAAGCCCAAGGCCAGCGGCCAGCCCAATGGCCTTTCCAACGCCGAACGCCAGAAGCTCCGCCGCGAGGTGAGCTCGCTCGAGCGCAAGATGGAAACGCAACGCGCCCGCGTGGAGGAGGCCGAGACCGCCATGGCCCAGGTCGACCCCACCAATTACACGGCGCTCGGCGAGCAGCAGGCAAAGATCGACGAGGCCCACGCCGTCATGGACGAGCTGGAGATGGCGTGGCTCGAGGCGAGCGAGAAACTTGAGGGCGAGGAGTAGGCGAGGATGATCAAGGCTGCGTTTTTCGATATCGACGGCACGCTGCTGAGCTTTGAGACGCACCGGATTCCGGCGTCGGCACAGCAGGTGCTCGACAGCTTTCACGAGCAGGGGATTGCGTGCGTGATCGCCACGGGTCGCCCGACCTACCAGATGCCCGATTGGCTGCTCGATTTGGGTTGGGATGCGTACATTACGCTTTCGGGCCAGCACTGTTTTGATGCCAAGGGCGTTTACCGCAGCTGCCCGATCGATCCGGACGACGTCGCGGTGATTGTGGACCAGGTGGCGCAGGGGCGCTACGACTCGCTGTGCATGCAGGGCGAGAATTCGTTTGTGAACCGCCTGTCCGAGCGCGTGGTGACAGCCGGCAGCAACGCGGGAATCGTCTACCACGAGGAGCCGTTTGAGCACGCCTTTGACGCGCCGGTCTACCAGTTCTGCGCCTTTGTGGATTCGGCCGACGAGCATATCGTGACCGATGCGGTGTCGCATTCGCTCACTACGCGCTGGTGCGACCTGTTCTGCGACATTATCCCTGCCAACGGCGGCAAGGACCTGGGTGTTGCGGCGACGCTGGAGCGCTTGGGTATCGACGCGAGCGAGGCGATCGCCTTTGGCGACGGCGAGAACGACCTGTCGATGTTTTCCGCCGTGGGCACGAGCGTGGCCATGGGCAACGCGCAGGACACGGTGAAGGCCGCGGCGACCTACGTGACGACCGCCGTGGACGACGACGGAATCTACAACGCCGCAAAGCACTTTGGACTGCTATAGTTGCGGCTCGGCACCTGGGGACGTTCCTTTTCTGCCGGCAGTTGGGGACACTCCTTGCGCGGTTCGTGCCGTGTCGCCTTGCTTGCCCGCGCATTTTGTGAAACACGGCTAACTTTTTAAACAACGTAGTAAGACATGGGCAACTTTTGCGGTAAAGTAAATCAGGCAAAAGTATCCAAAGGCTAACTAGAAGCCATCGCGAAAGGCGGCCCATGGCCCTGCGTGAATCTGGGGAAGACTATCTCGAATCTATTTATGTGCTCTCGGAGCGCCAGGGCATCGTTCGGTCGATTGACGTTGCCGAATACCTCGGCGTAACTAAGGCGAGCGTGTCTAAAGCCATGGCGGTCTTGGAGAGCAACGGCTACGTGGAGATGGGCAAACGCGATGTGCATCTGACGGAACGCGGTCTTGAGGTTGCTCGTTAAATGTGGGAGCGCCACTGCTTTTTCGTGCGGTTGCTCGAGGAAGCCGGTGTTTCGGCGGATGTCGCGTCGCAAGAGGGCTGCCACATGGAGCACTGCCTGAGTGAGGAGAGCTTTGAGAAGCTGAGATCGATGCTGGGACGGGGCGAGACGACGGATCCAACACCGGAATCCTAACGGGTCCTCAGTAGCGCGGAGTTCGCGCAAAGCGCGAACCAGCGACCGGGACGAAAGGTCCTGCCAACTATGTCCAACTCAGGCAAGGAACCCCGCCAGCAAGCGATGCCCAAGAACCACCAGCAACGTCGCCGCAGGCCGGGACCGGACTTGGTTTTGAAAACATTCCGCAGCGCGAGGCCCGCCTTTCCGTTGCTCCGTAGGAGCAGGAAAGACGGGCCTCATGCGCGAGGACGTTTTCAAAACCAAGCCCGGCCCCGGCCGGAGGGACCACGAGTGCTACAGGTTCTTGACACCCATCGCGCGCATGGCGTTCAGGATGGCGATGATTGCCACGCCCACGTCGCCAAAGACGGCAAGCCACATATTGGCGATGCCGAACGCTGCCAGCACCAGGATCAGCAGCTTAATCCCTAGTGCAAAGATGATGTTCTGCCAGACGATCGCCATGGTCTTGCGCGCCACGCGGATCGCACGGGAGATGTTGGACGGCTTGTCATCCATCAACACGACATCCGCCGCCTCGATCGCGGCGTCGGACCCCATGGCGCCCATGGCAATGCCCACATCGGCGCGGGTGAGCACGGGTGCATCGTTGATGCCGTCGCCCACAAAGGCGAGCTTACCCTTGCTGCTTTCGGCCGCGAGCAACGCCTCAACACGTTCGACCTTGTCGCCCGGCAGGAGCTGCGCGTGGAACTCGTCGAGTCCCAGCTGCTCGGCAACGGCGGCCGCCACTTCCTCGCGGTCGCCTGTGAGCATGACGGTACGTTTGATGCCAGCGGTGTGCAGGTCACGGATCGTCTGTGCGGCATCGGCCTTTACGGTGTCGGCAATCACGATGTGGCCGGCATACATGCCGTCCACGAGCACGTGGAGGATCGTGCCGACAACCTCACAGTCCGGTGCTTCAACGCCGGCCGCGGCGAGCATCTTGGCGTTGCCGACGACGACATACTTGCCGTCGATGGTCGCCGACACGCCGTGGCCTGCGTCATTAGCGGAATCCGTCACGTGCTTGGGGTCGAGTTCGCCCTGATAGGCGGCGCGCACCGACTGCGCGATAGGGTGATCGGAGAACGACTCGGCAAGGGCAGCGACCTCGAGCAGCGATTGCTCGGTATGGCCGGCCTCGGGGTGCACCGCGACGACCGAGAACGTGCCGTTGGTGAGCGTGCCCGTTTTGTCGAAGACGACGGTGTCCACGTCGGCGAGCGTTTCGAGGTAGTTTGAGCCCTTGATGAGAACGCCCAGCCTGGACGCGCCGCCGATGCCGCCAAAGAAGCTCAACGGTACGCTGATCACGAGAGCGCACGGGCAACTGACGACCAGGAAGGTCAGACCGCGCAGAATCCAGTCGGACCAGGCACCGGTGACCAGGCCGCCGCCGAGCGCGAGCACCGCGGCCGCGCCGGTGACGGCGGGGGTGTAGACGCGGGCAAAGCGCGTGATGAAGTTCTCGGTGCGCGCCTTCTTTTCGCTGGCATTCTCCACGAGCTCCAGGACGCGTGCGACGGTGGACTCGCCAAACGGCTTGGTGGTGCGCACGTGGATGAGGCCCGTCATGTTGATGCAGCCGCTGATGATATCGTCGCCGGAGTTGGCGGGGCGGGGGACCGACTCACCGGTAAGGGCAGCGGTATCGAGCTGTGTCTCGCCTTCGACGATGATGCCGTCGATGGGCACGCGCTCGCCGGGCTTGACCACGATTACGGTGCCGACGGCGATATCATCGGGAAAGACCTGTTCGAGCGTGCCGTCGGCTTGCTCGACGTTGGCGTAGTCAGGCGCGATGTCCATCATGGCACTGATCGACTTGCGGCTCTTGCCCACGGCGTATGCCTGGAACAGCTCGCCGACCTGGTAGAACAGCATGACGGCGGCGCCTTCGGCCATGTGCGGGTCGGTATCGGGGAAGAGCACCATGGCAAACGCGCCGATGGTCGCGACTGCCATAAGGAAACTCTCGTCGAAGGCCTTGTCGCGGCGGATGTTATTGAATGCCTTTTGCAATACGTCGTATCCGGCAATCAAAAACGGCACGAGGAACAGCACAAAGCTGGCGTAGATGTCGCCCGGGGTGCCGAATGCGGCGACGAGGGCGCCGAGCTCATCGAGGGCGTACACCACGGCAAAAGCGCCCAGCGCTACCAGGATGCGGTTGCGCTTATGCTCCAGTGACTCTTTTTTCTTGCGCTTCTTCTTTTTCTTCTTGGGGTCGGTGGTGGCCATGACTCGTATCCTCCCATTTGAATGTATGAACACTCGCTCATACAATTTCGCGAGCAAAGGCCGCGGCAAGCGCGGCCTTGCAGGTTGGCGTTAACCTGGGCTAGAGAATGATCTCGCAGTCCGGTTCGGCGTCGGCGGTGAATTCCACGACGCGGTTGAGCACCTCGTCGAACTCGGCGTCATCGGCCTCGAGCGTCAGCTTCTGGGTCATAAAGTTGACGGACACGGCCTTGACGCCCTCGAGCTTGGCCAGCTCGTCCTGAAGCTCGCGCGCACAGTTGGCGCAGTCGATCTCGTCGAGCTTAAACTGCTTTTTCATGGTGGGTTCCTTTCCCTGTTTTGCGGCTTGGGTGCAGGCCGCGCTGGTACCGTGGTTGGTTGCTATTCGCAGATATGACTCATGCCCTGGTTGAGCATGGTGTAGACGTGATCGTCGGCAAGCGAGTAGAGGATGTTGCGGCCGTCGCGACGGAACTTGACCAGGTGCGACTGCTTAAGCGTGCGCAGCTGGTGCGAGACCGCGGACTGCGAGGTCTCGGTCGCTTCGGCGATGTCGGCCACGCAGAGCTCGCGGCCCATGAGGGCATAGAGAATCTTGATGCGCGTGGTGTCGCTGAAGACCTTGAACAGGTCGGCGAGGTCGTAGAGAAGCTCCTCGTCGGGAAGGTCCTCGGGCGAGCAGGTGGTGGGGATTGCGGGCTCGGTGGCCTCGATGTCGGGTTTCGTTTCATCAACGCGGATGCTCATTGCAATATCCTTTCATATGAACATGCGCTCATATAACTTACCTTCGATTATATGAGCGAATGTTCATATGTCAATACAATTTGCGATAATTTCGATGACTGCATGCTGCCTCTACGATTTTCTGTGGGTTGGGATGCGTCGATGCAATGCTCGCCAACATATTTCGAGATGTTCGGCCAGCATGCTAAGAAAGCCGCCTCGAGAAGCATTAGAACTGTTCATATTTGTACTTAATCTTGTTAAATACCGTGAGAATCAGTTCTTTCTCTACGGGAATTCCTGCAGAATCAGTTTTATCTAAAGTTATATTGAGCATTGCTGCAGCCAATCAGGCACATCGGTGGCCGAATAAGTCGAAAAATGTAGGTGGACATCCGCAGAGGCCGCCTTTAAAAGAGCGAATTCTCAATTAGATCAATAATCGTGTCGTCTTCCGTGCGGTTTTCATCGATTTTTGCGGACATGTCGCATTCCCATGGCCCATTGATTTCTTCAGCAAGGGCCCCGACGTGTTGCATGTCGTCGGGTTCGGGCACATCGTTGATACTCGGGTCATCAGCTTGCGGATATTGGCTTGCAATTTCGCGCTTGGTGGCCTCTTCTTCTTTGCGCGCCTCCAGGATGCGGCGACCGTATTCGAAGTAGCGCCGCAAGACAAATTGACGAAGAGTTTCTTGCAGGATGGCGAAGTTATCCGGGAGTCGACCGGGCCAGATCTTCTCGCGAATGCGAATTGCTTCCATGACCCGCCTAAAAGCGGACTGCTTGAAAAACGAATGACGACTAACTGTGATAACGGCATATCCCATGTTTCGCAGCGTGTTTCGGCGCTCCTCGTCAATTGATTGCTGCTCGGGCTCGTCGTGGTAAAAGCCGTTGTATTCGATATCAGTCATCGAATTTTCGAGTAGCGCATCGAGGTAGAAAACCGTCCGTCGCGTTAGGGCGGCGTATCTTTTGGGGACTGGGATCGGATAATCCGTTTTGATAGCGCGTATGGCTAAGCCACCCATTGACTTGGGCATCGTCAGCATCATGACAAACGCCGTTTCGAGTGGGGAACGACAACCATCGCGTACATAAGAAAGTGCCTTAAGGGCTTTATTGGATCCACGATACCCCGATGCCTCTGAAAAGAAGGCTCTGAGCTCTTCAACGCTGGTTAGGGCTGGGCGCTTGCGATATTGAGTTTCGTCGGACGTTTCAAGCGCGTAGGAGCCGCAGATTTCAAAGTAATACTCAACGAGCTCCCAAAGGTTGAGATCGGCTGTTGCTTCTAACGCGCACAGCTTGATATCGACGACGTAGACGTTCGGTTCGAGTTCTAGGTAGCTTTCTGCATCAAACGTATAGCGCGTGCAGTGGCAGATGCAACCCTTGCGGTGCCTATTTGCATTATTGGAAAACGTCAGCACATGGATGCTTTCAGAATTGACATTCTTTCTGTTGAGCCATGCTCGTGCCGCTTCCAGGTCGGACGTGGTCGGCGCAGACACCCTGATCTTTTCCATAGGTATGGGATCGGTCGCATAGCTTGCGAGCGAGTTGGCTGTTTGGTATACAGCGCGTGCCGTGGTATGTGACAGAACGATTCCCATACGCGCATGATGGCATAGCGAACGCCACATACGCCCGAAACTTCGGGCAACGGTATTGGAGCGTGGCTTATCTTCTGTGAACGGTGGGTATTTGAGCTGTCGTATTGGGGGGGGCAGCTTCGGCTGGGGAGGTTTCTGCCAGCTGCGCCTTTTTTGGTGAACTTTAGTTGCGGATTCGTAGCTTCTAAGCGTTTTTGCCGACCGCCCAGATACCCCACCAACATAATTTGAGTTATTCGGCCTTAACCTATACGAATAGTGCGAACGCATGCGTCCTATTCGAATTAATTCAGGTAGATTAATGGGACTTGGTTGCGAAATTAAGGCGACTACAGCGCTCGATTGCGGTTCAATGGGCCTTGACTAGTGGCTCAGCTGGCCGAACAACTCGAATAATGTAGGTGGGGCAACCTGTCGACTGTGTGAAGCATGCATATTTGCTCGTTTTGATGAAACCTAGGGAGCAGCCATAAGGCTGCGCCCTAGGTTACTGCGTGCCGGTGCGCCCAGACGGATTGCGCTGTGCCTGGCAGGCGCTCCCGCAGATGGATCGGTTATTTCGCGAACAGGTTCTTGAGGTTGAACTCGGCCTGCACCGTGCGGAGCATGAGGTCGGTGTCGTCCAGGCCCAGGTGCTGCTCGTTGGCGTCGGCGGCGAGGGTGCCGCGTCGGCGGGCCCAGTTTTCGAGCGCGGCGGGCGCGGACTCGCGGGGGAGCGAGCGCACGTCGGCGTCCAGGCTGCGGCAGATCTGGCGCGAGTCGATGACGATGATCTTGCCGGCACGGCGCGCTTCGGCGTAGCCGTCCAGGTGGATCTTGAACCAGCTGTCCTCAAAGGCGGCGTTGTGCGCCATGTACGGATACTTCTTCATGAGCTTGAGCAGCTGCTTCTGCAGCTCCTTATCCTCGCGGAAGGGCTTTTTGCCGTCGATGTCGTCCCAGGTGATGTGGTGGATATTCGACAGCGGCACGTCCTCGCCGCGATAGATATCGGGCAGACCGCAGTAGTGCGCCTCGGCGTCGTGCGGGACGGCGTCGCTGGTGAGTTCCATGATCTCCCAGCCCACGTTGATGATATAGCCGCGCTCAGGCGCACGCCCGGTGGTCTCGATGTCGATGCCCAGCACGGTGCCCTGGATGGGCTTGCGGGCGTAGGCCACGCCGAGTGCGTCGCGGTCGCCGCGGATCTCGCGCATGACCGATGCGGCGGTACGCTTTTGCATCTTGCCGATGGCCGCGCAGGTGTCGGCATCGGACAGACCACGCGAAAGCGTCGCGGGCGTCACGTTGCGCAGGCGCGCCTCGCCGATCTGGTCGCACAGGTCGCGGTTGCGGTCGGCCAGGTCGCGCACGGTGGCAAAGTCGAAGCCGGGGTCGCCCTCGGCGGTAAAGTACTCGGTCTCAAGCACCTTGAGGGCCTCTTCGCCCTTCTGGCGCTCGGATTCCATGGCGCCGTGGTCGCCATAGATAAACATGGGGATAAACGGCTGGCGCTCGTATTCGAGTGCTTGCGATACGTTCATATGCTGCTCCTTGGACGGGCCGCGTCGTGCGGCTCGGATTTGTCGAGTTATGGCGAGATGATAGTTTACCATGGGCAACTATTGGCATCGCGCCTGGGACAACTACAATACCCTAGTTGACCGCTAGGACTTTTACAATGCTGCCGAAAGACACGAAAGGTTCCATCCGTCATGGATTTGATGATTGATATTCTGCTCGACGCCGGCAAGGACACGTTGTCGCTGGTGCCGTTTTTGTTGGTGACGTATTTAGCTCTTGAAACCCTTGAGCACGTTGCAGGCGACCGCGTTAACGGGGCCATCAAGCGCGCCGGCGCCGCGGGCCCCGTGGTTGGCTCGCTGCTGGGCATGGTGCCGCAGTGCGGATTTTCGGCCATGGCGGCAACGCTGTACGCCGGCCGTGTCGTGACGCTGGGCACGCTGGTCGCCGTGTTCCTCTCGACCTCCGACGAGATGTTGCCGCTGTTGCTCGCCGAGCAAGTTCCCGTGCAGACCATGGCGATGCTGCTCGCCTCGAAGGCGCTGATCGCTCTGGTCACGGGCTTTATCGTGGATGCGGCTATCCGCGGCCTTCGTCGGAATGTCCGCGCGCATGCGGCGATTCGCCGTACCGTGCTGGGGACCGCTGCCAATCCGGCTCATGTGAACTGCGCGCACGACGACCATACCGGGGGCGACATCATTGACGAAGTGGCCGAGGCGGGCGTAAGCGCCGATCACATCCACGAGCTGTGCGAGCGCGACCATTGTGGTTGTGATGAAGATGAGGATGAGGACGATCACGGACATGGCCACGACCACGGACACGAGGGCGAGCATGAACACCATCATGACCACGGTCACTCCCACTCACACGAAGGTGCACCCGTCCTGTCGATTATCCGCAGCGCCATTTCGCACACCGTGCAGGTATCGGTATTCATTTTCCTGGTGACGCTGATACTGGTCGCTGTGCTCGAGACTTTTGGCGAGTCCGCAATCGAGCAGTTCCTGCGCGGCAACGAAACGCTCGCTGTCCTGGGTTCGGCGCTTGTCGGGCTGATTCCCAATTGCTCGGCCAGCGTGGTCATCACGCAGCTGTACCTGGAGGGCGCGCTACAGCTTGCGCCGATGCTCGCCGGCACGCTCATTTCCGCCGGCGTGGGCTACCTGGTCCTGTTCCGCACCAACCGCAGCGCTCGCGAAAACGCCGTGTTCCTGGTCATGATGTACGTCATCGGCGCCGGCTGGGGCCTCATCCTATCCGCCTTCGGCCTCTAAGTAGGGCTAACAAAACGGGCTTCAAAATAGCCATGTTCGGCGCCTGCACAATGCGGCGACGCATGGCATTTTGAAGCCCGTTTTTTGCTGAGCCATGGATCCTGAGCGCTCACACCGGTCAGAACAAAAAGGCAGATTTCCGGGTATATCCCAAAAATCTGCCTTGGTTAGCGCAGCAGCTCGGTGAGGTTGCGCTTAAAGCGCGCGCGGTCTTCGCTGGTGAAGGCTGCCGGTCCGCGGGTGCGACCGCCGGCGCGACGTACCTTCTTTTCCTCGTGACGAATAAACAGCTGCATGTCGAGGGTTGTCTTGTCGTACACACGCCCGCGCACGCCGATTGCGGCGGCATCGCGGCCGAGCACCATGCTCGCCAGGCCAATATCCTGCGTCACGACCACGTCGCCCGCCTGCAGGCGTTCGACAATGGCAAAGTCGGCACTATCGGCACCCACGCTCACATCGAGCGTGGTGACCCAAAAGCCGCGGCGCGCGTGCTCGGCATCGCGCGGGTCGTCGCGGCGAATGTGGCGTTCCAGGTTTTGCGTGCTGTTGCCGGCAATCACCACGGCAACGCCTGCCCGCCGCGCACAGTCAATCGACTCGCGCGTAACCGGGCAGGCGTCAGCATCAATAAAGAGCGTTCGTGGCATCTAGTGCACCAGTTTGCCAAACTGAATGGCGCGGACAATGAGCGTCACGCCAAACACCAGGAGCGCGGCGCCGCTAAAGATGACGAGCATCTTTGCCGACCACAGCGGATAGATAAACACGAACATGCCGGCGATGATGGAGAGCGCGCCGCTCAGGATGGCGAGAGCGCGGTTAGACGAAAGCTCGGACTCCAGAATTGACATGACGCCTTCGACGATCCAGCCAAAGCCAGCCACGACCACCACGAGTGTGGTGAGCGTCGCGGTCGAGAAGGCCTGATTGCGCAGGATTATGACGCCGCCCAGAATAATGAGCAGGTTAGAGATGATGCTCGTCACGCGCCAGCCGGCGGGCAACAGCGGCTCAAAAATGGCGGTGAACAGCCTAATGGCTGCCGTGATTATAAAGTAGAAGCCCAGGACAGTTGTCAGGAAGACGAGGGACTTGAAGGGCGCAAACAGCAGCGCGATGCCGGCGATGAGCGCGATGACACCCGTGATGGCGTAGATCCAGCGCACGGCCTTGATTGCCTTGCCTGCCATGCTTTTCTCGTCAAATCCAAACAGGTTCGACTGCTGGTCATCGTTCTTAAAGATGCCCATAATGTCTCCTTTCCGTGTGGCGTTTGCCGTCATTGTCGTTTTTGCGGCGTATGCCGCAGTTGCTGCAACAAGTATCGCCCAAGGGCGCCGGTGCGTGGGGCGGGGAGGGCGAATTGCCGCCCCTTCTTCCCGAATCGTTACTTTTGTCCCCGCTTTGGCGGGGGAGTATTCAACAGCTGTGGAACATTAAGCCGTTGAGTGTAATTGCATACGTTTTGGGTTAGATTCTCCTAAGAACAATTGCCTTTTATTGGGGGTCCCTATGAACGAAGCTGTTCCCGCGGCGCCGGTAAGCGCGGAGTCGATGGCAAAGCAGGGTTGCGAAAAGCTTGGCTTGGACGCGTTTGATGCGCTGGTCCGCCGCGCCCGCACATGCCGCCGTTTTGATGAGTCCATGCGCGTGCCACGCGAGTTTTTGCTCGAGTTGGCAGAACTGGCGCACCTGACCCCGTGTGGTGCCAATGCTCAGCGCCTGCGTTTTCATGTGGTGAGCGGTGCCGAGGACTGCGCGCGCGTGTTTGACGAGCTTGCATGGGCCGGCGCGCTTAAGGATTGGCCGGGTCCTGCCGAGGGCGAGCGCCCGACCGGCTACATCGCGATTCTGGCCGAGCGCGCCGTTCCGGGCAAGCCTGCCGCTCCCATTACCGAGGTCGACACGGGCATTGCCGCGCAGACGATGATGCTCGCCGCCCGCAGTGCCACGCCCGAGGTGGCAGCCTGCATGTTCAAGGCCTTTACGCCCCGCGCGATCGATGCCATGGGGCTCGATAACGACAAGTATGAGCTCAAGCTGATCATGGCGTTTGGCGTTCCGGCTGAGACGCAGGTGATCGATGCAATCGATTCCAACCCCGACGGCTCAATTAATTACTGGCGTGACGAGGCACAGGTGCACCACGTACCCAAGCGTCCGCTTGCCGACGTGCTGGTGTAGTTGAACGTATCCGCGGCGTGATCCGGCGGTAAACCACCACAAAGGTGCCTGTCCCCTTTGTGGTGGTACGAGGGGAGGGCGTGTGGCAGATCTGTATTTGGTGCGGCATGGGCAGACTAAGCTCAATGTGCAGAACATTTTGCAGGGCTGGCACGATTCGCCGCTTACGGAGCGCGGGTGCGAGCAGGCGCTGGCGACGCGTGCGGCGTTTGCGGCGCGCGGCGTGGCCTTTGATCATGTGTATTCCTCGCCGTTGGGTCGGGCGCGGCGGACGGCCGAGCTTATCGTTGGCGAGGGCCGTTCCATTGAGCTGGTCGACGAGCTGCGCGAGTGGCATTTGGGCTCGCTGGAAGGTACATCAAATCGCAAGATGCCGCCGCAGCCCTGGGGTGATTATCCGGTGGCCTTTGGTGGCGAGTCGGAAGCGCAGCTCCGGGCGCGTATGGTCGCGGCGCTGTCCCGCATTATGGCCCGTCCGCAGCACAACTGCGTGTTGGCAGTCTCCCACGGATCTGCCTGCCAGGAGTTTCTTGAGTATGTGACTGGCGGGGGAGAGCAACCCGACAACGGTGCCGTGCTTCATTTTGGCTATTTCGACGAGGCGTTTTCGCTCTTGGGTTGGTAACAAACGAAAGGAGCCCCCATGAATAAAGACCTGTATCTGGTCCGTCATGGACAGACGATATTTAACCTCAAGCGCATTATTCAGGGCTGGAGCGACTCGCCGCTCACGCAGCTGGGTTGCGACCAGGCGGCGCGCGCCGGCATGTTTTTGCGTGCACGTGGCATTGAGCCCGACCACGCCTACACTTCGACGCTGCATCGCACCGAGCAGACTATCGCCAACCTGTGGCCGGGCCTTGCCTACGGGCGCCTAGACGGTCTGCGCGAGTGGTTCTTTGGCGACTTTGAGGCCGAGCGCGTGATGCTGATGCCCGAGCGCCCGTGGCGCGATTTCTATCGCCAGTTTGGCGGCGAGGGTCAGATGCAGGTACGCGAGCGCATGGTGGCGACGTTGACCGATCTTATGCGACGCCCGGACCACGAGTGCGTGCTCGCGGTGAGCCACGGATCGGCCATCAAGGAGTTCATGGACCATACCAAGGGCGCGGCGGCCGATGAACGCGATCGCGTTCCGGGCAACTGCTCGGTGCTGCACTTTGCGTTTGACAACGAATCCGATACGTTTGAGCTGGTCGAAGTCTTTACGCAGGAAGATTATGCGCGCGAACTGGGCCTAGAGCCGCTCGTCGCGGCGGCAGGTCCGCAGCGTGGATAACGCTGGCGTTGCGGCGCGGTTTGCCGACATAATTGTTTGATGCGAAAGGGGCGGAGGTGCATGCGTTTGCTGCATCTCCGCCCCTTGTTTGTTTGGATGCTGGGTTTTCCCGCTTCGCGTTTGAGTCCGCTAGAATCGTGAGATCTGGTGAGTGAGCAGACCCGTCGGAACCTGCGGCGCGCCGCCGCTGACCTGCGCGGCGGGGAACAGCACGGCTACAGCAAAGTTGAACGGCTCTTTGCCAGAGTAGGCGCCGGCGGCGCGGGCCTCGTCGGCCAGAATCTGCGATGCTCCAGCCAGTGCGGCGGCATAGGCGGAGTCACCGGCGAACACCGGGTCGGGCGCCTGATCGAGCATGGCGCGGATGGCGGCAACGGCGTCCTCGCGCTTGACCTCCCACACGCGATGCGTGACGCCCGCGGGATCGGTGACGGCGTAGAGCGATGCACCCTCTTTGGCAGCGCCCAGGATGATATCCATGACGGGCGACGCCTTGTAGGCGAGCGACACGGGGCGCGGCTGCACCTTGAGCTCGGCGATCGCGCGCGCGGCGGCGAGTGCGTCGACGCTCTCGGTGGCGGCCTCGTCGCTACCCGTCAGCACGTTAACCGGGCAGATCGCCACGACACCCGTTACGCGTCCCGGCTCTCCCGAGCACTCGTACACGTAGTATGCCGCGCCCGGATCCCTGACCATGAGTCCATCGGCAATCGCGCCGCGCAGGGCTTCGTTGTCACTCAGAATGCTGCCCATCGCGGGCAGCGCCTCGAGCACGCGGTCCTGAGCCGGGCGGATGCAGGGAAACGGAAGAGCTTTCATGGACGGTCCTAACGTGCGAGTCGGTTTGTTCGCGGCTTATTATGCCCCAACTTGGCCGGTTGCGTCCCAGAGCGCGTTGTCAGCGAGCGCGATGAGTACGTTCTGGCAGCGAACGATATCGGTATGGGACACATACTCGTTGGGCTTGTGCACGAGCGTGAGCGAGCCTGGGCCATAGCTCATGCAGTTGTTGTTACCCATCTTGCCGGCAATAACGGCGGTGTCGGTGTAGCCGGTAAAGAAGCCGACGGTCGTGTCCGTGTCCGTCGCATCGTCTGCCGCGCGCTTAAGTGCAGCTAGAAGGGGAGAGCTCGGGTCGCGCTCGATGGCGGGGCGGTCGCCTGTCACGGTATAGCTTCCGCGGCAGCCGGGGACCGCGGCCTCGGCGGCGGCGATGGCCTGCTCTACCATGCGCGTCGCGGCGGCCGTATCAGTTGGCGGGGTCAGGCGCATATCGACCCAGACCTTGGCGTGGTCGGGCACGACATAGGGACGGTAGCCACCCTCGATCTGTCCAAACGTGATGGTCGAAGGACCCAGCTCCTCATGCACGGGCAGCGCCGCGAACGCATGGCGCAGCGCGCAGATGACCTCGGCCATGGCGGCGACGGCATCCGCGCCCTTCCAGGGCTGGCTCGCGTGCGCCGTGACGCCGGTCATCTCGATCTCGAACCACGTGCGACCCTTGTGCGCCACCTGGATCTGCCCGTCGGTGGGCTCGGTGTCCAGCACCCATTCGCGCGAGCCGATCCAGCCGGCATTGATGGCCGCCTCGGAGCCGCGCATAAAGTCCTCCTCGTCGACCGAGCAGATGAGCGAGAAGCCGCGTCGGGGCAGCGCGCCATCCGCCGCCACGCGCTCGAGCGTATGGACCAGTGCGGCAATGGCGCAGGCCAGGCCACCCTTCATGTCGCAGGCGCCGCGGCCATAAAGCTTGTCGTCCCGCACAATCGCCCCGAGCGGCGGAGTGTCCGCGTCCCAGCCATCGCCCAAGGTAACGGTATCCATATGGCAGATATAGACCAGCCGCGGCTCGTCGCTCAGTCCCGGCACGGTAACCATAAGGTTGCGGCGCCCGGGGAGTACTTCAAGCTCCTCAATCTGCACGGCATCAAGCGCAGGACAATCAAACTGTGCCAGCCGCTGCTCAACGAGCCTCTTAATGAAGTGCTCGATCTCGCCCTCATATGCGCCGGGGTCCGAGCTGTCAATCTTCACAAGGTCCTGCGCAAGCCGCCAGGCAAAGTCCTCATCAACCATATGCAACCTCACAATCAGTCTGCTTTCCAAACCGATTGTAAGCTTCCCAAGAGATCTGCGACGCGCGCACAGCAGCATTTACCGTTCGCAGGCCGAGCCAGCGCGTTTGCCGTCCGGGCGGGTTTGCAAACGACGCAGTGGGTACGTACCCTTCATGGACGACATGCTGTGCGACATATCTGCCTTTCGGTATCACCGGATACCCCCACAGGTTTTGGCGATAATGCCGGACCTGCCCGATTCTGCGGACGATCCGCGCAGGGAGCATCTTTGTGAGCACCCGCTTGTCAAGTATTTCCTGGGCACCCCGTTACACGTGTTGGCGCAGGGCGTCTGCGGGCGCAAGGGCGATCGCATTGTCAGGCATGTTTGGAACGGGGAGAGGCCGTTTGATTCCGTGCGGCAGACAGAGTTTGGTCTCGATGTCGCGTCCCCGCTCTTTACCCTGCTGACCCTGGCTTCCTCGGTTTCAAACGAACGTCTGATCATGTGCATGTATGAGATGTGCGGCACCTTTGCCGTGTGCAAGATTGCGCCTCAGGTAAAGTTGGCACTTGAGCAGGCGTATGGGAGCCGGTGGGGTGACGCACGGTCGGGCTGGGAAAACGTAAAGGATACCTCGGGGAATCCAACGGACTTGTGGAAACGACCTCCCTTGATTGAGCTCTCTGAACTTACGGAGTACGTCGATAAGATCCCGGGGCTCCGCGGCGCTAAATCGTTCACGCGTGCTGCGAAGTGCATTACGGGGGTGGCGGCATCGCCGCTCGAGGTCCAGGCTTCGATGCTGTTTGGCCTTACAAGATTGCGCGGTGGCGAAGGGCTGTGCCTCACCAATAACGTTGAGATCCGCATGACGCGCAGTGCCCGCCTGATTTCGGGACTCGATAGGCGCTATGCCGATATTCTGCTGGCAAATAAGGACGGCAGCCGAGAGTGCCTGGTTGAATGCCAAGGTAAAGCCATTCACGGATCCATAGAATCCAAGATTTCGGACTCCGATCGAACAACGGCGCTGCAAGCGATGGGATATCCCGCCGTTCTGATGACCTATGGTCAGCTGGCCGACCCCGATGCCTTCCGCGTGGTGATGGAGCTCATCATGTCCTATCTCGATGTGCCGCTAAAAGACAAGACGCCGCGGCAGCAGGAGCTCGAACGGCGGCTTCGTGAGGAGATTTTTATCGATTGGGCGGGAATATAGTCACACGGGTGGAAAACGGTCGCGCGAACTAGAGTTTTGGCCGCAAAAAAGGCTTCAATTTTGCCTTGGAGGGGTCTTAAAAATGCTATCTAGAATAAGTTGTTTCGGAAAATAGACAGTCAACTTACATTCGGCACATAGAGATCGATTTTTACCTACTAAAGTCCCTGATAAAGCTGTTTATCAAAGCGGGTGCGCTGAGTGGTTTGGGTCTTACCGTCGATTATCCGAAAAAACTTGTTCTGTGTATCATTTTAAAGTCGTCCGGAGCAACGTAATCGGCCCCCGTTTCGTGAAAACAGGGGCCGAATGTGCTTCGCGGCCTGTCTGGCAGGCTTGGCGCCGGCGCTATTTAATCACGCGCACGCGATACATCGACGGAATCTGCTTAAGCGCCTCGATCGTGCTGCTGTTCAGGTGCTCGTCGGTGTCGAACATGGTGTAGGCGTTCTCGCCGGCAGACTCGTTGGTCATGCGCTGCACGTTGGCGTTGTCCTTGGCCAGGATGGCTGTGATCTGGCCGATCATGTTGGGCACGTTGGCGTGCAGGCAGGCGATGCGGCTTGCAGCTCGCGCCTTGCCCATGCTGCAGGCAGGGTAGTTGACGCTGTGCGCGATATTGCCGTTCTCCAGGTAATCCTTGAGCTCGCTGATGGCCATATCGGCGCAGTTGGCCTCGGCCTCGCCAGTGCCGGCGCCCGAGTGCGTGGTGATAAACGTGTTGGGCATCTTGACGGTCTTGGGCGTGGCAAAGTCGCAGCTAAACCAGCTCAGCTTGCCCTCGCGTAGGGCAGCGTCGACGGCGTCCTCGTCAATGATGGTTTCGCGCGCGTAGTTGATGAGCACGGCGTCGGGTGCCAGCAGGTTAATCTGTTCGGTGCTGATCATGCCGATGGTGTCGGCCTTGCTGGGCACGTGCACGGTGAGGTAGTCGCAGCCGCGGCACAGATCCTCGAGCGTGCCCACGCGCTGCACCTCGCGGCTCAGCACCCACGCGTGCTCAACAGAAATGAACGGATCGTAGCCGTAGACGTCCATGCCCAGATCGACGCAGGCGTTGGCGACCTTGGAGCCTACGTTGCCCAGACCGATGACGCCGATGCGCTTGCCCTTGAGCTCGCGGCCCACAAAGGCCTTCTTGGCCTTCTCGGCGTCGACCTGGATCTCGGGGTCGTCGGCGTTGTCGCGCACCCAGTTCATCGATTGCACCACGCCGCGGCTCGAGAGCACCAGCATGCCTAGGACGAGCTCCTTAACGGCGTTGCTGTTGGCACCGGGGGAGTTAAAGACGACGACGCCCTTCTTGGCGTACTCCTCGACGGGGATGTTGTTGACGCCGGCGCCGCAGCGGGCGATGGCGCGGATGCCCTCGGGCAGCTCGTAGCCGTGTAGGTCGGTGGAGCGCATCAGGATGGCGTCGGCCTCCTCGGCGGTGCTTACAAACTCATAGCCCTCGCCAAACTCGACTTTGCCGTCTTTGGTAATGTCGTCGATGGTTTTAATCTTGCGCATGAAAAACTCCTTAGCAGGTTTGCTTAAAACAAGTGGTTTGAAGTGGCTGGTCGGCCCGCGGGTTGCGGGCTAGTTAGATCGCGGAGTCAAACTATGCTGCGCTTCGAAGTCCTTCATGTACGAGGCCAGTGCCTGCACGTCTTCCATGGTCACGGCGTTGTAGACGCTGGCGCGCATACCGCCCACCAGGCGATGGCCCTTGACGTTTTGAATCTGGTGCTCGGCCGCGCCCGCAACAAAGGCGGCGTCGAGGCCGGCATCGTCGGTGCGGAAGGTGACGTTGGCGATGGAGCGGCTGTCCTCCTGCGCGGTGCCATGGAACAGCTCGCTTTGCTCGAGCAGGTCGTAGAGTAGGTTGGCCTTGGCCCAGTTGCGCTCGGCCATGGCGGCAAGTCCGCCGGTCTGCTCAACCCAACGGAACACCTTGCCGCACACATAGATGCCAAAGGTGTTAGGCGTGTTGAGCATGGAGCCCTTGGCGGCCTGGGTCTTAAGGTCCAGGTACTGCGGCGTCTGCGCAAAGGCGGGGCCGTCTGCGATGAGGTCGTCGCGCACGATGACCACGGTCACGCCCGCGGCACCGGCGTTTTTCTGCGCGCCGGCGTAAATGAGCCCGTAGCGCTCGACGTCGAGCGGCTGCGACAGAAAGCAGCTCGAGACATCGGCGACCAGCGGCACGTCGCCGCAATCGGGCAGCTCGCGGTACATGGTGCCAAAGACGGTGTTGTTCTGGCAGATGTAGACGTAGTCGAGCCCGTCGCCCGCGGCCTCGGCGGCAATGCACGCGTTGATGTCGGCCATGTCGGGGATACGGTCGAAGTTGGTGTCCTCGGAGCTCGCGAGCAGCACGGCATCGCCGTACTTGGCGGCCTCCTTGTACGCCTTGTTGGCAAAGTTGCCGGTTACGACGTAGCCGGCGCGGCCGCGGCGCATAAGATTCATGGGGATGCCCGCAAACTGCAGCGTGGCGCCGCCCTGCAATAACAGGACACGGTAGTTGTCGGGGATGCTCAGCAGACGGCGCAGGGTTGCCTCGGCGTCATCGATGATCTGCTGGTACATGCTAGATCGATGGCTCATCTCGAGCACGGACATGCCGCAACCGCGGTAGTCCATCATCTCATCGGCGATCTCGGCGAGCACGTTTGTAGGCAGCGCTGCCGGGCCAGCTGAGAAGTTGTGCACACGTGCCATCTTCTGGTTCCCCCTCGTAGTCGTTTGAACGTTCGGGATACTTTAGCACAGTGGAGCGCCAGGCGCGACCGTATCACGGTAATACTCGACTGCGCCGCTATGATTTACAGGATGGTTACATAGGGGAGGGGCGTTGCGAGCACCCTTGCTCCTCCGGCAAATCCAGTTCCGCGAGCGAGGGCATGAGACTTTCTAGGCGTTTGATCTCTTCGTCGAACATGGCGTTGAGCTGCTCTTGTTTGACCTCGAGCTCGTTTTGCATGTCGATTTCGGCGGCGGTGGACTTGTCTGCAAAGGCGTCAAAGTCCCCCTGCTTGCGACCGAGGATCGACATGATGCGCTCGTCGATCGTGTCCTTGCACAACAGGCGATAGACCAGCACGTTGCGCGACTGGCCCATGCGGTACGCGCGCGAAATGGCCTGGTTTTCGATCGAGGGCTTGTACTGTGGCTCGCACAGCACGACGACGCTTGCCGACTGAATATTCAGTCCCGTGCCGCCCGACTGGATCTGCGCCACCAGCACAGAGCCCGCGGGCGCGGCGTCAAACGAGTCGATAATCTGCTGGCGTTTATTGAGCGGGGTAGAGCCGCAAATGGGGCCGTAGCACGCGCTGCCAAAGGCGTCCCGCACCACGCTGATGGTATCGAGGAAAAACGAAAACACCAGGACCTTGCGGTTTTCGTCCTTGGCATCGGCGACAATCTCGCGCAGGCGTTTGAGCTTGGACGAGTCGCTGGGGTCTGGGGCATTCCACGAAAGCCGTCGGATCTGCATCGGGTTTCGCATCCGCAGGGTTAGATAGTACTGCTGGAGTTCCGAAGATCCCATCTGGCACCACTCGCTATTTTCGATAAGGTCGGGCAGCTCCGAGAGCACGTCCTCGCGCTTGCGGCGGTAGTAAACCGGCGCCAGGGCATCTCTAAACTCCGCCGACCTAAATATGCTGGCGTATTTGCCCGCTTCACGCGCGGCCTTTTTGTTGAGGTGCGACACAAGCCCGACCATCTCGTCGACCTTGTTTTCGAGCGGCGTGCCCGACATAAACAGAACGCGCTTGGCCTGCTTGCACAAGTTGAGCGTGTTGATGCTTCGCTTGGCGCTCGGGTTTTTAATGTAATGGGCCTCGTCGACGACGACCAGGTCGAGCTTTCTCGGAGGATCCAGTTCAATATAGCTTGTGCTCTCATAGTTGGTGACGCCCACATCCAGACCGTCCAGCCATGTCCTTGCTTGGAGATCCTTTGCGGGCCCGTGGATTTTAATGCACGTAAGGTCGCTGTGCTTGCGTACCTCGCGTACCCAGTTTTCGAGAACGCTGGCGGGGCAGACGACCAAAAACTTCTTGGCGCCCTTGTTTTTGAGTGCGGTCATCGTGGCGATTGCCTGGACCGTCTTGCCCAGACCCATCTCGTCGCCCAGCAGCGCATTGCCCTGGTGCAGGATATAGCGAACACCCCACGTTTGGTACGTACGGAGCTCACACTTAAGTCCCGTGGTATCAAACGTCGTCGTTTTAATCTGGTTGGCGAGCTTCTCGGGCAGGCCGTAGCCGTTGGAGGTCGAAGAAAACGCTTCGGGAATGATTTTCTCGAGCAGGTTATAGACGCGGATAGGGTCGGCTTCGAAGAGCTTCCACACTGTTTTCTCGTCCGGCTCTATGAGGTCGCGCTTAGCGTAACCGTTAATCCTTTTGAGCTCTGCGCCGGTTGTAAGATCGTTGAGTTTTTCGTATGCGCTGTAAACAGCATCGTGATCCTTACAAATAAGCCAGCTATACGCATCGAGCGCCGGCATGAGCTGGTCTTGCAGTTCCGAAAATTCTTGGGCAATGCGCGCCGACGCGGCCTTAGTCTCGTTGAGCAGATCTTCGAGCTCAAAGTGTTTATAGACTTCCTGAAGAAGTGCCGTGTCCTCTGGCTTTTTATTATCGGGGTTCAGCTTGATCTTGCCGCTTTTTGCAAGCATGTCGACCTGCTGCTCAATGGCCTCAACGATTCTGCCGGCAGCGCCCTCGCTAATGCCGTTGATGCGGCTCAAGCGGGAGCGTAGCCAATAGCCTTCCATAAGCTGCTTTCCAGGGCCAAATCCTCTTTCATATATGATCTGGCCGAGCGTCGTATACCCAGCATCCTTGATGCACTTGACGCGAACGCCTGGAACCAAGTCCTTGAGGATGTCGACCGATTGCTCGGAAACGTAGCACAAAGCATCGGCGTGGCGAACCTTGTTTGCTTGCTTGCGGATCGGGGGCTCGCTGCGTCTAAGCTCTTTTTCCAGTTTAGAAATTGCGCTTCCGGGAATTTTGCCTTCAGCGTTATAGACGGCAGCTTCAATTTCGTCCCTGTTGGGCTTTGCGTCGGCTGCAAAGAGGTTCTCGCCGGCGTCCTCGGCGATAACCCTTATGGCCCTTTGCTTGGTTTCCGGTCCAAGTGGGATGCTTGGGTCCATGCCGAGGATACCGTTCGCCTGAAGACGGCCATCCTTTATAAACTTACTATTGGAGTTGTCCGTAAATTGCACGAGGCGTCGATACGCCGCTTCCGTCGTCTGCTTATCGGCGGCATTCAGCAGAAGCCAGCGGAGTCTGCCACTGTTTTGTCCTACAAGGCTGCAGGCATTCGGAATGTCGTGGGCGTCACGTATTGCGGATTCGTAGAGTTCGGCAAGCAAGGCGGACTTATAGTAGCGGGCGGCTAAAAAGAGCGCTTTGCGCATGTGGGTACTCTTCGGCTTGGGTCGATAGAGCTCGCGGATTGCGTCGGCGCATTCATTCGCCACGCGTACGAGCTTTTTAACGTGTTGGTCGTCTTCTGCCAATTCGCCACGACAGTAGAGGTCGTATGCCGTCTTGATCTTCTGGTCTGCCAACTTCTTTTGCGTGCTCGCCGTTGTTGGAAGGTCGGAGATTTTAATCCGTCGAAGTTCTTTGTTCAACGTTTCCGTCTTGGCTTGCGCGATCGCATTCCTAAAGTTGTCGGGTCCGTATATCGTGGCCTTCGAAATAACCTCGATGTCGCCCAACAGCTCTTGAGCTTTCGCGACGACTGCTTTTGCTTCACTGGGACTAAACGGTCTGGCCATTACGGACTCCTGGAAACGTGCGGACATGTTGAAACGTGAGGGGCGCGTGCCATGGTCGCGCGCAGTAGGCTCATTTTAATTGTCACGGCGCCAAGGAAAATAAAATGGGTTCCGATCGCTTGCGATTACCGTTCACCGATTAAAACTACCGCTCATCTGCATATACACAGTTGAGTTGTTGCACAACAAAATGTTGCTAAACAAAAACGTTCGAAAGTGGCGTATGAAGTATTCATAAACAATCATCTTCCTTATTTCCCGACGTAGCCGGTGGGTTGCGGCGTGGATTCTTGGGGGTCGTTTCTGTATGAATAACAATGGCACGAGTGCAACAAACGATTCGATGAACATAGACGCGTATTTCGAGTCGCTCATTCTGGATGCGGTCGGGCAGGCCGATGCTCCGTTGCACGAAGCGTTGGTGCGCTCGAACGTGTATCGCATCATTAATGACTCATACGAGCGCGCGCTCGCACAATTAGTTATATCTGGGAAACTTTTGTACGCCAATGGCGAGTACGGCTTGGCGTCTGACGCGGCCAAGCCCGCAGAGCTTGAGGCCGTTGAGTGCGATGCCAAAGAGCCCGAAGCCACAGAGGCTGAGACGCTTGAGCGCGCGGCGGCGCCGTGGGCCGACGAGGCCGATATTGCAGAATCCGAAGCCACAGAGACTGAGACACTTGAGCGCGCAGCGGCGGCGCCGTGGGCAGATGAGGCCGATATTGCAGAGCCCGATGCCGTTGAGTGCGATACCGCGGAACCTGAGGCTGTCGAGGTCGCAGCTGAGGAGCCCGTGACGGCTGAGCCCACCACGCTCGAGGCCTCCGCGGGCGACGCGACGGAAGCCGAAGCGGTGGAGCCTGTGGCCGCAGAGCCCGAAGCGGTTGAATCCGTTACTCCTGAGGACCCTGCACCAATGGCTTTTGGCCCCATTTCGTTGCGTGCAGATTCGACCCTTGTGCAGTTGAAGGTTAATGGGCGCAGCTGGCCTATCCCTGTTGCCGTGGGTGTTTCATATGACAAGAAGCCGGCCGACGGCTTGTCGCTCATGGGATACGAACTGCCGGCGGAGTCTGCAGGGGTGGCGGACGAGCAGCAGGAGTCGGCACAGGTCGAGCAGCAGGAAGCCGTTCACCCCGAGCGTTCCGAGCTTGCGCTGTCCTCTGAGCCCCAGCAGCTGGTCATTTCCTTCTCTGACAACATTGAGACTGCGAAGGCTGTCGCTGAGCCCGAGTCCGCCTCCGGGCCCGCGCAGCCTGGGCTCGCGCTCGAACCCGAGCCAGAGGCTGAGCCCGTTGAAGCCTCCGTCAGCAAACTCGAGCGCCCCAAGTACCTGAGCTGTTGGGACGACCCGCGTTGTGTGTTTGATACTGAGACCCAGGTTGCCTTCCTCAACAAGCAAGAGATTCACGATGTATTTGACCTTGTGCGCAAGTTGGGCAAGGCTGAGGACGAGGCCTTGCGCACTGCTTTCGAAAAGCGGCTCACCGCCTATGCTTTGCCGCTATCTCCGCAGTATCGCGCGCAAGTGCCGGAGCTCGGCAAGCTCTCGGGTAATGCGAGATTTGTGTTTGACGTGTTTGGCAATTTGCGCAAGGTCGGGCGCGAATGCTGCGCGTTTGCGGACGCTAAGGGGCCGGCGATTGAACCACTTTGCAGTGTTTATTCAAGTGGCGGCGAACCGCTCTCGCTGTGGAATCTTTCGATTTCTCCGGCATTGCAACGCATATTGACATGTAACTGCAAAATCCACAACATGCCCGAGTTGCTCGCGTGCAGCTGGAAGGTACTTCAAGAAAAGGGCCTTGCCTCGGTTGAGGTGAGTTCAATTGTTTCCGCATTGAACGATTGGCCTGCGGGGCGCTTGCTGCTGGGGAGAACCAAATCTGAACTGGAGCTCGCCCGTCAGGCGGCGATAGGGGGCTGGTATCCTCCGGTCAATACGCCTGTTGAGCGCATCAAAAGGGTAAACGGGCTTGCTGACGAAGCTGTCCTGCAGTTGCGCAGGGAGCGCTTGTCTGTGCATGAACCTTCATTCCGCTTGCTTTTTTGTACCAGGTTGGCGGCTAAACTTGCGGCAGGCTACAGCGACAGGCATTCCGTCAATTCGGCGCTCGCCGAGCTCAAGTACGAATTCCCAGCTTATAACGCTGCCGTAAAAACATTCAAACGTCTGAACTTTGAGCTCCCTCAAGATCGGGAGGAAATTGATACATCTGGTCCAGCTTCTGCCAGCGGAGATTATGGTGGCGCGGTCGACGCTATTGCAACGACCGATGAGGTTTTATCAGATAACCAGTTGGATGCCCAAGCGGATGCGCATGGGGAAGAATCCTCGTGTGAGTCCAAGCGGCCGCAGGTTCAGGACCTTACGGTTGGGCAGGCGCTCAAGCTGGTCATCGACCCGGATGCCGCAAAGTTCAACAGGTGGTTCGCTGACCTTGCATGCCAGGACCGCACCCTGATGGGCTGTATGCTCATCGAAGACAAGCCGGCTCGCTGGATGGATAGCCTTGCTAAGTCTGCCTGGAAAATCCGTGAGCGCTACAATGTTCTTATGGCGGGTCGTCCGACGTTTGACATCGATACTTTTGGCCCGCTCTTCCGTACGTATAAGCTGTCCGCTGAGGATTTTTACCAGCTGACGAACACCGCGCAGCCTTCCTATTTGTATATGAAGCGCGTGTATGGGCAGGGCACCATTCCGCTTAAATATGCAATGGTCGATAAGGACCTTGCACCGACTGTTTGCGATGTGGTTCGAGCATACTTGGCGAGCATAGAAACCGAAAACGCCGACGAGCCGGTAGAGGAGAAGTCCGCGCCTGCAGAACAGACAGTCGCGTCGACGCCTGCTTCCGAGCCCGTTCCCGCCCTCGCCCCACAACAGCCGGCAAAACCCTTTACCAGCAAGGTCGAAGACCTCACCGGCAAAGGCCCCATGTCCATCGAAGCGTGGCTCGCGATGCTGTCCGTCGACGATGCCAACCTGTTGCGCTGGATCTTTAGCGATAAGCCGCTTATGGATTACCCGCACAAGCCCGCCGGTCTTGGCCCGCTTCGTCAGCGCCGTGCCGATCTGCTGCGCAACCGGCCGCGCCTCGACGAGGACAAATTCGCCCCGTTGTACCAGCGTTATGACCTTACCGAGGATGCGTTCTGCAAGATTACACAGGCATCCTCGATGACTTTTGGCTACCTGAAGGCCGTTAAGGTATCGAACAAGTTTAGCCTGCGCCTTGCCGCCAACGATCGTACGTTGCCGCAGGAATGGCGCGAGAGGATAGCACAGCTCAACCGCAGGCCTGCCGCCGATGCGCTTCGGACGCCCGCAAGCACCGAGGAGAGCAACGCTACTCAGCTCGAGCAGATTGCACGCAAAAAGATAGGTAACCTCTCCACGCGCAGCGTCGCGCTGCGTGCCTTTGCCGAGTCCGGGGCCGTTAAGGAATACCACAACCTTAAAGATTTCCGTAACAGGTACCAGCTGTTTTTGGAAGAGAACAAGTGCGGCTATAAGATGACGCTCGCGCTGCCCTCCGATGACATTCGATGCCTGAACGAGCTGCGCGGTACGCACATGTTCCTGGTGGCGCGCGCCAACAAGATCCGTGCCTACAAGGTCGACAGTCGCTTTACGTCCGAGCTGCGTCAGATCCTGACGCTCGCTGTGGGGCGCAATATCGAGTGCGGCGCGGGTCTCATCATGCGCGAGAATCAGGAGCTGTGCGACCTGTACGACGTCCACGATGACGAGGAACTCTACGAGATCATCCGGTCGTTTGTGCGTCCGGGCTCCGTGCCCGGCTTGGAGATGGGCTCGACGCCGCTCATTCGCCTGGGCAAAACGGATCGCAAAAACCAAATGGTCGATGTGCTGCGAGATGCGGGCACCGAGCTATCGCGCGAGGAGTTTGCCCAGCGCTACGCGGACAAGTACTGCGTGGAGACGAAGACGGTTCGCAACAACTACCTGCGTGATATGAACGCATATCTGCGTAACGGCCGCTACTCGTATGTCGATAGCAACCTTACGGACGAGCAGCAGCAGTTCATTAAAGACATGCTGACCGAAGATTACGTCTCGTTGCCGTACGTCACGGCGAGCTTTGCCGCCAAGTTTAGCACTGCGTCCGATCGACTCGTTAACGATCAGTCGCTGGCGCCCCTTGGCCTGGAAATCTCCAGGGATCTCATTGTCAAGGAAGGCGTGGACCTGCGTCAGTCGTTTACGAACCTGCTTATGTCGCGCGACAGCTTTGCCTATGGTTCTCCGGGCTTTGGTGACGAGGTCATCAACCATCCGGAATTTAGGAATGCCATTACGCCGCTGCTGCGCAACTTTACCTTTATCGAGTGCAACCACGATTCGTTTATTTCGCTCAAGCGCCTGAGCGAATCGACAGGTATTCGCCGCATTGACTTGGGCAGCTACGCGTGTTCCCTGTTTGCGCGCACAGAGCGCGACGTGCCGTTTACGGTGACGAGTCTGCGTAAACAGGGCTTTATGCACAAGCTCGATGCCGTCGTCGACGAGTGCGGTTTTGATAACTCGTTTTATGACTCAATCGTTCTGTACGGTTTGGCCCATGAGCAGATAAGGCGCACCCGCTTTAGCGGCGCCTACATGTTCTGTCGCAAGGAGGGGACGTTCTCGTCGGGCGACGCGGTCGAATACGTCGTGAGGCAAAAGGGGCCTATCGAGGTGGGGGACCTGATCGATGCGTTCCAGGATGATTACGGCGTCGTCATAACCGCAGCCGATATTAACCGAGCGGTCCAGGACAAGGGCCTGTTCTACAACGAGGACCTTGACATGGTCATGCTCAGCAAAAGGATGAACGCAGAGTACCTGCGCAAGTTGTACATCAAAAACAACCAATAGGAGGAAACCAACATGAACCTGCTCGAGATGATCGGCGACGGCGTCAACATTAAGCCGACCGGTGCTAACCATAAGATTGTGATCGACGGCAAGCCCGAGATGTATCCCGTTTACAGCATTAAGCTCGAGTTCCTGCGCTATAACGTGCAAAACGACCGTATCGCTTCGTGGATCAGCCGCTATAAGGCCGAGCATGGCGAGGGTGCGTTTAATGAGTTGGACGTCGCGGCCTGCAACGACATCATCGAGGGCTTTATCGTCGACAGCAATAAGGACGCCATCGAAAAGACGCAGCGCAGCATTGCCCTGCGTTCGCAGGAGCGCCCCGGCGTGGTGCTGGCCGACGGTCTGATCGTCGACGGCAACCGCCGCTTTACCTGCCTGCGCCGTCTTGCTGCCAAAAATCCTAGCTTCGGCTGGTTTGAGGCTGTCATTTTGCCTGAGAGTCTGGGCAACGATTCCAAGAAGATCAAGATGCTGGAGCTCTCGATTCAGCATGGTGAGGAAGAGAAGGTCGGCTACGATCCCGTCGACCGCCTGGTGGGCATCTACAACGACATCATCAGCTCCAACTTGCTCTCGAAGGAGGAGTACGCCCAGTGCATTGGCGTTGAGCCCAAGGAGCTCGAGAAGGAGATCATTAAAGCTCGGTATATGAACGAGTTTTTGGAGTTCGCCAACGCCAAGGACCAGTTCCACCTGGCGCGCGAGCTCAAGGTCGCCGGCGTTATCAATGAACTGCAGGGCGTCCTTAAAAAGTGCAAGAGCGACGATCAGGAAGAGGACGTCAAGAACATCGTCTTCGCCAACATGATTACCGAGCCGCAGGGCGACATCGTGCGCTTTGTCCGTAAGATCAAGCCGATTTTGGAGGGCCCCGACGCGGATCGCTTTATCGAGCGCGAAAACGAGCTGGCCTTTGAGGTCGCCGAGCGCCTGAAGAACAAAGAGATCGTAACCTCGACCGACATCGCCGAGATCCGCGACGATGCCCAATTGTCGACGGCTTTTCGCGAGGTCATGGAGTCAGCCGAAAACACCACCAAGATGACGAAGGCTCTTAAGTCGCCCTCGCTTTCGATCATTCGCGCCATCAAGGACCTCGACCAAGTGGAGGAGTCCACCTTTGGCCTGCTGCCTGCGGACGAGATCGCCAATATCGCCGCTGAGGTCGCCAAGCTCGAGGCGAGGGTACATACGATCAAGGACAAGATCTCGTACAGGATGGGCGGCGAGGAAGCTTAAATGAAGCTGCGCCTCTCGTATAGCGACGGCATTTCCGTCGTGCCGCTCGACATGACGGTTGAGCAGCTGCGCCGCGAGCCGGTCTGGAAGATTCGGCTTTCGGCGTTGCGCCGCTATGCGCCGAGCTATCGAGAGGCGGATGTACTCTTTTCGCTGCCGATTGACGACCCGGGCGCCAAGCGCATCGTCGAGCTGCTACAGCGGGCGGCAAGCTTTGGCGTGGAGTGCCAGGTGGACCCGGACTTGCTGCGAGGCCTTACGGCGCGTGAGGACTATCTGCGCGAGAAGGCGCGCGTGGGTCTGCTGATCAAGGCGCACGATGAGTCGGTTGCCGATCGCTTTGATGAGTTCTGCCGCGCCGAGGATATCCTGATGCAGCGCCCGCTCAAGGACCGCCAGCTGTGGGACGCGTTCTTTATGAGTGTCATGGGCCGCAGCGCCAACTTCTCCGTTCCCGGTTCGGGCAAGACGGCGTCGGTCCTGGGCACGTTTGCCTACCTGCACGAGCGCGACCTGGTCGACCGCATCATCGTGCTTTCCCCAAAAAACGCTTTTGGCTCGTGGCGCGATGAATGGGCGGCGTGCTTTGGCGCCGACCGTCCGCTGCGTTCGCTGTGCTTTCACGACCCGGAGTTTCGCGGTCGTTCCACGCGCGACAAGTACAGCACCCTGCTGTTCGACTACAAGCGCTACGACATGATCCTGCTCAACTACGAGTCGGTCGCGCTGGGGGAGGCAGCCGCGCGCATTGCGGCCGATCGCGCCCTAGTGGTGTTTGACGAAGTCCACAAGGTGAAGCGCGTAGGCGGCAAGCGCGCGGCGAGTTCGGTGCAGATTGCCGCGGCGGCGCCGTATTTTATCGCGCTTACCGGTACGCCGATCCCCAATTCGTTTGAGGACCTGTACAACCTTCTTCATTGCCTGTGGCCGCGCGACTACAACTGGTACTTTGGCATGAGCGCCAATGCCCTTAAGTCGACGAGCGAGGATGATGTTGAGCATATCAACGAGTCCATCGCGCCGTTCTTTTGTCGTACGAACAAGCATCAGCTGGGCGTGCCCCAGGCCAACGAGGACCATCTGGTCGATGTGCCGGTGGAACGCTGGGAGCAGCAGCTGTTCCAAAAGGTGCTGCGTACGCTTTCGGGCGAGCCGTTCGAGATGATCATTCGCCTGCTGCAGCTTTCGTCCGACCCGCGCATGCTGGCCGAGGACCTGAGCGCCGGCGATTATGCCGACCTGTTTGACGGCGAGGTGCAGACGGGGGCGGGCAAAGCGCTGGAAGGCCTGCAGGTGGACGACCGGCCGACGGCCAAGATGGTCGCCTGCCTTGATCTGGTCGCGTCGCTGGTAGCCCAGGGCAAGTCGGTTATTGTGTGGTGCATCTTTAAGCGTAGCATTCGCAACGTGGTGCACGAGCTCCACGAACGCGGCATTACGGCCCGCGCTATTAGTGGGTCGACCGATATGCCCGCGCCCGCCCGCGTCATCGATTCGTTTAAGGCGGGGGAGACGAGCGTGCTTGTCACCAACCCGCACACACTGGCAGAGTCGGTCTCGCTCCATGGAGTATGTCACGACGCCGTCTACTTTGAGTGCAGCTACAACCTGGTGCACTTGCTGCAGTCCAAGGATCGCATTCACCGCCTGGGCCTGTCGCAAGAGCAATACACACAGTACCACTACCTGCGCGCCGTGTACGAGCGCCGCGACGGACCGTGGTCGCTCGACCGCAACATTTACGAGCGCCTGCAGTACAAGGAGCAGGTCATGCTCGACTCGATCGACCGCGGTACGCTGGAGCCCGGCTATACCGATGAGCGCGATTTGGAACTGGTGTTTAAGGGGCTGTTTGACGACGAGGGCCAGCGGAGCGAGGTTGGCGACCAAGGCATCGCGGACGATATGCAAGAACCCAAGGAGATGTAACGATGCAGAAAGCCTTTCCCATCTTTGTTATGGAGCTGTTTTGTGACGGCTGGCTGTTTTTGGAGCATTCCGATGTTACCTGGGACGGGTCGTCGCATGTTCTTAAGCGCGTTCGTATCAACGCGGACAAAAGCGAGTGGCTCCTAAGCCGTGCGCGCGAGCATTTTACGGATGTTCCGAGCAACATCGATTTGTGCCAGTACGTCGGCACCACGCTCGTGGAGCTCGAGAAACATGTTGAGTTGGTTGTTCCCCGCGACGATGTTTCGCCCCGCCTGCAGTTGCTCTTTGAGGGCGACCTGACGCCTATCACGCTGGTGCAGCTCATGTGCGTGGGCGATTGGCTTTCGGTGCGGCAGACGAGTGAAAGCGAGGTCCGCGTTGCCTATGACGAGCGATTGGCGCAGCAGATTTCCGGGTTTGGCTTTCTTATGCGGCGCTTTCGGGCGGTACTTTGCTCGCAGAGTGCGATGCTGAGCAGCAGTGTGGTTGCCACGGTGCTCGAGGCAAGGCCAGCGACGGAGCCGGGGGTCTGCGCGTTTTTGGAGATGAGCGAAGCGGTTCCCGTGGAGCCTGGACCCGAGGCAGCGCTTGATGCTGAACAGGAGCCCGAGCACGCGCCCGAAGCGACGCCTGAGCCTAGCCCCGAGGCGTCTCCTGAGCGGGTGTCCGAGCCGGAGCCCGAGCCCACGCAAACGCCAGAGCCTGCCCCCGAGCCCTCGGCGAAGGAGCAGGAAAAGTTGCGCATCGCCCGAGAGGTAAAGACTGCGCGCGACAAGATGGAAGAACTCGATAGGTCGCGCGAAACCCTGCTTACCCAGCTGCTGGTGTTACGCCGGGAGTATCAAAAGCTTTCCGGCGAGCGCAGCTGGGAGGCGTTTACCAGGATTGAAGAAATCGGCAAGCAGATTAAGGAAATGAGCGGACAGGTTGATCAGCTCGATAAGCAGCTGAGCGACGCACGCCTTGCCTATGCCGAGACCCGCGCTACGTCCCTGCAGGCGCTCAAGGAGCTGAGGCAGTAAGGCAGCAACAACCGTCACGACCCCGTACTTAAACGGTATCATTGGAAGGCATGTTTGCATCGGCCCGATGCAAATAAAAAGGCCCGAACCCTTGGAGTGTGTCCTGTGGATAACACCGACAAAATATCGCTGGGAGGCGTGCTCACGCGCGAGCAGTTTTTGCTGCCCGAGATGCGCATCGTCGCTGCGTTGCGCCTGGAAGGCGTGAGCGACGACGAGATCATTGCGCGCGTTAAGCACGACAACCTGTTTCAGTATCCCACCGAGCGCATGCTGGCCGACCGCGCCCGCGTGTGCCTGCGCCGCTTTGATGCCGTAGCGCTCGACGAGACGCAGTGTGCTGCCCGCAGCATCGACAAAGACACCGCCGACCAAGCGGTCACGCACATCATGGACCTCATCGCCAACGGTATGCCCGACCAGGCAGCCCAGGCAAACCTATTTGTCATGATGTGCCGCTACGTCATGGTCCGCGAGCTCATCCAGGTGGAGATCGGCGAGCGCATGGCCGGCTTCGACTACAATTTTACCGACGTTGACCTCAACGCGTTTGTCACCCGTTTTCAGGTTGAGCATGCCGAGGCCGTCAAATGGTCCGATGCCACGCTGAGCCGTATAAAAAGCACCCTGCGCCAGATTCTGCGCAGCGCCGGTTTTAAGGCATCGCAGCGCACCGATACGCTCCAGCCCCTGCTGCTCGACCCCGATGTAGAGCAGGCCATCCGCGACCTAGGCGACATGGACGCCCTGGCCGCACTCACCGGGCAGGTGATGTAGCCCATGGCAATAAACCAGCCGCACATTCGCCCGCGCAACCGCGCCGAGCGCATCCATGAGGACTTTGACCATCGCCGCGAGGCACTGCGCGAGCGTCTGCAAGACCAGGATTTCTTGGCCAACAAGGGCATTGGCAACGAGATCGGCTTCTACACGTTTTGCTACGATCCTTCGCTGGAGTTTGAGTGCCGAGCCTATGTGGACGAGCTCATGGCAGATGCCCACGCCGGCAAGCTGCCGTGCAATCTGGAGGTCTTTAACCTGTACGACGTGATGCTCGATATCTGCGAGCAACGCCGTATCCTTCGTGCGATTCCCCGGCGTGAGGCAAAGGTCGGCTCGGAGGCCCAGATCAAAGAGCTCCAGAAGCCCTGCAGCTCCAAGAGCTTTGCCCAGTACCTCTTGGAGCATACCCAGCCACATCAGCCTGGCGACGTGATCTTGCTCACGGGGGTGGGCGAGGTCTTTCCGCTGCTGCGCGTGCATAACCTGCTCAACGACATGCTTGCCGATTTTGGCACCGTGCCCGTCGTTGTCATGTATCCCGGCAGCTTTGACGGCCGCCAGCTCAAGTTGTTCAACAAAGAGAACGCCAGCAACTACTACCGCGCGTTCGATATTTCTTAGGAGCGACAGATGATTATCCAAGACTTGTTTTCCAAGGACATCAACCGTTCCATCAATGGTGTCGTCAAGGTGCAAGATGCCAGCGACGAATCGGTGCGCCAGGAGCTCGACGAGTACGTGGTGACGCGCGAGCTGCAGGGTCATTTTGCGCACTTCTTCGAGGCGTACGATAAGGCGCTCGACGTTCCTACCGACAATATGGGCGTATGGATCAGCGGCTTCTTTGGTTCCGGTAAATCGCACTTCCTCAAGATGCTTTCGTATCTGCTGCAAAACGACGAGGTTGGCGGCAAGCGCGCCGTCAACTACTTTGATGGCAAGATTTCCGACCCCATCGTGGCCGCCAGGGTTCGTCGCTGCTGCGAGGTTCCCACCGAGGCGATCCTGTTTAACATCGACAGTAAGGGCGGCCAGTGGAAAGAGGGCGACACTTCGCGCACGGCCCTGCTGCGCGCCTTTGAGCGCGTGTTCTTTGAGCACCTGGGCTTTTTTGGCGAGGACCTTAAGCTCGCGCGCCTGGAGCAGCATATCGACAGCAAGGGTAAGACGCAGGAGTTCCGCGCGGCTTTTGACCGCATCAGCGAGGGCAACTGGCTCGAGGACCGCGAGAGCTATAGCTACTTTGAGGACTATATTGTCAAGGCCCTGCAAGAGGTCCTGGGCATGAGCGAGCAGGCCGCGCGCCACTGGTTCGACGGTACCGAGGACGACGCCATCGCTGCCGACACCTTTGCCAAGATGGTCAAGCAGTATGCCGACAAGCGCGCCGAAGAGTGCGGTGGCGAGTTCCGCCTGCTGTTCATGGCCGACGAGGTGGGTCAGTTTATTGGCTCCGATGCCGACATGAGCACGAGCCTCATGCTGTCACTGCAGACGCTCGTCGAGGAGCTGGGCAGCCGTTGCGGTGGCCGCGTGTGGGTCATGGTGACCAGCCAGGAGGCCATCGACGAGGTCGCCATGATCGTGGGCGACGACTTCTCCAAGATTCAGGGCCGCTTTAATACGCGCCTATCGCTTTCCAGCTCCAGCGTGGACGAGGTCATCCAGCGCCGCGTGCTGCAAAAGAACGATGCTGCCTCGGCAAAGCTCCAGCAGGACTATGAGGCCCAGAGCACAGTGCTCAAAAACGTATTCTCCTTTGACGGCTCGCGCGGCGACCTTATTGGCTATGCCAGCCGCAACGACTTTACGGCCAGCTACCCGTTTGTGAACTACCAGTTTAAGGTGCTGCCCGACGTTATGACCGAGGTACGCAAGCACGGCGTAAAGGCCAAGCACATGTCCACGGGCGAGCGCTCCATGCTCTCGGCCTTCCAGGAATCGGCCCAAGCCATTCAGGACCAAGAGGTAGGCGCCCTGGTGCCGTTCTGGCGCTTCTTCGATACCATCGCCAAGGACCTGGAGCACGGCGTGATCCAGGTGGTCACGCGCGCTGAGCGCGCAGCCGAGGATGGCCATGGCCTTAAGGCCGAGGACGTTAAGGTCTTAAAGCTGCTGTATCTGATCCGCTACATCGACTACATCAAGTCCAACGTCGAGAACATCTCCATCCTTATGGTCGATGGCATGGATGTTGACAAGGCTGCTCTTAAGGACAGCGTCAAGGAATCGCTCAACCGTCTGGTGCGCGAGAACTACGTGGCACGTCAGGGCGATACGTACAACTTCCTCACCGACGAGGAGCAGGACATCTCGCGCGCTATCAACGAGACGCCGGTGGATGCGGCCCTGATTATCGAGGGCATTAAAAAGTCGCTTTTCGAAGGTGTTTATAAGGCTACCAAGCTGCGCGTGGGCGCCAACGATTTTCCCTTCGACCGCTATGTGGACGATTCAGCATATGGTGTGGTCCAGGGCGGTATGAAGCTCAATGTGGTCACGGTGGCTGACGACCTCTCGCGTGCCGACGACGCCGAGCTTGCCGTTAGGTCTGCTGGCATGGCGCTGGTGGTGCTTGCCGACGACGTTGACTACTTTGATGACCTGCAGAATGTTGCTAAGATCCGCAAGTACCGCAAGACCATCAATACCGAGGCGCTGGCGCCTTCGACCCAGCAGATTATTCAGGCTAAGATGAAAGAGGCTACTTTCGTTGAGCGCGAGGCGGCTAAGCTGCTGGAGGAAGCCGTGCTACACGCTCGCGTGGCCGTGAATAACTCCATGGTTAACATCCGCGCCACCAAGCCGGCCGATGTGTTTGACCAGGCTCTGTCCAAGCTGGCGGACGCCATCTTTACCAAGGCCGACTATGTCGCTGCTCCCGCCAAGACCGATGACGATATCCGTGCCACGCTGCGTGGTGCCAATCAGATGGCGCTCGACGGCCAGAGCTCCAAGAACGCCCGCGCCGAAAAAGAGGTTGCGGACTTTTTGCATGCCCAGACGCGCCTGTCGCTCAATACGACCATGGGCGACCTGCAGCGTAAGTTCCAGGGAGCTCCCTATGGTTGGCGCGAGATCGACATTGCCAACGTGGTGGCGCAGCTGGTGGTTTCGCAGCGCGCGACCATTACGGCTGCCGGCGCCAATGTTGCCCCCGCAGATCTGCGCATGGTTACCCTCCTGCGCAAGGATGCCGACAAGGCCCAGGTTCGCGAGCGCGTTAAGATGAGCGACGAGCTCATCAAGAAGGTCAACAGGGTGCTGCGCGAGACCTTCGATGCCAAGCGTGACATTTCCAACGAGGACGAGCTTACCGCCACGGTGGTCGATACGCTTATGGGCTACAAGAACGAGTGCGTAGAGCTTACGAACAGCAACTTTACGGGTCTGGCCCCGGCCTACCCGTACCCGGGCTTAAAGGTGCTGGAAGACGGCATTAAGCTGACTACGCACCTGCTGGACAACCAGAACGATGCCCAGGCGCTCTTCAATGCCTTTGTAAAGGCTCAGGATGATCTGGACGATTGGAAAGAGGACTACGACCAGGTCGTGTTCTTCTTTGAGAGCCAAAAGCCCGTCTTTGATAAGGCCGTTGAGTTTATGGGCCTTATGAAGGACGAGGGCTTCTACATGGAATCCAACGCCCTAGCAGTCGAGGCCAACAAGCGCATTGAGCAGATCCTGAAGAACTCGCGTCCGTATCACGAGGTTCGCGAGCTTCACGAACTGATGGAGCCAGTCATGGCGGCTCACAAGCAGATGGTCGATGCCAAGCGCAAGGAAATGCTCGATAACATCGCCGCCCAGATGGCCCAGGTACACGAGTACGCCCAAAGCCAGGACGGCTACGCCAGGCTGGCCGAGCGCGCCATTGAGAACGCCGGCCGCATGGCCAAGTCGTTTGAGGGCCGTGCGCACAGCGCTACTAAGGCCAGTGAGCTTGCCGCGTTGAAACAGCAGCTGATTGAGTTTTGCGACAGCGCGTGCGAGAAGATCGATAGCGCCATCGAGGAGGAGAAGGCGCGCCAGCAGCGCGAGAGCCGACGCGTGGAAGTCACGCCTTCTGGCGAGACCGTTACTACAATCGAGGAACCCGAGAAGGATGCGCCGTCGACCGCAAAGCCCGAGCCCGCTCCCAAGAGGATTAAAAAGCTGCGCCTAGCCGACCTGGGCGAGCGCAAAAAGCTGGAGAGCGAAAGCGACATCGACGCCTACCTTGCCCAGCTCCGTGTGCGTCTGCTTGCCGAGCTGCAGGATAACGACGCCATCCGCTTGAGCTAATCAAGAACCACCGGGGAAGGGGAGACCGCCATGAACGATACCGCCATCAAGAACTACTGCATTTGGGCCCGCAACGAGCTCATCGCCGGCGTCGAGGCCCGCATGAGGCTCTACGGCATTGCCGAGGGCGCCGAGCCCACCGGCGCCACGGCGGTGGGCGGTCGCGCCCTGTCCCCGGAGGAGACCGAGTGGCG
>USOU01000004.1 GCA_900556415.1 uncultured Collinsella sp.
CTCGGGACATCTCGAGTCCAGCCGTCCGCCGTTTTTCGCTTTCGCGGCGCGGGCCGCCACTCGCTCAACGGCCATCCCGCCGGCGCCGGGCCCGTTATCGGGGCCAATCGCGCTCCCGCCCGCCCGGCGACTCCAAAACCATGCCGGTTTACGGGGCCAGGACGGGAACCCCAGAGCATGCCGCAATCGGCAATATCAAAACCGCTGGTAGACGACTTGCGCATTCCGTGAAATGCAGGGCACGGACGGCCGGCCCGGGTCCGGCCCCGTAATCCGGCATAGTTTTGAAATGAAACTAAATCACTGGCAGGCAAACTAGGTCGTTCTAGCGCCATGTCGCCGGCTAATTTCCAATTTCCAACCAGTTGCACAAAACATTTGCTCGCAGTCGCGTCTCGGCGCACTTCATTGCCTCGGATTTGGCTTTATATCGAATCCCCAAGCGACTGCAGACGCTTTTGACTATGGTGTCTAACTGCTTTATTGTCGTAAAGCATATCGTGGGTTACCAGAAACACGTCGAAACCCATGCTCTGGAGCGCAGTCATGCGCTCCGCATCGTGCTCAAGCACCGCGCCTGATCCATGGATGACTTCACCTTGGATCTCGATAATTACTGCCTTCATTAGGACTGGGTTTACAATCACGATGTCTCCGTAGCAAACCTTTTGACCTGCGATGCTTTGGGCTGCCAGGGATAGAGGAGTTAAATCGTTGAGGTAAACGTAGCTGAATCCCGCACCACCTAGACGTCGAGAACGACTTAGAAGCATGACCCCCGCGACCTCGAGCGGAGACGCAGCAATGCCGATAGCCTGCTGAGCGGCATCATAAAACTGCTTTCCCACATTTGACTTTTGACCTTGTCGGCGAATCGATGCAGGTCGCTCAGTTCGATGAGCGGCTTTCTCATCCAAAGAGAAGTACCTTTGAGTTTCGTAACCTCTCTTCCATCCTCACGCTTGTTCGTTTGGTCTTCGTTATCTGGGGCCTTTACCGTTGCGCGGGCATAAACTCGTTTCCAAGGAACATCGTCTTCGCCTTCTCCAAGTTCGAACAGATCCTGCGTGTTGGAATTGCGATTCTCCTCTACCGCCATTTTTAACTGCATTTCGACAGCGGGAGTCGGCTCGAAAACAGAAAACCAGCCGCATAGTTCGTACATAGCCAGTACGAGATTTATTTGGGATACAAAGCGTGTCATAGTAAATAACGTGTTAAGCGGATTGGTGACACTAAAGCCTAAATGAGTGTCGATTGTTGTGCCGGCATCAGATGCCCCTTCCCAGCGAATAGTGGAGCGCAATCCCGAGTGGTGATTACAACAACCTGGCGATGCAACAGTGATAATCGGGGTCTTGAGTACCTCGGCTACGAAAGGGGCTTGGGATAGGGCTCGCCAGCCGTCATCGGAGCTGGGCAGGCGCGGGTAGAGGTCGCGCACCTGCGGCGGGCAGCGCCAGTAGCGGAATGCGGTGTTTGCGCAGACGATCTCGTCCATGTGGGCCTCCCCTGGTTTCGGCCGCGGGCCGTGCGGATTGCGGGTAAGGTCGATTATCTACTGGCGCATCATGCGGGTAAGTACGGGTAGCTGACCAAACACTGACCAAAAGCTTGACGCAATCTGTTGAAAACCCGCCATAGACATGAACGTGCTGGTACGAGCTGTGAGCCAGTGGTCTCTGTCTCCACAATTGCGCATAGATTGCGCAGAGAATTCAATGAATGAACGCAGATGCACTTTTCAAAACGCGCAATGACGACACCTAATGTGAACTGCGTAACATATAACGCCTTAGGTAACTTCGCTTCGATTTAGCAACATATGAAAAAAGGCCAGAGGTTTAATACCTCTGACCTGCGCTTTTGATGGTGGGCGATACAAGATTCGAACTTGTGACCCCATCCGTGTGAAGGATATGCTCTACCCCTGAGCCAATCGCCCGTCGCCTTTCGGCAAAAGATATACTAACATAGCCGCGCGTGGTTTACCAAGAACTTTTTGCCCCCGATTTTAAATTCGCAGGAGCATGCAGTGCGAACGCAACCAAACAAACAGGCAAACTTGCAGCAAAACCACCATTTATCGGTTGACCCACGAGGTCTCGGGGCGGCAGATAAGCCGTGCGTTGTTGTCCGTTCGCTGTGCGACAATTTGATGCGTAATAAATTTGAACGACCGCAGGTCTTGCCCTGCTGTATCTGCGGAGTCTAATCAAGAAAGGACGCAATCATGGGTTCTGATCAGGAAGCGACTTGCGAGAAAGACTGTAAATTTCTTTTCGATGATTTTAGGGATGAAATGGAGAGGGTCAAATCCCTTCTCGATCTTGACCATTGGGCACGCGCTTGCGGAGACGAGGAATTTAAAGAATTACTAGACAATCTGGCTGAGGAGGGAAAACGTAAACGCATGAATTCTACCTACAAGCTCGCCGAGTGTTTTACAGAATGCATCAAAAATGACGGCAAAGATGACGGGTCCGATAACTGGGCCTTCTATATGGCTCTCATCGAAGAGTTGGGCATTGAGCCACAGGCTGTTAAATACGTAAAAGATGACTACTTTGATATTACATTGCCCATGAGCAATGGCCAATTTACCGTTCGTGTAAAGCCTTTCGACCCTTATGTACCAGAGCCATGGCGGAGCGAAGTCATTAAGAAGGCCGATGATCAGAGAGTCGACCCTCGCTGGCACTACTTTGTGTCATGGGCGAAATACTGGGATGTCTTTCTAAATTCCAACAGCAAATATGCAGAGAAGTTAAGGGAGCGCGATACTGATCACAAAGATTGCGATGCTCCCACCCGCTTTACTAATAGAGTCCTGAAAAAATGGCTCAGAAAATCGTAGCGATACAGGGGCTAGCGGGGAGCGTACCTCGCCAGCCCTATTCTTCCAGAACGATCGGTTGCCAGACGAAGTCTTCGATGCTGCAGTGTAAGGTTTTTGCGAGCGCAAATGCCGAGGAGACCGAGGTGCGGCAAAGGTCGAGCTGGTTTTGCTCGTAGAGCTGTATGGCGCGGAGTTTAACCCCCGATTGGGCTGCGAGCTGTTTTTGTGTTAGGCCGGCTGCCTTTCGTGCCGCTCTGAGGCCTTTTTGGGGAGCCTGAGCTTTGTTCCACTTGTCGATGACAATCTCGGCGAATGTATCTTCGGAGGCCTCATGAAGCGGATATCTACGATACGGATTCCCTCAAATGGGTTTTCGGCAAGCAGTTCCCGATACTGTGCCCTTGCTTCCTGATCTCGCTCCTTGGCCAATGGACCATACAAATCAAGCGGCGCACGCTCAAATCCCGCAAACAGGATTCCCTTAAATGCACATTCGCTTTTGAGCACGATCTGTTCTCCAAGGTTGCTGAGCTTCATCGCTCGACCAAGCTGGTCTACGGTGATCGTATTGTTTACAAACGCCCTGGCATAACTGAAGTACGAGTCATCCGCGCGCCACCCCCTAATTGCATCATAGGCCTTGTTCCAGGCTCTCCGACAGAATAGATATCGCTTGGTATTAGAGGCGCCTCTATTCAATGCGATTGAAGGCGCCTTCTCCGTGAGCATTGTTTTGATTGCGTTGGTCGTGCTCTGCGACCAAGATCTTCTCGGTAGGCTTTCTTTTGATTCCGTTGGTCGCGCCTTACGACCAAAATCAAAGTTGAGCATACAAATGAATGGGAAGAGCTGAAAGGCAAACCCAAAAAGTCACACGGTTGCGCTCGCCAGCCCTCGAGCATTGCCGGGAGGCTGGATAGAACCAATATCCGTCGAAGGATAAAATTCCCCGCACTTCCGTAAAGCTGGCGTTTCGGCAGCGAAATGCGGTACCAAGAATCAAGCCAAGAAGTCTCTAAGGCCTCGTAGGCTTGCTGTTCCTTCGTAACTCGCTTGCGAGCTCTTTGCGTGTGCGTTTCCCGGAGACCAGGTCCTGAATCCATTCATAGTAGGGGTTATCTTCAGGATTTGGGTTATCGGAAAAGTCCACCGAAACGTTTCTCACTCTAATAATGGCAAAGGCGAAAACTAGGCTAGTCCTCTTGTTTCCATCCTCAAAGATGTGGTCCTTTACCATGTGTTCCGCAATATAGCTTGCCTGGTCGAATATGTCCGAAAATCTATCAATCGGGGACTGACCAAAGATGGTGCAAAATGCATTTGATAGAACAGATTCAATTCGACCATGTATAAGGGTGGCCCCGTCGCCCGTCATACAGGTTGTGTAGCATTTTCCAAACGCAAGCAAGCCTTCATGCAGCTGCATTACAGAAGAGGCAAGAGCCCCTATCGCTTCCTCGTCATCAAATACAAGGGGATCGATAGGGGCCGATTGCCCCATTATGAGAGACATTAGGAGTTCTCCAAAAGCCTCAGCGCATTGGGCATGGCTGCAATTGTCCATTGCACGGCCTGATCGATTGTTGCGACGTCGTTATTGTCTAAGCCATCATTAGACGCAAGAATTGCCTCCGGAGTGATGGGGTTATCCATGTTCGGCGAATATACACTCGCCCATGCCCCATCTGGCTTGTGTGACAAGGTGACCAAATCAAATGCAGAAAGCATGCCAAGTCTATTCATCACAGAATCGATGAGGTTTTTAGACGTCTCGTCAAGTATCGCTGAGCCAGTCGATTTGTGAATGCAGTCTCGGCCATACGAGGAGAACGTATGATAGACCACAGGTTCAACTGGACCATACTGCCAAGCCTCGATAATATCATCGAAAAGCGGATGATTGTATTTGCGCAATGATTCGACTTGCGAATAATAGACGAGCTTATTCAGCTTAAGATTTGTGATCTCGAACTTGTCGCTCCAATTATCAATGATGTAGTTTGCAACGTTCAGCGCTTCCATTTTCGCTCTCCTCTCAGCTGGCAAAACTAATCCACTAGACTTTAAATGGGCTGATGATGTACCCAAATTAATGATATGTCGAGTTGGCCCTCGATGAATTCTCTTCTAATTACACGACAAATTGTTTCATAGCACGCGGACATGAATTCGTCATGCGTACTTTAGCAAAAGTCTGAGAGCAAAAACGGCTTTAGCAGATGCTTACCGTTTGCAGTGGCTTTAAGAGACAGCCGAAAGCTCAGATTCAAAACGTTGTCAGCAAAAGACTTATTGGACGTTACAGCAGCGATTCGCGACGCCTAGGAGTGTTATGCCAAGAAGGAAAAACGTCATTGATGCTGCAATCAAGCAGTTGTCGCCGGTTTTGGGGAGCGAGGCGGTTTTCGTGGTTGCGGCCTTGGGCTTAGCGGCATTGGTGACCGAGGTCTTAGTCACCGTGGCGGTCGTTGTTGTCGCAGCCGCGGGCTTGACCTCTGGGCGCGCTGCAGTTTCCGAACCAGGCTCTCCCGCAGCAGGATCGGCGCTGGAGGCAGGCTCGCGGCCATCACTCGGCACTGGGCGCACATCGGTCTCCCCTGCCGGCGGCGTGGCATCATCGGGCTCGATCACCACATGCGTGGCCATAGCCCCGGAGGTATCCACCACGCCTCTAGCCCCAAAGGCTCCGCCGGCGGGCGCCACAAAGCGCGCGGACGTAAGCGATCCGGCCAGGCAGCCAACGCCGCCGTCGGCGCCGGTCGCATCTAACCACGAGGCATCGACGGCAAGCGTCCCGAAGGGCACGCCATCGTCGGGATCCTCATCTAGCAGGTACGCGCCGTAAGTGCGCACGCCCGCTCCCGGAGCCCGCGCCCGCAGCAACAAGGCGCCCGCCACCGCGAACGACAAGACGACCCGCGACCAGGCCGGCCACGACCTCATCCTCAATGCCGGCCCCGTCAGCCTGGGCATTGACGGTGCGGCCGTCCACCACCAATGCCTGAAACGCGTGAATCCCGCACTGCGATCCCGTGGCCGTTAACGACCCGGTGCCGCGGAGCGTCAGGTTGCCCCACACCTCCAGACCGCACTGCGAAATGTCCACGATGGACGTTTGCATCTCCCTAACGGAGTTTTGCCCGGTCAGGGTCACCACCAGGTCGCCTTCGGCGCCGATGGCCTCGCCAGAAAAGCCGCTGAGTTCCAGGTGGTCGGCATCGGTCCAAGCCCAACCGGGGCCCGAGACGCCAGGCTCGTAGTACGTCGCGCCCGCAATGATGAGGCTCTCCGCACCCGCGGCATAAGAAGGCCCGCCCAGCAAAACGCATAGGCAGGCCATGACGGTAAACAGGATGTAGTGACGGCTAGTGTGGAACGCGGCAGTAAACATAACCGCTCCGATCTTCGCAGGAGCCAATGGAAGCTGCAGCAGAAAAATACCTGGTAGCAGCACTCATTAGTGTAGCGAGATTAGACAAGGAGCAAAGTAGAAAAACGTGATCGATTCCAGTAATTAGGTGTAAATCGTTTTGCCAATCGGTGAAAGGCGGCGTTGTGCGGCGTCAATTGGCCGTACTACTTCCTAATAACTAATTCCATTCGCATCGCAAATTGCGCGACAGAGCCTTGAGACCTGCTTGGTGCAGTCACCCAATGGGGTGAATCCAGATTCGCAGGCCAGTTTGGCAATCGCGATTTTGTTAGGCGTTAAAGAGCGCATTCCCTCGAACTTGAAATTTAAAGGGCAGGTAAAACGCTCGCCGAGATCATGGTTCCACCTCTTGCCTGGATGAGCAGCCTCTATGGACGCCGTCAAAGCATCCGCCGGTACGTAGTTCTCAATTGTAGAACCCCACGTTACCCAATGCATGGCACCACTTTGCTTGCATTCCTCAATGACACGTCTTTTCGTCTTACCTACTCGAGCATTTATACTCTTCTTGTCGGAATCCATCAAAATGCAGAAATGAGTATTGATTCGGAAGAGAGATATCAGTTTTTCACTGGAGCCACCGGGGCTTGCATCGAGCGCGTTCAGGAGTTTGCCGCCGTACAGCATGATGCTGTAATGAACGCCTTCGACAAGGTGAGCGGAGTTCTCCTTCGCCCATTTCCCAATCCAATAGTTAAGGTAGATACGATCAGACGGGCCCTCCACCCATACAACGTAGTTTGATTGAAGCAGATCAGATGCATGAGCCCCCAGGTCGTCTAGCAAATCACGGGCCAGTGCCATCCCGTTGAGCTGTTGGCATGTAGACACGCCATTCTTTTTGCTCACATGTGCCACCTGAACACCCGGAGCGTTGATGATAGTCGGTGAATGCGTCGTCACAATGAAACGGTTGGCATCATCGTGTAGGAGATATTCAATAAACCTCGCTTGGAGCGCAGGATGAAGATGAATTTCCGGCTCTTCGATACAAATGATTTTATCAGTGTTGCAAGCAACGACAGCAGCGAGAATAATCAGCTCAGTCAGACCGGTACCGAGTGACTCAAGCGGTAGGTAATCGGTGTCAGCGGTCTTCACTGCGATTTCATGGCTCTCATGGGATACAAGTATCGCTGCACCGCGATCGTTCAGAACGTCGCGAACAAAATCCTGAAGTTTGCTCCAACGCTGTCTAGACTGTTCAAAATCTTTTCGCTCGGGGTTATATAACCTTAGCAAAGCCGCAGGGAGGCCTACGCCACTGTTGATAGGGTTATGCCGGCTCGAGAAATCAGCGTCTTCGATAGATCTAATTGCTCCAACCTTTAGAAACTTGGGGAGCGAGTCCCACGGCATCGCTGTGCGTATGATATTGCTGTAGTTCAGGCTGTCATCTCCGGCACTGCCACAGAACGCAAGAGATGCGTCGGTTAAGTTGCCGATTGTTAAGCTCGAAGCCTGATATTGCGAGAAATGTGCATGTAAAATGGCGTCATAACCAATAGAGTTTTGTCCCCACCCAAGAGAGAAATCAAGCCATGCGGCGGTTCCATTTTCAGAAATGTACGGAACGTCGTTAAACAGTTTGAGCAACGATTTCGCATATTCCTGCTGGCGAGATGATCGGGCATTTGGCATGAGCGTCTCTTCGAGTGCATCGATATTGACACATATAGAGATGGTCGCCGGAGGAAGCTCATTTTGAGCATTTAGTCTCAAAGGCACATCGGCTCTTGTTAACGGATTATCTTCTCGTCGAATATCGCCGCGCTCGTCAATCGCCTCAATAACTCTGATGAAATAATCAATGAGTGCCGACTTGCCGCAATTATTCTGCCCGGAAACAACCTGGACTTTATCAAAGGGGCCTATACGTGCGGACTCACCGCCAGTGAAAGAGCGGAAGCCCGCGCAACCAAACCCAACAAATGGATTCCTGGAGAAAGATCCGACTGACAATTGAGCCTCCTTAAAACGCAATACTTACATTACTTGCAACGTTCAGGATATAGCACTTAAAGGCTTTGGATCTAAAACTGACGAAGTTGGATAAATTGAGCTGGATTTGAGAGATTCAAGGTCATCTTCACGTGCGGCATTCAGCACCTACTTAAAAACATGACGGTTTATAAGAAGAGCGACCTTAGTGATTGCCTATTGATGAAATTGGCGAGAATAATGAGGGCGGGGGTGTATCGATTAGCGCCGATACACCCCCGCCCTCGGGTAGGATGACCTTGCTGTAGGCTAAATCCGCCGCCTAACGCAAGCCTCCGCTCTCCCCTAGTCCCGCTTAAACAAATCGCGGGCATACACCTTGTCCGCCGCGTCCGCGAGCTCGTCGCTCCAGCGGTTGGCGACGATCACGTCGCAGCCGGCCTTGAAGTCCTCCAGGTCGCGCGTGACCTCGGAGCCGGAGAACTCCGGCGCGTCCAGCGTGGACTCGTAGACCACCACGGGCCCGCCCTTGGCCTTCACGCGCTTCATGGCGCCCTGAATGGAGCTCGCGCGGAAGTTGTCGAAGTTGGACTTCATCGTCAGGCGGTACACGCCCACGACCGACTTCTCCTTGCCGGCATAGACACGGCCCATTTAAAAGATGAGTCCCGTGCAGCGCGGAATATTGTTCATCGCATTACGGCGTTAAAGCTAGTACGGATCAAATCTACTTCAAGACTCAATCCTAAAGAATCCGCTGTATTTATGCGCAATTAGAAAATGAGCAAAGCCGCGCAAACAACTTAAGAAAAAGCATCCAAGTGAAAAACTAGGATTCATCGGTAGAAAACAGTTACAAAGATTTGATAATCTGCAAATAGATGACAGTCAAATCTAAGACTTAATCTTACTGAGCAAGCCTGAAACAAGTACCTTAAGATCTTTCACATACAAAAGCACAATTTATGTATAGAAGTGGAAGCTAAATTGCGCAACTTTTTGCGGTGAGGGTGTTGGCGTGGCGTCACATTGGTTTGCGCGATGGCTGCATATGAAAAAAGCCTCCGGTTTCCCGGAAGCTTTGCATTCACAGTGGTGGAGACGAGGGGAATCGAACCCCTGACCTCTTGACTGCCAGTCAAGCGCTCTCCCAGCTGAGCTACGCCCCCGTGACGAGGAAATACTATAGGGGAATGTTTTGCTTGATGCAAGAAGTTTTTTGGTTTGATTCTCACACTTACGGGTTTCCTGGGACGGCGGATAGAAAGAATCACTCTTCGAGCGATTGATTCTATCCGCCGTCCCGATAAAACCCTGATGAGATGGCCTTTACTTGTAGAGGTAAGCAATGGCGGTTCCGGTGTGGACATGGATCGTGGCTGTTGACCTGACGACGTTGCTAATGCCAGTGTCGGCCAACAAGCCCAGAGAGCTGTGATCTAGTTCCCACTCTAGGCCGTGTTCGCTTGCCACCGTCCCAAGCGCTATGGCGATGATGGAGAACGTCTTGCCTTCGGCGCCTTCAATGGTCCACGATTCGCCTGCGTGAAGGATGCGGGCGACCACCCTGTCCTCGGCAATCCAGACAGGGGCATCCTCGTAGCCTGCAAGCAGCCCCAGTACGGAAAGTGCCATATCCGGACGGCCGCCCGTAGCGCAGGTCGCAACCACTTCGGCACCCGGCCAGCGACGGCGGACGGAATCGAGCGCCAACGCCAGATCGCTATAGTCCTTGTACGGGTCATGGCGCTCAACTTCAAAGTCGGTGGCGGCATCGACCAGCGCGCGACCGGCGTCGCTCACTGTGTCGGCATCCCCCACATACACGTCGCAGCCCAGTCCCGCGCCCAGAAGCGAATCCAGCCCGCGGTCAACGGCGACAACGCGGTCGCACTCCCCCACTAGTCTGCGCAACAGATCAGCGCTCGCCACCACAGGCGAGCCGCAGACCACTAATACCTTGCAAGCCACAGCTCTCGCCTAGCCCTCAAACGAAAGCACGCGGGCCAGTTCCAGCTCCTCGTAGCTGTCGATAAAGATATCGCAGTTGGCGCGCACATCTTCGCGCTTCATGCGGCCGTGCGGGTCATAGATGCCCACGCGCTTAAAGCCTGCGGTGCCAGAGCTCTTAAGGCCAAAGACTGCGTCCTCAAACACCCACGCGCGCTCAAACTTGCACCCATGGCGCTCCTCAAGGCGGCGCAGCGCCAGCTCGTACACATCGGGGAACTGCTTGGAGCGTCCTGCCTCGCCCGTCGTGGTAACAAACTCCATGTAAGCGTCGAGCCCGGCACCAGCGAGCGCAGACTGCACCAGCTCGGCCGGCGTGGACGTGGCCACACCCATAGCGATTCCCGCCGCCTTTGCCTGCTCCAAAAAAGCTAGAAGCCCCTCGCGCGGGGGCACCTTGGAGTACCCATCAATCAAAATCTCGCCCAGCTCGCGATACAGCTCCTCGCCATTCGCGCCAATGCCCCACGTGTCGTGGTAGGCCTGGCACTCGTCCTCCAGCGACAGGTGCTCAAATTGGGCAAAGTCATCCACGGTCACGTCGATCCCATGACGGTGCAATAACTCGGGCTGGGCATAGGCCCAAACGGGGGTGCTATTTACCAGTGTGCCATCGCAATCGAAAATAAAAGCAACCTTGGGAGCGGCGGTATGGGACATAAACGGGCCTTTCGATGTCAAAGGGTAAACAACCTGCTAAAAACGTTTTACCAAACGTCAGCCAGACAATTTTGAAACCCAAATTGGTAAAACTGTCAAGAGTTTTACAAAACTGTCAAGAGTTTTACCACGGCAATTCTGCCAGTGGTATAAACATGTCGCTTACCGATTAAACGCCCCCGCAAATCCGCTTTCGTCCATAAAACTAACGCACAGGTGTTATCGTAGTTTCTGCCGAAAGTTCCACCGAGCACGCGAGGTGGAACGAATCACAGAAACTTCGCCGTCCCTTCGATTCGTGCAGCCTTGGACCTTTCGCATCTAGTCACCAAGGCAACACGCTGCCGCGTCATGATGGGATCAAACGTGAGCGATACAAAGCTAAAGCCAGCAACCAAAAAGCCTGCTACCCGTAAAGCCGCCCCGCATGCACCGGAGCTCACCAAGGACGATGTCTACCTGTTTGGCATCGGCACGTGGGAGCGCAGCTGGGAAAAGATGGGCGCGCATCCCGACACGCAGAACCGTACGCGCGGCTGGCGTTTTTGCGTTTGGGCGCCCAACGTAAAGAGCGTCCATGTCATTGGTGAATTTAACGACTGGGATGAGCAAGCCAACCCATTGGTGCCCGTGCATACGAGCGCTATCTGGGAAGGCTTTATTCCTGGCGCCGAGCAGGGTCAGCTCTATAAATATCTCATCGAGACCAACGAGGGCGAAAAGCTCTACAAGGCCGATCCGTACGCCTTTAAGGCCGAGTGCCCTCCGGGAACGGCGAGCGTGCTGTGGACTCTCGACGGCTACCAGTGGAACGACGCCGCGTGGCTCAAGCGCCGCGCCGGCCATAACCACATGTCGCAGCCCCTTAACATCTACGAGGTGCATATTGGCTCGTGGAAGCGCCACGGCGACGCGCCGCAGGGCGAGCCCGACGAGTACGGCAACTACCCCGGCCCCATGGACCCCTTCCCCGCGCAGCGCGGCGAGTTCTACACCTACGACGACCTGTCGGTGGAGCTCGTGGACTACGTGCGCGACATGGGCTACACGCATATCGAGGTCATGCCGCTTATGGAGCATCCCTTCGACGGCTCCTGGGGCTACCAGACGACCGGCTATTACGCCGCCACGTCGCGCTACGGCAACCCGCAGCAGCTCATGCACTTTATCGATGCGTGCCACAAGGCGGGCATCGGCGTGATCATGGACTGGGTACCCGGCGGTTTTTGCGCCGACTCCCACGGCCTTGCCACCTTTAACGGCCACATGCTGTTTGAGCACGAGATTCACCCCAACTGGGGCACGCACAAGTTTGACTTCGCCCGCGGCGAGGTCCGCTCCTTCCTGGTCTCCAACGTGCTGTATTGGCTCGAGAACTTCCACGTTGACGGCATTCGCATGGACGGCGTGTCCAGCATGCTGTACCTCAACTTTGGCGTTGACGATCCGGGGCAAAAGAAGTTCAACAAGTACGGAACCGAGGAGGACCTGGACGCCAGCGCGTTTATCCGCCAGGTCAACTGCGCCGTGGAGGCCCACTTCCCCGACGTGATGATGATGGCCGAGGAGTCCACCGCGTGGCCGCTCGTAACCTATCCGCCGCAGGACGGCGGCCTGGGCTTCCACTACAAGTGGGACATGGGCTGGATGAATGACACCCTGCACTACATGCAGACCGATTTTCCGTGGCGTCCCGGCAACCACGGGCTGCTCACGTTCTCCATCATGTACGCCTTTACCGAAAACTTTATTTGCCCGCTGAGCCACGACGAGGTCGTGCACGGCAAGTGCTCGCTGATCGGTCGCATGCCGGGCGACTGGTGGCGCCAGTTTGCGGGCCTGCGCACGCTGGCTTTCTACCAGATGACGCACCCCGGTGCCAAGCTCAACTTTATGGGCAACGAGATCGGACAGTTTATTGAGTGGCGCTACTACGAGTCCATCCAGTGGTTCTTGACCGAGGAGTACGAGACCCACCGTCATCATCAAGCGTTTATCAAGGCACTCAACCACCTGTACACCGCCGAGCCCGCCCTGTACGAGCGCGGCTACACCGACGACGGCTTTACCTGGATCGACGCGGACAACTCCAAGCAGTCCATCGTGAGCTTTGTGCGCCAGGGCGAGGACGTCGATGACGACCTGGTGATCCTGATCAACTTTGACCCGGCGAGCTACGAGAGCTTCCGCGTGGGCGTGCCGCGCGAGGGTGACTGGGAGGTCATCTTTGACTCCGACCGTCCCGAGTTTGGCGGCAGCGGATACGCCGGCGAGGAGCCCTACACCTGCTCGAGTGAGCCCTATCCCTGGAACGGGCAGATGGACTCCATCGAGATAAAGGTGCCCGGCCTGGCAGGCGTGGTGCTTAAGCGCCGCGGTCCCAGCAGCTATAAGCCGCCCGTGGTTGAGGCGCCCAAGAAGGCGACGCGCAAGCGTGCGTCCTCGGTGAAACCCAAGACCGCGGCTGCCAAGAAGGCTCCGGCCAAGGCGAAGGCTGCCAAGGCTTCGGCCAAGTCCACCACGGCCAAAAAGGCAGCCACCAAAAAGACTGCTTCCAAGGCTAAGGCAGCTGCTGTTAAGGCTCCTGCCAAGAAAGCGTAACAAAGGCGTTACCACTGTGATTACCCGTCCCGTGGGGGCGTAGGATACATGTCATAACCGTTCCGGGAGAAACATCCCCGGGGGAAAGGAACGTATGAATAAGATCTTCGACAACAAGCAGGAGTTTACCGAGCTCTATCGCGATGCCGTCATGAGCATCAGTGGCAAGAGCATCGAGGCCGCCAGCGACCTCGACCGCTTTAACGCCCTGGCCAAGCTCGTGGCCGAAAAGGCCCGCACCGTTGCCACCAAGAGTGACGCCCGCGTCACCGCCGAGGGCAAGAAGCGCGTGTACTACTTCTCGATCGAGTTTTTGATTGGCCGCCTGCTCGACAACTACCTGCTCAACTTTGGCGTGCGCGACATGGTCGCCGAGGCGCTCGACGACATGGGCTTTGACTTGTCCGTCATCGAGAACCAGGAGCCCGATCCGGCACTGGGCAACGGTGGCCTGGGCCGTCTGGCCGCATGCTTCCTGGATTCCATGGCAGCCGAGGGCATTGCCGGCTACGGCAACGGCATGCGCTACCGCTACGGCCTGTTTAAGCAGGAGATCGTCAACGGCAGCCAGGTCGAGGCCACCGACGAGTGGCTCACCCACGGCTATCCCTGGGAGGTCCGCCGTCAGGACAAGGCCGTGACCATTAAGTTTGGCGGCCATGTTGAGGGCTTTGAGGAGAACGGCCGCACGTTCTACCGCACGGTGGACACGCAGGATATCCTGGCCGTCCCTTATGACATCCCCGTTGTGGGCTATGCCGGCGAGACCGTCAACAAGCTGCGCGTCTGGGCCGCCGAGCCGGTCGAGGAGCACTTCGATCTGGAGGCCTTCAACCGCGGCGACTATGCCCTGGCCGATGCCGAGCGCGCCGAGGCCGAGGCCATCAGCGCCATCCTCTACCCCAACGACGCCGGCGAGCACGGCCGTCTGCTGCGTCTAAAGCAGGAGTACCTGTTTGTATCGGCCGGCATCTACAGCCTGCTCGACACCTTTGAGAAGGAGCACGGCGCGAACTGGGAGCTGTTGCCGCAGTTTGTGGCCATCCATACCAACGATACCCACCCCGCTATGTGCGGCCCCGAACTCATGCGTATCCTCATCGACGAGAAGAAGCTCGAGTGGGACGACGCCTGGAACATCGTGACGCAGGTCGTGAGCTACACCAACCACACCATCCTGCCCGAAGCCCTGGAGAAGTGGCCCATCGGCACGTTCTCCAAGCTGCTCCCCCGCGTGTACCAGATTATTGACGAGATCAGCCGTCGTTGGCACGAGTCCTTCGACACCACGCAGGAGGGCTGGCAGGAGCGTCTGCGCCAGACCGCCATTCTGTGGGACGGCGAGATTCGCATGGCCAACCTGTCTGTGATCTGCAGCCATAGCGTCAACGGCGTGGCGAAGATCCACTCCGACATCATCAAGAACATCGTGCTCAAGGACTTCTATGCCTTGACGCCCGAGAAGTTCAACAACAAGACCAACGGCATCTCGCACCGCCGCTTCTTTGCCGAGGCCAACCCCACCTACGCCAAGCTCGTGACCGAGGCCATTGGCGACGGCTGGCTTAAGGACGCCTTTGAGCTGGAGAAACTCAAGCAGTTTAAGGACGACACCGAGTTCCTGAAGGCCGTGGGTGCCTCCAAGCGCGCCAACAAGGAGCGTCTGGCCGCCTACGTTAAGGCCGAGACCGGTCTGGTTATTGACCCCAACACCGTCTTCGATGTCCAGGTAAAGCGCTTCCACGCCTACAAGCGCCAGCTCATGAACATCATGAAGGTGATGGACATCTACAACCGTCGCATCGCCGATCCCAACTTCCACGTGACGCCGACGACCTTCATCTTTAGCGGCAAGGCTGCCTCGAGCTACACCTTTGCCAAGGAGACCATCCGCCTGATCAACTCCGTCGCCGACGTCATCAACAACGACGCCCGCGTGAACGAGGTCATGAAGGTCTGCTTTATCCCCAACTTCCGCGTGAGCAACGCCCAGCTCATCTACCCCGCCGCCGAGATCTCGGAGCAGATCTCCACGGCTGGCAAGGAGGCCTCGGGCACGTCCAACATGAAGCTCATGATGAACGGCGCCATTACGCTGGGCACCCTCGACGGCGCCAACATCGAGATTGCCGACCTGGCCGGTCGCGAGAACGAGGCCATCTTTGGCCTGACCGCCCCCGAGGTCGAGCAGCTCTGGGCATCGAACAGCTACTTTGCGTGGGATACGCTCAACGGCGACCGCGAGCGCCTGGGCCGCGTGATGGACGAGCTCAAGGACAACACCTTTGCGGGTCTTTCGGGCAACTTCGAGAGTATCTACAACGAGCTCATGAACAACAACGACCCCGACCTGGTCATGGCCGATTTCCGCAGCTACGTGGATGCATGGGAAAAGCTCACCGGCAGCTACGGCGACCAGGAGACCTGGAACCGCAAGGCCCTGCTCAACACCGCCTCGAGCGGCTGGTTCTCGAGCGACCGCACCATTCGCGAGTACCGCGACGATATCTGGCACGCATAAAGGCCGCGAGCTCCCTTTGCCAGCACGGCATTACTCGACGGGCGCGACCGAGCGCCGCGCCCGTCGCTAATGGGTTTAAGAACATCGATGACAGAAGGAGAAATCGATGAGTAAGATAGAATGCATCGCGATGCTCCTCGCAGGAGGACAGGGCAGCCGATTGGGGGCACTCACCCAAAAGATCGCTAAGCCGGCGGTTAGCTTTGGTGGCAAGTTCCGCATTATCGACTTTTCACTCTCCAACTGCTCCAACTCGGGCATCGACACGGTGGGCGTTCTGACGCAGTATCGCCCCTACCTGCTGCATGCCTACGTAGGCTCCGGCGAGGCGTGGGATCTGGACAGCCGCGACGGCGGCGTGTCGATCCTGCCGCCGTACGAGACGCAGACCGGTGGCGCCTGGTATGCGGGCACGGCCGACGCCATTACGCAGAACCTCGACTACATCAAGGCCAACGACCCCAAGTACGTCCTGATTCTTTCGGGCGATCACCTGTATCGCATGGACTACCGCAAGATGCTCAAGACGCACATTGAGAACAACGCCGACCTCACGGTGAGCGTTATGCCCGTGCCGTGGGAGGAGGCCAGCCGCTTTGGCATCCTGACCACCGACCCCGAGGACGGTCGCATCACCAAGTTCACCGAGAAGCCCGATAAGCCCGATTCGAACCTTGCGTCCATGGGCATCTACATCTTTTCGGCCGACGTGCTGATCGAGGCCCTTGAGGAGGACGCTCTGGACCAGCGCTCGAGCCACGACTTTGGCAAGGACATCATCCCCAAGCTGCTCGGTGAGGGCAAGCGCCTATACAGCTACGAGTTCCACGGCTTTTGGAAGGACGTCGGCACCATCGCCAGCTTCCACGAGACCTCGATGGACCTGCTGGGCAACAACCCCGAGTTCGACCTGTTCGACAAGCACTTCCCCATCATGTCCAACATCACCACGCGACCGCCGCACTACATTGGTCCGGACGGCCGCCTGGACGACTGCCTGGTCTCCAACGGCTGCAAGATCTACGGCACCGCTCGCCACTCGATCCTTTCGACCGATGTCATCATCGAGGAGCGCGCTGTGGTCGAGGACTCCGTGCTGCTGCCGGGTGCGCACGTTAAGAGCGGCGCGCACATCTGCCGCGCCATTTTGGGCGAGAACTCCACGGTCGAAGAGGGCGTGAAGCTCGGCTCTGTCGATACCACCAAGGATACGGCCGTCGTTGGAAATGACGTCGTTATCGGGAAGGGGGAATGATCCGATGATCAATCGCAAGGCCATCGGTTATATCACCGCTAACTACTCTTCGACCTACGGCAGCGTGCTGCTCAAGGACCGCCCCATCGCGTCCGTTCCGTTTTTGGGCCGCTACCGCCTGATCGACTTCCCGCTGTCCAACATGATGAATGCCGGCATTAAGACCGTCGGCGTCGTCATGCCGGGCAACTACCGCTCGCTGATCGATCACGTGGGCTCGGGCAAGGACTGGGGCCTGGACCGCAAGAAGGGCGGCCTGTTCATGGTGCCCGGCAACGCGTATGGCACCACCAAGGGCGGCATGCGCTTCCTGCTGCGCGACATCATCTCCAACAAGACGCTGTTCCAGCGCTCGGACAAGCCCTATGTTGTGATGATGGGCACCAACATCATCTTTAACATGGACCTCAACACCATCATCGACGCGCACGAGAACTCCGGTGCCCAGATGACCGTGGTGTACTGCAAGGCCACGCACAACGTCGATGACGAGACCAAACTCGAAATTAACGAGAACGGCCGCCTGACGGGCGTGAGCGCCGGCGTCGTGTACGGCGACAACGCCTCTATGGACTGCTGCATCGTCAACCGCGAGACGCTACTCGAGATCATCGACCACTACCAGGCCGCCGACTATCTGGACCTGCTCGAGGCACTCCAAGGCGACTTTGGCAACATCGACGTGTGCAGCTACGAGTACAAGGGCGAGGTCGTGGGCGTGTTTAGCGAGAAGTCGCTGTATCGCCGCAGCATGGACCTGCTCGACCAGACCGTGGCCGACCAGCTCTTCGATCCCGAGCGCCCGATCCTGACCAAGGCTCACGACGTGCCGCCTTCGCGCTATGCGACCGGCAGCCACGCGTGCAACTCGATCATTTCTGCCGGCTGCATCATCAAGGGCACCGTGCGCAACTCGATCCTGTCGCGCGGCGTCGTGGTCGAGGAGGGCGCCTCGGTGACCAACTCGATCATCAACCAGAGCTGCATCATCAAGAGCGGCGCACGCGTCGAGAACGCCATTTTGGACAAGAACAACGTGGTTCCCACCAACACCGAGCTTCGCGGCACGCCCGAGAACATTCTGGTGCTGGGCAAGGCTCCGTTAACTTCCGACACCACCATCGTACGTTAACGTTGGCACCGCAACATCGCTCGTAACATGTAGAATAGCCGCCCGGTTAGCGCCAGGCGGCTATTCTCGAATTACAACATGGGAGACAATATGGCAGATTCCAGCAAAAAGATGCAGATCGTGTTTGCCTCGGCCGAGTGCGCACCGTTTGTTAAGACCGGTGGCCTGGGCGACGTGGCGGGCTCGCTGCCTGCGGCGCTCGTGCGCGCCGGCGCCGAAGTCATCGTGATGGTGCCCAAGTACGCCACCATCAAGGACGAGTACAAGGCGCAGATGGAGCACTTTGCCGACTTTTACGTGAGCCTGGGCTGGCGTAACGAGTACTGCGGGCTGGAAAAGCTCGAGCACGACGGCGTCACCTATATGTTCATCGACAACGAGCGCTACTTTGCGCGCGACTATCCGTACGGCTTCTTTGACGACGGCGAGCGCTTCGCGTTTTTCTCCAAGGCCATTACCGAGAGCCTGCAGCACCTGCCCGAGGGCTTTGAGTGCGACATCCTGCACTGCAACGACTGGCAGACGGCACTGGCGCCCGTGTTCCTGCGCGAGTTCTACCAGGGCCTGCCGCTGTACGACCGCGTCAAGACCGTGTTCTCGATCCACAACGTGGCGTTCCAGGGCCAGTTTAGCGATACCGTGATGGAGGACATCCTGGGTGTAGCGCATATTCCCGCGGCCGCCTCGCAGCTGCGTTGCGACGCCTGCAGCGTCAACTACATGCTGGGCGCGCTGCGCTATGCCGACGCCATCACCACGGTGAGCCCCACCTATGCCAACGAGATCCAGACGCCCGAGTTTGGCGAGGGCCTGGACGGCGTGCTGCGCGAGCGTTCGTACGCGCTGCAGGGCATCCTCAACGGCATTGATGTGGCAGGCTTTGACCCGGCAACCGACAAGCGCATTGCCGCCAACTACACGGTCGAGGACCGCTCCGGCAAGGCCATTTGCAAGGCCAAGCTGCAGGAGGAGCTGGGACTTGAGGTCCGCGACGACCGCCCACTCATGGTAATGGTCACGCGCCTGACGCGCCAAAAGGGCATGGACCTGGTCATGTACGCGCTCGACCGCATTCTGGCCGGCGGCGTGCAGGTGGCCGTGCTGGGCACCGGCGACCGCGACTACGAGGACGGCCTGCGCTACTTCCAGGACAAGTACCCCGGCACCATGGCCGCGCGCATCGAGTTCGATCCAGCGCTTTCGCAGCGCATGTACGCCGCCGCCGATATGTTCCTGATGCCGTCGAAGTTTGAGCCCTGCGGCCTGTCGCAGATCATCGCCATGCGCTACGGCACCCTGCCCATCGTGCGCGAGACTGGTGGTCTGAAGGACACTGTGATCCCGTATAACGAGTTTACGGGCGAGGGCACGGGCTTCTCGTTTAGCAACTTTAACGGCGACGAGATGGGCGACGCGGTGTTCCGCGCGGCGCGCCTGTTCTGGGATAACCGCGAAGCGTGGGATCAGCTGGTCACGCAGGCCATGAGCCAGGACTTTAGCTGGACGCGTTCGGCCGATAAGTATCTAGACCTGTACTTCTTTATGCATCCGGAGATTGAGCGCCCGGCGGCTGTGGAGGCTGCTGCGGCTGAGGAGGATGAGGCCAAGCCCGAGCCCAAGGCCGAGCCGGTTGTTGAGGCGCCCGCTGCTGTTGAGGAGCCCAAGGCTGAGGAGAAGCCGGTTGAGGCTAAATCTGAGGTGAAGGTTGAGGCTGCTCCCGAGGCTGAGGCTAAGCCGGCTGCAAAGCCTGCCGCCAAGAAGACCACGACGCGCAAGACGACGGCCAAGAAGGCTACGACGACCAAGGCCGCTGCAAGCAAGACCGCCGCAGCAAAGACGACTGCTGCCAAGGCAACGACGACGCGCAAGCGCACGACCGCCGCTGCCAAGAAGGCCGCCGAAGCTGAGACTGCTCCCGAGGTAAAGGCTGAGGCCGCCGTCGAGGCCAAGCCCGCCGTCAAGGCACCGGCCAAGACCACTGCCAAGAAGTCGACGGCAAAGAAGTCGACGACCACGAAGCCTGCTACGACGAAGGCCGCCGCAAAGCCGGCCGCCAAAGTCGAGGAGACGCCAGCCAAGCCCAAGGCCGAGGCAACCGTCGAGGCCAAGCCGGCCGCCAAGACCACCACGCGCAAGCGCACTACGACGACGGCTAAGAAGACCACGACCAAGGCTGCTGCTCCCAAGGCGGAAGCTAAGGTCGAGGCCAAGCCGGTACCGAAGGCATCCGAGGCCAAGTCCGCTGCCGTCAAAGAGGAGCCCAAGGCCGAGGTAAAGGCCAAGCCCGAGCCCGCCAAGAAGGCGCCGGTCTCCCCCGCCGCCGCGACCGAGGAAAAGGCTCCGACCAAAAAGACGTCCGTCCGCAAGGCATCGGCCACCCGCAAGCGCCGCTAGCCCACAGACGATCCAAAACCTCATCAAACCCTAAGCAAGGGGCGCTCCAACCGGGCGCCCCTTCTCTGTGGATAGTTGGTAAAACGATTTTCTAGGACAACCGTTCGCCGATGGTAAACGGATGTTGTTTATACAGCCTGTGTACAACAGATATACTTACATCTTGTGCGTAAAGCCCATGGCCCGCAGGCCATGATTCTATTGAACTGGACCGTACTATGAGATTGATACACAACAGCCGTCTACCGCAGTTTCGCACACCGTTTGGCGCTGTGACCACTGGTACCACCCTTTCGCTCTCCGTGATTCTGGAGGATGCCGACCCCAACCAGGCAACGCTTACGCTGCGCACCTGGGTCGATGAGATCGGTGAGACACGGTATCCCATGACGCACGAAGGCGACGGCATATTTACCGTAGAGCTTGAGTGCACCGAGCCCTGTCTTATCTGGTATAGCTTTATCTGCAATATCGAGGGCCAGCCCGAAGTTCGTCTGGGCGCGCCGCAGGGCCGAACCGGCGGCGAGGGCGTGACCTACGACTACGCCGAGGTGCCGTCGTTCCAGGTCACCGTCTACAAGCACCGCGAAGTTCGACCCGAGTGGTACGAGCGCGGCATGGTCTACCAGATCTTCCCCGATCGCTATGCCCGCGACGAGCACTGGCGCGAGCGCACGCTGGCTCAGGTCGAAAAGCCTCGCAACGGAATCCAGCGCCGCATGGTCGAAGACTGGAACGAGCCGCCCGTGTACGAGCGCGCCGAGGACGGCTCCATCAAGACCTGGGACTTCTACGGCGGATCGCTCAAGGGCATCCAAGAAGACCTGCCTCGTATCGCCGAGCTGGGCTTTACAGCCATCTACCTTAACCCCATTTTCGAAGCCGCGAGCAACCACCGCTACGACACGGCCGACTACACCAAGATCGACCCGATCCTGGGCACCGAGCAGGACTTTACCGAGCTGTGTCAGGCGGCCGAAAAACTCGGCATATCCATCATTCTGGACGGTGTGTTCAACCACACGGGCGACGATTCGGTCTACTTCAACCGCTACGGCAATTATCCCGGCGTCGGTGCCTGGCAAAGCGAAGATTCGCCGTGGCGCGACGCGTTCTATTTCCACGAGGACGGCTCGTACGACTGCTGGTGGGGTGTGGGCAATATGCCCGCCATCAATGAGAGCTCCGAGCTGGTGCGCGAGCGGATCCTGGGCAAGGACGGTATCATCCGTAAATGGCTGCGCGCTGGCGCCCATGGCTGGCGCCTCGATGTGGCCGACGAACTTTCCGATGATTTCCTAGCCGAGATCAAAAAGGCCGTGCTCGCCGAGAAGCCCGACGCGCTGTTGCTCGGCGAGGTCTGGGAAGATGCCTCCAACAAGATCAGCTATGGCAACCTGCGCCGCTATCTACAGGGCTCTGAGCTCGACTCCGCCATGGATTACCCCTTCCGTGACATGGTCATTGGCTTTTTGATGGGCTACAAGAACGCCTACCAGGCAGCCGAGGATATCGAAACCCTGCGCGAGAACTATCCGCGCGAGGCCCTGTCCTGTGCGCTCAACCTGCTTTCGAGCCACGACCGTCCGCGCATCATCTCGGTGCTCGGCGGTGGCCCCGACGAGTCGCAGCTGCCCGAGAGCGAGCGCAGCAAGTGGCGCCTGGACGAGAACTCGATGGGCCTGGCCAAGAGTCGTTTTTGGCTTGCAACGCTCATGCAAATGACGTTCCCCGGCGTGCCATCGATTTACTATGGCGACGAATACGGCCTTGAGGGCCTGACCGATCCGGGCAATCGCCGCACGCTGCCTTTGAAGGAAGACCTGCACGACTTCGATACACTCGCCATCCTTAAAAACGCCTCGGCCGTGCGCCGCGCCCTGCCGTTTATGGTTGACGGCGAGATCAAGGCTTTCGCGCTCAACGACGAAGTACTCGCCTATACGCGTACCGGTAAAGACGGCGAGGCCGCAACGGTAATCATCAACCGCAGCTTGCGCAATTCGCACTGCGTGACGATCGCGGCGCTCGGCGAATGTGCGAGCGACGTGATCAGCGGCCACGAGTGCGAAATCCACAACGGTACCGTCACGCTCGATCTGTATCCGCTGGGGTCGTCGATCATCTATCACCACGCCGAGCAGCGTCTGCAAGAGCCGCTCGATCACGGCGCGGGCGTCGTTTGTCACATCACCTCGGTACCGACTGACGATGGCAAGCCGGGTACGATCGGCGCACCAACGCGTCGCTTTATCGACCATCTGGCCGCCATGGGCATGCGCTACTGGCAGGTCCTGCCCGTCAACCCGACGGACTTCTTCCGCTCCCCTTACGCTGGGCCTTCGGCCTTTGCGGGCAATATTGACCTACTGCCCGAGAGTCACGAGGAGCTGGCCGCCGACTTTGCTGTCTGGAAGACCCGCGGCGGCGAGGATGCCGATCCGCTGTACACCGCGTTTAAACATCGCAATGCCGATTGGCTCGAGAAGTACTGCGTCTACATGGCCGTTAAGAAGTACTTTAAGGGCGAGTCGCGCCACGATTGGCCGGCGGATGTCGCGCGCTACAACGAGCATCTGATCGACGACAAGCGCTTCCACGACGAGGCCGAGCTTCAGGCGTACATGCAGTACCGCTTTGACCTGGCTTGGTGCGAGCTCATGAACTACGCGCACAAGAAGGGCATCGAGGTCATCGGCGATATTCCCATGTACGTGTCCGACGATTCGGCAGATGCGTGGAGCGAACCCGAGAACTTCTGGCTGTCCGATACCGGCAAGGCAATCGAGATCTCCGGTGCGCCGCCCGACAACTTTGCGCCCGAGGGCCAGGTGTGGGGCAACCCGACGTTCCGCTGGGACCACATGAAGCAGAACGGCTATAGCTGGTGGATGGATCGTCTGCGTCGTGCGTTTTCGCTCTACGACCGTGTGCGCCTGGATCACTTCCTGGGCTTCCACACCTACTTTAGTATCCCCGCGGGCAAGGCTTGCGCCGAAGGTCGCTGGCTGGCGGGACCGGGCAAGGACCTGTTCCAGACCGCCTACGACGAGCTGGGTCCGCTCAACTTTATCGCCGAGGACCTGGGCTATTTGACGCCCGGTGTTCGCGCCATGGCTTCGACCTGCGGCTTCCCCGGCATGGACGTACTGGAGTTTAGCGACTACGACGTTCGTTGCGGCGTGCATCCCACGCCTGGCAAGATCCTGTACACCTCGACGCACGATACGTCGACGCTCGCCGGTTGGTGCACGCGTTCCTTTGCGGGCGGCGATGAGCCGAGCGGTGTTGAGGTGGCGGCTAAGCTGATGGGCGACGCGCTGGCAAGCGACGCTCCCCTGGTGATGATGCCGCTGCAGGATATCCTGGGGCTTGGCGACGACGCGCGCATGAACGTACCGGGCGTGGCCACGGGTAACTGGACCTGGCAGGCTGACGAGGCCGACGTTGCGGCCGCCGAGGGCAAAACTGCACAGCTCCTGCGCAACACCCATAGATTCTGGGGCGAGGCGTGATAAAACGCCCGATATAGGGTACAGTTACAGACGTTTGAATTTTTGCGGGCAGAGTGATCTGCCCGCTTTGTGCTGAAAAGGAAGTATTATGGCGCGCTACGATTACAAGTGCTCGAGCTGCGGCAACGTGTTTGAGGTTGAGCACCCCATGTCCGAGAGTCCCGAGGTCGTGTGCCCGAGCTGCGGTGCCCCGGCATCCAAGACGTTTTCGGCCAGCGGAATTAAATTTGAGGGCAGTGGTTTCTACAACACCGACCAGCGAAGCGGCGGCTCCAGCACCAACGCCACCAGCGGCTGCTGCGCCAACTGCCCGCATAGCCACTAGGAACCAAACAGCCCCGCGACCGACACCGTTCGTGGGGCTGTTTCTTTGTGTTACAGAAATCTCTATGAGTTGCGGTGGAATAGATCCTGAATCAGCCCATCCAACGGCCAAACAGGAACTATTTCACCGCAACTTTTCTATAGATCCGATTCCGGGCTGATGCTAGGTTTGTAACATTTCAAAACTCTACCGGATTACGGGGCTGAATTGACAACCTCTATCCATTCCAGTAATTTGCAAATTTCAACAAGCCATCTACCTGCGGTTTTATTTAGACCATTTTTACTGTGGCCGGAAAATACCAATCTAGCCCCGTAATCCGCCCTACTTTTTATAGCAGCAAGTATGAAACGGGGCTATTTTTCCCACTCTTTAACGCTATTGCGATCTCCACTCGCAGGACATCCTGAGTTGCGGTGAAATAAGGACTGTTTGGTGGGTAGAAGCCGCTATTCAATCCCTATTTCACCGCAACTTAGTTGTTACTTGTGGATCAGGCGGGCACAGAAGTGGCCGTCGTAGGAGTCGGCGTTTACCGGCACGCTTTGGAAAAGTCCTCGGTCGTTTTGACGGACGGAGACGAGCTTCTTGGCTTGCACGAAATCGGGAAGTTGCAGAATCTGTGCCTCGGAAAGCGGCGCAACGCTAAAGCCGGCGCCCTCGGGAGAAGCAAGGAACGCGTCCACGACCTGCGTGTTCTCTTCATCAAACACCGAGCACGTCGCATAGATGAGCTCGCCGCCCGAAGCCACGCGCGCGGCGGCTTCCTTGAGCATCGTCAGCTGCAGGCGGGGCAGTTCAACCGTCACATCCTTTTCAGTCAGGCGCCACGGAATCTCGGGATGACGGCGCATAGTGCCGGTGCCTGAGCACGGGGCATCGATAAACACCGTATCGAACAGGGCAGGTTTGCCAAGCATGGCATCAAACGACGTCAGCACCTCGTTGAGCTCGCAAGCATCACCCGAGACGGTGCGAACGCCCTGGATACCCGCCTTATGCAGACGCGCGAGATTCTGATCGCATTTACGATCATGCAGGTCGAGCGCGGTATGCTGACGCTCGTACCCGGCACGTTTGGCCTGACACATCATCACATAGGTCTTGGTGCCGCGGCCGGCACCAATCTCCAGGCAACGTCCGGGACGCGTCGCCGCGGTGGCGACGAGCTGGGCGTTAAGGTCCGAGGCTACGGCAGCAGCGCGCTCAAACACGCCGGACGCAACCGTGACCTGCGCATCGACCGGCGCATGGCAGCCCGGAAACACGGGTGCCACAAGCTGGGAGATAAACGGATCGGGCTTGGTCGCAAAGGCATTCTCGTGCAGAGCGAGCGGCGCGGGCGCCAGATTGCCGGCAAAATTGAGCGTGCCCTCGGGCGTGTCGAACGATGCCATAATGCGAGCACAAAGCCAGCGCGGCATGCCCATCAAGCGCGACAGGCGAACCAGACGACGTTCGGACTCATCGGCATCCGCCGCAGTGGCAAAGTCCTCGACGTTGTCCGCAACCTTATGCAGCACGGCGTTCGCCAGACCGGCGGCCGATTTAGCGCCGCTGCGCACGAGCTCCACGCCCTGACTCACTGCAACGCGACCCGGCGTATGCAGATAGAGCATCTCGAAGGCCGAGATACGAAGCGCCATGCGCACACGAGGCGCGACCTTTTTAGGCTTATCGAGAAACTGGTCGAGCAGCTCATCCAAAATGCCCTGGGTGGCTGCAACGCCAAGTGCCAAACGAGCGGCAAAAGCAGAATCGCGCTGGTCAATGGCCTTGGCCGAAGCACGGGACGAGAGCACGTCGCGTGCGTACATGCCGCGGCGATCGGCCTCCATCAAAACATCAAGCGCGAGCTTGCGCGCGGGGGAAAGCTTACTCATGATAAAACACCCCAGATAAGATCGGCACCCTGCAGGCCAGCAGCCCAGGCAGAAGCAGCCATAGCACGCTTGCCATCGGGCTTAACCTCAAGCAGTTCGACCGCGCCATCGGACAGGCCCAGGTAGACGCGCTTGGCCTGAACCGCGACGAGCCCCTCGCCAAGCGAAACATCTGACGGCGCGGCGTCGAGCACGCGCACGGTCTTGCCGGCAATCACGCAGCGAGCGGGAGCGGTGTCGGACGACGCAAGCACATGACGCACGCAATCGAGCGTCGCCATCTGCGGATCCAGACGCATTTCCTGCTTGGAAATCTTGGCAGCATGAGTGACGAGCGCCTCATCCTGCTCAGTCCAAACAGCCGAGCCATCGGCAAGCAAGGGAAGCGTATCGGCAAGCAGTTTGCCACCAAGCTCACCAAGCTCCATGGTCAGCGCCTCGGCATGCTTACCGGCAACCGACGTAGACGCCTGGGCGCAATAAGCGCCCGTATCCACGCCATGCCCAATACGCATAATGGAAACGCCAGCAACCTCATCACCAGCAAGAATGGCACGCTGAATAGGAGCGGCGCCACGCCAACGAGGCAGCAAGGACGCATGAACATTCACAATGCCGAGCGGTGCCATATGCAGCACCTCATCAGGCAAAATGCAACCGTACGCGGCCACGCAGAAAATATCAGCCTGCGCAGCCCGGAGCGCCTCAACAACCTCAGGCGTCATACGATTAGCCTCAACAACCGGCAGGCCAAGCTCCAGTGCCTTGGCCTTAACAGGAGAAGGCACGAGCTTCTTGCCACGCCCGCGAACAGCATCGGGACGAGTAACAACAAGCGCAATCTCATGCCCAGCCTCAACAAGCGAAGTCAACGAAGGCACAGCAAAATCAGGCGTACCCATAAACACAATACGCATAAAGAACGTCTCCCCTCAACCAAAGCCGAGACGGCTACAAATAACAGCGGAAAGCCAAGTACCCAGCCCATCCGCAATAACATTTCAACAAGAACAAATATACCCAAAACCAAAGAAAGAGCCGCAATAAAAGCAGCTCCCTCTCAACAAAGACTATCAGCGAAGACGCCCCTCCCTGGCCCGACGGCACCCGGGCGAGACAAGCAGCATCAACGTAGTCCCCGGGGCGCCCGCCTATATCGTCCCGCGCGCAGTTTCGCAGCGCAGCGAGAATGTTTGAGCACGGGATGATATAGGCGGGCGCCCCGGGGACGGACAAACCTACTCTGTCTCGCCCGGTCGAGCGCCACGGGCCAGGGCGTCCTGGTACTCCTTGACGGCCTTGAGCCTCTGCATGGGCTTCAGTCGCTCGAACATGGTATTGCCGTGCAGGTGATCAATCTCGTGCTGCAGGCACACACAGAACAGGTCGCCCGAGGCCTCGTAACGAATCAGGTTGGCATCCAGGTCGTATGCCTCGACGACGACATGGTCGGGACGCTCGATCTCGCAGCTAATGCCGGGGATGGACAGGCAGCCCTCGCTGAACGGCACCAGATGGTCGCTTTGCTCAACAATGACGGGATTGATGAGCACGTACGGATCGTAGTCGTTCTTGTCGCTGTAGTCGCAGTCGATGGTGACGAGCTGAATGAGCTCGCCGATCTGCGGAGCAGCCAGGCCGCAACCGCCGTTCTCGAACATCATCTTCTTCATCTTCTCGGCAAGCGCCTCGATCGCCGGGGTGATTTCCTCGATGACGGCACACTCCTGACGCAGGCGAGGGTCAGGGGACAGTACGATTCCGTTGGCTTCCATGGCCATCCTTTCGGTTTGTTACATCAAATCATAGGCGTCGACGTCAACGCTCACGCTCACGCCGCGCATGGAGCCCGCCTCTTTGAGGCAGGCGTCGATATCATCAGAGACATGGTACCCTACCGGCGACTTCACAAGCAGATGGAAGCGGTAACGGTCCTTGGCTCTCTCGATTACACACGAAGCCGGGCCCAGCACCTGCGGCACGGCGCTCCCCGCCCGCAAAAAGTCGGGCGCGGCGGAGTGCCAGCGGCGCTTGAGGAGCTTTGCGATGCGCCCGATATAATCCTGCGCATCGTCGCGGCTTGCCGACCACACCAAAATGTTGACCAGGCGCACGAACGGCGGGTACAGCGCGTCGCGACGCTGATACAGGTCGTAGTCGGTAAAGATCGAGCGATCGTGCTCGGCGACGGCGCGGATGACCGGGTCCTCGGGCAGATAGGTCTGGATGATGACCTCGCCGGGGCGATCGCCGCGACCGGCACGGCCCGCAACCTGCTCCAGCAGATCGTAGGCGCGCTCTCCTGCTCTAAAATCGGGCAGCTTGAGCGCAAAGTCGGCATTGACCACACCCACGAGCGTGACCTCGGGAAAGTCGAGGCCCTTGGCGATCATCTGGGTGCCCAGCAGCACCGCGCAATCGGCAACATCGAACTGCTCGAGCAGCTTTTTGTGCGCGTCCTTGCCACGCGTGGAATCGGCGTCCATGCGTATGATGGCAACGTCGTCGGGCAGCATCTGATGCAGTGCGTCCTCAATCTGCTGCGTACCCAGGCCCATTTTTGCCAGGTAGCGGCTGCCACACTTGGGACAGCGACTCGTGGGCGCCGGATAGGGTTGCACGCGCCAGGACGATCCGCAGGTGTGGCACTGCAGCGTGTGCGTGCGCTCGTGGTACGTGAGCGCGGTGGAGCAGTGGTTGCACGTGGGGACACATCCGCACTCGCGGCACATCAGGAAGGGCGCAAAGCCACGACGGTTGTGCAGCAACACGGCCTTTTCGCGGCGCTCGACCACACGCTCCAGGCCTTCCATCAGCGGTTTAGAGAACATGGAGCGACTGCCGTGTGCGAACTCGCGGCGCAGGTCGGCAATGCGAACCGTTGGCAGCACGGCGTGTCCCGGGCGTTCGGGCATCTCGACGCGCGTCCACGTGACGCCGCTGTACGTGCCGCGGCGGCAGCGGTCGAGCGCTTCGGCAGAAGGCGTGGCCGAGCCCAGCACGAGTGGGCAGCGATAGCGACGCGCCATCTCGGCCGCCACCTCGCGCGCGTGGTAGCGCGGGCTGGAGCCCTGCTTGTAGCTGGTCTCATGTTCCTCATCGATAATGATGAGCCCAAGGTCGCTGAGCGGACAAAAGAGCGCCGAGCGGGCGCCCACGACCACGCGGGCCGCACCGCTGGCAACCATATCCCACTGGTCCAGGCGCTCGCCGGCCGAAAGACGCGAATGGAACACGGCGACCGTCTCGCCAAAGCGCGAGCGGAAGCGGCCGACGGTCTGGGCCGTCAGCGAAATCTCGGGCACGAGCACGCAGGCCGAGCGACCGGCCGCGAGCACGCGCTCGATAGCGGAGAGGTAGACCTCGGTTTTGCCGGAGCCCGTAACACCGTCCACGAGCACCACGTCACCGTGTGCATCCAGGCGAGCGCGCTCAATCTGCGCGAGCGCCTGCTGCTGGCCGTCCGTAAGTGCGACCGGCGCTTTGCCGCTCGCGGAGGACAGCGTAGTCTGCTCGCTGCAACCGCGCCAGGCACGGCGCTCCTCCACCACCACGACACCGCGTTTTTCGAGCGCCTTGATGGTCGCCGACATGTTGTTGTAGAGCAGGTTGAGATCGCGCGTCGTGACCGGTCCGCACTGGAGCGCCTCGATGAGCTGGCGCTGGCGAACGGCGGTCTTGGGCGGTGTATAGTCGAAACCCTCGGGTGTGAGCATGACCCAGCGGTTTTGAATAGGCTTGACGGCAGGACGCTCAACCGACCATGCACCGTCATCGCCCTTGACCACGCGCGGGCTGCCGCCCGGAGGCAAAAACAGGCGCAGGCACTCGGAAAGCGTCGCGACGTACTCGCGGCTCATCCATCGCGCGATGCGGGCAGCCTCGACGGTAAAGAGCGGTTTGCTGAGGATGGCTTCGACGGGCTTGATGCGCGAAGGGTCAAGGGCGTTGTTGCCTTGCAGGTCGCCCAACTCGGGCGCAATGTCGACGATGTAGCCTGCGGCGGCACGGTTACCAAAGTGGACCAGGACCGTCGATCCGACCTGGGCCTCGTTGGCAAGGGACTCGGGAATGCCGTAAGCAAACGGTTCGGACAGCGCACGGGTGGGGATGTCGAGAACTACGCTCGTATAGGCGGCAATGGGCTCAGGTGCAGGCTCGGACTCGGCCGGGGCAGCAGCGGATGCATGCGCCGCCGAAGTCTCCTCAGGTTCCGGCGAACCAAACAGCGAAAGTTGCTCGGCCATGGCCCCAGCACCTCCAATCCCATACACATACAGAAACAAGAGCCCCGCTCGGGGTGAACGGGGCTCGGATACATACGTTTGCGCAGCGATTACAGCGCCATCGTGCGGGCGCGGTCGATGCGCGCCAGGCAGTCGTCGCGGCCGACGAGCGCCATGGTCTCGCCCAGCGGAGGGCTCACCATGTTGCCGCAAACGGCGACGCGAACGGCCTGGAACACCACGCGCTTCTTGAGGTCCATCTGCTCGGGGAGCGGCTCAAGCGCAGCGTCGATGTTCGCGGCTGTCCACTCGGTAACACCCTCGAGCGCGGCCTTGGCGGCGTCCAGAATGGCACCCATGCCCTCCTTGGCCAGGCCCTTGTTGACGGACTTCTCGTCATACTCGAGCGTCTCGGCCGTGGCGAAGATGGGGGCGGCGACGGTCACGGCATCGGCCGGCATCTTGGTGCGCGGCTTGACGATGGCGGCAAGCGCGTCAATCCAGTCCTCACCGTACTCGACATTGCCCTCGATAAGGCCCGCCTCGTGCAGCTCGGGGACCATGATCTCGTCGGCAAACTGGGCATCGGACATGCCATTGATGTACTCGGCATTGACCCAGTCGAGCTTCTTGGGGTCGAAGGTCGCGGGGTTCTTGGAGATGCGGTCGAGCGAGAACTTGCTGGCCAGGACGTCGCGCGGGATGATCGTGGTCTCGCCGTCGAGCGACCAGCCGAGCAGCGCAAGGTAGTTGACGAAGGCATCGGGAAGGTAGCCGGCGTCGCGGTACTCCTCCACCGAGGTGGCGCCGTGGCGCTTGGAGAGCTTCTTGCCGTCGGCGCCCAGGATCATGGAGATGTGGGCGAACGTGGGCACGGGCGCGCCGAGGGCCTCGTAGACCATGACCTGGCGCGGGGTGTTGGACAGGTGATCGTCGCCGCGAATGACGTGGGTAATCTTCATCATGGCGTCGTCGACGACGGTCGCGAAGTTGTACGTGGGCGTGCCGTCGGAGCGGAAGATGACAAAGTCATCGAGCTCCTTGGCATCGAAGGTCACCTCGCCGTGAACGGCGTCGTGGATGACGACGTCGCCGCGGTCCTCGGGCACCTTGATGCGCAGGACGTAGGACTCGCCGGCCTCGATGCGGCGACGGGCCTCCTCGGGATCAAGATCGCGGCAACGACGCTGATAGCCCTGGAAGGGGTCCTTGCGCTCCTGCGCGGCCTTACGGTCGGCATCGAGCTGCTCCTTGGTGCAGAAGCAGGGATAGGCCTTGCCCTCGTCCCAAAGCTTCTGGGCGGCCTGCTTGTACAGGTCCAGGCGCTCGGTCTGGGCGTAGGGGCCATAGTCGCCGCCCACCTCGGGACCCTCGTCCCAGTCCAGGCCAAGCCAACGCATGGCGCGAAGAATGATCTGCGTGTTCTCGTCGGTGGAGCGGGTGGGGTCGGTGTCGTCGATGCGCAGGATGAACGTACCGCCGTTTGAGCGGGCAAAAGCCCAGTTATAGATAGCGGTGCGGGCGCCGCCGATGTGCAGCTTGCCCGTCGGTGAGGGTGCAAAGCGGACGCGAACGTCTGATGCCATGGATATCTCCTCGATTGCAGGATGGATGTCTAACCGCACCAGTATAAAGCAACAATGCGACCTCCGCACAAAGGGCATCGACCCACTCATTGGGGACAGACATAAATGACTAGTCGTTGGGCGTTCTTAGCTTAAGGCTGGTCATTTAAGTCTGTCCCCAATGAGTAGGTGCGGAAAGGGTGTGAATGTTGGATTTACGCGCTATGATGTGCCCTTGCATACAGAGCCCGGCGGAATGGTAACGGTCGCCGGGACACGTTATTCGAAAGGACAATCATGTCAGAAGAGCTTCGTTCCATCCCTCCCCAACACGGAACGTTCGTGTTTACGTCGGAATCAGTGACCGAGGGTCATCCCGATAAGATCGCCGACCAGATCAGCGACGCCGTACTCGACGCAATTCTCGCCAAAGAAATAGAGCTCCAGGAGCAGGGCTATATTGCGCCCAACGGCGTGCCCGCCAACGTGGAGAACGTCCGTTGCGCCTGCGAGACCCTCGTGACCACCGGCACCGTCATCGTTGCCGGCGAGATCCGCACCCAGGCCTACGTCGACGTGCAGGAGATCGCCCGCGGCGTTATCCGCCGCATCGGCTACAACCGCGCCAAGTTCGGTTTTGACTGCGATACCTGCGGCGTCATGAGCCTCATTCACGAGCAGTCCCCCGACATCGCCCAGGGCGTCGACGAGTCGTTTGAGACCCAGACCGGCGCCACCACCGACCCGATCGACCTGATCGGCGCCGGCGACCAGGGCATGATGTTCGGCTACGCCTCCAACGAGACCAAGACTCTCATGCCCATGCCGCACTACCTTGCCAGCCGCCTGGCCGAGCGCCTGGCAGCCGTGCGCCACGACGGCACCCTCGCCTACCTGCGCCCCGACGGCAAGACCCAGGTCACCGTGCGCTACGAGGAAGGCAAGCCCATCGAGGTCACGACCATCGTCATCTCCACGCAGCACGCCGCCGAGATCGAGGACATGGGCAAGATCAAGGCCGACCTGATCGAGCACGTCATTACGCCGGTTATGGCTGCCGAGAACATGCCGTGGGACAACGCCGACATCTACGTGAACCCCACTGGACGCTTTGTCGTTGGCGGCCCCATGGGCGACACGGGCCTGACCGGCCGCAAGATCATCGTCGACACCTACGGCGGCTACGGCCGTCACGGCGGCGGCGCCTTTAGCGGCAAGGACTGCACCAAGGTCGACCGCTCTGCCGCGTATGCCGCGCGCTGGGTCGCCAAAAACGTGGTCGCCGCCGGCCTGGCCGATCGCTGCGAAGTCGAGCTGGCCTACGCTATCGGCGTGTCAAAGCCGCTGTCGATCATGGTCGACACCTTTGGCACCGCGCATGTCGCCGAGGACAAGATCGTCGAGGCCGTCGAGAAGACCTTCGACCTGCGCCCGGGCGCCATCATCCGCGACCTGGACCTGCGTCGCCCCATCTACGAAAAGACGGCAGCCTACGGCCACTTCGGCCGCGAGGACGCCGACTTCACCTGGGAAAAGACCGACCGCGTAGAAGAACTCAAAGCAGCCTGCGGTCTGTAAGCTAGCGACAAAAGCTGCAGCCAAATAGAAACGCGCCAAAAAGAGGTGCCGGACCAACCGGTACCTCTTTTTTATTTACCGGTGGTGAAGATGAGCCGACCTGGGACATGGAATAGGTCACCAGCCGATGAATTTTGCAGCAGAGCGACTCCAACCATGTATCCTAAGTTCCGAGGGCTTTAGTATTTGGTCGATCGCGAGTTCCGCACGAGCCGGAGAGCACTTAATGTGCTCTCCGCGCGAGCCAGGACTGTCCGAGCAGGCGACCAAATACTAAAGCCCTCGGGACGACGAGCCACGTAAAGGAGCAGCCATGGCAGGCAAGCCACAAACACTAGCTACGACCTCGGCATTCGAGATCTTGGGCCCCGTCATGGTCGGCCCCAGCTCATCGCACACCGCCGGCGCCCTGCGCTGCGCCCAGGTTGCCGCCAGCCTGCTGGAAGGCCGCATCACCAAGGTCACCTTTGGCCTGTGGAACTCCTTCGCGCACACCTACCGCGGCCACGGCACCGACCGCGCGCTCGTCGCGGGCATTCTGGGCCTCGACACCGACGACGAAAACATCAAGCAGGCCTTCGACCTCGCACGCGAGCAGGGCCTCGAATATCACTTTGACATTATGGGCGACGACGCGTCCATCCACCCCAACACCGTGGACATCGACATGCAAGACGATATGGGCGCCACGGCACAGGTCCGCGGCGAAAGCCTTGGCGGAGGCAAGATGCGCATCAGCCGCATCAACGGCGTCGGCGTCGACATCTCGGGCATGTATTCCACATTGTTTGTGGCGCACCAGGACGTTCCCGGCGTGCTCGCCGCGCTCACGAACCTGCTTGCCTACGCCCACGTCAACATCGCCTTCTGCCGCACCTACCGTACCGAGGTGGGCGGCCAGGCCTACTCCGTGTTTGAAACCGATGGCACACCCGACGACACCGTCGTCCCCTTGCTGCGCAAGCTCGACAATGTCGATTACGCCACCTTCATTGAGCTTCCCGGTTCGGCCTCATCGCTCTCCCCCGGCGTCTCGGCTAAGGAAATCTTCGACGACGGCGAGCAGCTGCTTGACGCCTGCGACGAACTGGGCCTCAACATCGGCGCCGTCATGGCCGTGCGCGAGGCACGCCTGACCGGCGAGCAACACGCCGTCGCTTCAATGCGCCGCGTGCTCGAAGTCATGAAAGACGAGACCACGGCCCCCATCGCCAATCCGCAGCGATCGCTCGGCGGCCTCATTGGCGGCGAGGCCAAGCTTGTCGACGCCACCGGCCACAACGGCCTGAGCTCAAGCTTAATGGGCGCCGTCCAGACCGAAGCCGTAGCACGCGCCATGGCCGTGCTCGAGCGCTCCGCCACCATGGGCGTGATCGTCGCCGCCCCCACGGCAGGCTCCGCGGGCGTCGTCCCCGGCTGCGTGCTGGCGCTGGCCGACCACCTGCAGCTCGATGACGAGCAGGTCATGGACGCTCTCTACTGCGCCGCCGCCATCGGCCTCAACCTCACAACGAGCGCCTGCGTCGCCGGCGCCGAGGGCGGATGCCAAGCCGAGGTGGGAAGTGCAGCCGCCATGGCCGCCGCCGCATTGGTGCAGATGCTTGGAGGCACGCCCGAGCAGGCACTCGACGCCAGCTCCATCGCCCTGAGCAACCTGCTGGGCCTGGTCTGCGACCCGGTGGGCGGCCTCGTGGAGGTGCCGTGCCAAAACCGCAATGCTATCGGCGTCGCCGCGGCATTTAGCTCGGCACAGCTTGCACTTGCCGGCATCAAGAGCCTGGTCCCGTTTGACCAAATGGCGCACGTCATGCTCTCCGTTGGCCACGCGCTGCCGGCCACCCTGCGCGAGACGGCAAAAGGCGGCATCGCACAGGCCCCGGCTGCGCTTTCGGCCTGTGCCAGGTGCGGCGCGTGCGGGTAGACGACCCGACTCCCAAGCGACCTAGTGGGACGAACGCTTATGCATGGAATTGCCCCAGGTGAAGTTGTTCCACCGGCTGTCGTGAACTTCCTTTAGCTGCTACTGTTTCCATACCACAATCAACAGGCTAATCGCTATAATGCAAGCCCAGATAAAATACGATGAGCCGCAAGGCGAAATTCGAAGGATATGCAGACGATGTCGCAAAACGACCGCACCCAATTGATTCCCGATCCGCAAAAGCCCAGCAGGCAGACCGGCGGTGTCCAAGCACCGCGCCCCATCGCGCCTGCACACAACCAGCAGTATCGTGCAAGCGGTCGCTCCTCGCAGCAGCATAATCGTCAGGCATACCAGCAGCATCAGCAATACCAGGGTCATCAACAGCACCCTGCAGGAAACAATACCCCCAACCAGGGCCCATCGCACGCGCGCCACAACGCCCCCGCAGACAAGCGCGGGGCACGCGAGAAGTCCGGCAAGAAAACGACCCTCTTTGTCGTCTTGGGTCTCGTCGCCATCGTCTACATCGTAGGCATCGTGGCATTCTCGCAGGTAGCCTACCCCAACACGACCATCGCCGGCGTCGACGTCTCACTCTCCAATGCCTCATCGGCCGCCACTAAGGTAAGTTCGGCCTGGAAGCACTACAAGCTCACCGTTACGGGCGACGACTTTAGCTGGACCTACCAGCCCGAGTCCGAAGAGCCCATCGTCGACGGCGAAGCTGCCGCAAAAGAAATCATCGGCCACAACGAGGCCTTCATCTGGCCCGTTCGTTTGATCGAGTCGCTCAGCGGTAAAACCAACAACAACGCAGCCACCGAATCGGTCGATTTAGACCAGGACGTCGATCTGTCCATGCTTTCGGATGCCTTCGACCAGAAGCAGTTCGAAGAGGACCTGGGCGCTGCCATAGACGAGTTCAACGACGGTCGCTCGGGATCGTTCGAGGCTAGCAGCTCATACGACGAGGATGCCGGAAAGTTCACTGTAGAAAAGGCCCGTTCCAACGAGAAGATCAACCGCGAGCACGTCATTAAATATGCCGAGATTCAACTCGCCGCGCTTTCGGATACCGTCGACATCAACAAAATCGGCAACGACGCCTACGAACCTCTGAACGACACGCTCACCAACGACCAGATTCAGGCCGCATGTGACGCCGCCAACAAATTCCTGGGCGTCAACGTGACACTGAAGCTCAACGGCGAGGACGCTGGCAAGGTCGACGGCAGTTCAGTACTGCAGTGGATCAGCTTTGCCGATCCGGCAAATCCCACGCTCGACACGTCGCAGATCAGCGGCTGGGCCGCGGAATTCGCCAATGGCTTTAACACGGTGGGTAGCACCCGCTGGTGGAAGCGTGCCGATGGCAAGGAGTGCGCGGTCGAGGGCGGCGACTATGGCTGGTCCATCGACAGCGACACCCTCGCCAAACAGGTCGAAGACGCCATCAACAACAAGCAGACCGGCGAGATCGAAATTTCGTACTCCAAGAAGGCCGACACATTTACCGCCAAGGGCGAGCCCGACTGGAAGGCCTACATCGACGTCGACCTGTCCGAGCAGCATGCGCGCTACTACGACGAGAACGGCAACATCGTGTGGGAGGCCAACTTTATTTCTGGCAAACCGGGCGAAGACGCCACCCCCGAGGGCGTGTGGCAGATCAACAGCAACGACGGCGCCTCCAAGCTCATCGGCGCCAAGGACCCCGAGACCGGCAAACCCAAGTACGAGAGTCCGGTGAGCTATTGGATGCCGTTCGAGGGCAATATGGTCGGCTTCCACGACGCCACCTGGCAAAACGATTCGAGTTTCGATAACGCCGAATCGTACAAGTGGTGCGGTAGCCACGGCTGCATCAATCTGCGCCTGGCAGATGCAAAGGCGCTGCACGATTGCATCAAAGTCGGTCTGTGCGTGGTCGTGCATTCGTAACGCAGCCAACGCCTACAACAAGTCAACAGCACGGCGACCAAAACTTACAGTAGCGTCATCCGCAGCTTCTATACGCCCGCCTCTCGCGACGGGCGTATATACTTATCGGAGCCATATCGATAAAGGAGACGCTATGTCCAAGGTCCCCACGATCAATCCGGGCCCTGGCGATTCCGATCGCATGCCCCAAGATGCCACCGAGACCCTGCCGATTATCAGCGCTGCAGACGCCAGGCAGCCCCAAGCGAGTCTCGACAATTCGACCGATATCTCCGATGAAGAAGCCTATGCAAAGCTCAAGGCCAAACGTGCCGAACGTCGGCGCAAAAAGCTCATCCGACGCGGTATCGCTGCCGGTGTCATTGTTGCCATCGCACTCATTGCCGTCATCGCGACGCTGGTCATCAACGCGCAACCCACAGGCACCAACGGACCGGTGACCGACATGGTCACCGAAGGCACGTTTACCACCACAGTCGAAGCCAAGGGGCAGCTTAAGCCCATCTCGGCATCGGTCGTCTCCCCTTCTGTCGACGGAACGGTGGCGTCGATTAACGTGCAGGCCGGACAGGCCGTCAACGAGGGCGACGTGCTCATGACGATTAAAAATGACGAGCTCGACCGCAATGTGGCAGAGGCGCAGCGCGCGGTGGCCGCAGCACAGGAAGATCTCGCCAACGCACAAAAGGCAGCGGCGGTGGCCCAGGCTGACCCAGCGATAGATGCAGGCGCCGATGCTGCAGCGGGGGCCGCATCCAGCGGTGCCACCGACACGAGCGCCATATCGAGCGCACAACGCAACCTGGCGTCGGCTCAGGCGACCCTGGACCAGGCTAACGCTAAGGTCGCCGAGCGCACGGTGACGGCCCCCAGCTCGGGCAGCATCGTCGAGCTCAACGCAAAGGTGGGCGCCACAGTAACGGGCGGCATGATCATGGGCGAAGGCGACACCAGCGGCGGCAAACAGTGCATGCAGATTGCCGACCTGTCCAAGATGAAAGTCACCGTGCAGGTGGGCGAAAAAGACATCGCCAAGATCGCCGTGGGTCAAAGTGCCAACGTCACCTATCCGGCCTTTCCGGATATCGTGAGCCAGGGAACGGTCACGGCGATCGCTTCGGTAGCAAACGCCGACTCCAGTTACGGAGGTGGCGGCAGCGTGACCTTCAACGTCGATATTTTGATCGAGTCGCCCGACGCGCGGCTTAAGCCGGGCATGACCGCCGAGGTCTCGGTCGTAACCGAGCAGCTCGATGACGTGGTGATGGTGCCGACGATGGCCCTGATGACCGAGGACGGCGAGAACTATTACGTCAATCTAGCGACCGATGACGAAGGAAAGGAAACCCGCCGCGTAAAGGTAACCGTCGTGGCTCAAAACGACAACGAGGCCGTGGTCGGCAAGACGCAAATCAAGCGCGATGACCAGGGCAACGAGGTCAATGCTGGTGTTCCCGTAACCAAACTGCGCGACGGCGATACCATCGTGGTTGACACCGGTGCCACCATGCCAGCTGACGGCGGCGACTCCGGCAGCATGCCCGCCGACGAGGGCAAGTAATGCGTCCCGTCATCGACATCCGCAACGTGCACCGCATCTTTGAGAGCGATGCCGGCTGCGCCCATATCCTGCACAACGTGAGCCTGGCGGTGAATCCCGGCGAGTTCGTGGCCATCACTGGCCCCTCAGGCTCGGGCAAATCGACGCTCATGAACATTCTGGGGTGTTTGGACAAGCCAACGGCGGGCAACTATTACCTGCAAGGCCTCAACGTGGCAGAGCTCGACGATGATGAGCTCACCGAGGTCCGCGCACTGAGTATCGGCTTTGTCTTTCAGAGCTTCAACCTACTGCCGCGCCTGTCGGTTATCGAAAACGTCATGTTGCCGCTGTCCTACACCAATGTGCCGCGCGGCCAGCGCGAGTTGCGCGCCGTGCACGCACTGCAAGCTGTCACGCTTCCGGTCGACCATTGGGACCATCGCATATCGGAACTCTCGGGCGGACAGATGCAGCGCGTCGCCATCGCCCGCGCCCTTGTCAACGATCCGCCCATCATTCTTGCCGACGAGCCCACGGGAAACTTGGATTCCGCTACCGGGGCACTCGTCATGGAAACCTTCCACAAGCTTCAGGAACGCGGCAAGACCATCGTGCTCATCACGCATGACCCCGGCATTGCCGCCGAGGCAGACCGCGCCGTGACCATTCGCGACGGCCGCATCCATGACGGCGCGTATATTGCGCATGCGCCGAATACGCTGCGCGGGGCCGTGAACAACCTGCCCACGATTTCCGCATCCACCAATCAGCTAATAGGAGCGAAGGAATGAGCACCCGCGATCTTGTCCAAGAAGCCCTTCACTCTCTCGAGGCAAACAAGGGACGCAGTCTGCTCACCATCTTGGGCATCGTCATTGGCATCGCCTCGGTCATCTCCATGACCTCGCTCATCGGCGGCATCCAAAACAGTCTGGTCAACAGCCTGGGCCTCAATGCAGCCCGCATGGTAGAGATCTATTCGTCTCAAGAACTCACCGATTCAGATGTGGAAAAGCTCCGCAAGCTGGTGCCACAGATTGAGAAGATCGGCATCGTCGACAGCGCCTATTCCGAGTACAAGGTCGGGGATAAAAGCTATACCGTCATGGCGCAGGGAGTGGACAGCGACATGCTCGACACCGTGGGTGCAAGCAAGCTTGTGGCCGGACGCACCTACTCCGATGTCGAGTCCCAATCCGGCGCACGCGTGGCGCTCATCAGCCGCGGTGGAGCCAGTCAGCTGTACGGCAACGAGCAGGACGCACTGGGCAAAACCATCAAGGTGTCGAGCGGTGAGGTGCAGATTATCGGCGTCATCGATAGTGGCAGCGACATAATGGGCTCGCTCGCCCTGTACATGCCGCGTGCCACGATCGCCGATCTCTACGGTGACGACAATCCGACGTTTCCGAGCGTAACAGCGCTCGCTGTAGAGGGAACCGACATGGATGAGCTCTGCAAGACCATCGAGACCAAGGTGCGCAGCATGAAGGGTATCTCGGAGGACGACGAGTATGACAGCGTATCGGTGACCTCAATGAAAAGCGCCATCGACGCCCTCAATTCCTTTATGGGCGCGTTTTCGCTCATCATGGGAGCCGTTGCCAGCATTTCGCTGCTCGTGGGCGGTATCGGCATCATGAATATGATGCTCACCAATGTTACCGAGCGTATCCGCGAGATCGGGATTCGCCGCGCTATGGGCGCAAGCCGCCGCGATATCACCGCCCAGTTTTTGGCCGAGTCTTCGGCGCTGTGCATCACCGGTGGCATTTTAGGTGTTGTGATTGGCTATCTGCTGGCCTGGGGGCTCACGTTTTTTGCCACCAGCTCTGGCCTTATGGACGAGTTCGGAGCCAGCGGAGCCATTACTCCAAGCTTTTCTATTTCGACCGTACTGTTGGCGTTTGCCGTGTCCGTCGGCATCGGCGTCATCTTTGGCTTCTACCCCGCCCGCCGAGCTGCTAAGCTCGATCCTGTCGAATGTCTGCGCTACCAGTAATGCAATCCCTATGAGTTGCGGTGAAATAGGGACTGTTTATGCTGCTAAAAGGCAATATCTGACCCTATTTCACCGCAACTCAGAGAGCGTCCGGTATAACGCTTCACCCCAAATCAAATTGATTCGTTGAATAGACACATTCCAAATCTTTAGACTTCGTTTAATCCACAAGTGGGTACTATCACACACAAAGCACACGTGAAAGGATAAACCCATGTCGCTTACACAGTCAGCAGAGCGTGCAGCGCTCAACAAGCTCATCGATTATCTCGACGACAATCCGCAAGAAAATATCGACAAAATCATGGACCTCGTGAACAAGCTGGTCCCCAATCGCGTATTTCCCGTGCAGCGCGAGGCGTTTACCAACGTCATCAAAAGCCGTGGCAATTGGTATGACCTGATCATGCGCATCTTTGGCCTCAATCCCAAAATGCGCACCAAGTTGCTCAAGGCGCTTATAGTCGACGGCAACCTGCTCGCTTGGCCCCAACAGGAAAAGAACCGCGAGAAATACCAGTGCAATATTCCATGGGCCATCCTGCTCGACCCCACAAGTGCCTGCAACCTGCATTGCACGGGCTGTTGGGCCGCCGAGTATGGCTATAAGCAGAATCTATCCTTCGATGACATCGACTCAATCGTCACGCAGGGCAAAGAGCTCGGCACGCATATCTACATCTATACCGGCGGCGAGCCGCTCGTCCGCAAGCACGACCTGATCAGAATTTGCGAAAAACATCAGGACTGCGTGTTTCTCTGCTTCACCAATTCCACGCTCATCGACGAGGCGTTCTGTGATGACATGATCCGCGTTGCAAACTTTGTCCCTGCCATCAGCGCCGAGGGCAACGAGCACACCACCAACGCCCGCCGTGGCGAGGGCACGTACGAAAAGATCGAACACGCCATGAAACTTCTGCGTGAGCGAAATCTGCCGTTTGGAATCTCGACGTGCTGGACCAGCGCCAACGCTGACACCGTCGCAACTGAGGAAAACATGGACTGGATGATTCGCGAGGGGGCGCTCTTCTGCTGGTATTTCTACTTTATGCCGGTCGGCCGCAATGCCACCAACGAGCTTATGCCCACGCCTGAGCAGCGCGAACACATGTATCATTTTATTCGCGAGATGCGAGAGAAAAAGCCCCTCTTTACCCTCGATTTCCAAAATGACGGTGAGTTCGTGGGCGGCTGTATCGCCGGCGGCCGCCGCTATCTGCACATCAATGCGGCGGGCGACGTGGAGCCGTGCGTGTTCATCCACTACTCCAACGCCAACATCCACAACGTGAGCCTGCTTGATGCGCTGCGCTCTCCCCTCTTTATGAAGTACTACGAAGGCCAGCCGTTCAACGACAACTATCTCAAGCCCTGCCCTATGCTCGAGAACCCCGATATGCTGCCCAAGATGGTTGCCGAGACCGGTGCCATGAGCACCGATCTGGTCGAAAAGGAATCACCCGAGCAACTGCGCGAAAAGACCCGAGCCGCAGCCGAGGCCTGGGCTCCCGTGGCAGACCGCATTTGGAACGATCAGAGCGACCCCTTCTACATCCAGCGTCACGAAGACGAGACGCAGGGCATGGCCGATAGCGATATGCATAAATTCGAGCAGCAGGGCCGGAAGCTAAAGAGAAACTGCTAGTACCCCATATTCGGCAAAACATAAACACAAAGGCGCGGGCGCACCGTAATACCTTGGGCGCCCGCGCCTTCTTTGTCATATAAATCCCATAAGTTGCGGTGAAATAGTGTCTGACTATGCTTTCTAGCAGCAAAAACAGTCCCTATTTCACCGCAACTCAGGGGGATATGGCGCAAGTGCTATTCGAAACGAGATTCCAGGCTCGAAAGGCCACTCAGCGTCAGGTTGTTGGCGACCTCCGAAATACGCTCGATGGGAACCGAACCGTCGGAGAGTGCCCAGGCGCGGTAGATGCCGATAATACCGGAAAGCAAAAAAGCCAAATAGTAATCGAACAACTCGTCTTTGAGGCCCATGGGCAGCAGGTCACGTTCGGCAATCTCACGCTCGAGCGGCGCACGAAGTCGTGCCATGAAATCATCGAGCGGAATGTTTTCGATCAATTGACGATTGAGCACCAAGTTGTTGCACAGTGCCTCGTTAATCGTTCTAAAGAAGGTCGCAGCCGCACCGAGGGCACGCTCGTTGGGATCGCTACCCAACGAGGCGAGTGTACGCTCAACCGAATCGACAATCATCCCCACGACATCCTCGGCGATAGCATCGAGCAGGCCGTCGACCGTACCAAAGTGCACGTAGAAGGTCTTACGGTCGACATTGGCCTCGCGCGCAATGGCGCTCACCGTAATGTCTGCCAGCGGCTTTTCCATCAGCAGGCGCTCAAAAGCCGAAAGGATCGCATTGCGGCTTCGGACGATGCGACGGTCGAGCCGCGGTTTCTTGCTGGCCATAAACGTGTCCCTTCGAAGTATCGGCATTTCTCTACAAATGAGAAATAATCTACGTAAGGGGATTATCCTACATCCGAGGCAAATATGGCCAGCACCATAGAGAACGCACGACTCACACCGCGTGTAGGAACTGAGCGATTACAGATCTCGCTCCTTGGGGCGTTTGTGCTTATTGAGTGCCGCCGGAGACACACGAATACCGTCGCCCGTCTGGCGCACGAAGGATTTACGCTCATGCCTAGAGGCCGCAGAAGGCTTCTGAGCGTGTTGGTCGGGATCGACGGTAACTGCATTCGCGGGATGCGATTTAGCTGGCGCAGAAGCCGTCTGACGGCTCCACCCGAGCTTTCGCTTGAAACGTTCCCAGCGCACAGGGACGCTCTCGGTATGGGTGCTTCTAAGGCCTAGCACGGACGCAGACAGAATAGTCGGAGCGATAAAGGTGATCAAGCGCCACAGAAGATAACCCGCAGTCGATGCGGAGCCAAAGAAGTGGCCCAGGAACAGTGCAAATCCGCCCTCGGCGCCACCCGTACCGCCGGGCAGCGGCACGGCAGAGCTCAGCAGCTGAACAAAGGCGCTGGCCGCCATAACCGAGAAAAAGTCGACATCGTGCTTGCCAAAAGACAGCATCAAAAAGTACGGCACCAGATAAAAAAAAGCGAGCTGCAGCATCGTGATAACCACGGTGAGCATCATGGACGAGAAATGTCCGGCCGAACGTTTGAACTTTTCGGAAAACGATTGAATCTCGCCATCCACAAAGGTTCGCCAGCCATCGATTTTTGTAGCCGAAACACCGATACGTTCGAGCCAATTGATGATGCAATGGGCGACACGGGTGACGGTTTTGGGCATAAGCGCAACAGCAAAAACGCCAAGCAAGATAAGGCAATGGCCGCCAAAGCTAAAGATGCACAGGAGCGTCATGTCGCCATAGCGCTCGGCGAAAAACGGCATACGGGCAAGCAGCAAAATCGCGCCCCATGCCACCAGGCCAAACTGGTACACGATAAAACGCGTAAACTGCGTCGCGCCCGCCTCGCCTACGTTGAGGCCGGTCCTGGTAAGGCGATAAATCTGTGCCGGCGAGGAACCGACCATCATAGGCGTAAGGTTGCCAAAGAAAATGCCGCTCGCCTCTACCGAGATAAGGTCGCGCACGCCAACGGGCGAATCGGGATCGACCCATACGGCAATAGCATAAGCAATGATGCCAAAGAGCAGGTAGACCAGCATACACAAGCAGGCGACGATAAGCCACGGAGCCTGAACGCTTGCCATAGCGGCCCAGAACTGCCCCATTTGCCCGGTTACGACCAAATAGACGATATAGCCTACCAGCACGATGCCGATAAATAATGCGCCGCGACGAGCGCTCTTATTGTCATCGCCGCCCGATACCTCAACCTCAACCTGGGGCTTATGCGAATGCTTAGAGGACTCGACCATGAGGCTCCTTCTTAGTACAGATAAATCCTGCCTATTGTACCCGCAAGGCGCATACGCAGTACGTAAAGCATGTGCTGCGCAAGGAAAAACAGGGGCAGGTTTTAAGTAGGACATTGTCACGATAATAAAAAACCCGAACCTCCGGAGAAGTTCGGGTAAAAGATGCTTGGTAGCCCGTACCAGATTCGAACTGGTGATCTCCGCCTTGAGAGGGCGGCGTCCTAAACCGCTAGACGAACGGGCCATAAGGCTCAGCAGAAAAGAAGTGGTAGCCCGTACCAGATTCGAACTGGTGATCTCCGCCTTGAGAGGGCGGCGTCCTAAACCGCTAGACGAACGGGCCACATGACATCTGCACTGCCGTGCTGCGAGGAAATATAATACGGGACAAAAAACGCGAGTGCAAGCAGAAATTCCAAATTGGCGAAATTTTGTCGGCAGGTTATGGAAAGCGCAGCTCAGTTGGGTAGCTAAATAAGCCCCGTCCCTAGAAGTCTACCCCAGATTTAGGTGTGCCAGGAGGGTTCCACGATCGTTGGGAACGTTATCCTCGATAACGGCATCGAGGGCAGCGTTCAGCAGCTGACCCAGCTCGGACCCTGGCTGAACACCGGCACGGATCAGGTCACCGCCGTTGATGGCAAGCATCTTGAGCGTATAGGGCTCCCCCGCCTCAAGCAGTTCGTGGGCGAGCGAACGCATCTCCTCGATCGTCTCGACGTAATAGAAGCACGAGGGCGCCTTGCCAAGCGTATCGGCACGCTTAAGGTCCATGAGCTCGTCCATCAGACGCGGCGTATCGACACCCTCGCCCGAAAGCGCGCGCATCATATTGAGCAGGCAGGATCGCTCGGGACGCAGCGGCTTGTCGTGGTATTTGATCAGCAGGCACACATCGCGCACCAAATCGTGCGAGAGCGCCAGGCGATCCATGATGACACGTGCCTTCTTGGCGCCGAGCTCGGGATGACCGTAAAAGTGGCCGCTACCGGCGTGATCGACCGTAAAGCAATCGGGCTTGGAGACGTCGTGCAAAAACGCTGCCCACATAAGGCTCGAGGAGGGCACGACGCCGTCGCACAGCGCCAGCTCCCCTGCTACCGTCAGTACGCGGGCGATATGCTCGTAGACGTTAAACGCATGATAGACACTGCGCTGATCAAACCCGCGACTCGCTGCCAACTCGGGCACGGCGGCGCAGATAAGCTCGGGGTAGCGCAGCATGGCGTCTCCCCCGTGTCCAGTCGAAAGGATGCCCTCAAGCTCAATGCCCACACGCTCGCGCGCCACGGCATCGAGCAACGGCGCACAATCGGCCAGAGCCTGTTTCGTCGCGGGTTCAATCATAAAGTCCAGGCGGCAGGCAAAGCGCACCGCGCGCAACATGCGCAGAGCGTCCTCATTAAAACGGCGCTTGGGATCACCGACGGCACGAATCAGCTTGCGGTCCAGGTCGCCCTGGCCGTCATAGCGGTCGACAAGGCCGCGCTCGGGATGCCACGCCATGGCATTGACGGTAAAGTCGCGGCGCGCCAGATCGTCCTCAAGCGAAGCGGCGCGCTCCACACTCTGGGGATGACGACCGTCGGTATAGAAGCCGTCCAGGCGGTAGGTGGTGACCTCAATGCGCTCGCCATCGCAAATAGCCGTAATGCCACCGAATTTTATGCCCGATTCAACCACGGCGATATCCGCAGCCTCGAGTGCCGCCTTGGACTCCTGCCACAGGCCGCTGCAGCACATGTCCACATCGTGGCTGGGGCGCCCCATCAGCGCATCACGTACCCAACCGCCTACGTACCAAGCCTCAAGACCAGCTGCCTCGAGCGCACGCAGAACACGGATGGAGGCATCGGTCGGCTGCGTACCGTTGAGCGAAACATTGCACATGCCTATGGCCTCCTGCGACTATCAAATTGGCTATCGATTGCGTCTGCAAGAAGTCTAGCAAGAAACAGCCTCCACTGCACACGCAAGTCCGATAAACAAAAACGCATCCGTCCTGGTCTAAGACGGATGCGAAATAATCGAACTATTCAGGCAAGGTGCCGGAACTAGCAGACCTGGCGAACTTCGATGTTCTTCTTATATTCGTCGACCTTGGCAAAATTGCCCAAGCCCGGGCACTCGACCACGTTGGCGCCGGTGGCCATCGAAAGGCGCAGGGCATCCTCGACGCGCTCGGGGGCGTCGTGCCAAACGGATAAGAAGGCAGCGAGCGAGGAATCGCCGGCGCAGACGGTCGACAGCACCTTGACCTCAAAGGTACGGTTAGCAAACCAGATGTGCTCGCCGTTGGAGAAGTACGCGCCGTCGCCACCCAAGGTCAGCAGCACATTCTTGGCGCCCTTGGCGTGGAGCTCGGCCATAGCGCCCTTGACGGACTCGTCGTCGCCACCGCTCACCTTAATGCCAAAGATGTCGAGCAACTCGTCGTCGTTGGGCTTAATGAGGAGCGGCCCCATAGCAATGAGGTAGGCCAGCTGATGGCTCGAGATATCGAGGACGAACTCGGCACCCTTGGCCTTAACGCGACGCAGGACCTCGGCCAGGAAGCCCTCGGAGGTGTTGGGGGGCAGCGAGCCGCTAATGACCAGGCAGGTCATGTCGTCGAGCGAATCAATGAGCTCAAACATCTCCTGTTCGTTGACAGCATTGATGGCGGCGCCTGCGTTGACCATGTTGTACTCGGTGTCGGGACCGGCGTTAAGGAACACGTTGACACGCGTGATGCCGTCGGTCCACACGGGCTTGACGGGCACGCCCAGAGCCTCGGCGCCCTTAACGATGAACTCGCCCGAAAAGCCGGCGAAAAAGCCCAGGATCGTGGTGTCGACGCCGTAGTGGTCGAGCGTAAACGAGACGTTAAGACCCTTGCCGTTGGGAGTGTAGACCGCGTTGCGTGTGCGGGTGACGGTATTGGCAGACAAGCCGTCGCAGGAGATGTTGTAGTCAATGGCGGGATTTGCAGTCAGCGTGTAAATCATGAATGTTCCTTTCACGAGGTAACATGTTGATGAAATTATATTCCACGATTCGGTAAAAGGCTACAACAACTCGGCGAACGGTGTGGAAGCGGTGAAGGGCGGCGCCGAAGTTCGGGTGGGACAAAAAACGGCGCCCCGATCAAAACCGGGACGCCGCATGCGCGCGAATGTATCGCGTTTCGATTACTTGCGCTCGAGCTTACGGACAGCAACGCGCTTGCTGTACTCGTCAACGTGACCGAAGTCGCCAATGCCCACGGACTCGGCAACGTTAGCGCCGGTGGCCATAGCGAGCTTCATGGCCTCCTCGACGTTGTCGCGATCCCTGTACCACTTGTGCAGGAACGCAGCGAGAGTGCAGTCGCCGGCGCAGACGGAAGAGACCAGCTTGATGTTGAACTCACGCTTGGCGTACCAAATGTCCTCGCCGTTGGAGAAGTAGGCGTCGCCGCGGCTACCACGGGTGAGCAGCACGTTCTGAACGCCGGCGTCGTGAGCCATCTTCATGGCAACGCGGACCTCGTCGTCAGTGTCGACCGGCACGCCGAAAATGGCCTTCATCTCGTGATGGTTCGGCTTGATGAGCAGCGGCTTCTTGTGAGCGAGCTCCTTGAGCTTGTCGGAGGACAGGTCCAGGACGACGTCGGCGCCACGGGCCTGAGCGTGCTCCATGACCTGAGCCAGGAAGTCGGGCGTAGCTTTGGGAGGCACGGAACCGGAGACGATCAGGCACTCAAGGTCGCCTGCGGTGTCCAGGATATCGTAGAGCTCCTTCTGATGCTCCGGCGTGATCGGGGCGCCGGGGTTAAGGATGCCGTACTCGTGCTGGCCATCGTTGACGTAGGTGTTGATACGCGTGATGCCGTCGGTCCAGACCGGGCGGCACAGGCAACCCAGGTTCATGACCTCCTCGACGATGAACTTGCCCGTGAAGCCGGCGAAGAAGCCGAGCGCGACGGTGTCGACGCCCATCTTCTTAAAGGCGAAGGACACGTCGAGGCCCTTGCCGTTAGCCGTGTAGCTGGCCGAGCCGGTGCGGACGTTCTCATCGGGCTCGAGCGGAGAGCTCGAAACCGTCATGTCGACAGCCGGGTTAGCGGTTAGCGTGTAGAACATTTACAGTACCCCCTGTATATGTGAGGGCCGCGTGGCCGGCCCATTCCAACCACGCGGTTACCTCTGATACCAAATTAACGAGCTGCGGACTCGAGCAGCGCCTTGACCTCGGCTGCGGTGTTGCAGGCGAGCGCCTTCTCGGCGAGCTCGTCGCACTCGGCCTTGGTCCACTGGCTGATGGTCTTGCGGGCGCGCAGGATCGACGGAGCGCTCATCGAGAACTCCTCCAGGCCCCAGCTGATCAGCAGCGGCTCGAGCAGCGGATCGGCAGCGGCCTCGCCGCACATGCCGACCATAATGCCGGCCTTCACGCCGCTCTCGATGATGTTCTTGAGCGAGCGGAGCACGGCGGGATAGTACACCTGGTACAGGTTGGAGATGGTGTCGTTGCCACGGTCGGCGCACATGGTGTAGCCGATCAGGTCGTTGGTGCCGATGGAGAAGAAGTCGGCGACCTCGGCCAGACGATCAGCGAGCAGCGAAGCAGCGGGCGTCTCGACCATAATGCCGACCTCGATGTTCTCGTTGAACTTGCGACCCTCTTCGGTCAGCTCGGCCTTGCACTGCTCGACGAGCTCCTTGACAGCCAAGACCTCCTCGACGCAGGTGACGAGCGGGATCATGATCTTAACGTCACCGAAGGCGCTGGCGCGCAGCAGAGCACGGAGCTGGACCTTGTACTGATCGGGATTGGCCAGGCAGTAACGCACGGCTCGGAAGCCCATGAAGGGGTTATCTTCCTTGACCATGTGCAGATACGGAATCTCCTTGTCGCCGCCCACATCGAGCGTGCGGATGATGACCGGAGCGCCCTTGAGCGCACTGGCGACCTTGCGGTAGGCGTTGAACTGCTCCTCCTCGGAAGGAAGCTCGGCAGAGTCCATGAACAGGAACTCAGAGCGGAACAGACCGATAGCCTCGGCGTCGTGATCGAGCGCGTTGGGCACGTCATCGGGGTTACCGATGTTGCAGGCGATGACCTTCTTGATGCCATCGGCAGTTACAGAAGGCTTACCACGGAAGGCCTCGAGGGCTGCCTTCTCGGCAGCGAAGGCCTCGGCCTTGGCGGTGTAGGCGGCAAGCGTCTCCTCATCGGGATCGGCCTCGACGATACCCTTGCCACCGTCGACGACAACGGTCATGCCGTTGCGCAGCGCGGTGCAGCTGTTGGAAACCGAAAGGACAGCCGGGATCTCGAGGGCGCGCGCGATGATCGCGGAGTGCGACGTGCGGCCACCGGTCTCGGTGACGATACCGGCAACGTGGGCCTTATCGATCGTGGCGGTCATGGACGGCGTAAGGTCGTGCACGACGACGACGGTGTTCTCGGGCAGGACGGAGAGGTCGACGACCTCCTTGCCCAGCAGCTCGGCCAGAATACCGGTGCGGATGTCGGCGATGTCGGCCGCGCGCAGACGGAACATCTCGTCGTCCATGGACAGGAACATGTTCTCGAACATGGTCGAGGTGTCCATGAGTGCCTGCTCGGCGCAGGTGCCGCCGTCAATGGCGGCATTGATGGCGTCGGTCATGCCCGGATCCTGAGCAAGGACAATGTGTCCGCTCATGATCTCGGCCTCGGCCTCGCCCACCGTCTCCTTCATGTGGTCGGCCTGAGCCTGGGTCTTCTCGCAGAAGACCGAAAGAGCGGTCTGATAGCGCTCCTTCTCTGCTGCCGAATCAGCAACCTCATGCGGCTCAAACGTCAAGTCGGGATCGACGGCGACCATGACGGTGCCGATACCGATACCCTCGGATGCGTTGACTCCCTGATACATTCCCATTCCTCTCTCCGTGTCATGTGATAAAGCGTTTTGCCATATCCATGACAAAAGAGCGCAGCTACCTTGATACAGGTCACTGCGCCCCCAAGTATGAACTTAATTGTTCAACATGCGACCCGTTTGAGTTCTACTCGCCAAGACCGCTCTTGATGAGCTCGATGGCAGCAGCCAGAGCCTCGGCCTCGTCAGCGCCGTCGCACTTGACCTCGACCTCGGTACCGCAGGGGATACCAGCAGCCATGAGGGCCATCGGGGACTTGCCGTTGACCTCCTTCTCGGGGGTGACGACCGTCACGTCGCAGGCGTACTTGCCCATGGTGGAGGCGAAGAGGCCAGCAGGACGCATGTGAAGACCCTGAGGATTAACGAGGGTAGCCTTCTCAGAAACCATAATTGACTCCTTTTTTGTGTTTAACCCCTGTCGTGCGTGCGGCAGGAGTCAGATTCACGACGTTGTTTATATTAACTCACATCAAACGGTTTTTCATTGTATTTCGCACGAATTATTGGACGGATGTCGTTGCTGCACGCTCGCCTGCCGGGCGGGGCGGTTAAGTTTGCTGCTCTACAGTCCTGCGCAAGACGGAAAGCACATTAAGTGCTTTCCTTTGCGTGCGGAACTCGCGACAAACTTAACCGCCCCGCCCGGCAGGCGAGCTGCGGAAACTCGGTCTGTCCAGAGTAATATCGTGCGAACGGAATTCTGGCTGATGATCTGTTCGCAACAAGGACTCGATAGGCAGCCCCCTCTATGCCCTCCCATAAGTTGCGGTGAAATAGGGACTGAATTTGGGATTGAATCGTTTAAACAGTCCCTATTTCACCGCAACTTATGGGAGGGGATGAAAAAGGCGGAGGCCCTGGAAAGGGTCTCCGCCTTTGTTACAAGGGGCGATGTTATTCGCAAGCTGCGGGATTAGACCAAACGAGCGTTGATCGTCTTGGCGATCTCGGCGGCGTCGGTGGAACCCTTGACGGTGGCACGGAAGTCCTGGTCCATGAGCGCCTCGGCAACCTTGGACAGGATCTTGAGGTGCGTGGTGCCAGCCTGTGCGCCCGGGATGAGCAGCGCGATGGCCACGTTGACGGGAGCGCCGTCCATGGTGTCCCAACCGGTCACGCCGGACTCGTCCTTGACGACAATGACGGCAGCCTCGGTAATGGCGTCAGACTTGGCATGCGGGATGGCGAAGCCCTCCATCATGCCCGTGGTGCCCTCGGCCTCGCGGGCCAGGAAGGCGTTCATCACGGCGTCGGCGTCGCCGGCGATACCGGCCTTGACGGCCTGGTTAGAGACAAAGCTCAGAGCCTCGTCACGAGAAGCGAAGTCCTCGGCGACAAAGACGTTCTCGACCTTCACGAAGTCGGCAGCCTCGGCCTTGGGAGCCTCGACGGCAGCGGCCTTGGGGGCCTCAACCGGCTTGGCTGCAGGAGCGGCCTTCTGGTTCTTCTCGAAGTCGTACTTCTTGAAGGCAACGAACAGGATGCCACCGACCACGGCGCCGATGAGGATCGCAAGAACCCATAGCGGACCGTTCTCGACAACGGGCAGGACCAGGAAGCCACCGTGAGGCGCCGGGTCGTGAACGTTGAACATGATGGTCAGGATCGAAGCGATGGAGGAACCGAGCATCATGATGGGCATGACGGGCCAAATGTTCTTGGTCATGAACGGAATGGCGCCCTCGGTGATGTGGGTGCAACCAAGGATGAGGTTGACGACACCGGCGTCGTGATCCTCCTGGCTGAAGTACTTCTTGCCGACAACGACGGCGAAGGTGGTAATCAGCGGCGGAACGATGCAAGCGGCGGAGACGGCAGCCATGAAGTTGGTACCGAAGTTGTAGGTGTCGGTGCCGACACCGGCGGCCAGGGCCTCGGTGAGCATAGCGGTACCGGTGACGTAAGCAGCCTTGTTGACCGGGCCGCCCATGTCAAAGGCGCACATGCAGCCGATGGCAAGACCCAAGACAACGGCGCCAGAGGCGGACAGACCCTTGAGGAAGTCCATCATAGCGGTGTTGATGGCAGCCATGGGGCCGGAAATGCCGAGCATGACCAGGCCGACGATGGCCGTAGAGAACAGCGGGTACAGGAAGATAGCCTTAAGGCCGTCCAGGTTCTTGGGCAGACCGGCAAAGACCTTCTCGAGCAGCAGGATGACATAGCCAGCGAGGAAGCCGCCGACGATGCCGCCCAGGAAGCCGAAGCCCACGCCGGCGCCACCGGCGTCGATCATGCCGGTATCGGCGTTAACAGGCAGGCCCTGGATGGCGATCATACCGGCGACAAAGCCGGGAACGAGCGCCGGGCGCTTGCCGATGGACTCGGCGATGTAGGCGGAAAGCACCGGAACCATGAGGTTCATGGCGATGCCGCCGATAATCTTGAGCATAGCGGCAAAGCTGTTGTAGTCGGCAGCCGTCGAATCGAAGGACGTAATGCCCCACAGGAACGAAATGGCGGTCAGAACACCACCGGCAACGACGAAGACCAGCATGTGGCTGACGCCGTTCATGAGGTGCTTATAAATAATGTGGCCGACGGATTCCTTCTCCTCGACCTCGTCCTCGACATCGGCGGCAGCAGCAACCGTGTCGTCGCCCTTGGCGGCGAGCGCGCGGTCGATCAGCTTTCCGGCGGCCTCGACGGACAGGGCCTTGGAAACGCCGACGGAAACCATGGGCTTACCGGCGAAACGCTCAGCCTGGACATCCTTGTCGGCTGCGACGACGACGGCCTTGGCACCGGCGATCTCACCCTTCGTGAGCTCGTTCTCGACACCGACCTGGCCATGCGTCTCGACCTTAATGGTCAGACCTCGCTCGGCAGCTGCCTTCTCCAGCGCCTCCTTCGCCATGAAGGTGTGCGCAATGCCGGTCGGGCAACCGGTAGCGGCGATGATGTCAAACTTAGCCATGTGTCCCTCCTTTTAAAGTTTTGCGCCCGCGGGCGCTCCCCTACACGCGCGTCCTTGCGCGCTTTTCCACACCTGAAAGATACCAACCCGGCGCTTTCGCGGAAAGGGAAATGTCCCAATTCTCCGGTGAAAGGTTCTTTCATAACCGTAAACGGTCGATGAAAGTTTACCATCAACACTTGAAACGGCAAGGAGTATCTTGTTATTGAAAATGCCCCTATACTAGGACATTACAAAACGAGCCCGATTTTCATGCCGACCAGGAGCCATCCATGACCGATAGTAGCAAGAGCGCACTCTCTCTCATTAGCACCCACCAGGGATACAGCGAGTCCGAACAGCGCATTGTTGACTATATTTTGGAGCACCAGTCCGAGGCGCCGCGTCTGACGGCCGCCCAACTTTCGCGTGCCGCCGCCACATCCGAGGCAACCGTTTCGCGCTTCTGCCGCAAACTCGGCTTTGGCAGCTTCCGCAGCTTTCAGTTTTCGTTGGCGCGTGATTTGGAGAGCCAACGTAACGAGGGCGTAACAGACGAGGTCTCGCTCGATAGCATGGAGCAGAGCCTTAAGAATATCTTGGCTGCCAAGGTCAGCGAGCTTAACGCGACCATCGACGGGATCGACCACGATACGCTGGCGGCCGTTGTGCACGCGTTAAAGAATGCAGGCGTTATTGAGTTTGCGGCCGTAGGCAACACCAACGCCGTCGCGCTCGACGCGACGTTCAAGTTCTCACAGCTGGGCCTTCGCTGCATGGCAAGCACCATCAGCGAGACCTCGATCGGCTTTGCGCTCACCTTGCGCCCCGGCGACGTTATCGTGCTGATCTCGAACTCCGGCAAGTCGCGCCGTCTGAATCGCATGGCAAAAGCGGCTCGCGACTGCGGTGCCACCGTAGTCGTCATCAGCAGCGACAGCAAGTCTCCGCTTGCTCGCCTGGCCGACTACACCTTTAATACCGTCAATCACGAGGCACTGCTGACAACGGGCGACTTCGCGTTCTCCAAGATGAGCGCCACGATGATCATAGAGGTCATCTACAACTTCCTGCTGCCCGAAATCGAGGACGCCCGAGAGCACATCAGCTACTACGAGGAGCTCATCCAGCCCGATAAGGTCGTGGAGTAGGCGACTTGGGGAGCCGATAGACGCCACTCGCCACGAATCCGGCCCATCTACTACGTTTTAACCGTATGGCGCAACCATATACCGAAAATAGCGAAAACCGCAGGCGTTCTACCTGCGGTTTTCTTTTTGCAATTCTTGGCGTGGTAGCCGATAGCCTGTTAAACGTAGTAGATGGGGCGGTTTCGTGGCGGCCGTGTCGGACATGCATGTAGCGGCTCGGGCTAAGCACGTGCCTCCGCAAGCATCTGCTTGGCATGCGCTAGGCTTGCCTCCGATTGATCGCCGCTGAGCATACGGGCAATCTCGGCAGTGCGAGCCTCGCCGACAACTTCGTCTAAATGCGTCTGGGGAACGTCGCCGGGCTCTTTACTGACCACGTAATGCTTGTCGGCCATGACCGCAACCTGCGCCAGGTGCGTTACGACGATGACCTGATGCGTGGCGGCAAGATCGGTCAGCACGCCAGCAAGAGCACGAGCCGTGGAGCCGCCGACACCAGCATCGACCTCGTCAAATACCAGCGTGTCGACGCCGTCCGAATTACCCAAGACTACCTTGCTCGCAAGCATGACGCGGCTCAGCTCACCGCCCGAGGCGATGCGGCGCAGAGGGCGCGGCGTGAGGCCGGCGCCGCTGCGGTACAAAAGCTCATAGCTCGAAGGACCAGCAGGTGTCCATTCGGCGCGGGGAAGATTGCGCGACTCCCAGACGAGTTCGGCGCTGCCCATTTCCAGACGCGCCATTTGGCGGCCAACCTCGTGACAAAAACGCGGGGCTGCCGTATTGCGTGCACGCTTAAGTGCCTTGGCGGCGGCGAACAGTTCGCGCTCCGCCGCGCCCAGCGCTTCGCGCGCCTTCTTGATCTGCTCATCACCATCGTCTACCAGCGACAACAGCTCTTGCGAGCGATCGCGCATGGCAAACACGTCGTCCATGGTGGGACCCCACTGCCGCAAAAGTCCCTTAAGGTCGGAATACCGCTCGCGCATGCGAGCGAGCTCGCGAGGGTCAAAGGCGACCCCATCGCGATAAGAACGCAGCTCGTTAGCACAATCCTCAAGCGAAATGCAGGCATCCGAGAGGGCATCGGCGATGTCGCCCAGCTTGCGGTCAACGGTCGCCATGCGTGACAGCTCTGCCACGGCGCCGTTCACGGCATCGAGCGCTCCCCCTTCGGCAGCAAGAGAAGCATGGGCTTCGTTAGCCGTCGCTACCAGCACTTCGGCATGCTCCGAGCGCGGTAGAAGCTCCTCGAGCTCCTCGTACTCGCCCGGCTTGGGTTCGACCTCGGCGATACGCTCCAGCGCGAAGCGCGCCTCCTCGACGCGACTCCCCTGCGCACGCGACGCCTCCTCTACGCGACGAAGCTCCTTGGCAGCCGCACGCGACGCCTTGAAGCAGGCACGGTACTTTTCCAGTGCCTCGAGCGCAGAGCGACCAGCCCAGGCATCAACCATGGCAACATGATGCGCCGGATCGAGCAGACGCTGATGTTCATGCTGACCGCACAGATCCATCATCACGCCGACGCGCTCGGAAAGCTCGCGCACACTGGCGATGCGACCGTCAATCCTGACGCGGCTGCGACCCTCGGCAGAAAGGCTGCGCTGCACGGTGAAGCCCTCCGTGTCGTGCGGGCCATCGAACAGGCGCGCCTCGACGCTCGCAAGCGCCTCACCCTCGCGCACGGTCGACGAATCCGCGCGTTCGCCCAAGATGAGCTTAAGCGCCGAGAGCAGCGCAGTCTTGCCGGCGCCAGTCTCGCCGGTCAGGACCGTTAGGCCCGCGCTGGGCACCAGCGTCGCTTCACGAATGAGTGCAATGTTTGAAACCTGCAGCTCATCGATCATGGCGAACTCCGTAGAACACGCGGCTTACCGAGTTGTAGAAGCTCTCGGGGCCATAGTCGAGCAGCAGCACATCGCCGGGACCGCGACGCACGGCCACGCTCTCGACGGTGCCATCGCAGGTAATAAACTGCCCGTCGATGGCAATAGCCGGCACACTCGGGCGGTCATCGGACATAAAAATCTCGACAACATCGCTCGGCGAGGTCAAAAAGGCACGGGCCTGAATAGTATGCGGCGCGATCGGCACGCAGACCATGCCCGTGTAATCCGGACTCACGATAGGACCGCCGGCACTGAGGGCATAGCCCGTGGAACCGGTTGCCGTGGACACGACCACGCCATCGCCACGCAGGCGATCGATATGGTGGCCCGACACGGTGATGTCGAACTCGACCATATCGGACAGGGGCCCACGCGTGAGTGCCATGTCGTTGAGGGCGAACGAACGCACGACATCCTTTGTGCCGTCCTCGCGCACGGAAACGATGTCTGCGGCGATCGTAGCGCGACGGCTCACGTGGAGCTCACCGGACAGGGCATCGCTCACAACCTGCAATATATCGCGCTCCTCGGGACTCGCTGCGGTCAAAAAACCTAGATGACCATAGGAAAGACCAAGAATGGGAATCTCGCGATAGTTGAGGATGCGGGCAGCCCGCAAAAGCGTGCCGTCGCCGCCGAGCGTGATGACCAAGTCGGCATCGTCGACATCGGGCGTCTTCTGAATCTTCGAGCGCTGATCGGCCGCCCATGCGACCTCGTAGCCCTGGCGCGTCAGCCAGAGCTCGAGCATCAGGCCGCTCTCGACCGCCTCTTGCTTGTAGTAATTGGGAACCAGAAAGACCTTCATAGCGTTGCCGCTTTCTCGCTCAAAGCCGATACCTGTGCTTGCAGCTCGTCTTTCGAGCGCTCGCCGGGGGCGAGCCTCATGCCGTACAGGAAAAACTCCACGTTACCCTTGGCGCCATGGATGGGCGACACGCACACGTCGACCGGGAACAGGCCCTTCGCGGCAAAAAGCTCGATTGCCGCAACGAGCGTGTCGACACGCACAGAGGGGTCAGTCACGATACCGCCCTCGCCCACTAGCGCTGCCGGAGCCTCAAACTGCGGCTTTACCAGCGTACAAAACGAACCCATAGGCGTCAGGCACGCCAGCACCGCATCGATGATGTTCGCGATGCTGGTAAACGACACGTCGCACACGGCCAGGTCGATAGCGCTCTCATAGCCAAGCTCAGGCAGCTGCGTCACGTTGGTGCGCTCGTGCAGCGTCACGCGATCGTCCTGACGTAGCGACCAATCGAACTGGGCACGTCCCACGTCAACCGAGACGACGGACGCGGCGCCGCGCTTAAGCAGACAATCGGTAAAACCGCCGGTAGAACACCCCACATCCAGGCAGGCAAGGCCCGTCGGGTCGATATCAAACGCATCGAGCGCGCCCTCGAGCTTAAGGCCGCCGCGCCCAACATACGGGATGCGACCCTTCACATGCAACGGCAGGCCCGGGGCAACCTTAAGCCCCGGCGAGGTCAAGCGCTCACCACCGCTCGAAACCAAGCCGGCCATAAGAGTGCGAAGGGCATCCGCGCGATCGGCGCAGATGCCCTGTGAAATCAGTTCGTCATCAAGACGCACACGCTTCATGAATGCCATCAACCATTCGTATCCGGAGATGCAGCCTGGCCATCCTGTGATTCGCTTGCCGCATCCTCATCGTATTCTTGCTCGAGCTTATCGGCCTCACGCGGCGTCAGCTCAAACTTGTCGACCATATCGACCGCGCGAGAGCCGAGCTCAATCGCCTCGTCAAACAGATCGAGCGAACGCTCCAAGGACGTATCCTTGGAGCGAACGGTAGCGATAATCTGGTCCAAGCGGTCCGAGATCTCGTCGAAGTTGCGGACAGAACCCTCTGGCATGGCTACTCCTCGACGGAGTCGATGTCGGCCTCGTCGACCTCTGCAGCATCCGCATCCTCGGCCAGCACACCAGCGGCAACCTTAGCGGCAGCCTCGGCAGCCTGGGCCTCCTCACGGGCGCGATCCTCGGCCAACAGCTCCTTATACAGATCCTCACCCGGCAGCTCCTCGCTGCGAGCGATCTTGCCCAGCACGCCGTTAACGAACTTGGCAGATTGATCGGTACCGTAGGCCTTGGCGATCTCGACGGCCTCGTTGATGACGATGGCGTCCGAGACCTCCTCGTCGGTGAGGAAGCGCATCTCGTAGACGGCGATGCGCAGAAGGTTGCGGTCGGCACCGGGCATGCGCATAAGATCCCAGTTCTTGGCGACGGCGCGCAGGGCGCAGTCGATGCGATCGATATGCTCGTAGGCACCGCGGCAAAGCTCCAGCGCATAGGGGTCGAGGGGACCCTTCGAGATCAGGAAATCGCCCTCGAGGACGCGCTCGAGCGGGCTGTCCGTGGCCTCGGCCTGGAACAGCAGCTGCAGCGCCTGACTGCGGGCAAGCGTGCGCCCGCGATAAACCTTAAGGCTCAAAGGTTACTCCTTGGGGAAAACGAGGCCGTCGATGCAAACGTCAACGCGCTCGACCTCGACACCCACCTGGGCATCGATGGCTGCGACCACAGCGGCGCGAACGGCCTCGGCGAGTTTCTTGAACGGATAGCCAAAGAACACCACGACGCGCACGGTGAGCGCAAGCTTGTCGCCGATGACCTCGGCCTCGACCGCCGGCTCGGAAGCCGGGGCCTTGGACGAGAGCATCATGGAGACAAGATTCGTGGCAAGGTCCTTGACGCCAACGGAGGCGATGCCCTCGACATCGGACACGGCGCGCGAGACGATGGCGGTCAAAACATCGGGCGAAATACCGATGCCGTCAATCTTGATTTCCTGGGGCATGAGTCCTCCTAGTAAAGTTGGTTGCTAGACGCGGGAGACGAACTTGCCGTCGCGGGTGTCAACCTTGATGACCTCGCCCTCGTTGAGGTACATGGGGACCTGGATGACAGCGCCGGTGTCGATGGTGGCCGGCTTGGTGGAACCCTGGACGGTGTCGCCCTTAAAGCCCGGGTCGGTCTGGACGATGGTGGTCTCGATGAACATCGGCGGGGTCACGCCCATGAGCTCGTCGTCGGCGAAGAGCAGCTGGCAGGTGTCGTTCTCGCGCAGCCACTTGGCGTTCTCGCCCACCATGTCCTCGGGGACGGGAACCTGCTCGTAAGACTCGTTGTCCATGAAGATGTAGTCGGCGCCGTCGTTGTAGAGGTACTGGAACTCACGGGTGGTGAGCATGACGCTCTCGAACTTGGTACCGGCGTTGCAGGTGTTCTCGACGACACGACCGCTCTTGATATCGCGGGTCTTGTAGCGCACAAAAGCACCGCCCTTGCCCGGCTTGACGTGCTGGAACTCGACGATGGTGTAAACCTTGTCCTTAATGCGGAGACCGAGGCCGTTCTTGAAGTCGGCGGTAGAAATGGTAGGCATAGCGACCTTTCTTCTTATGGGCAGAACGCACAGGCGTCCAAATTACATACGACCGAAATTATACACTTGTAGACGGCTGCTGCAGCGAGCGCATAAAAAGAGAACGCGGAGCGCCCGAATTGCTCCGGACGCCCCGCCTCAAAAATCTATCGGAATGGGCTAGCAGTCGATGACGTGCAGGTCGTGCGATGTCTTGGTGAAAGGCTCGCAGCCGTTCTCGGTGACCACGCCGTAGTCCTCCAGGCGCACGCCGCCCACGCCGGGCAGGTACACGCCGGGCTCCATGGTGATAACCGAGCCGACCTCGATAATGTTCTTGCTGCGGTTGAAGTTGGGCAGCTCGTGGATGTCGATGCCCACGCCGTGGCCCAGACCATGGTTGTAGTAATCGCCGTAGCCGGCATCGCCGATGATCTTCTTGGAAAGCTTGAAAATGTCGTTGCCCTCAACGCCCGGATGGATGGCGGCGACGCACTCCTCGTGTGTACGGCGCACGAGCGCGTACAGGTCGAGCTGCTCCTGGGTAGGCTCGCCCATCACGACGGTGCGCGTCATGTCAGAACGATAATCGCAGTAGCCCGCGCCGTAATCCATGAGGACGAAGTCGCCCTTCTCGATCACACGGTCACTCGGTACGGCGTGCGGGTTGGCGGTGTTGGGACCGCTCGCCACAATAGAGCCAAAGGCCAAGCTGTCGGCGCCGTTGGCGAACATAAAGTTCTCGAGCTCGTTGCGAACCTGCTTCTCCGTCATGCCGGGCTTAATAAAGCCGAGCATGTGCTGGAAGGCGGCGTCGGTGATCGACTGCGCATGGCGCATGAGCTCAATCTCCTCGGCGTCCTTGATAGCGCGCATCTTACGGATGTCGTCATGCATCAGCGGCAGCATGCAGGCAACGGAGCGGTCCTCCAGGCCACGTTGGATGCCCTGGTAGAAGTTAATCTGCATGTCATCCTCGACAGCGCAGACGCGGCACTTGGTGGCCGCGATCTTGCCGGCGACCCAGCCGGGAATGGTGCCCTCGTCCATGTCGTAGACCCAGGGGCTGCCGGCGGGCGTGTTCTCCTCAAAGCTGTTGAGGTAGCGCGAGTCGGTGTGGAACAGGCACAGGTCTGCCGTAATAAACGCGGCGTGCGGGAACTCGAAGGTGTAGTCGAAGACGCCCTTCACGCCCGTGAGCCAACGAAGGTTGGCCTCGTCGCGCACCACGATGGCATCGTAGCCACGCTCGACCATCAGGGCACGGACACGCTCGATACGACCGGCAGGACCGGCAGCAAACTCAGACATGCAGTTTCCTTTCTTGATGTCCTCAATAAAAGCGGGACGGGCCCAATCGGCGCACGGAACCGCGAACGATTCGCAACCGATAAAACCCGTCCCCCAACATGATACGAAAGACGATGGATGTCAATAAACTTAGAGAAGTTCCTTGCGAGAAGCCAAATAGGCTACTGTATGGCGCTCGAGGACATCGTCGTCCAAGGCGTTAAGACGAATGGCGCCAAGTGCCGCGGGCAGCGGCAGCATCGTGCGATTGGAGCGCGCGAACTGCTGCCTGCGGAACTCCGCAATAAAGTCCGCCGGTTCAAGGTCGAAGGCGAGCTCCTCGATTCCAAAGTCCTCTAGGCAGTCATCAACCTCAAAGACGTAATCGATATCGAAGTCGCAGGCATCGTGGGCCAGGCGCGCCTCAAAGCGCATGCCCTCGGACAACAGCTGGTAGGCAGGGACCTGCGCCGCGGCATTGCCCAGGCAGACGCGCAGCGTACGCTCCCCCGTCTTGCCAAAATCGAGCGCATGGCGAGCGCTCGGGTTCGTGGCCATAAGCACGTCCTTACGGGCGGTCTGGGACCACTGCACGGCATTGACGAGTGCAACTTCCTCGCCGGCAAGAATCTCAGGAACCGTCTCGGAGAACTGGTTCCAGCGCGACTTGCTGCTCGAGAGCATAGTGCCCACGAGCACCGCATAGCCAAGCTTAAGGTCCTCGGGGCCGGCCTCGCGAACAAGGTCCAGATTGCACACGACCAGACCGGGCTCGGGGCGTACCGCGATGGCGGGCAGCGCGTGGTCGCCCGAAGCGACGAGCGGCTCCATCGTCGTGGCGACCGTGAGCATGGCGTCGAATGTCGTCGGCAACAGTGCGCACTCGGTACGACCGCACCACTGGTTGGCGCACCAGCAAACAACCGAGCAGGTTGCGGCATCGCCAACGGCAACAACCAGGTCATCGCAGGTAATAACGTTAGCCGACAGCGCGCCAAAGACGACATCGGCATCGGACAGGGTGGCGCCATCGGGCGAAACCTCAAGCAAAAGCTGCGAAACGGCAAAGCCGGCATCGACCAGCGCATGATCGACGACCTCACCAAAGCGCTCGGACACGGCTGCATTCCAAACAACCATCGCTCGCTTGGGCTTGCCCACAGCAGAGGCAAACATGCGCGACAGTTCCTCAAACGCGCCAAGCCCGACACGAACATCGACACTGCGGTTTTGGAAATTGATGAGTTGACGGCGAATCATAGCAATCCACGCTCCAAAAGCATCTCGGCACAAAGGTACGAAACATCCTCAAAGGACTTATTGCGGATATCGAGGGTAAGATCGGCCGCCTGGCGATACAACGGACGACGATGCTCAAAAAGCAGCGCCGCGTGCTCGGGCGAACGGAAATCAGGTCGGGTATCGGACCGGCGAATCTGGCGCATCGAGTCCTCAAAATCGCCTTCGAGGTACACACAGGTACCCATCTGGTGCATGAGCTCGATGTTTACCGGCGTCTCGACGATGCCGCCCCCACACGAAACCAACAGGCTGCGCTCGCTTCGAAGCGAACGAAGCGCCGAGGTCTCGAGCTCGCGGAAGCGCTCCTCGCCCTCGGTCTCAAAGATCTCGGTCACCGACTTGCCGCAACGGCGGACCACCAGGCGATCTGTATCGATAAACCGACGCTTGAACATGTTGCCGACGTTACGCGCGAGCGTCGATTTGCCCGCTCCCAAAAAACCGATAAAGAAGATGTGGTCGCAGCCGTGCTTGATGTGCTGGGACATAACGAGACCTATTCCTCGCAGGGAAGGTCGCGCAGGGCCCGGCGCTCAAAAATACGGAAGATCTGCGTATACCACAGATCTTGGGTGGCTTGCGGCTTGACCAGAATGGTATCGACGCCGGCAAAGTTTCCGCTCCACACGTCGGTGTACAGCTGATCCCCGATCAGTACGGCCTCGTTAGCCGTGGCACCCAGGCGCTTAAGGCCCGCTTTGAGGGCAAAGGGCGCCGGCTTCATGGCATGGCTGATGGCCTCGAGCCCCAGCTCGCGCGCTGACGCCATAACCTGGTCGCGATGCCAGTTGTTGGACACCATGCACAGCTTAAAGCCCTTGGCATGGGCGGCCTCGAGCCAGGCAGAGACCGCAGCGGGTACCTGCTCGGTATCACGCGGCACCAGGGTGTTATCGCGATCGAGCAGAATGGCGCGCTTGCCGTCGGCCCAGAGGGTATCGAGGTCGATGCGATCGACCGAGGCAACATATCGTTTGGGGCTAAAAATCCTCATGATCAATTCCAAGACTGTTGATGCTCTTCGTAGGTCTTCGAGAAATACTCCTCGTCCTGCGTAATGTAGAAATACAGGTCATCGGAGTCGGTCGGCTCAAGGGTGGCCTTGAGTGCCTCGAGCGACGGAGAGCAAATGGGCGTGGGCGGGAGGCCCTCGTGCTTATAGGTGTTATAAGGGCTATCACTCTGCAGGTCGTCAGCGGTAACCTCGCCACCGGTGACGTACATCATGGTCGCGTCGCTGTTAAGGTAGCGCAGGCCATCGAGCTTGCCGGCCAAGCGGTTGTAGAAGACCGAGGCCACGTGCGCGCGCTGGTCGGCGTTGAGACCCTCGCGCTCGACGATGGAGGCAAGATTGACGATGTCGTAATCGGACATCTCCACGCCGTAGCGCTCCTTGATCTTTGCCTCGCAGCTGGCAAAATCGAGCGATTTATACTCGGCGTTAAACTGGTCGAGCATGGCGCGAATCACGTCATCGGCGCTCGGGTCCTTACCCAGCGAATAGGTCTTGGGGAACAGGAAACCCTCGAGCGAATCGTTCGCGGCGTCTTTAAGGAAAGCGTAATCATTCACGTAATTGCTCGCCTTGGCCTGGTTAAGGAAGTCTTCCTTAGAAATGCCGTCGTACGCCTTGGCGACGCGGTCGGCGACCTGATCGACCGTCAAGCCCTCAGGGATAGTGAGCGCATCGGAGCCGGCGTTGGGACCTTCCATAAGCTGCTGGACGACCTTAGTCGCGTCCATGAGCGTGGTAAACGAATACTTACCCGGCTTGAGAGACATATCGGCGTTAAGCTTTTTGACCGCAGCGTAGTAATCCTTGGGATTCTCGACGATATGGTTCTCGGAGAGGATCGAGGCGATGGTGTCGCCCGAAGCGCCTTCGGGAATCGTGATAGTAACTTGCTGACCAGCTTCAACGTTCGCGTCCCCACCGGCAATGAAACCCTTGACGGCCGGAACGACAAAGAAGACGATCGCGACCAGCGCAAGTAGGGCAAACACGGCGCCGACAATCATGGGCACCGGGGAGTTCTTCTTTTGGGCGCTGCGACGAGCTTGGGAGTTATAGCTTGAGCGCGTTGCTGGAGCCACGCGGTGCGTGCCGTGAGCCCGGTGAGAATGACCATGAGATTGAGGGGCCTGCGCGCGCTGAGCAGGCGCTTGCTGTTTAAAACGCGTACCACCAGTGGATTGCGCCGTGCGAGCAGCGGGCTGCTGAGGCACACGGGCAGACGATTGCTGGGTCGGACGGGCAACAGGCTGTTGGGCCGTACGCCGCGTCGGCTGCGCAGAGCGCGGCACGGGCTGTGGTGTACGCTTCGGCTGGCGCGGATCGGAAGCACTAGGCATGAGGAACCTCCTCGTTTTTACGATCGAGCCAGGTCTGCAAGAACAGGCTGGCGGCGATCATGTCAATCTTGCCCCTCATCTGCTTTTCGTTAAGGCCCTGCTCACGCAGAATGCGCTTGGCCTCTTGCGAGGACAGGCGCTCGTCTTCAAACTCCAGCGGAAGATCGAGTTCGTCGGCGATCTTTTGCGCCACGGCGGCAACGCGCTCGGCCTGGGGGCCGGGCTCGCCGGCCATAGTCAAGGGACGTCCGCTTACCAGGATGTCGGGCTCATAGTCCTCGACCAGGTAACGAAACGTCTTGGCCATACCGGTGACCTCGGCAGCCGGGAGCACCTTGACGGGCATCGCCATCTTGCCATCACGGCTCGAGACAGCAATGCCAATCCTGGTCTCCCCTATGTCCAGTGCGAGCGCGACCACAGCGGCTACCTAGATTCTTAGGCGCCGAGCGCGGTCTTGGCGGCCGCGAGGGCATCGGCGATACCGGCGGCGTTCTTGCCACCGGCCTGAGCCATGTTGGGACGGCCGCCACCGCGGCCGTCGACCAGGCCCGCGATCTGCTTGATAACGTTGCCGGCGTGGAAACCGGCCTTGACGGCGTCATCGGAGCCGGCGGCGAGCAGGGCCGGGGTGCCCTTCTCGGTCACGCTGGCGACGACGCAGGCAACAGGGCCGGCGACCTTCTGGTGCACGGTATCCCAGACGTTGCGCAGGTCGGCAGCCTCAAGGCCCTGGAGCTCAGCGACGACGAGCTTGTAGCCATTCAGCTCGACAGCACCGTCGATGGCGCTGGAAATGGCATCGGAAGAGCCACCCGTGAGCGCCTTCTTGAGCTTGTTGGAAGTCTCGCGCAGCTCGGCCTGCAGGTTCTCCACACGGGCGGGAACCTCGTCCACGCGGCACTTGAGCGCAGCAGCGGCGGCGTCGACGAGCGCCAGACGGTCGGCCATATAGTCGAGGGTGCCCTTAGAGGTCACAGCCTCGATACGGCGGACATTGGAGCCCGTAGAGGACTCGGAAATGATCTTGAACAGGCCAATCTCGGCGGTGTTGGCGGCATGGGTGCCACCACAGAGTTCACGGGAGAACGGCTGGTCCTCGGCGCCCACGGAGACAACGCGGACGACGTCGCCGTACTTCTCGCCAAACAGGGCGACAGCACCGGCGGCCTTGGCCTCGTCGATGCCCATGACGCGGGTCACGACCGGCTTGGAAGCGAAGATCTGCTGGTTAACCAGGTCCTCGACAGCCTTGAGCTGCTCGGAGGACAGAGCCTCGAAGTGCGTGAAGTCAAAGCGCAGGTGCTCGGGCGTCACCAGCGAGCCAGCCTGGGAGACATGCTCGCCCAGGACCTGCTTAAGCGCGGCGTCGAGCAGGTGCGTGGCGGTGTGGTTGCGACGCAGGAAACCACGGCGCTCGGCGTCGAGCGTGGCGGTCACGGTAGCACCGACGGCCAGCGTACCCTCGGCAACGTGGGCGACGTGGGCATACAGGCCGTTGTGGTTCTTGGTGTCGGAAACGGTCAGCGCAACGCCCTCGGCGGAAAGCTTGCCGGCGTCACCCTGCTGACCGCCCATCTCGGCATAGAACGGGGTGCGATCGAGCACGACCTCAACGTCCTCGCCGGCGGAAGCGGACTCGACAGACTCGCCGTTGCGCACGATGGCGACAACCTTGGCGCCATCGATCACATCGTTGTCATAGCCGTCGAACTCGGTCGCGGCGACCTTGTCGGAAAGCTCGACCCACACGTCGTTGAAGCTGCCCCAGGCATCGCCCTTGGCGTTGGCGCGAGCGCGGGCCTTCTGGTCCTCCATGCAGGCGGTGAAGCCGTCCATGTCGACGTCATGGCCAGCAGCGCCGGCAATCTCAACGGTCAGGTCGATGGGGAAACCAAAGGTGTCGTGCAGCTTAAAGGCAACGTCGCCCGGAAGGACAGCACCCTCGGCGAGCGCGGCCAGGGCCTCGTCTAGGTAAACGCGACCGTTGTCGAGCGTCGTGGAGAAACGCTCCTCCTCGGAAGCGACGATGCCCTTGACGAGCGCGACGTTCTTGAGCAGCTCGGGATAGGCCTCGCCCATCTGGGCGTTGACCTCGTCGATAAACTTGGTCAGGAAGGCACCCTCGATGCCCAGCAGGCGGCCGTGGAACACGGCGCGGCGGAGCAGGCGGCGAAGGACGTACTCGCGACCCTCGTTACCAGGCAGGATGCCGTCAGAAATCATAAAGTCGACGGCACGGGAGTGGTCGGCGATGATGCGCAAGGAGCGGCTGGCGCCGGTGTAATCGTCGGCGTCATAGGTCTTACCGCTGATCTCCTCACCGAGCTTGATAAGGTGCTGCATCAGATCGCCGTCGTAGTTGGCAGTCTTGTGCTGCATGATGGCGGCCATGCGCTCCAGACCCATGCCCGTATCGAGGTTGCGGTGCGGCAGCTCCGGCATGGAGCCGTCCTCCTGGCGGTCGTACTGGGTAAACACGAGGTTCCAGAACTCCAGGAAGCGGTCGCAGTCGCAGCCGGGCTTGCAGTCGGGGCTACCGCAGCCGACCTCCTCGCCCATGTCAAAGTAAATCTCGGAGCACGGACCGCAGGGGCCGGTGGGGCCAGCGGCCCAGAAGTTGTCGTCCTCGCCAAGGCGGGAGATGTGATCCTCGGCAACGCCCAGGGAGCGCCACACGTCATGGGTCTCGTCGTCCTCGGTAAAGACGGTGAAGTACAGGCGGTCGAGCGGCAGCTTGAACTCCTTGGTGATGAGCTCAAAGGCCCAGCCGCAAGCCTGCTCCTTAGAGACGCCGCCAAAGGAGAAGTCGCCGAGCATCTCGAAGAACGACAGGTGACGGCCGTCCTCGCCGATGCAGTCGATGTCGTTGGTGCGGACGCACTTCTGGCAGGAGATAGCGCCGATCTCCTTCATGGTCTTCTTGCCCTGGTAGTACTCCTTAAACTGGTTCATGCCGGCGTTGGCAAGCAGCAGCGAGGGATCGTCGGGAACAAGAGACGAAGAAGGATAAAGCTTAAGACCGCGCTCCTCAAAGAAGTTGAGGAACTTGGAGCGGATCTCGGCCGTAGTCATTGACGGGTAGTCAGCACTCATAGAGGGAATCTCCTCGGTTTCACATCGAAACAGTTCAAACGTAACGATATTACCATCCCGCCGCGCCTGTGCAAAAAAGAGGGCCGCCAAACAGCGACCCTCCAGCGAAAGTGCACGTTATTTAGGACTGTGCGATCCTTTGAAATAAATGGATTTAGTAAAATACCATATAAGAATCATCCGGAAGGAGCGACCGATGAATACCAAACGATTTATCCTGAATGCACTTCTGGTAGTAGCGCTTTTAGCGCTCTTGGCCTTCTCCCACTGGTATTCAAACCAACCAGCATTTGGCTACGTATTATATGCAGTAACGTCCGGCGATAAGGCTTATTGCCCTCTACGCGCAATTGACATCCTCTATTTCTATGTAGCCGGCCCCTTATCAATCGCTTTACTTGTGTTTCTTGTCTTTTACAACATCAAGAAACGCTAACAGGGCCTGTTTGGAATCCGAATCGTCCATGGAGCCGTCGATGCCGGTTTTGGTGTCGTCGTCCGTATCGGAATCGTCATCCTTGGCGAAAGGGTTCTTGAAGAAACCCGTCGCATCGGGCTGCAGGCCCGAGAGCTTGATCCAGGGATTATCGAGCTCGGGCTTGGGCATGGCCTTGGCCTCGGGCGCAGTCTCGTTGCCGATGAGCTCGGACTCGTAAATGAACGTATCGTCTCCAAGCGCGTCATAGGCGGCGACCGGATTGCCCTCGGCATCGCGATACGGCGTGCCCTTAAACACGGCGCCGTCGTATGCCACGAGCTGGCGGCCGGTCTCGTTCTCAAAGTAGTAGACGAAAATGCCCTTGAGGGCCGCGCACAGCGGAATGGCGATGATCATACCGATGGGACCCATGAGCGCCGAACCGATAACGAGCGCCGTGAGGCTCATGATGGGATGCACCTGCACCGAGCTCTGCATGACCTTAGGCGAAATCACGTTATCGGTGACGTTTTGCGCGACCATCGTCACGATGAGCGTCCATAACGCCAACATGGGGCTGAACATAAAACCGAGCACCGTAGCAATCGCGGCGCTCACCCAGGGACCGACAACTGGGACTAAGTGCATGATGCCGGTAAAGATGGCCATGAGTGCCGCATACGGATGACCGATGATCATAAAACCGATAAAGGCGAGGAAACCGCCGCAGATGGACGTCACGACCATACCACGCATGTAGCCGCCCACTGAGCGCGACAGAATGGCGACCATAAAGCGGTACGAGGTCTCCTTTTCCTGTCCGATAATGGTGCAGATCTCGTGGTGCATGCGAGGGTAGTCACAGGCCATCCAATAGGCAAGCACCAGGCCCAGGAAGATGACGAACAGCTGCGAGGCCGTGTTGGTAATGAGCGGAAATACACCGCGACCGAGCTCGGCAGCGATTTGCGAGACGTACTTCGACGCCACGGTAACCAGCGAAGAAAGATTGTCATCCAGATACTCCTTGAGCGGCGTGTTGTTGAGCGTCTTGGCGTGTGAGATCATCTCATTGAGGTCGCCGCCCGCAACGCGAAGCTGCGCGGGCAGACGGCTCAGGACTTCCATAATCTGGCCAAACAGAATCGGCGACAGGATGCAGACGACGCCGACGAGCACCGCCACAACCACGATGAGCGCGATGAGCGAACCGAAGCCACGACCGACGCCGTGATGCTCGAGCCAGTTGGTGATCGGCGACATCACAAAAGCGATGATGGAACCGACAGCGAGAAACTCGATAACCGGCGCCAGGATTCCCATAAGGTTAAAGATGACAGCGGCGATAACGATGCAACCGACGACGGACCAAATGCGAAGCGTCAGAATGCGGGTATCGCGCAGCGTGCGGTCGGATTGTTGGGGGTGCTCATTCATGAACGAACCATCACTCCGTCGGGGTCAATCTTGTCTTGAATCTTCTTAAGGGTACGGCGAAGCAGACGCGAGACCTGCACCTGCGAGATGCCCAGCTTCTTGGCAATCTCAATCTGAGTCATGCCCTTCACAAAGCGCAGCTCGATAACCTCACGCTCGCGCGGCGAGAAATCGCGAATGGCCTCCTCGATCACCAGGCGGTCATCGGTGAAGTCGAGCTCGTTGTCATCATCGGCATAGCGGTCGAGAATCGAAGGCGCATCGTCGGAATCGGACGCACCGGGGGCCTCGATGGGCACCGAGGTGTAGGCCGAGGAAGACTCCATGGCTTCGAGCACCTCGTCGACGGTGACGCCCAGGTACTCGGCGATCTCCTCAACCTTGGGCGAGCGCTGCAACTCGTTGGTGAGCTTGTCGGTGGCCTGGTTGACCTTAGCCGAGAGCTCCTGCAGACGGCGCGGCACGCGCACGCTCCAGCCCTTGTCGCGGAAGTGGCGCTTAATCTCGCCCAGAATGGTGGGCGTGGCAAATGTGGTGAACTCGAGGCCGCGCTCGGGGTCAAAACGATCAATCGCCTTGAGCAGGCCCAGATAACCAACCTGCATCAGGTCATCGAGCGGCTCACCGCGATTCTTAAATTTGTTGGCAAGAAACCTTACCAGGTTCATATGGGACATGACGAGCTGCTCGCGAGCATCCGGATCACCAGTCTCTTTGTAGCGACGAAACAACTCGCGGGTTTTCTCCTTGTCCCAAGCGGTCTTACCGCTCCGGGAACGTTCGGTCATATTAGATATCCGCCTTGAGGTCGAGGGAAAGCGTCAGGGGCGCCGAAGTCTTTTCGTAGGAATCGCACACGCTCGCCAGAATGAGCTCGGCATACACGGCAGCCTGGTCACCCTCGTCGACGGTTGCTTGATCACCAAAGGTAAAGGTCATGCCAACGTGAGACTCATCGACATCGAACCTGATCGTGATGTCATCGGAATCAACCGCCGTGCAACCAAAGATGAAGGCTTCCTCGGCAGCCATGCGAATGTCCTCGATGCGATCGACGGACATGGAGCACAGCGCACCGACGTTAGCGGCCGTCATGCGCACCAGACGCGCCAGACGCGGGTCCCCGGCAACGGTCAGCGTAATGGGGCAGGTTGCTTCGCTACTCATCGCAGGACTCCTCGGAGGTCTGGGCGGGGGTGTAGGTGTAATACTGAGTCGGCTTTCCAGCAGGCTTCTGACCATCATCGTCGCCTTCGGCGGCCTCGTCCCCGGCTTCGCCAATCAGGACGCGCTCGGTCGCCTGCTCGGCTTCGGCGGCAGCAGATAGTTTGCGCTCGGCGTCGGCTGCGGGGGCCTTCACCTTGTTGAAGAGCTTTTGCACGGCGCCCGCCGCAGAATCAGTCACGCTCGACACAGCATTGCTGGCCTCGGCCATACTGCCCGTAACCTCGGAAATATCGCGGAAAACCGCCTCAACCTCAACGAGGTTGGAGGTAAGGGCATCAACTGCCATCTTACTCGACTTAAGCAGCGGCTCCATCTGGGCAAGCGCCGGCGTAAGCTCGTCAACGGCGCCGTCGAGTTTTGCCACCACCGGCTGCGCCTCGGCAATGGTGTTGTTGAGGTCGTTCACGGTCTTATCGAGCGAGTCGACAACGTTGCGGGTCTTGCGCAGGGTAAGCGCGAGCTCAACGATGGCCCACACGCCGGCAATGGCAAGCACCAGCAGGGCGATTTGAATGGGACTCATACAAGCCTCCCGGAAAAATCGAAATACAGACGCTGTTCATGGTACCCCAAAGAAGGGGAAAGATACCCAAAGGGAATGTGCGTGGTGCCAATGACCTACTTGGGCGCGTTACCGCTCCGGTCGCGTTCGCTTTGCTCCACACGCCACTCTTCCCAGCCGCGGCCCGCAGGCTGCCAAAACGCGCCGCGCTCCAACCCCTCAGGCAAATAGCGCTGGTCGACCCAACCTTCGGGATAATCGTGCGGGTATTTGTATACACCGTACTCGTCGCTGCCGGGACGGTGACGATCGCGAAGATAGCTGGGCACCTCGCGCAATCCACTGCTATGGATATCGGCCAAAGCTGCATCAATCGAAGCCTCGCATGCGTTGGACTTAGGCGCCAGGCACACATAGAGTGCAGCCTGAGCCAGGTTAATGCGGCACTCGGGATAGCCAATGACCTCGGCAGACTTAAACGCGGCATGCGCCACCAAAAGCGCCTGTGGGTCGGCGTTGCCAACGTCCTCAGAAGCCTGAATCATAATGCGACGAGCGATAAACTTGGGATCCTCCCCCGCGTCGATCATGCGCGCGAGCCAATAGATCGTGGCATCGGGGTCGCTGCCGCGCATAGACTTAATAAACGCACTGATGATGTCGTAGTGCATATCGCCGTTTTTGTCATACGAAAATCCGCGACGCGGGTTGGCAATCTTTACGTCATCCACGGTGATGGGATAACGCTCCCCCGCCGCCGGCGCTGGCGTTCCCTCGGTATCGGGACGCGTGACGGCGATCTCACTCGCCAGCTCGAGCGTCGTGAGCGCCGAGCGAGCATCGCCCGCGGCCAGCGTGCAGACGGTCTTAACCGTATCCTCATCGGCCGAGAACTTGCCGTTCAAACCCTGCGGTGCCTCGAGCGCACGCTCGATCAACGTGGCGATGTCCTCGTCTTTAAGGTGCTCAAGTTCCACCACGCGACCGCGCGACAACAATGCCGAGTTTACCTCGAAGTACGGATTCTCCGTCGTGGCGCCAATCATAATAACGGTACGGTTCTCAACTGCATGCAGCAGGGCATCCTGCTGCGACTTAGAGAAGCGGTGAATCTCGTCAATGAAAAGAATGGTGCGACGGTCGTACGTATTCAGGCGTGTCTTGGCCTCGTCAATCACGCGGCGCAGGTCCTTCACGGTGCCCGTCACGGCGCTGACCTCAACAAACTCGCTCTTGGTATGGTTGGCGATAATGTGGGCCAGCGTTGTCTTGCCCGTACCGGCCGGCCCGTACAGAATCACACTCGATAGCACATCATGCTCGATGGCCGCACGCAGCCACGAGCCCTTACCGACGGCCTTTTGCTGACCCACGTACTCGTCGAGCGAATTGGGGCGCATGCGCACCGCGAGCGGCGCATTTTTAAAGGAACGCTCGCGCGTCGAGGCAGAAAAAAGGTCGTCCATAGCCATCCCGTGCATCAATCAAATACGTTTTCCACGAACAGTATACCGAATAAATACGAACTACCGTTCGTTAATATAAGTACGGTGCGGAAACTTCAATCCCGGGAACAACTTGCTCGTGAGCTCGCAAAAATAGCCGTCCGTCATGCTCGAAATGTAATCCACTACGGTCTGATCTTTATCGTCCTGCCATGCATAGGTGCGATCGTAGTAGGAAAGCTGCTGCTCAATGCGCGAAATGTGGTGCTTAAAGATGTAGGAGGACTCGTCGCCTTCGTTTATATCCTGCAGGCAACGGTCATAGAGCTTTTCGAACGCCTCGCGCAACTCCGCTTCGGAGTCACCTTCGATACCGCCCTTGCTATAGATCTTCTCGTAGTTCTCGCGCTTAGCGCGGCGGATTTCCTCAAACAGGTCTTCGCTCATCTCGATGCGCGGCTTGCCATAGCTGTGCTCAACGATATCGATGGAGGCATGCGTGAGGATCCAGCTGTTGTATGCTCCGCCCCGACCGTCGTCAAAAGCATCGGGCGACAGCAGGCCTGCCGCAATGGCGTCCTGGCGATCGCGCCCAACGTAGGCAAGGATATCCGAGATGCGAACCACGCAGCCCTCAAGCGTCATGGGGCGCAGGTGCTCAATTGCGCTATAGCCAGTGGCAATGCAGTCCTCGACGGTTCGGTCGAACTGGTCAAAGGAACTCATGTCCGAGAGCTCGAACACACGCTGCTCGTACTCGCCATTGTGGCACAGCACACCATCGAGCGTCTGAAGCGACACGTTGCGACCGTACAGTGCATCGAGCACGCGGACCGACTGCACGTTATGGAAAAAGTAGCGACCCGTGCGCTCGTGATAGATATCGTTGAGGAATCGCTCGCCGGCATGGCCAAAGGGCGTGTGGCCCAAGTCATGGCCTAGGCCTATCGCCTCGACAAGATCGCAGTTAAGCCCCAGAGCGCGACCGATATCGCGTGCGATACGCGAGACAAGCTGCACGTGCAGGCCGCGACGCGACAGGTCATCGTTGCTGCGAAAACTGAAAACCTGAGTTTTGCCTGCGTATCGGGCGTACGCGGGCAGATGGAGAATCTTTTCGGCATCGCGCATAAAGGCCGGACGCATAAGCGTGCCTTGGTCTGCGGCTCGATCAACACGACGGATGACCTGGTCGTCACCGCATCGATAAGGATTAACGACGCCCGAGGCGCGGTCCGCGGCGATATGCTCGACCAACTCGGGCGACAACACCGCGGGAATGAGATCCATACGTGCTTTGATGGCGGCTGTCTGTTGATTGATTGCCATGGCATGCTCCTTAAAAAGGGCGCGCAAACGGTTACAGTGTACTATCCACGACCTCGATTATGGCAAATATCGGCACCAAAAACGGCAGCAAAGGCAGGGAGCGTGATTTTGCAATGAGACAGGCGGCGGCAAGGGTCAGGAGCGCAACCGCAAACGCGACGACACCACCCAAGGGATCGAGGGTACAAAGGGCAAAGAGCGCCTTGGCATCCCCCATGCCAAGGCCAGGAGCGTGGCGAACAAGACGCCAGAGCGACTCAGTAAGTACAAGGGCAAGGTAGACGATGACCGCAGGGCCGGCGTGGTCAAGGGCTGTGTTAACGCCCCTGTCGAGCCAAACGCCTGCAAACGCCGCCACCGCACACGCACCGGCAAGCTCATTGGGAAACCGTCGCTCGCGGGCATCAATCGCCGCGCCGGCAAAGATGCAAATCCAAAACGGGATATAGAACATCGAACACCTCCTTGGGCAGCAACTCAAACGCAAAAACCACCACAAAGGTGCCTGTCCCCTTTGTGGTGGTTTTGATCGTGGTTATTTGGCGCCTTGCATGACCTCGTCGAGGGTAACGCTTACGGCGTGCTGCGTCGGAACCCAGTCGACCTTGAGGAACAGCGCGGCCACCGTAATGGGGATATAGCTGAACATAAAGATCGGGAAGGTAAACAGGTTGGTCACCAGACGCCACTTTTGCGCGCAGTGAATGTGCTTGTACTCAAAGATGGTTGTGAGTAGCGCCAGGATAAAGAACGTCTGATACAGCATCACAAAAGTCATGATGAGCGACGCGGCACAGGCCTGCATCTCGACCTCGGTGGCCAAAAAGCCGTGCGAAAGGCCACCCACAATCAGGAACGTGGCATTGGCGAGCATCGAGATCAACGATAGCAGCATACCCGGGGCGATCGTCATAAACATGTCGTAGGCGGCAAAGCGATGGTAGCGGAAGGTCGACTTGACCAAATGTTTGCCATACGTAAAGAACACCTGGTAGAAGCCCTTAGTCCAGCGCATACGCTGCTTCCAGGACGCCTTAAACGTCACGGGCTGTTCGTCAAAAAACTCCGCCGGTGCATAACCGATGCGAATGCCATGGATGGCGCAGAACGTGGTGAACTGAATGTCCTCAGTCAGCGTGTGGAACTGCCAGCCGTGCATGCCTTCGATCACGCTGGCAGAAATGAGATAGCCCGAACCCGAGACAGCGCAGGAAGTCCTGCAGATGTTGCGCGCATTGTTAAGGAAGCGCGCCTCGCGTAGATACCAAATGGCGTAGGCCGAAGAAATCCACGAACTGCCGAAGTTCTTAGAGTTGCGGTAGCTCGTGACCACATGAAAGCCCTGGTCAAAAGCGTCGTTCATCTTGGATACGTAATCGCGGGAAATGACGTTATCGGCATCGAAAATAAAATAGCCCTCAAAAGTATCGGGATACTCGTTGAGAATGCGATCGAAGCCAAAGTCCATAACCCAGCTCTTGCCCTTACGAGCGAGGTCATTACGCTCGTAGACAATGGCGCCGGCCTCGCGCGCAAGCTGCGCCGTGTTGTCAGTGCAGGCATCGGCGACCACAAAGACTTCGATAAGCTCGGACGGATAATCTTGGTCTTTAATGGAGCGCACGAGGTTGGCGATTACGGCCTCCTCGTTATGGGCCGCGATAAAGAAAGCGTAACGATGAAGCTTTTTGGCCTTAGGAGGTGCGACCTCGCCACGAAGGGCGCCGATGATAAAGAAAACCACCTGGTACAAGAAACAGACCGTAAGCAACGTAACCACGATCTGATTGAAGATCACGATGGGCGTGTTAGTTTGTAAAAAGGCGAGCATACAGGCTCCCGGGAACGTGTAACGTAGACAACTGTATATCTTACTGCAGGCTTACCAAGTTCAAGAAACCACCTAAAACTGACTAGTCTTCGAGAAGACCAAGCTGAGGAACAATCTCGTCACCGGCGGCAGTGCGGCCAAGCGAGCGCAGGGCCAGGTCGTCAAGAACCGCAGCAAGATCCCAGGGCAGTTCGTCACGGCACTCGATGCGCTCCCCCGTTACCGGGTGATCGAACGCCACGCGCCAGGAATGCAGGAATTGCCTGGTCAGACCCTGGTCGGCGCGCGCATCGCATTTGCCGTACAGCGGATCGCCCACGCAAGCGTGGTTGATATGACGCATGTGCACGCGAATCTGATGCGTGCGACCCGTAAACAAGTGGCATTCCACCAGCGTATAGCCGTCGTCAAAGCGCGTGGAATCAAAGCGCTCGAGCACCTTAAAGGTCGTGATGGCTTGACGCGCAAAGGGATCGTCGGACACCGCCATCTTCACGCGGTCGCGCGTCGATCGGGCAATACCGGTGTTGATAGTGCCCTCATCCATGGCGATGTGACCGTGAACGAGCGTGATATAGCGACGGTCGAGCGTGCGCGTGCGGATAAGATTTTGAAGCGCGCGCTGGGTGTCGTCGTCTTTAGCCGCGAGCATAAGGCCCGAGGTATCGCGATCCAGGCGATGCACGATGCCGGGGCGGTCCTCACCCTGCACGGTACCCAGATGGTCGATGCCGCAGTGGTAGACCAGGGCGTTCGCAAGGGTGCCGCTCTCGTGGCCATGGGCGGGATGGCACACCAGGCCGCGCTGCTTTGAGAGCACGATAAGGTAGTCGTCCTCGTAACGGATATCGAGGGGAATGGCTTCGGGAATCACGTCGGTCGGATCGTGCGGCTCGGGCAAGTCGACCGAGATGCGGTCGCCAGCGCGCACGGCATACTTTTTTGACAGGCAGGTCTCGCCGTTGACGGCAACGGCACCGCCCTCGATCAGATGCGCACAGGCAGAGCGCGTGGGACAGCCATCGTTGGCGCCCAGATAGGCGTCAAGACGCTGACCAGCGGAATCGTCGGCAACGAGAATATGGATGTCGGCCATTAGCGCTCATTCCTTTCGCGAATCTTGCGGGCACGCTCCCCACGTTGTTGAGCCTTGCGCTTGGCGCGGGCCTCGTCACGGGCGTTGAGCTCAGCGGTCGCATCGACCTCGCGAGCGGCCGGGCTCAAGAACATATAACCAACGAGGGCAAGAACGACACCGACGGTAATACCGATGTCCGCAACGTTAAAGACGGGGAAATCAATGAAGGTAGTGGCAATAAAATCAGTCACAAAGCCCATGGCCAAGCGATCGATCGCGTTGCCGACGGCGCCGCCCGCAACCATTGCCATACCTATGACCTCCAGGCGAGCGAGTTGAGGCGAGCGAACCAGATACACGGCAATAGCGACAATAACCGCAAGCGCCAGTAAGGCAAACGCTATGCCATGGCCCTCGCCCATGCTAAAGGCAGCACCGATGTTACGCACGAAAAGGAAGTCGATCACACCGGGGATAACAGTCATATGCAGGGCATCGCCCACGGCACGAACCGCAAGCTTGGTCAGCTGGTCAACAAGCAGCACGGCCAACGCCACGCCACCAGCAACACCCAACCGCCAACGCAAAGGCGGCATCATATCCGCAGAACGACCCAAAGAAATCCCCTACCCTCAAAAGCCTGAATTTCATTAAATGCAATTAACCATCTTATATTGCCACACGCAGAGCGCACGACATATCCACCAACGCAAGCGAAATAACCAGCTAAAAAGGAAAGCGGCATTCCGAAAAACAGAATGCCGCTTAATAGCTTTCGACTAAGAGCGAAAGCGAAAGAAAGCCTTTAGCTCCAGCAATGGAAACGCCGCGTTATCGTCACCAACAGCGAAAACGTCCCTAAGCGAGCAAGGTGACGTGAAAGAGGAGGGAAGCGTACTTTGGTACGCGACCGACGATTGAACGTCAGATTGCCGCTTAGGGGGCGTTTGCAGCGTCGGTAGGTTACGACGTTCTACGAACGCCGTAACCTACAAAGCGTCGGCGCAGCGCTTGCAGATATGTGCGTGGCCGTTGTACTCGCCGACGGTGGTGCGGTAGTTCCAGCAACGATCGCAGCACTCGCCCTCGGCAGCATCGATGCAGACGGAAAGCTCCTCGCCCTGGGTCAGCTCAACATCGGAGACGATATAGAACTCGGCCAGGTCGACGGCCTTGTCGCCGGTCAGCAGCGCGTACATCTCGGCGGGAACGACCGCCTTGACGCGGACCTGCTGGCTCTTGGTGAAGGTGCCGGCGGAGCGGGCATCCTCAAGGGCCTTAGTCACAGCGCTACGGAGCTCGAGCGAAGCCTCGAGCACGCCCTCAAACTCGTTGGCCTCGTCAACCGTAATGGGCGACTTGTACCAATCGAGCAGCGCGGCGTACTTCTGGTGATCGACGCAGCCGGCGGGCGCATAGGCCATGGCCTCGTCGACCGTGTAGGACAGGATCGGCTGCAGGTCGCGCATGAGCATCGAGAAGAGCTCGGCCAGCACGGTCTGGGCGCTGCGGCGCTCGAGCGAACCGGGCTTGTCGCAGTACAGACGATCCTTCAGGGCGTCGAGATACACGTTGGAAAGCTCGGTAACCACGAAGTCGTAGAGCGCACGGTAGGCGCGCGGGAACTCGTAGCTAGCATAGGCGTCGTCGACCTCGGCCTGGACCTGGGTCAGGCGGGCAACCATGAGCTTGTCGAGCGGCAGCAGGTCGACAAAGGCGACGCCGTCAGTCTCGGGCTCAAACTGGCCCTCGAGCTCGGAGAGCAGGAAGCGCAGTGTGTTGCGGAAACGGCGGTAGGCATCGGACGTACGAGCGAGAATCTCGTGGTCGATGGAAACGTCGGAGCTGGTGTCGACGGAGGCAACCCACAGGCGGATGATGTCGGCGCCCATCTCGTCGCAGACCTTATTGGGGTCGATGACGTTGCCGAGCGACTTGGACATCTTGCGGCCCTGGCCGTCAAGCGTGAAGCCCTGCGAGACGACCGCCTTGTAGGGAGCATGGCCGTTGGCGCCCACCGAGGTGAGCAGCGAGCTCTGGAACCAACCGCGATGCTGGTCGGAGCCCTCGAGGTACACGTCCGCCGGGTACTCAAGCTCGGGGCGATACTCGCAGACGGCCTTCCAGGACACGCCGGAGTCCCACCACACGTCGAGGATGTCCTTATCGGCCTTGAGGTGATGGCCGCCGCACTTGGGGCAGACGCAGGCCTCGCCCAGGTAGCTCTCGGGAGCGTCGGTGAACCAGGCGTCGGAGCCCTTCTCGTGGAAGAGCTTGATGACGGCGTCGAGCGTGGCGTCGTTCATGACCTTCTCGCCGCAGTCGGCGCACGTGTAGCTGGGGATCGGCACGCCCCAGTTGCGCTGGCGGCTGATGCACCAGTCGGGACGCTGCTCGACCATGGCACCAATGCGGTTGGCGGCATGGGCCGGATACCACTTGACGTTCTCGCGGACCTCCTTGCCAGCCTGCTCACGCAGACCCGTCTTGTCCATCGAGACGAACCACTGGTCGGTAGCACGGAAGAGCACCGGGTGCTTGCAGCGCCAGCAGTGCGGATAGCTGTGCGTGATCTTCTTCTCGAGGACCAGGGTGCCGCGCTCGCGCAGGAACTCGATGATGTGCGGGTTGGCCTCGTCGGTATCCATGCCGCTGAAGGGGCCGCCGGTACCAAACTCCTCGCCGGTGTAGAACTTGCCGTCGTCATCGACCGGCATGCAGATGTCGGTGATGCCCTCCTTGAGGCAGGCAAAGTAGTCGTCGACGCCGTGGCCGGGCGAGTTGTGGACGATACCGGTACCGTCTTCGACACCGACGTAATCGGCCAGCAGCGCCACGCCCTCGACACCGTCGAAGATCGGCTGCTTGTAGTGGATGTGGTGGAAGGTCTCGGCGGGAACCACGTAGGGCTTGCCGTCGACCATGACCGGGGTGTACTCCCAGCCAAACTCCTCGCAGCACTTGGGAGCCAGGTCCTCGAGCATGACCTCGGCACGGCCGTCATGCTCAACAGCGACGTAAGCGGCGCCGGGCTTGAGGGAAACTGCCTGGTCGGAGGGGATGGTCCACGGGGTGGTCGTCCAGATGATAAAGTCGACCGGGCCGTCGAAGTTCTCGAGGCCGGCGGGCTTGGAGGTCATTTCAAAGCGCACGAAGATGGACGGGCTCGTCTCATCGGAGTACTCGATCTCGGCCTCGGCCAGCGCGGTGTGGCAGTGCTTGCACCAGTGAACCGGCTTGTGACCGCGATAGATCATGCCCTTATCGAACATGGCCTTGAAGACCTCGATGTCGGCGGCGTCGTGCTGGTGATAGAGCGTCAGGTAGGGGTTGTCCCAGTCGCCGAGCACGCCCAGGCGGCGGAAACCGGCCTTCTGGAGCTCGATGTTCTCGACAGCGAACTTGTTGCAGAGCTCACGGATCTTGGCCGTAGAGGTCTGGTTGAACTTCTCGGTGCCGAGCTTCTCCTCGACCTTATGCTCGATCGGCTGGCCATGGCAGTCCCAACCGGGGACATAGGGAACCTCATAGCCCTGCATCATCCAGTAACGGTTGATCATGTCCTTGGAGATCTTGTTCATGGCGTGGCCGATGTGGATCGGACCGTTGGCGTACGGAGGGCCGTCGTGCAGCACGAACTTCTTATGACCCTCGTTCTTCTTCAGAACCTGCTCGTAGACCTTGTTGTCCTGCCAGTCCTTGAGTCGCTTGGGCTCGGACTTGGAAAGACCGGCACGCATGGGAAAACCGGTCTTGGGCAGATTCATCGTCTGCTTGTACTCGTTTGCCACGGTACCCCTTTCATGTCGTGGGCGCGCACGCCCGTTGGGCACCAAAAAAGCGCCCGTCCCTACAAGCTGGGACGAAGCGCCACAAACGGGCTGTACGCCCGCAAAAGCTCTTCGCTTAACCACCCAGCTTAGATGCCCTCGCCCGCGTAATCGCGCGCTCGCATCCGTTACTCGGCTGGCCTGTATCGACGACCATCTCGGCGATGTCTACTAAGACGTGCCAGTATGGCGCGTCCGTTGGGACCGCAGCTCCGGGGTGATTTTCATCGGTCGCATGCACGGGCTCTCAGCGCTCCCCGCTCTCTGTAGCATGCGGACGGCCGACTACTCGTCCCCATCAACGCTTATGCGGAGTATGCTAGCACGTTCCGCGCCGGCGAAAAACCCTCAACACTGGTTTCATACGTAAGAAATTTCTCGCTATTACAGGCCTTCACTGGGAGCAAAATACCTGAAAGCACTTTAACTAACGAAAGAAGGCTGCTATGCGCACAATTGGAATGAGTGATTATACCGTCGGCGAGGACTGCTTTGATGAGCTGCCCGGAGCGCTGGCCGAATACGGAGCGACCAAGGTCGCGATCATCGGTGGCAAGCGAGCACTGGCTGCAGCGCTGCCGGGCATCGAGGCGGCACTTGAAGGCACCGATGTCGAGGTTCTTGAGACGCGCGTCTACGGCACCAACAGCACACGCGCCAATATCGCCAAGGTCGTGAACTCCCCCGCTTGCCAGCAGGCAGACGTGCTTATCGCCTGTGGCGGCGGCAAGGCACTCGACACCGTCAAGACGGCGGCCATCGAGCTCAAGAAGATCGTCTTTACCGTGCCGACGATTTGCTCTAACTGTTCCGCCGCGACCGCCATTGCCGTCGTCTACAACGACGATGGATCGCTCGAGGGCTATTCGTACCCCAACCGACCGGCGCACATCTTCATCAATCCCAAGATCATCGCCGAGGCTCCGGCGGAGTACTTCTGGGCCGGCGTGGGCGACGCCCTGTCCAAGCAGCCCGAGGTCGAGTACGCCACGAGCGCCGGCAACCTGGAGCACACCGCCGGTCTTGGCCTGGCGCTCGCCCACACCTGTTCCGAGCCACTGTTTACCTATGGCGTCCAGGGTCTTGAGGACGTGCGCCAGAACCTGTCGAGCGAGGCCGTCAAGCAGATCGCGCTCGACATCGTGGTCAACACGGGCTACGTGTCCAACCTGACCAACCAGAACGATTACTACTACAACTCGAGCGTGGCGCACGCGTTCTACAACGCCACCTGCAGCATTCCGCGTGAGGGCACCTACCTGCACGGCGAGGTCGTGAGTCTGGGCGTGCTGGTGCTGTTTGCCTACACGGGGGACACCGAGAACCTTGAGCGCTATGCTGCCTTTAACAAGCAGATGGGGCTGCCCGTGACGCTTGAGCAGGTCGGGCTTTCTGAGGCCGATATCCCTGCCCTGTGCGAGTACGCGCACGCCACCAACGAGTGGAAGCAGGGTAACCCCGAGCCCTTCACCGACGAGAAATTCGCCGCCGCCATCAAGGCCGCCGACGCCTACGGACACACCCTCTAGGCCTAGCTCAAAACCACCACAAGGGGACAGCACCCTTGTGGTGGTTTTTTATTGCTCCAGCATGCTGGGGTCGAACTCACTAGCCGGAATCACGCGATAACCGTGGCGGAGCAGTAGATCAACGAAGACGCCGTTGCCCGCCGTGAGGATGCCGCTGAATGTTCCGTCGTAGATGCGACCCGCGCCGCACGAGGGACTACGGTCCTGTAAGATGCACGCGGCGATCTCTTCCGGCCCGCCCGCCTGCTCGCACATGTCGAGTGCTCGTTGGGCACCCAGGCGAAACTCACGATCGACCGACAAGCCCTCACAGGAACGGACCTCGCCGTCCACGATCTCGGAGGGATCGCGCGGTGTGGGCAAGCCGCCAAAAACCTCGGGGCACACCAAGAGGACCTCGGTCCCCGTAAGCTCGCAAGCCTCAACCAGCTCGCGATGGTAATTGTCGAGCCCGTTATACTTGCAGCTCTCGCCCATTAAACAGGCGCTCACCACAATCTTCATATACATCCCTCCTTAGCAAAAACGCCCCATTTGAGACTTGCACTCAAATGGGGCGTCGATATTTACTGTCCCAAACGCAACGTTACTGCTGCTTGGGCATCAGCGGATTCTCGCGCGTGAGGAGGTTCATAAACTCCTCGCCCGTGATCGTCTCCTTCTTGTACAGATAACGAGCCAGCTCGTGGAGCTTAAACTTGTTCTCCTTCAGGATCTGCAGAGCGCGATCATGCGCGTCCTCGATCAGCTTGGCGACAATCGCGTCCACGCGCTCGGCCGTGCCGGGGGCGCAGGTGAGCGACGTGTCCTGGTTGAGGTACGCATTCTGGACAGTACCAAGTGCCATCATGCCAAACTCATCGGACATACCAAAGCGCGTCACCATGTTACGGGCGAGCTTGGTGGCCTGCTCGATATCGTTGGCGGCGCCGGTCGTCATCTCACCAAAGATGAGCTCCTCGGCAGCGCGACCGCCGCAGTAGACAGCGAGCTTGTCCAGCACCTCCTGGCGCGTAGTCAGGAAGCGCTCGTCCTCCTCGACCTGCATGGTGTAGCCCAGAGCGCCACTCGTGCGCGGCACGATGGTGATCTTGGTGACCGGCGCGGACCCCTTCTGACGGGCGGCAACGATGGCATGGCCGATCTCGTGGTAGGACACAACCTGCTTCTCGTGATCGGACAGCACCGTCGACTTGCGCTGCTGGCCGGCGATGACAACCTCCACCGACTCCTCAAAATCATCCTGGGTGGCGCGTTTGCGACCCTCGCGGACGGCGCGCAGGGCACCCTCGTTGATGATGTTTGCCAAGTCGGCACCCGAGGCACCGGGCGTGGCGCGGGCAATCGCAGTCAGGTCGATCGGCGGCTGCGTCTTCACGCTCTTGGCATGCAGCTCAAGGATGTTCTTGCGGCCGGTCAGGTCGGGCAGCTCAACGGGGATGCGGCGATCAAAACGACCGGGGCGCAGCAGAGCGGGATCGAGGCTGTCGGGACGGTTGGTGGCAGCGAGGACGACGATACCCTTGTGGTTATCGAAGCCGTCCATCTCGGTCAGCAGCTGGTTGAGCGTCTGCTCGCGCTCGTCGTTGCCGCTAAAGCCGCCGCCGTCACGCTTCTTACCGATCGTATCGATCTCGTCGATAAATACGATACACGGGGCCTTTTCCTTGGCCTGCTTAAACAGGTCGCGAACCTTAGCGGCGCCACGGCCGACGAACATCTCGACAAACTCAGAGCCCGAAATGCTAAAGAACGGCACGCCCGCCTCGCCGGCAACAGCTTTGGCAAGCAGGGTCTTACCGGTACCCGGAGGGCCAACAAGAAGAGCACCGCGCGGCAGCTTGGCGCCGATTTCCTCGTAGCGTTGCGGCTTCTCCAGAAAGTCGACGACCTCTTTGAGAGACTCCTTGGCCTCTTCCTGGCCAGCGACGTCCTTAAAGGTCACGCCCACATCCTTGGAAGCGATCACGCGAGCACCGGACTTGCCCAGTCCGCCGCCGCCAAAACCGCCGCCACCAAAGTTCATCGACGGGCCGTCATCGCCCATGGCCTTCTTCATGCGGCGATTGAGCCACCAGCCGATAAGGAAGAAAATCGCCATGGGAAGAATGAACGTGAGCAGGTAGTAGGTCATCAGACCCGAATTCTTATCGGGAACGACCGACTCAAGCGAGGCGCCAGATTCAAGCACGCGATCGGTAAAACCCGCATCATTCGGCACACCGGTCGTCTTGTAGGCGATGTTCTCGTCCTCACCCTTCTTGGTGTAATAAATCGTGTAATCGTCCGTGTTGTACTCGACCTTGTCGACGCTCTTCTTATCGAGCGCTTTGACAAACGTCGAATAATCGGTCTTCGTAATCTGCTGCGTGTGACCGATGTTGGGGAACAGAACGGTCGAGAGCACGAGGTAGACGACGAAGGCGATGAGCACGTAGAGGATCATATTCCGTCTACGTTTGTTGTCATCCATCTCCATCTGCTTGAACTCCATCTACTGGGGTTGATAATGCTATCTAGAATACCCAACCCGGACGGCGATAAACCGATGCCGGGCACGAAAGGACAGAGATGGCATCACTGGAAGTCGGCAAGGTTCAAATCTATACAGGCGACGGCAAGGGCAAGACGACGGCTGCGTTGGGGCTCGCCTTGCGCGCGACGGGCTATGGACTCGACGTGCTTATGCTGCAGTTTGCCAAGAAACTGCACTGCGCCGAGCATGATGCCGCGCCGCGCCTGGGGCTGCGTATTGTGCAGGCCGATCGCGACACGCCCGAGGCTTGCGCCGCACAGATCATGGAGCTCGCACGCGAGCAGATATCACAGGTCGACGTTCTGATTTTGGACGAACTCGGCGAGGCTATGCGGCGAGGTTTTGTGACGCGCGAGGATGTGGAGGGGCTGATTGCGCTGAAGCCCGCCACCACAGAGCTCGTGCTCACCGGACGCGGGCTGCTGCCCCTCGCGGACCTCGCCGACCTGGTCACCGAAATGCGCCCCATCAAACACTACTTCGACGAAGGCCTCCTAGCCCGCCAAGGCATCGAATACTAAATGACCCGAAAGTGACGGAGGAAAACAAATCATTTCGCCTTATCGCAGGGCCAATGATCCGTTTTCCTGCGTCCCCAATGGCTAGGCGATGGCGCGGCCTAGCCAGTTGCCGCTGTGGTGGTAGATGGTGAACATCGTGGCCGTGATGAGCCAGGTGACGGGGTAAACCAGCAGCAGGTGCTCAAGCGACGGATCGAACGGCATAATCGCAAACACCCAGATCACCCTGAGCACGACGGTGCCAAAAATCGTGAGCAACATGGGCTGCAAGCTCACACCGGCACCGCGAATGGAGCCCGACGCGTTTTCGATAATCGAGAAGATCGCGTAGAACGGCGCGATGAAATGAAGAATCGTCGTGGTGTACGACGATATCGAAGCATCGTCGACAAACAGACGCGACAACGGACCCGAGAACACCAGCAGCATGGCAGACAGGCCACCAATGAGCATAAACGACAGCACGAGCGACGTATGGTAGCCCTTGCGCATGCGCTCGTAGTTGCGCGCGCCAAAGTTCTGCGCCGAGAACGTGGTGATCGACACGCCAAGCGCCTCGGTGACCATCCAGACAATGCCATCCAGGCGACCCGAAAGACCCCACGCCGTGGTGACATCGGCACCAAACGAGTTGACCGACACCTGAATCAAAACGTTGGAAATCGAATACGCAGCAGACTGAAAGCCAAGCGGCAGGCCGCACGAGATCATGCTCTTACAAATGCCAGGATCAATACCGAGCTTGGACAGCGAAAGCCGCCACGCACCCGGTGCGTGCATCATACGCATCACGATCATCGTGGCGTTGGAGCAAATGGTCAGCGCCACCGCGATACCGCAGCCCAAAGCCTCCATATGCAGCACGGCAACAAAAATGATATCCAGTACCACGTTAACGAGGCAGCCGGAGGCAATGATCACGGCAGGTCCGCGCGTATCGCCCACGGCACGCAGCAGCGCGGTGCCCATATTGAGCAGCAGCGCCGCAACCATGGCGGCAAAGTAGCAACGAGCATAGGCAACGCCCTCGGCAAGAAGCTCATGCGGCGTATTCATCAAAACGAGCATGGGCTCAACGAACACTACGCCGAGAATGGAGAAGACGATACCGCCCACCAGCGCGAGCGTCATGGCCGTGTGGACCGAACGACTGAGTCGTTCATCATCGTGCTGGCCAAAATACTGACCGGTAATGACCGCGCAGCCGGCGCCGACGCCAACGCAAAAGCCAATGCAGAGCTCGGTGAGCACCATCGTGGCTTGAATGCCACCCAGCGCGAGCTTGCCGCCAAACTGGCCGACGATATACGTACCGATAAGCGTGTAAGCCTGTTGAAAAAACGAACTAAAGAAGATGGGGACGCACAGCGACAGCAGCTGTTGCCAAATGACACCCTGCGTTACATCGATAGCCGTAGATTTCTTAGCCACACGCCCTCCCCCGCCAACGTATGTTAAACAACAAAACGGCAATTTAAGACCAAAGCCAATACCAGCTTAGCACCGACCGGCGTCGACCGAAACACCCCGAATCAGAGCCCGGTGCGAACTATCTGCCTAGTGATACAAACCCGGCTGGTAGTGATACTCATTGCTCACGTGCGGGCACAGCTGCCAAAAAGCGACGGCACTCGCCGCGGCAACGTTGAGTGAATCGACCCCGTGCGCCATCGGAATGCGCACGGCTCGGTCGCAACCGGCAATGGTCCTGGCGCCCAAGCCGGCACCCTCGGTACCCATAAAGATCGCCAGACGGTCTATCTCCTGCAACACGGGATCGTCCAGCGACACCGAATCATCCGTCAGCGCCATCGCAGCGCACGAAAAACCGGCATGATGCAGCGACGCCAACCCGTCATGCGGCCACACGCGCGCCTCACTGCCAATACGCGTCCACGGCACCTGAAACACGGTGCCCATGCTCACACGAGCCGAGCGACGATACAGCGGATCGCAACACGTGGGGCTCACCAAAATGCCGTCGACATTGAGCGCGGCGGCCGAGCGGAAAATCGCGCCCACGTTCGTGTGGTCGACAATACCCTCGAGCACGCATACGCGCACCGGGCGCTCCCCCGCCGCCTCGACGACGCCGCCCAAGAACTCATCAACCGGAATCTGTCGCGGGCGACGGAACGCCGCCAGCGCGCCGCGCGTCACGTTAAAGCCCGTCAACTGCTCCATGAGCTCCATGGAGGCCACAAACACAGGAACCGGACCCGCGCCTTCGCGCACGACCAGACGCTCAAACAGCGGCATCATCTGGTCGAGCCAGCGTTCGCCCAAAAGAAAGCTCACCGGCTGGTATCCGGCACGCACCGCGCGCTCGATAACCTTGGCGCTCTCGGCGATAAAGATGCCCTTTTGCGGCTCCAGCACGCAGCGCAGCTCGCGCTCGGTCAGTCGCACGTAGGCATCGAGCCGCTCGTCCTCGAGCGAATCGATTCGCAGAACCTCAACGGCATCAGTCATAGCAGCCAGCCCGCACCCTTCTGTACAGCACATCTATACCAAACGAGGCGACGCTAAGCGCCGCCCCATGCATTCAATCAACCCGATGATACCGTGCACGCCAGACGATTTACGCCTCAACGCGACGATACGTCACGAACTCATAATCGACGCCCTCGTCGCCCTCGCCCAAGGCAATCGTGGCAACACCGCCACGCCGCGCAATCTCCCACGCGGGATCGGCGTCCAAGTCGGGAAAGTACGTGTCCACGGCATGGGTGCAATGGTTGTGCGTGACCTCGGCCTCGGCGCAATACGGCAAAAACTGCCGATACACCTCGCCGCCGCCGATCACCCAGGCAACAGACTCATCGGCAACCGCGGCGAGCGCTTCGTCAACGCTATGCACCACGTCAACGCCCTCGGGTGCAAAGTCCTCATCGCGCGTGAGCACGATATTGCGACGGTTCTTGAGCGGACGTCCGCCGGGAAAACTCAGCAGCGTCTTGCGCCCCATAATGACCGGACACCCCTTGGTACACGCCACAAAATGGCGCATATCGGCGCGATTGGAGACGACCATGTCGCCCTCGCAACCAATACCCCAGTCATCGCACACGGCGACAATAGCAGAAAGCTTACACGTCATGCGCGTCACCTACACCGCAATGGGGATATTCTTAACCTGCGGACCGTGCTCATAGCCCTCAACGATCAGGTCATCGGTCGTAAACGCGTAGAAATCATGCACATCGGGGTTAAGCGTTACCTTGGGAGCCGCAAACTGCGGACGCTCGATAAGCTCGCGGACGATATCGACATGACGGTCGTAGATATGGGCGTCGGCGATCACGTGCAGCAGCTCGCCGGGAATCATATCGACGGACTGCGCGACCATCATCAGCAAAATGGCATACTGGCACACGTTCCAGTTGTTCGCGGCCAAAATGTCCTGGCTGCGCTGATTGAGAATCATGTTGAGCGTCGGTTTGTCATCCTGAGGGCGCTGCGTCACGTTATACGTCACGCTGTAGGCGCACGGATACAGGTGCATCTCGGACAGGTCGCTAAACACATAGGTGTTCGTCATAATGCGGCGGCTGTACGGCGTGTGCTTAAGGTCGTACAGCACGCGGTCCATCTGGTCAAAGTCGCCCTCGGCATAATGGCTCTTCTGCCCAATCTGATACCCGTAGGCCTTGCCGATGGAGCCGGTCTCGTCAGCCCACTCATCCCAAATATGGCTGTTAAGGTCATGCACGTTATTGGACTTCTTCTGATAGATCCACAGGATCTCGTCCATAGCAGATTTGAGGGCCGTACGACGCAGGGTGAGCGCGGGGAACTCCTCACGCAAGTCGTAGCGTGCCGTAACGCCAAAGTTTTTAATGGTATAGGCAGGGGTGCCGTCCTCCCACACCGGGCGGACCTTTTGGCCCTCGGTGGTGGTGCCATGGTCCAAGATATCGCGACACATGGTTACAAACTGTTGATCAGCCTTGCTCATTGACCCTCCTGTCAGTCGCCTATAAGCGAGATTCATTGTAGCCCAGGCGCACGCGGCCCCACAGCCCAAACATAAGCCCTCATTTTCTGACATATGCCAGAAATTCCTTGCGCAAATCCGTGCGTTCGCTATTCTATTGTTGACATATGTCAGATAAGGAGAACGTATGGCAGGAAGACGCGAAAAATTGCGCCGCGTCGGGATCATCCCCGAATATCGCGGTTTTACCCCCGATGGCCTGGCGAGCGGCGATGCCATCGAGATGACGGTCGACGAACTCGAGGTCCTGCGCCTTTGCGACCTGGAAGGCCTCAATCAGGAGGAAGTCGCCCAGCGCATGGGCATTGCCCGCGCCACAGTGGCGGCAATCTGCAGCCGCGCGCATCGCAAGGTGGCAAACGCGCTGGTCAATGGACGGGCGATCGTCATCGAAGGCGGCAACATCGCGTACTCCCCCATCACCACGACAACGGCCGCATGGCCAGCAAAGGAGGTCGACGCCATGAGGGTGGCAACGACGTACGACAACGGCAACATTTTTATGCACTTTGGCCGCAGCGAGCAGTTCAAGATCTATGACATCCAGGATGGCAAGGTACTCAACGAGCAGGTCGTAGGCACCGGTGGCACCGGCCACGGCGCCTTGGCGGGCCTGCTCGCCAACGGTGGCGTTGACACGCTCATCTGCGGCGGCATCGGAGGCGGAGCTATCAATGCACTCGCCCAGGCCGGTATCACGGTCTATGCAGGTGCCCAGGGCAACTGCGACGCCTGCGTCGAGGCCCTCATTGCCGGCACGCTCGCGCAGACCGGCGAAGCCACCTGCGACTGCCACGGACACAACCACGAGCACGCCCATGACCACGGCGAGTCCTGCGGCTGCCACGGCCATCACGACCATGATGGACGCGAGGGCTGCGGCTGCCACTAACGTCAAATGCCCTAGCGCCAGCAAACTTCCACACGTGCAACAACTCATGAACGAACGGCGAAGGCCGCCTGGAGCACCATCCAGGCGGCCTTCGTCATACACGACTCAACCAGTCGTTACTTCTTATTGCGCATCTGCGCTTCCATTTGACGCAGCAGGTCCATATCGGACTTGGGGCCGCCCGTTCCCAGGCCACCCATACCGCCCAGACCCATGGCATCTAGGCCGGGAATATTGGGCATGCGCATCTTTTTGCCCTTCTTGCCCTTTTTGCCCTTCTTGCCGCCGGCCTGCGCCTGATTGGCCATCGTGCGCATGCGGCCCATCATCTTATTCATCTCGCCCCACTGCTTCATAAGGCTGTTGACCTCGGTGGGGGTCACGCCGGCGCCCTTGGCGATACGGGCGCGACGCTGGCCGTTGATGATGGAAGGACGCAGGCGCTCCTCCTTGGTCATCGACATGATGATGGCCTCGTTCTTGTCGAAGATGCCCTCGTCCAGGTTACCGCCCATCTGGTTGAGCGCACGCTGGCCGCCGGGGAGCATGCCCAGGATGCCCTTCATGCCACCCATCTTCTTGACAGCCTTCATCTGCTCGAGCATGTCGTTCATGGTAAAGCCCTCGCGCAGCATGCGCTCGGCAGCCTCGAGCTGCTTAGCGTCAGCCGCCTCCTGGGCCTTCTCAATGATGCCGACGACATCGCCCATGCCCAAGATGCGCTTGGCCATGCGGTCCGGGTAAAACGGCTCCAGCGAATCGGGCTTCTCGCCCATGCTCACGAACTTGATGGGCTTGCCGGTCACCTGGCGCACCGAAAGCGCGCCGCCGCCACGGGCGTCGCCGTCAAGCTTGGAGATGATCACGCCGTCAAAGTCGGTGCGCTCGGCAAACGTCGAGACGACGTTGACGATATCCTGGCCGGTCATTGCATCGACGACCATCAGCACCTGATCGGGCTTGACGGCCTTCTTGATGTCCACGGCCTCCTGCATCATCTGCTCGTCGATCTGCAGGCGACCGGCGGTATCGACGATGACCACGTCGCGCAGGTGGTCGACGGCCTCCTGGATGGCGCCCTTGGCGATGTCGACCGGGTGCGCGCCGTCACCGCGGAAGACCGGCACGCCGATCTCTCCACCGAGCGTGGCCAGCTGGTCGGCAGCGGCGGGGCGGTAGACGTCGCACGCGGCGAGCAGCGGCGATCGGCCCTGCTTCTTGAGCAGGTAGGCCAGCTTTACGGCTGCCGTGGTCTTACCGGAGCCCTGCAGGCCCACGAGCATGATGACGTTGGGAATGCGGTTACTAAAGACGAGCTTGCTCTCGGTAGAACCGAGCATCTCGGTGAGCTCGTCGAGCACGATCTTGACGACGTTTTGCGCCGGCGACAGCGACTCCATGACCTCGGCGGTCATGCAGCGTTCCTTGGTCTTGGCGACAAACTCCTTAACGACCTTGAAGTTAACGTCGGCCTCGAGCAGCGCCATACGGATGTCGCGCATGGCCGAGGTGATATCTGCCTCGGTCAGCTTACCCTTGCCGCGCAGACGGTCAAATGTGTCGTTGAGGCGATCGCTCAGAGAATCAAACACTAGTCACTCCTTAGTTGGACTCGCCCACCAGGGCGCGGCAGAAATCTTTGGCATTAAACTCCTGCAGGTCATCGACCTGCTCGCCCACGCCGATGCGCAGGATGGGAAGCTTAAGCTTCTCGGCCACGGCCATGGCGATACCGCCTTTTGCCGTGCCGTCGAGCTTCGTCATGATAATACCGTCCAGGCCCAGAGCCTCGTTAAACTCGAGCGCCTGGTTCAGGCCGTTTTGGCCGGTGGCGGCATCGATCACGAGCACGACTGAGACGGGCATGGGGCCGGCGGCCATATTGGCGGCGCGCTTACGCGTCACGTTAACCACCTTGGCAAGCTCGCGCATGAGCTCGGGGCTCGTGTGTAGACGACCGGCGGTGTCGATAAGCACCAAATCGCTGCCGCGCTTGTCGGCCTCGTCGAGCACGTCGTAGCAAACACTTGCCGGGTCGGAGCCGCGGTCGCGCTTGATGACGGGCACGCCGGCGCGCTGGCCCCACACATCGAGCTGCTCAATGGCAGCGGCGCGGAAGGTATCGGCCGAACCGATCACGACGTTCTTGCCGCGGGCGGCCATGGCGCTCGCGATCTTGCCGACCGTCGTGGTCTTGCCGGCACCGTTGATGCCCACAAACAGCACGCAGCTCGGCGTATCGGAGAACGGATCGCGCTCGATGGGCACAAAGTGCTGCTCAAGCTGCTCGGCTAGGGCGCGACGGAGTTGCGGGGCGGTCTTGAGGTTCTTCTTGGCCGCGGCATCGCGCAGGTCATCGGAGACCTTGATGGCGACCTCAGCACCCATGTCACCCATGACGAGCGTGTCCTCAAGGTCCTCCCAAAAATCTTCGTCAACCTCGCCGCCAAAGTAGAAGACCTCGTTGAGGGCCTCGCGGCTGCGCTCGAGTCCGCGCGAGAGAGCGTCAAAGAATCCCATTATGCATTCACGACCTTTCCGGTTTCGCGATCGAGTTTTTGCGAGACGACGCGACTGACGCCGTCAGCTTGCATCGAGACGCCGTAGAGAACGTCAGCATCCTCCATAGTACGGCGCTGATGCGAAATGACCAAGAGCTGCGTATCGGAACGCAATACATCAAGGGCACCGATGAGCTTGGACAAGTTGGCGTCGTCGAGCGCCGCCTCGACCTCGTCCAGCACATAGAACGGCACCGTACGCGTGCGGTACACGGCAAAGAGCAGGGCGAGCGCCGTCAGGCTCTTCTCACCACCCGACATGAGCATCATCTTGGTGATACGCTTGCCGCGCGGCTGCGCCACGACCTCGATGCCCGTATCAGCCGGATGCTCGGGGTCAGTCATCTCCAGATGAGCCTGGCCTCCCGGGAAGAGCATGGCGAAGATCTCGCGGAAGTTCGCATCGACCTTCTCGAAGGTTACCAGGAACGCCTTGCGCATCTTACGGTCGATAGCCACGGTGATCTTGGTGAGCGCCTTGCGCGCGCTCTCCAGATCGGCCAGCTGCTCCTCGATGTAATCGGCGCGGCGCTTGAGCTGCTCGTACTCTTCCATGGCAACCTGGTTCACAGGGCCCAGGTTGTTGATTTGGCGAACGAGCTGGTTGAGCTCACGCTCGGCAGCGTCACGGTCGGTGGGCGCGGGAAGCATGAGCGCTTCCTCGAGTACCGTGGTGCCATCGGCGGTGATGGCCTTGATGGCTGCCTCCACCTGCACCTCGAGCTTGCCGCGTGCGACCTTGAACTCGTTTTGCGTCGCGGTGGCGGTATCAACCTTATCTTTGGCGCGAGCGACTTCGGCCTTGGCGTCCTCGATGGTCTTCTTGAGCGAGGCGGAGTCTGCCTCCTCGAGCGAAGCCTGGTCACGAAGGCGCGCGGCCCAGTCCGAGGCGCGCTCCAGCAGGGCCGAGTAGCGCTCGTGCATGGGATCGACGCGCAGTCGCAGCAGCTCAAGCGAGCGCGAAGCCTGGCGCGTTCCGCGGATACGGCGGTCGATACCTTCCAGACGATGCTCCAGATCGGGAACGCGGCCCTTCAGCGAACGCAGGCGCTCACTCGTCTGGGCCAGACGCACCTTGGCATCGGCGAGCTTGCCGGCGGCCTCGGAATCGTCACGACGCACACGGTCGAGCTCGTCGTTGGCCTCGGCAATCTGGAGACCTAGGTCACTCGCCTGCGCACGGGCCTCGTCACGCGAGCGAGTAAGTTCATCCACGCGTGGACGAGCGGCACGAACGGCCTCAGCGGCCTGCTCACGGCGCTTGGAAATGCGAACGCGCTCGACCTCGGCGTTGTTGGCGCTTTGCTCAAGGCGGCCGATCTCGGACAGCAGCGAGCGACGCTCGCCCTCAAGGCGGGCAATCTCGCCGGCGGCATCGCCCTCGGCGGCACGGGCCTCCTCGACGGCGGCGTTGGCCTCAATGACTTGGTCCGAAGCATGCTCAAAGATGGCAGCCAGATCGGGCTCCAGGCCCTCGAGCTCACGGATGCGGCGCTTGCGCTCCAAGGCACCCGAAGCCTCGCCGGCATCGAGCCCCACGCGCACCAGGCCGCCACAGCACACGCGGGCGCCATCCGGGGTCACATAGGTCACACCGTCAACGACAGGCGCAGCCAGCGCAGCAGCCAAGTCATCGACCACGTAATAGCCGCCGAGCAGCACCTCGACAATCGGACCATAACCAGCGCGCACAGACAGACGATCGACCAGACGAGAGCCGGCAGCGCCCTTGGCAGCAGCACCGCCGCTCACGCCACGCGCCACCAGCAGCGCCTCGCCCGAGGCCTTCTTCTGGTCCAGGGCGGCACGCCCGGCGCGCTCGAGCGCGTCTGCGTCATCAAACAACAGGGCATCGATGTCGCCGGCAAGCAGCTGCTCGACCAGGCCCTCAAGCTCACGAGGGGCCTCGAGCACATCGCCCAGGCGACCCGTTACGTCATCGCCCAATGCCCCGACCAGACGGCTCACCAACGGCGAGCTGTCGGCCATGCGGGCATCGAGTTTCTTTTGGCTGGCAAGCTCCGAGCGCACCTCGGACAGCTTGTTGCGCGCCTCGCTCTCGCGGGCACGCAGGTCCTTGAGGGCCGCACGGGCGACCTCGGTGGCCTCACGCGCGTCGACCTGAGCCTGGCGGGACTGATCAAGTGCGCCGTCAAGCTCCTCAGCGCGCCCGCGACGGCTCTCGAGCGAGGCCGTGACCTCCTCGAGCTGCTCGTCAATCTGCTCCAGACGCGAGGCGTACATGTTGTCCTCGACCTCGGCGTTGCTCAGCGAGTCCTTCACCTTGGCGAGCTCGAGCGCGGCGTTATCGGCCACACGCTGCACATCGCGCTGCTCGCGTGTGAACTGCGAAATCTGATTGTCGAGTGCCACGCGACGCTCGTGGAGCGCAGCGGCGGCAGGTCCGGCGGCGTCAACGTCCTCCTGGGCCTGCATATGCGCACCGGTCACTTCCTCGAGCTGGGCGCGCGCGTCCTCAAGCTCCTCGACCACGCGACGGCGCTGATGTTCAGAACCCGAGATCTGCCCGCGCATGTCGGACAGGCGCGATACCATGTTGTGGCCCTTTTCCTCGAGCAGGCGCATATCGGAGTTAATGCGGCCGACCACATCTTGCATATGGCGGCGCTGCTCGCCCAGGTCGCCCACAAACAGGCCCTTTTCCTCGAGCATGACCTGAAGCTTCTCGAGCTCGCGTTCTTTCTCGCCCAGACGGTACTGTGCAAGCTCAAGCTCGGCCGCACCCTCCTTGGAGCGGCTCTCCAGGTCGTTCCACTGCGACTGCAGAGAACGCAGCTCGTCGACGGCCAGCATCTGCGTAAGCTCGTTTGCGCGCGAGGACAGCTCCTTGTACTTGCGCGCGCGATCGACCTGACGCTCCAGCGGGCGCAGCTGACGGGCGATTTCCTTATTGATGTCGCGGGCACGGGTCAGGTGCTCATCCATCGACTTGATCTTTTTAAGCGCACGCTCCTTGCGGCGCTTGTGCTTGGAGATACCGGCGGCTTCCTCGATGAGGGCGCGGCGCTCCTCGGGGCGGCTCTGCAAAATGGCGTCGAGCTTGCCCTGGCTGATGATGGAATGCGTATCCTTGCCCAGGCCCGAATCGTGCAGGATGTCCTGAATGTCCATCAGGCGGCACGGACTCGAGTTGATGAGGTACTCGCTCTCGCCCGAGCGATACATGCGACGGGTGATGGCAACTTCGTCAAAGTCGACGGGCAGCATATGGTCCGAATTATCGAGCACCAGCGTGACCTCGGCCACACCCACCGGCTTGCGCGCCGACGAGCCCGAGAAGATGACGTCCTCCATGGCCTGGCCGCGCAGCTGCTTGGCGCTCTGCTCGCCCAGGACCCACAGGATGGAGTCGGAGATGTTCGATTTTCCCGAGCCGTTGGGACCGACGATGACGGTCAGGCCCGGCTCAAACGTCATATGGGCGCGGTCGGCAAACGACTTGAACCCTTTGAGCGTGAGGGACTTGAGATACACGGTTCCTCGCTTAAACAGGCTTCTTGTTGAGAATCACGCCGTTGGTGGTATAGCCCATGCGGTCGAGCGCCTCGAGCGCAGCGGCTCCCTCGGCCTCCTTCTTGGAGGAGCCAGTGCCGCGGCCTTGACGAATACCGTCGATGAGCACCACAGCGGTAAAGGTGGGCGCATGCGCGGGGCCCTCGGAGCCGACCAGCTTATACGCGGGAGGCTCGTGGCCGTCGGCCTGCACGCACTCCTGCAAAAACGACTTGGGGTTCGCAGGATACTCGGCACGCTCGGAAGCCAGGTGCGGCTTAAGCGTACGGTGAATGAACTCCGCCGCGGCATCCCAGCCGGCATCCAGGTATAGCGCGCCCACGAGCGACTCATAGACGTTCTCGAGCGCCGAATGCAGGCCGCGTGCGCCCGTTCCGGTCTCGGAGGCACCAAAGATGATGATGTCGTCGATACCCAGCTCGTGGGACACTTCCGACAACGTGGCGCCCGAGACGAGCGACACCTTCAAGCGGGTGAGCTTGCCCTCGTCAAACTCGGGATAGGACTCAAAGAGCGAACGGGCGACGACGGCGCCCAAAATGGAATCGCCCAAAAACTCCAGGCGCTCGTAGCTTGCCGAGACTGGCTGGCCTTCGACAGCCGAAGGATGCGTGAGGGCGGCGCGCAGCAGCACCTTGTCATTGAACTCGTGGCCCAGAATCTCCTGGGCGCGCGTAAGTCGTTCGGATAAAGCCAAGACTTAGGCCTCCTTGGCAGCTTCGATAGCGTCGACGGCGTCGGCGACAGAGTTGAGCGAGAGCAGGGTCTCATCATCGATCTCGAGATCGAACTCATCCTCGATAGCCGTAACCAGCTGCAGGCGCTCGAGTGAGTTGGCATCGAGGTCGTCAAAGGTGGTCTCCTCGCTAATTTCGGCAACATCGACGCCCAGAACGTCAGCAGTGACCTCGGCGATCTTGTCGAAGATTTCGGAGCGGTCCATAGCGCTTCCTCTCATAGTGCATGAATACCAAAAGAATGGTACCGCCCGGGCGGTACCAAGACACGGTTCTGATTCTACCCCACGACGCACGCCCCGAGGCGCATAACGCCGCTGTTATAAAACGATGCCGTCCATGGAGTTGGCGACGTTCTCGACCAGTCCGGCACGAACGGCCTCAGCCGCGGCGAGCGTGCCGTTTTTGACGGCCTCGACCGATGTGGCGCCGTGGCCGATCAAGACCACACCGCGCAGACCCAGCAGGATGGCGCCGCCCTTGGCATCGCCAGAGAGCTTGGCCTTAATCTCGCGCATCTGCTTTTTGATGAGCAGCGCGGCGATTTTGGTGCCGAGTGAGGACATAAAGGCGCCCTTGAGCTCCTGCAGCAAAAACTTGGCAGCGCCCTCGGTAGCTTTGAGAGCGATATTGCCCGACATGCCGTCGGCAACAACGACATCGAAATTGCCCGAGGTGAGGTCGGTACCTTCGCAGTTGCCCACAAAGCCCGGAACTGCGGCCTTCATAGCGGGGAAACAGGCCTTGGTAAAGTTGGAACCCTTCTCGTCCTCGGTGCCATTTGCGAGCAGGCCCACGCGGGGATGTTCAATGCCCAAGACGACACGTGCATAGGCGCTGCCCATCTGCGCAAAGCGCACCATATCGTCGACCTCGACATCGGGGTTGGCACCCATGTCGCACAGCACCGTCAGACCGCCGGCACGATTGGGCAGCGCATTGGTCAGGCACGGACGCACCGGCTGCTTCTTACCCTCGGCCATATATCTAAACGGCGTGACGTAGGCGGTAGCGGCAGCCGTCATGGCGCCGGTAGAGCCGGCGGAGAAGAACGAGTCCGCGTTGCCCTTCTTAATGGCGCGGCAAGAAAGCACAATCGACGACTTACGCTTGGTCATCACGGCGCGAATGGGATCGTCGTCCATGGCGATAACGTCGGGTGCCTCCAGGGCCTCGACGCGCGCATGGGAGGCGGCAAAGGGATTGACGATTTCGGCGGGACCGGCAGCCAGGACCTCAATATCCTGATCAGCTGCCAGGGCAGCCTCAATACCGTCGAGGACAACCTGCGGCTTCTCGTCTCCACCCACAACGTCTACACAAACGCGAACGTTACTCATATACATGCTCCTTATACAAAAATGGCCGACTCAATGAGCCGGCCATTGTGGTTCCAGTTGGAACGGCATCGTATCCAGAGTATACCGTTACTCGGTAACGATAACCTCGCGGTCCTTGTAGAAACCGCAGCTAGGGCACACGTGGTGCGGGAGCTTAACAGCGCCGCAACGGGGGCACGTGGACTGAGCCGCAGCCGAGATCTTCATGTTGGCGGAACGGCGGGTGTGAGTGCGGATACGACCCTGCTTTTGTTTAGGTACGGGCATAGTGACCTTCCTTATGAACTATCCAGTGTGGCGATTACGCGCAAGTAGCGATACTACCACAGTTTTACTCGTCAAGCTTGAGATTCTTCAATGCTGCAAATGGATTTTCCGTGGCTTCGGCCCATTCGGCCTCGGCTTTGGCGGCACAATCGCATTGCTCCACGTTGAGATTGGCACCGCAGACGGGACAAAGACCGCGGCAATCGGGCTTGCAGAGCACCACAAACGGCGTGTCCATGACAACGGCGTCGTTGATGGGCTCGCCCAAATCGACGATGCGATCCTCGCCCAGAAGCTCGTAGCCGTCTTCGTAGGCCTCGGGGTCCTCGGGCTCATGGAAGAGATAGAACTCCTCGATCTCGCCGGCAATGTCAAACGAGGCAGGCTCAAGGCAACGGTCGCACTCGCCTGTGGCGTGCGCGCGAACCATGCCGGTAAGCAGAACACCGGTGCCGGCATTGGTAAAGACCACGTCGTAGTCGATACCGTCCTGCAGCTGGTACTCCTTCTCGCCCACCGTGTAGGCGGCGACATCGACCTTGCCGGTCAGCGGATACGAGTCTCCGGGAAACTCGAGCTGCTCAGAAAGATCGACGGTAACGCTCGGGAACTCAGCCATTACCACTGACCATTCTGCTGGGCGGCTCCCTCGTTGAGCTGCTGGCGGCAACGGGTAACGGTGCCGGTCAGGCTCTTGAGGTTCTCCTCGAGGTGCGTAAAGACCTGCTCGGCGTAATCCTCGGCAGCATAACGCGTCTCGCGCTCATACTGCTGTGCACGGTCGCGGATATCGTCGGCCTGTTGCTGCGCTAGGCGGACAATTTCCTGCTCACCGGCAATGGTGAGGGCCTGCTGCTGAGCGTCGGCGATGATGGAATCGGCCTGAGCGGCGGCGGAAGCCATAAGCTCCTCGCGCTCTTTGAGGATACGGCGGGACTTCTGCCATTCCTCGGGATAGCTCATGCGGATCTCATCGAGGATGTTAAAGAAGACGTCGGCATCGATGACCTTCATCTGGGCGTTCTTGCCGAACGGCGTCTTAGCCTCTTGGATGAGCCCCTCGAGCTCGTCGACAAGGCTCACGATCCTGTCGCCAGGAAAATTCTCGCCCGGCATCCGGTCTCCTTTCATAGGTAACATATCATCGTGCTAGTTTACCACATGCCACCTGGCAATAAAAAACGTCACGAAAAGCGATGTTTAAGCGCCTCGACCACATTAGCCGGCACAAACGTCGAAACATCGCTACCGAGCGAGGCGATCTGGCGTACCACCGAGCTCGAGATGTAGCCATACTGCGGAGCACTCATGACAAAGATGGACTCGAGCTCGTTATCCAAGCGGTAGTTGAGATCGGCTTGCTGCAGCTCATACTCAAAGTCGGTCATGGCGCGCAGGCCCTTGACCACGGCACCAGCGCCCTGCTCGCGAGCAAAGTCGACGAGCAGCCCAGTAAAGGGCAGGACCTCGACGCCATCAATATCACCGAGTGCCTCACGGGCCAGCGCCACGCGTTCATCGAGCGTAAAAGTAGTGCCCACGCCGTTTTTGCCCTGCGACTCGGCAACGGCCACGATCACACTGGGAAAGATGCGGCGGGCGCGGCGGATAACGTCGATATGGCCAAACGTGATGGGATCGAAGGTACCCGGAACGATGACGCGGTTAATGGTGTCACTCATGGGCATCCTCCTGAAACGTCGTGCCGTCGCTGTCATCGGCATCGGTGGCGATATCGTCATCCTCGCCCACGCCGACCCAACGGAGCAGGTCGACCGAGGTGATGCCATAGCGTTTCTCACGCACGGTTACAAAGCCGGCAGGATGTGCACCCGCGTCCGCGGCAGCATGCTCAAACAGAGCATAGGCGCCCGGGGTGAGCAGACCCTGATGGGCCAGGTTCTGCAGCAGCTCATCGACCGGCTTGGCACCAAAAGCATAGGGCGGGTCGAGCAAGACCAGATCGAAGGGGCCGCCCGGCACGCGGCCGCGTGAAGCGCTCGCAAGGACATCGCCCGTCACAACACGCCAACGCGCGTGATCGCAACAGAGCGACTCGATATTCTTGGTAATGAGCCTCGCGGCATTGCGATCGATCTCGAACGTCGTGAGCGAACGGGTGCCCCGCGAGAGCATCTCGATGCCTAGGGCACCGGAGCCGCCAAAGGCATCCAGTACGCGGACCTCGTCCAAATCAAAGTCGAAGGCCGATAGGACCATGGATGCACACGCCTCGCGCACGCGGTCGGTCGTCGGACGCGTAACATCGCGACCGCGCGGTTCTTCGATCTTGCGACCGCGCCATTCACCGCCGATGATTCTCATCCTCCGCTGACCTCCTTAAAAATATGTCGATATCGCCTGGCAACCGCATCGCGCAGGGGACGCGTCGCCACAGAGTCAAGATCGCTAGCATACCGCAAGAGCTCGACCGCGTCCAAATGCGCCCACTCGATGAGCTCCTCGTCGGCATCAAGGTCGACAAAACGCAGGGTCACGCCACCATGCTGACGGTAACCCAAGATTTCGCCCTCGTGGCGAAGGCGCAGGTCCATCTGTGCGAGCGTAAAGCCATCTGCAGTCTTCTCGAGCGACTGCAGGCGATCTTGTGCCGCCGATGCACCGCCGTTGCCCTTGGAGTGCGTCATTACCAGGCATGTGCCCGCCACGCCGCCACGGCCCACACGACCGCGAAGCTGATGCAGGGCGGCCAAACCAAAGCGCTCGCCGTTCTCGATGACCATGACGGTGGCGTTGGGCACGTCGACGCCCACCTCGACCACGGTGGTCGAAACGAGCACGTCAATCTCACCGCGTTTAAAGGCGTCGATCACGCGATCCTTCTCCCCCGCCCGCATGCGGCCGTGGAGACGTTCGATAGTTAGGCCCGGCAGCGCCAGGCGCAGGCGGTCGAGCTCGGTCGCCGTATCGTGCAGCGGCACGGGGACGGTCACACGGCCCTCGTCGTCGCGGGCGATACCGGGCACATCCTCGAGCTCGTCGGCCGAGTCACTCGGCTCCACAAGCGGACAGATCACGTAGGCCTGCTGACCCTTCTCGTGCGCCTCGCGGATGGCACCATAGGCCAGGTCGCGACTCGACTCGGTGAGAACGCGCGTCGTCACGCCGGCACCCGGGACGGGACGATGGCGAATGATGCTCGTGTCCAGGTCGCCGTAAACCGAGAGCGCCAGTGTGCGCGGGATGGGCGTCGCCGTCATGACGAGCAGGTCCGCGCCGGGACCCTTCGCGCGCAATGCGTTGCGCTGGCCCACGCCAAAGCGGTGCTGTTCGTCGATGACCACGAGTGACAGGTGCTTAAAATTCACGTCTTCGGAAAGCACGGCATGCGTACCAAAGAGCACGTCAAGCTTGCCCGATTCCAGCTGCACATGGATGCGCTCGCGCTCCGCCGCCGGCGTGGCGCCCGTCAGGAGTGCCCAGGATATGCCGGCCTGAGAGAGCAAAGGGCCGGTCTTATCGGCATACTGACGAGCCAGCACGCCCGTAGGCGCCATGACGCAGGCCTGGGTGCCGCTATCGACGGCTACGGCCAACGCACAGGCGGCAACGGCCGTCTTGCCGGTACCGACGTCGCCCAGCAGCAGACGGTTCATGACGCGCGTATCATCGCACATATCGTGCAAAATATCCTGGAATGCGGCCTCCTGCTCGTCGCTCAGCGAAAACGGCAGGGCCTGCTTGAGAGCAGCAAGGTGCTCGCCCGCGATGTGGGCGCAGGGAACCACCTCGACCAAGCCGCCGTCATTGCGCAGACGCAGCGCGAGCTGCAGGTACAGGCACTCCTCATAGGCCAAACGGCGGCGCGCAATGTCGCGCTCGGCCATACTCGAGGGAAAGTGAATCGAACGAAGCGCACGGGCACTGCTCATGAGTTTGCGCTTTGCGCGCAGCGGAGCCGGGATGGGATCAAAGGGATTGCCAACGAGTTCAAGAGCACCGCTCACGATGCGGCGCATCCATGCCTGGCTCACCCCATCGCTCACATAATGGACCGGCAAAATGGTACCCGCGGCACGACCACCCTCAAGCTTTTCAAAATGCGGTGAGGCCATCTGCTTAAAGCCGTAGGCAAACTCGACCTTGCCCATCACGGCCAGGCGGTCGCCCCGCTTAAGCTGCTGGGCAATCCAGGGCTGGCGGAAAAAGGCGACCTGCAGCACGCCCGTGTCATCAACGAGCGATACCTCGGTCACCTGCATGCGCGGACGAGGCTGCTTTTGAACAATGCGATCGACCGTGGCAATGATGGTGCACACGGTACCGATGGGCGCCATCTCGATAGACCATGAGCGGGTAAAATCCAGATATCGATGCGGGATATGAAGAAGGAGGTCCCCCACCGTCCGAATTCCCAGACGGCGAAGGGCCTCCTCACGTTTACCCGAAACATATTTGAGTCGCGCGATATCCTCGCCGAGCGCATTGCTCTGGGCAAAGCGCTCCGAGACGCGCGGCACGGAGCATAGCTCGGACATGTTCAGATGCCTACTCGATCGAGAAGATCACGGGATAGAGCGGCTGCTCGCCACGGTGGGCATCAATCTCCAGGTCGGGCTGAGCTTCCTCGATGGCGTCGACGATCTCCTGGAAGGCCTCGTCGGACAGTTCCTCGCCGGCCAGAATCGTCAGCGCGTCGCCCTCCTCTTCCTCCTGCATACGGTTGATGCAGTCGAGGGTGACCTGTTTCACATCGGAGCCAACTACGTCGATGGAACCGGCGATGATACCCATGACGTCACCGGAGTGAATCGGAGAGCCGTCCGAGGCGCTGGAGTCGCGCACGGCGCGGGTGACCTCGCCATCGCGGACCTCGCTGATGGCGTCGACCATAGCGGCGACGGCGTCCTCGAGCTCGGAATCGGGCAGGACGGCGAACAGTGCGGAGAACGCCTGGGGAACGGTCTTAGTGGGAACGACGGCGACCTTTTTATCGGTGCAGGCAGAGGCAGCGGCCTCGGCAGCCATGCGGATGTTGCCGTTGTTGGGCAGGATGATGACCGAGGTCGCGTTGACCTGGTCGACGGCGCCCAGCAGGTCGGCGGTCGAGGGGTTCATGGTCTGGCCACCCGAGACGATCACGTCAACGCCGAGGGACTTGAGGATGTCGGCCTCGCCCGAACCGGCGGCAACGGCGACAAAGCCCAGCGCCTTGGCGGGCTCGGCAGCCTTCTCCTGGTCCTCATGAATCTTGGCGGTACGGTCGTGGGCCTCCATCTCCATGTTGTGGATAAAGACCTCGTAGATCTGACCAAGCTCCAGCATGTGCTCGAGCACCAGGTTGGGGGTGTTGGAGTGCACGTGAATCTTGTAATCGGGGTAAGCGCCCACGAGCAGCTCGCAGTCGCCCATGGAGCCCAGGAACTTAAGGCACTCGTCCTCGTCAAACGGGGTATCTGCCTTAAACAGGAACTCATTGCAGTAACGGAACTCCGAGCCCTCCCAGTCGTCATTGGCCTCGATCTCAACACGGCCAAGAGCGGCATCGCGGGCAGAGCCTGCGGAATCAAACGTAGCGGAGAAATCCTCGACAACGGTGCTGCGGCCAAGAGCGGCAGCCACAAAGTTCTCGAGGAAAATGGCAAATCCAAAGGCGCCGGAGTCGACCACGCCGTTCTCCTTCAGAACGGGCAGCAGGTCGGGCGTGCGGGCGACGGACTGGTACGCCTCGACGACGATGGCATCGAGCGCATCCTCGGCCGAGAACTTCTTCTTCTCGCACTCATCGGCCTTGGTCGAGACATCGCGCAGGACCGTGAGGATCGTGCCCTCGATGGGCTTGCGGACAGCCTGGAAGGCGACCTTGACGGCGCGACGGAAGGCGAAGGCGATATTGGCGGACGTAATGGGCTCGTCGGCAGAGACAAGGCCCTCGGCCACGCCACGCAGAATCTGCGACGTAATAACGCCGGAGTTACCGCGGGCGCCCATGAGGGAGCCGTGGGTGATGGCGCCGGCAATGGCTTCCATGTCGGCGTCGGCAGGAAGAGCAGAAAGCTCCTTGGTCACCGAGGCGAGCGTGAGCGACATGTTAGTGCCGGTATCGCCATCGGGTACGGGGAAGACGTTGAGCTTGTTGATCTCCTCGGCCTTGTCGGAAACGGCAGCCGCAGCGATCGGAAAACAGGTGCGAATGGTCTTTGCAATCATGGGTGTTAGAATCTCCGTTTTCGGATGCTAGTTCAGACGGCTCTTGAGCGCGTCGATGTGAATGCCGATCTTAAGGCTGGCGGGATCGATCTGGGCGATCTCTTGCAGGGTGAAGGCAACGGAGCTCGAAAGATTGTGGCAGACGGACTTCATGTTGACGCCGTTCTCGAGCACGACGTGAAGGTCGACCGTGAGGCCGTTCTCATCGGCGGAGACAAGCACGCCCTTGCGGAGGCGCTGACCGGCAAGCAGGCGCACGCTCTCGGCGCCCTGGAGCTGCTCGGCCATACCGACGACGCCGTAGCACGTCATCGCGGCATAACCGGCAATATCGGCAATAACGTCATTCGAGACGCTCAAGCTGCCGTTAATGGTCTCAGACACAAGAATCTCCTTTTCTGGTGCTCGCGGCACCATGTCGTGGGAGCAATCATTGCAATATTCTACAACGACCACGCCATATTAGGGCGGCGGGGTTCACGATTACATCCTCGACACGAAATGTTGATACGGTAACGTTCGCGACAGGCGATCGCGACATGAAAAAACCCGCCGCATAAGCGACGGGTTTTACAACCTGGCTCCCCGGGTAGGACTCGAACCTACAACAGCGCGGTTAACAGCCGCGTGCTCTACCATTGAGCTACCGAGGAATTTAAAAGCCCAGCGGAATGGGCTGAGAAATTCTGGCTCCCCGGGTAGGACTCGAACCTACAACAGCGCGGTTAACAGCCGCGTGCTCTACCATTGAGCTACCGAGGAATAGGTGCGTGCTCTCAAGCAACGAAGTTTATTATACGGACGATCGGGCGAAGGGCAAGAACTTTTTTGAGAATTTTTCCGACCTAGTCATTGGGGACGTTCTTAAACGACTAGTCATTCAAGAACGTCCCCAATGACTACACCCAACGACTACATGAAAGCGCCCTCAAGCGGATGTGCTTGAGGGCGCTTCTTGCTTGCGAGGTTAAGACTCAATATAGTCTTTGAGCTTGCTGCTGCGGCTGGGGTGACGGAGCTTGGCCAGGGTCTTAGACTCGATCTGGCGAATGCGCTCGCGCGTGACGCCAAACTCGCGACCGACCTCCTCGAGCGTGCGGGGATGTCCGTCAACAAGGCCAAAACGCAGCTCAATAACCTTGCGCTCGCGGTCGGCAAGCGAATCGAGCACCTGGGTGAGCTGTTCCTGCAGCATGGAGAAACTGGCTGCATCGGGCGGAACGATGGCCTGGGAGTCCTCGATGAAGTCGCCCAGCTGGGAATCCTCTTCCTCGCCGATAGGAGTTTCGAGCGACACGGGCTCCTGCGAAATCTTCTGGATCTCGCGGACACGGTCGGCGCTCATGTCCATTTCGGCGCCGATCTCCTCGGGGGTCGGGTCGCGGCCCAGGTCCTGAAGGAGCTGGCGCTGCACGCGGACGAGCTTGTTGATGGTCTCGACCATGTGCACGGGAATACGGATGGTACGGGCCTGGTCGGCGATAGCGCGCGTAATGGCCTGACGGATCCACCACGTGGCGTACGTGGAGAACTTAAAGCCCTTCTGGTAGTCGAACTTCTCGACGGCGCGAATCAGACCGAGGTTGCCCTCCTGGATCAGGTCCAGGAACAGCATGCCGCGACCGACGTAGCGCTTGGCGATGGAGACGACCAGACGCAGGTTGGCGCTAATGAGCGCCTGCTTGGCCTCAAGACCGACATTCTCGATACGGGTCAGACGACGCATCTCGGAACGCGTGAGCTCAAGCTCACCCGCCTCGGCGGCCTCGAGCTTCTCGGTGGCCTCGAGACCCGCCTCGATCTTCATAGCCAGATCGACCTCTTCGGAGGCGGTCAACAGGTCGACCTTGCCGATCTCTTTGAGGTACATGCGGACGGGGTCGCCGGTCAGCATCACCGTGGAGGCGTCGATACCGCGCACGCGCGAACGCGAACGGGATGTGCGCACGGTGCGCTTCCTCTTGCTCTTGGAGGAGCCCATCTCGGCATCGGCCTGACGGGCCATCTTGAGCTCGTGATCGTCGAGCGAGCCGGAATCGTGCTCGTCGTCATCACCAAAGTCGTCGGTATCGGTATCGTTATCGTCATCGTCGACGTCCATGGGAGCGTCGTCGTTACCGCTCGCGGAGATAATCTGGATGCCGCTGTTGCGCAGCGCGGAATACACCGCGGTGAGCTGCTCATCAGTTACATCGATATCCTTCAGGGCGACCTGAATCTCGTCCTCGGTTACCGAAGTCCTGTTTGAGCCGTTGCCCATGAGCTTTGCAACGTAGGATTCCAGCCCAGTACCCGTGCTCTCAGTCTTTTTTGGCACAGATTCTCCCTTCATAGTCCACAGGACTCATTACTTTAGCACACACATTGACATCTATACCCATAATTCAGACTGGATATAGGCGCAAATACGCTGGTTGACCACAACATCTAGGCCTGCTCGGCGCCCGCCGTCTCTAAACCGATCAAACGGAACGGATCCGCCACGCCACCGATCGACTTTTGGAGCTCGCGCTGGCGCTGAGAATCTTGCATCGCTTGCATCGTCAGCACACGGCGCGCCTCATCGTCGAGCGACCGGTCCTGACGTAGCTTGGCCTGCGCAGCGCGCATGCGGCGCTTAATGGTGTAGAGCTCGAGGGTATCGAGCATAAACACGATGTTCGTCTCGGTGGGGTGCTTGCTCGTCGCCGAGATGCGTCCTGCACTGACAAGCGATGCCGCCTCGGGACATACCGCGCGAGCCGCATCCATGCAGGCCGCAGGATCGGTGCCCGGGGGCGCCGCCAGTATGGCCCATGCAATCGACTCGTGACGCGGGTCAACCCAATCGATGGAGCAGATGCGATCGGCATACGAGCGGAACAGGTCGGGGTAGCTGGTGAGCATCGTCAGCAGCTCGCGCTCCCCCGCCAGCGACTTCCGCTCCAGATCGGTGAGCACGATCGGCATCGCCGGAGCTGCGGGGCCAGCCGAAGCATCGGCAACCGAAATCGCACCATCCATCCCTGGCGGCACATCAATCGGAGGCAGGTCGTCGTCAGCCTCTACCGGCGCGGCGCCGTAGGCATCGAGCGGGACATAGTCGTACGGCTCCTCCTCCACCGGCGCAGAGGCTGACGGCGTCGCGCCCGACGCCCAAGCGCCGCGCGGCGCCCCCTGCGAACTAGACGCCCGACCGCCTGCGTTTCCAGAGCGCTCGGCCCGTGCCCTCTGGCGCTCATAGTTCTGCTCACGGCGGCGCTCTGCATCCTCGCGCTTGGCGACATCGCGAAACACGCGGCCCGAGCTCGCGCGCACGGTCTCAAGGTCCAAACCCAACAGGTCGGCAATCTGGATAAAGTACGTGTCGATCATGTAGCTGTCGCGCAGCGGATAGATAAGCGTCAGAGCATCTTCCAGCGCCTTGGCGCGACCGCCCGGCGTGGTAATATCGCTCGACTCCTGCAGCGAACGATACACGAAGTCCATGAGCGGCTCGGCGGCGTCAATGCGTTTCTGCAGCTCCTCTCCGCCGTGCGCCGTGATGAACTCCATGGGATCGTTGCCGTCGGGCAGGACCACGCAGCGAAGGTCCATCGAATCCTGCTCGATAAACTGAATCGCGCGTCGGGCAGCCTTTTGGCCGGCGGCGTCGCCATCGAACATATATACAATGCGCTTGGCAAAACGGGTGAGCGTCTTTACATGATGTTCCGTCAGCGCCGTGCCCAGCGTGGCGACGACGTTTTTGATCCCCACCTCCCAGCAGGCGATGCAGTCGGTATAGCCCTCAACCACGATGGCGGTATTTTGCGCGACGACAAACTCCTTGGCCCAGTTAAAGCCATAGAGGTTTCGCTTTTTATGAAACACGCTCGTCTCGGCGGTGTTGAGGTACTTAGGCTGACCGTCACCCATGATGCGCCCGCCAAAGGCGATGTTATGCCCCTGCTCATCAAAGATGGGGAACATCACGCGGTCGTAAAAGCGGTCGGCAAGCTGTCCTCGCCCGCGGCTGACAGCCACGTTGGCGTCGATCATCTCCTGCGGGGTAAAGCCCGCCTGCGACAGATGAGCCACCAGCATGTTGCGACCCGGCGCAAAGCCAAGACAGTAGCGGCGACAGACATCGCCGCCCATACCGCGGCTGGCAAAATACTCACGCGGACGGCCGTCCTTACCGCGCATAAGCATGGTGTGGTAGAACTGAGCCGTCTCGGCGCATAGGTCGTAGATGCGGGCACGCTTGGTACCGCGCTCGCGACGGGCACCGGTATCGTGCAGCTCAATGCCGGCACGATCGGCAAGGTAGCGAATCGACTCGGGAAAACTCAGGTTTTCGCGCTTCATAATATAGGTGAAGACGTCGCCGCCCTCACCGCAACCAAAGCAATGCCACACCTGCGTGGCAGGGATAATGTGAAAGGACGGCGTCTTTTCGCCATGGAAGGGGCAGCAGCCCCAAAACTCGTGACCTCGGGGCTTGAGCTCAACCGTTTCCTGCACGATGGCAACCAGGTCGGACGCAGCGCGTACCTGGTCTTTTTCCTCATCGCTAATCACGGATGCTCACCCCCTGCTCACCCAAGTTGTGGCGAATATCGTCAATATTGCCCTCGACGGTCGCGATCAACTCGTCCAGCGAATCGAACACGCGCGACGGACGCAGCCAGCGCGTAAACGCCAGCGAGACGGACGCGCCGTACAAGTCGCCCGCGTACCCAATCAGATTAGCCTCCAGATGCGCCGAGGCGACATCGTCGGCATACGTCGGCGGCAGGCCCACGTTTACCGCAGCGGGCCACACGGTATCGTCGACCAGCACAAGGCCCTCGTAAACGCCATCGGCAGGCACCTGAATGCCATCGGGCACCTGAATGTTTGCCGTGGGAAAGCCCATGTCAGAGCCCTGATGACGACCGCCGGCAACCATGCCGCGCAGCATATAGGGACGTCCGAGCAACTCGGCGGCAAGCTCAACATGACCCTGACGCAACTCCTGGCGAATACGGGTGGCGCAGATCGTCTGGCCATCAACGCACAGAAGTTCGTGGCCATAGACATCAACACCGCGCTCGGCACCCCATACCTGCATCTCGGCAACGCCCGAGGCGCCACCGCGACCCAGCCTAAAGTCGCTGCCAACGCGAATCGAGCGAATGTCGACGACTCGCGACAGCAGTGAGAGAAAACCGACATGATCGAGTGCCGCCACCGCGGGCGTAAAAGGAACGGCGACAACCGCATCGACCCCGGTGAGAGCCAGGGCACGCAGGCGGTCGGCCGTCGTCATCAGTTTTTGAGCGGGCGAAGGACTCACCACGACGTCCGGATCGGGATCGAAGGTGACAACAACTGCGAGGCAGTTATGGGCAAGGGCGTCGCGCACCACGGCGTCAATAAGTTCGCGGTGTCCCCGATGAACGCCATCGAACACGCCGATGGCAATCGAGGCAGCACCTAAACGCCCGCACCCATCAAACGCGGCGGCTGGAACGACGCGCGCCTCGCCCGACTCGCCCGCGAAAAAGATACGCGCGAGCTCATGGGAGGCCAGCATCATCGAACACCGCCGATTGCCTGCGGAAACACGTGCTCCATCACAAAGCGACCATCCTCAATGCGGGCAAGCGCCTTGAGCCCTCCATCGAGCACCAGCGCAAACGGCGACTTCGAAGCATCGAAGTCGACAAGCGCGCGCTCAACGGGAATACGCCTGCCGCAGAGCAGGTCATCGGCAAGGTTGCCCGGCAAGTCGACACGCGTGGCGCCCAGGGCCACGATGGGGTCCAAAGCAAAGCCAGTCGCAGACTCGGGAGAAAGTTCCTCCACCGCATGACAGACGCCAATGGAAACCACGCCGGATGCCGTCCGGCGTAGCGCGGAAATGTGTGCGGCGCTATCGCACGCACGACCCAAATCACGAGCGAGCGCGCGGATATAGGTGCCCTTGCTCACCGAAAATGCCACGGTCCAAACACAAGCATCGCCCTCGCCGCTCATAGCGATCAAGTCGGCGGCATACACCTCGATGGGGCGCGGGGGCAGGTCAACGGCATTGCCCTCACGAGCAGACTTGTACGCGCGAACGCCGTTGACCGAGATGGCCGAGAACGCCGGCGGGACCTGCATCTGCGGCCCCAGCATGGCAGCCAGCTGTTCACGGGCGTAGGCCATGTCGTGCAGCTCGGGGGCAACGGAAACGGTGCGAACGGCCTCGCCCTCCGCATCGTCGGTATTGGTCTCGACACCAAACGAAATGTCGGCGACGTAGCTTTTCGTGTCGAGGGTGAGCATGCCCAGCAGACGCGTGGCCTGACCCACGCCCACCACCATGACGCCGGATGCCATGGGGTCGAGCGTGCCGGCATGACCGACGCGCCGCTCATGGAGGGCGCGACGGCATTGCGAGACCACATCGTGGGACGTGCAGCCCACCGGTTTATCGACGGCGAGCAGCATATTCAATTGAGAAGGCGTACGACGAGCCATGTACCATCCAAAAAGTTAGAGCTCGACGGTCACCGAAGCGGGATCCTCCCCCACCAGCTCGGCCAGCATGGGAAGTGCCACGGCGAGCGTCTCGCGAATCGTTCCGTTGTTGGTAAAGCCGGCGGCGGCATGATGCCCGCCACCGCCAAAGTTGGCAGCGATCTCGGACACATCGAGGTCTCCCTTGGAGCGCAGGTTGCCACGCACCTTGGTATCGCCGTCAATGCCCTTTAAGAACAGGCAGACCTCGACGCCCATCACCGAACGCACCACATCGACCAGACCGTCACATTCATCCGAGGTGACGCCGCAGGCCTCAAGGTCGCTCTGGTAGGCATAGCTATACGCCACGCGCCCGTGCGCGACCGTCTTGATACGGCCCATGACAATGGACTTGAGGTGCAAAAACTCGACGCGCATGCTCTGATAGACCTCGAGTGCGACACGAGCCGGATTGGCGCCATGCGCCACCAGGCGCGAAGCAGCATGGAACGCGGCAGCATCGGCGTTCTGGTACTGGAAACGACCGGTGTCGGTCACCAAGCCGCACAGCAAGCAGGTCGCGACGCCATCACGAGCGACAATGCCGCAATTATCCAAGAAACGGTCGATGATTATGGCGCAGGCCGCAGCATCGACACGCCTCAGACTCAGCTCGGCAAACTCCTCGCGCGCCGGATGGTGATCGAAGCACACCACATGCTTGGAGCGGCGAAGCACCTCGGCCGAGTTGTTCAGACGCTCGACAACCGGCACATCCACCGATATAAACAGGTCCGGATTGCCGGTGTACGCAGACGCGGGCACCAAGCGATCGGCACCCTCCATAAAGCGGTAGATGCGCGGCACCGGGTCATCGTCTGCCAGCAGCAGCGCAATGTCCTTGTTGGGGAAAAACTTCATAAGCGATAAGCCCAGACCCAGCACGGAGCCCAGGGCGTCACCATCGGGAGACGTATGTCCCGAAATCGCAATGGAGGACGCACCCTCGATGAGCTCGAGGATGCGTCGCGTAATATCTGCAGACTCGCCAGCGGCGAGATCAGCGGAATTAGTCATCTAAAGCTGCCTCCTGGGCGGCATCCGCTATAGGGTAGCCGTCCTCGTCCTTTTCGATCGCCAGCGTGGCCGGAACGTTTTCCAGCGCACGCGTGATGCGCTCGGCCTCATCGGTCGAGCGATCGATGCGAAAATCGAGCTCGGGCGTGACACGCCAATCGAGCGAGCGGGCCAACAGGCTGCGAATGCGGCCCTTGGCACTGGCGAGCGCCTCCATGACCTCGTCGTAGCGGCTCGCATCGCACGACACGTACACGCGCGCGAACGAACGGTCCACCGCGACCTCGACCGCAGTCAGGGTGACCAGGTCGAGGCGCGGATCGGAAACCTCAAAGAGCAGGATATAACCAAGCTTCTCGCGAAGCTGCTCGCCCAGTCGGCGGGTTGCCTGCGTTTGCTTCATAGCGCTACCCCCTACTCGGTACGGGCAACCTGGTCGATGCGGTAACCCTCGATCTGGTCGCCGGGCTTGATGTCCTGGAAGTTCTCCAGGCCAATGCCGCCCTCGGAACCGCTCTTGAGGCTCTTGGCCTCATCCTTGTAGTGACGCATCGAGGCGATCTTGCCGTTGAAGACCACGATACCGTCACGCACCAGGCGCACGGAGTCGGTCGCGGCGATCTCGCCCTCTTCGACGCGGACACCGGCGGCAATGCCGACTTTCGGCACCTTGAAGGTGTCCAGTACGGTCGCGGTACCCGTGGAGACCTCGACCTCGGTGGGCTTGAGCATGCCGATACGAGCGGCGTCGAGCTCCTCTAGGCACTTGTAGATGACGTCGTAGCAACGAATCTCGACTCCCTCGCGCTCGGCAGCGGAGCGGGCCTTGCCGTCGGGACGCACGCCAAAGCCGATGATGATGGCATTGGAGGCGTCTGCCAGGACGACGTCGGTCTCGTTGATAGCACCGACCGCGGAGTGAATCGTGTTGATGCGTACCTCGGACTGGTCCATCTTGTCGAGCGAGTCCTGAAGGGCCTCGATGGAACCCTGGACGTCGGCCTTGATGATCAGGTTGAGCTCCTTGACCTCGGCGTCGGCGATGGTCTCGAAGAGGTTCTCGAGCGTGACATGCTTCACGCGGCTCTGCTCCTCGATACGGGCCTTGAGCGAACGCTCATCGGCCAGGGCGCGAGCCTCGCGCTCGTCCTCGAAAACGCGGAACTCGTCACCGGCATTAGGCACGGACTGCAGGCCCAGGATCTCGACGGCGTCGGAGGGACCGGCCTCGGTGACGGCGTTGCCCTTGGGGTCGAGCATGGCGCGGACGCGGCCGTAGGTAAGGCCGGCGACCAGCGTATCGCCCACGTGCAGGGTACCGCGGGTCACGAGCACCGTGGCAACCGAGCCGCGGCCCTTGTCGAGCTTAGCCTCGAGGACGTTACCGGAGGCAAAGGTGTCGGGGTTGGCCTTGAGCTCGAGCACGTCTGCCTGAAGCAGCACGGTCTCGAGCAGGTCGTCGATACCGATCTTCTGCTTGGCCGAAATGTTGACGAACATGTTCTGTCCGCCCCACTCCTCGGGGATGATGCCGTACTCGGTGAGCTCCTGGCGCACGCGATCGGGGTTGGCGCCCGGCTTATCGATCTTGTTGACGGCGACGACGATGGGTACGCCGGCGGCCTTGGCGTGGTTGATCGACTCGATGGTCTGAGGCATGACGCCGTCGTCGGCAGCCACGATCAGAATGACGATGTCGGTCACCTTGGCGCCGCGGGCACGCATGGCCGTAAAGGTAGCGTGGCCGGGGGTATCGATGAAGGTGATCTTGCGGTCGTTGATCATGACCTGCGAAGCACCGATGGCCTGCGTAATGCCGCCCGCCTCGCCGGCAGCGACGCCGGTGTGGCGGATGGCGTCGAGCAGCGACGTCTTGCCGTGGTCGACGTGACCCATGACGGTGACGACCGGGGCGCGCGGCTTAAGGTCGGCGGGATCGTCATAGAACGAGAAGGTGTTCTCCTCCTCGGGGGTGATGATCTTGATCTGACGGCCCAGGTCGTCGGCAACGAGCTCGACGAGGTCGTCGGACATGGACTGCGTCATGGTGAGCGGCGTGCCCAACAGGAACAGGCGCTTGATGATGTCGTTGGCCGGAACGTCGAGCGCCTCGGCGAGCTCCTGGACCGTAACGCCCTGGGAGACCTTGATGGCATCGAGCTCCTCGGGGTTCACGCCCTGGGCCAATGCCTCCTCTATCTTGCGCTCCTCCTGAGCCTTTGCAGCCTCGCGCTCACGCTTCTCCTTGCGCTTCTTACGACGACCGGTGGACTCGCGAGAGGCCTCCTCGACGGCGGCGCGGGCCTCCTCGAGCACCTTCTCGCGGCTGTACTCCTCGGCCTCGCGAGCCATGCGGCTGTAGTGGTCCTCTTCGTTGTTGTGGCCGCCCTTGCGCTTTTTGCCCTTGCCCTGCTTGTCGGGGTTGGGGAAGTCCATGCCGGCAGCGACATTGTTGCTGGCGTTGGTGCGATGGCTATGCGGACGGCTCTCGGAGGCGTTGCGCTCGGAATTGTTATCGGAGGCGTTGCGGTCATTACGACGACCACCACGACGATCGTTATTGCCGCGACGGTTACCGCGCTCGGCGGCACGCTCGGCCTTGGCCTTGTTCTCGGCGTCCTTCTTCTCCTTGAGCACGGTCTCCTGCGCGGCGATCTGGTCGAGCAGCGAACGGAAACGCGACCCGGAGTCAGAGGCGGGGACGGCGCGACGCTGGGCCTCGCGGGCAGCCTCTTCCTTTTCGCGGGCAAGGCGCTCCTGCTCGGCCTTCTTCTTGGCCTCGGCCTCGGCGCGAGCGGCCTCCTCGGCAGCCTGGGCAGCGGCGAACTGGCGGCGCTCCTCCTCGCGTGCCTTCTCGGCAGCGATGCG
>USOU01000005.1 GCA_900556415.1 uncultured Collinsella sp.
CGCGCGTACGGACGCGGCCAGGGCGCGCAGCTCGTCCTCGGAAGGCCGCTCGGCGGTAAGGCCGCATGCCTCACCTTGCAGCAGGGTCGCGCGCAGCGGGCGGGCGCCCACGGTGACGTGCCAGGAGTTGTCCCACCAGGCGGCGGTGACGTTTAAGGAGGAAAAGTCGGTCGCGGCCTTGCGCACGGCCTCATAGCTTGCACGGTAATCGTGCTTAACGACCACGATGTGCTCGATCACGTCGCGCACGTAACCCATCCGCACGAACTCGGCAAGCGGCACGCGGCCGGCGCCCGTCAGCTCAACGTAAGAATCGAGCGCAAGGAAGGCGGAGAGAACGTCCGAGAAGCCAAAGCGGCCGTAGATGCTGCCGCCCACCGTGGCGGTGTTGCGCAGCTGCACGCCCACGATGTCGTGGACGGCAAACTCAAAGACATTGTTGACAAGCGCGTTGAGCCCGGCATGACGCTCGAGCTGGCGCAGGGTGCACATGGCACCGATGCGAAACTCGGTCACGGTCTCCTCGATCTGATCGAGTCCGCAGGCCGAAAGGTCAATCGCCGTCGCCACACGACGCGAACCCAGGCGCATCCAGATGCCGCCGCCCACAATCTTGTTGTTGCGGTTCTTCTGCAAGAGCTCATAGGCTTCGGCCGCGTTTCCAACACGGACGTAGGTACCGAACTTGAGCACGTTCTCCCCCATCTCTTCACTTGTCCAGTACCTTTAAGTGTACCAAACGAGGGAGCACAGCTCGTGTCGGGACAAAATGAACCGTTTTCCTCCGTCGCATGCGGATCAAAAAGGCTCCCAGCCAAGATGACTGGGAGCCTTCTGCGATGCTATGTCGAGCGAAGATTTAGCAGACGCCCTGGGCGAGCATGGCGTCGGCGACCTTCAGGAAGCCGGCGATGTTGGCGCCCATGACAAAGTTGCCCTCCTGGCCGTACTCCTTGGCGGTGTCGTCCACGTTGTGGAACATACCGCGCATGAGCTGCTCGAGCTTGCCGTCGACCTCCTCGAAGGTCCAGGACAGGTGCTCGGCGTTCTGGCTCATCTCCAGGCCGGACACGAGCACGCCGCCGGCGTTGGCGGCCTTACCGGGCATAAAGGCGACGCCGTTCTCCTGGAAGTAGGTCGTGGCCTCGATGGTCGTGGGCATGTTCGCGCCCTCGCCGACCACCTTGCAGCCGTTGGCGACGAGCGCCTGGGCGTCCTCGAGCAGCAGCGTGTTCTCGCGAGCGCAGGGCAGCGCGATGTCGCAGGGCAGCTGCCACACGCCACGGCCGTCGCCCTCGTGCCACGTGGCATTGGGCTTCTCGTCGACGTACATAGCGAGCGTAACGCCCTTGTCGTGGCCGGAGCGCTTCTTGTTGTAGACATGCTCAAGCACGGTGTAGTCGATGCCGTCGGGATCCTCGACCCAGCCATGGGTGTCGGAGCAGGCCAGCACCTTGCCGCCGAGCTGGGAGACCTTCTGGACCGCGTAGATGGCGACGTTACCGGAGCCGTGAACGACGACGTTCTTGCCCTCGAAGGAGTCGCCGCGGCTCTTGAGGTACTCGTCCACAAAGTAGGCCAGGCCGTAGCCGGTAGCCTCGGTACGGGCGAGCGAACCACCAAAGGAGAGGCCCTTGCCGGTGAGGACGCCGCTCCACTCGTTGGTCAGGCGCTTGTACTGACCGAACAGGTAGGCAACCTCGCGGCCGCCAACGCCCAGGTCGCCGGCGGGAACGTCGGTGTTGGGGCCAATGTGGCGATAGAGCTCGGTCATAAAGGACTGGCAGAAGTGCATGATCTCGTTGTTGGACTTGCCCTTGGGGTCAAAGTCGGAGCCGCCCTTGCCGCCGCCCATGGGAAGGGTGGTCAGGCTGTTCTTGAGGATCTGCTCCAGGCCCAGGAACTTGAGCATGCCCAGGGTGACCGTCGGGTTAAAGCGCAGGCCGCCCTTGTAGGGTCCAATGGCAGAGTTGAACTCGACGCGGTAGCCGCGGTTGACCTGAACCTTGCCCTGGTCGTCGACCCAGGGGACACGGAACATAACGATGCGCTCGGGCTCGACGAGGCGCTCAAGCAGGGCGGCCTCCTCGTACTCGGGATGGGCGTCGAGCGCCGGCTGGATGGTGCCGAGGATCTCGGTCGCGGCCTGGATGAACTCAGGCTGCTCGGGATAGCGGGCCTTGAGCTCGTCGAGAACTTTCTGCGTGTAGCTCATGCTTCCTCCAATTGATGGAAAAGAAAAGTGTCGTTCGAGGCGCCCCATGCGCCGCGAGCTTTATCGAGTATGGATAATATCGCACTGTTGCGGGAAAGTTTCGCATAAGCCGACAAGCAGATGTTTCGTTTTGATTACGATGCAGGTAGAGGCGTTTTTGAGTGCCTGACGAACAAATCGCGTGTTTCGAAGCTGTTTCGTCCATATGGTCCATACCACCACATTGGGGACAGGTACCTTTGTGGTGGTTTTGACTCGTAATGCCACAAGAAGGCCATTCAAGCAACGAAACCACCACAAAGGTGCCTGTCCCCAATGTGGTGGTTTGGGTGGTTAGAGGACGAGCTGATGGTAGTCGGCGGGGGTTATGCGGCCTTCGGTGGCAGCGCGGAAGGCGGCGAGCGCATCGCCCGAGAACGGCATGGCCCAGCACAGACCGCAACCTGCGGTAATGGAGCCGGGCAAAGGCATAATGCGCCCGGGCACGCCGGCATCCAGGCACAGCTGCTCGCATTCCATCACATCGAAGGTGCTGTCAAACGACACGATAATCTTGCGCTCGTGGTCGAAGGCATCACCGGACGGGCCTTCGCGGTGTGCCTCACGATACGCCGCGGCGGCCGCTTCCTCTTCCGCAGTATGTCCACAGCCACCGCAGCCGCAGGTACAGGGCTCGGAACCATCGCAAGTGCAAGGCTCTCCCGTGTCGGGGCAAATATCGTGAGACATGGCAACTCCAATCGTCTAGGCGAGTAACTCGGCCGCCGCAAACTCCTCGGGCGTATTGACGTTCTCGAAGCAGAGCGTCGAGCCCGCGGCCTTAACGATCTGTGGCTCATCCATATAACCAGCCTGAACGCGATTGATCAGGCAGCGAATGCGCTGGCGGTCGCAGGCAAGCAGCTCATGGGCAGCCGGCGCACACGCGTCACGGCGCCAGACGGCGCAAAGCGGCTCAATCCCCCGCTCCTCGCACGGCACGCACACGTCGAGCGCCTCGGCCTCAACACGATCGGCAAGCGCGCCGATAAGTTCCGGCGAGACAAACGGCATATCGCAGGCGACAATCGCCACGAGCGGCAATCGGGCCGCGGCCAACGAGCTCGCGATGCCGCGCATGGCACCCGCCGGCCCTTCAAGGTCCGCCACCACACGCGGCACCAGGCCGCCAAACGCGTGCTCCTCAAGATAGGCAAGCTCGCTGGGACGCGACGTCGTCACGACCAACTCGCCGGCAACTGGCGCCAGCCGACCCAGCACACGTTCGATGAGCGGCTCGCCGCAAAACGCCATGCGCGCCTTATCGCAGCCCATGCGCGACGACAACCCGCCCGCCTGGACGACACAAGAAAGATCGGAACGTCTTACGGTAGTCATACGGCAAACCACCCCCATCGGCATGCTCAAAACCCGGCACACGGAGCCAAATACCGTCGCCGATAAAGCGGGCGGCACGGCAAACCCATGCAAAAACAAAACAGCGCCTTTGCGGCACGCAGCAAGACCGCGAGCACAAAAGCGCTGGTAGCGTATGGCGGGAACGTATGTGAATCGAACACATCCAAGACGTTTTGCACGCCTCGCAACGGTTTTGAGGACCGCGGAGCCCACCGGAGCCCATCCGTTCCCAAGTGCGGAGGTATTTTACCAAACTAGCGGGGTAGTCTTTTTGGGACAGGGCTGTTTTGACTACCCCAAGCTGAATCAAAAGATGATTTTTAAGGCTCTGTTAGACCAGGATTGACATACATGTGTCGCCACGGTGCCATATCGTTGACCCCGTAGACCGCTATGATGGGGGCAGCATGAACGCCGAAGACCTGGTCCCCAACTTCAAGAAGGACATGGCGAACCTCAGCAAGACCGAGCGCCGCCGCGCTATCGAGTCCGTCAGGGACGTGATCTGGATTGGCTACACTGATATGGACAGTTCCGGGAGAGACGCAGGAGACGGGAGGGCCAGGCGAGCGACTCGTCCGGTCTCGGGCGCATCGCCCCCTTGCCGGATTCAAATCCGACAAGGGGGCGACCATTGTGCAATCGCAAGAAGATGATGGGGCGGAATGTCAATCCTGGTTTAACGGAGCCTTTAATCTTTCAGAAGTTGGTTTCTTAGACCTTACTCCCACTCGATGGATCTGGTTTTGTTGCACCGCAATTCTGGTTGCAATTTTTCGACGCCGCCACGGAATATGCGAGACCTGATGACGCGTCGACGAGACTCGGAGACCGACCGCGCACCGATTACCTGTATATGACCATTGTAGCTCTACGGTTGCTATGACCCACTCTTGCCCTGCACCTGGGCACCATCGATATCGCCGTTCACGAGGACCGCCTTTCGTCAACATGAGACACTGTCAAAAACGCTTGAACATGACGTCGAAGTCCTTCGCTGCCTCGACCGTGCGAAACGTGAGATAGCTCAGGTCCGAGTGTAAGGAAAGAGCTAGAAAAGGCTCTATTCAAGCTGGAATTGCACTTCGGCATGACCGTTGTCATACGAAGCGGTAACCATACAGCCTACTTCGTCACCTTCCCAACGATAAGCAGGCGTACCAAAGACTTTCACTTCTTCTGCCTCAAAACCGTAATATTTATCAATGCTCTTTTTGAAATCTTCGAACTGCTCGTGAGTTACTTTATCGTTGGACGTCCAGACAATCTCATCGACCATGTTTTCGTCCATAAAATAACTGCCAAAACTCTGGTCAAATTCGATGGACCCCTCTTTGCCGGCAAAACTGACAGTTTCTATATCATCGTAGAGATCTGTTGGTAGTTTAATAGTCGCTTTAGACCCGCCGAGATAGTCCATGTAGGGTTTTACCTCATCCTTGAGATCGGGCCCGCCACAAGCACAAAGCCCAAAGGCGAAAACCGCCACTAAAATCGAAACAGTTAGGGTGCGCTTCAACTTCACCGTTTACTCCTCAACATCTCGGACAAACTCACTTGGTTACATTATAAGGTGATTATGTAGATTACCTTCCTCCCCAGATCGATGAGCCCGAATGCATTTGACAGACCCCTTTGACAGGTTTCGAACCGCCCTTGAACACCATAGACTTGGAGAAGCCGCTTCTATGGAATTGGCGGTCCAAGGCGCAGCACGCCCAGAAGTCCTTCTTGAAGTTGAGGACCAGGTCTTCGGCGTTCATGCTGCCCCCCCATCATCGCGGTCTACGGGGTCAACGATATGGCACCGTGGGGACACATGTATGTCAATCCTGGTCTAACAGAGCCTTTTTTAATCCCCGTCCCAGAAAAATCATCCGCTCCGTCCCTAAAAGACTAGTCGGAAGTTGCGGTGAAATGGTTCCTGGATGAGGCCTTTATGGCGGAAATAGGAACTATATCACCGCAACTGATAAGGGTGGACTAGCGCAGGGAGCGCAGGCCGCCGGCATCCTTGTCGAGGACTGTAAAGCGCACGGCATCCAGGTGTTCCAAGATGCTGATGGCGCGTTTGCGCGACACGCCCAGGGCCTCGCGCAGCACACTCGTGGTGGCTGCGCCGCCGGCCGCCTCAATGGCGGCGGCGACGAGCTCGCGCGCATGGGTCTCGGCGGCAGCGGACAGGGCAACGTCGCGCTCGACCTTAACAATCGAGCGATTGAGCGAAAGCTCGCGCAGGGCACGCGTCATGGTGTCGCGGCCGAGCTGCAGCTGTTCGCCCACCTCGGGCAACGTCGGTGCATCCAGGCCGGCTTCGTCCAGCAAGGCAACGATACGTTCGCAGGCCTCGCGCACCACACGCGCCGCGGCGGCAGCGGAGTGCGGGTCGAATACCTCGGCACCCTCGGCGGCACACACGCCACGCGAGCAGCCCTCTGCAATCAGGGCCGCGGCAACGCCATCATCAGCGGCAGGCCACGCAGCATGGGCAACGGCGCCGGGCGTAAAGCCCGTCTCCTTGGGAGCCGCTGCATGCATGGCTGACAGGGTCGCCGCCAGTGCATCCATCGCGGCGTCTAGCACCACGGCGTCCGCCAAGAGGTCCGCATCACCCACGGTAAGCTTGCGAACGGAGCCCTGTGCCACCAACCCGCGCAGTGCGGCATCGACCTCGCCGGTACCAAGATCCAAAGCCTCGGCAATATCAACGGCCGCAACCGGCAGCGCTTGCAGCGCCAGCCACGCATCCACCGCGCCCGCGATATCGCCGGACTCGAGCGCCGCATACAGTGCACGCTCTCCTTCGGCAAGCTCGCGCGAGCGACGGCAGCGCGAAAGTAGCACGCGCCCGCCGCCAATGAGCATAACGGGCGAATACGACAGCACCACGGCATGGTCTCCGGCTCGCAGCGGCAGCGGCTCCTCCAAGCGCACTTGTACGGTACGGGTCTCGCCCACCGCCATGGGGGCCTCGCCCTCCAAAAGCATGATGCGGCCAACAACCTCGGCCGTGCCGGCCATCACATGCACGCGCGCGCCCGACTCGAGCACGCGCGGCTTGGCGCCCTCGCGACCCAGGTAGGTGAATGTCATCATAAAGCGCAACGTCTGACCAAAACGGCCCTCCACGCCGAGCATCTCACCGCGATCGAGCGCGGCGACAGCATCGCCCACCAAGTTGAGCGCCACGCGCTGTCCGGGCAGTGCCAGCGGCGTGTCACCATGTACCTGAATCCCGCGCACGCGACAGACCGTACGCGACGGCAGCGCGACGAGCTCATCGCCCACCGCGACGGGTGCATCGTGCAACGTTCCCGTCACCACGGTACCGGCGCCCTTGATCGTAAAGCAGCGGTCGATAGGCAGACGCGGTGCGGCATCGGTGAGCTCGCCACGGGCACGGCAGGCATCCCAGCAAGCGGCAACCTGCTCGTCGAGCGCAGTCAGCAGGTCATCGATCCCCGCGCCGGTCTTGGACGACACCGGCACCGTCGGTGCGTCGGCAAACACGGTATCCGAAAGAAAATCGTCCACGTCGAGCTCGGCCAACTCAATCATTTCGCTATCGGCCAGGTCGCACATCGTCAGCGCGACCACCATATGCGTAACGCCCAGCAGCTCTAGCGCATGCACGTGCTCGCGGGTCTGCGGCATCACGCCCTCGACGGCCGAAACCACCAGCACGGCCACGTCGATACCCGTGGCACCCTGCACCATGGCGCGCAAGTAATGCGCGTGGCCCGGCACGTCGACCAGGCCGACGATCTTGCCACTCGGCAGCGCCAGCTCGCCAAAGCCCAGCTCCACGGTCATACCACGACGGCGCTCAACCTCCAGACGGTCGGGATTCTTGCCGGTCAACGCCTCGATCAGTGCCGACTTACCGTGGTCGACGTGTCCCGCCGTGCCAACGATAACGGGACACTCCACCAGCGCTTGAACCTCACTCATCGTGCAACCGCCTTCTCAACGCACGCGGCGAGCGTCGATGCCGCCGTCTCGATATCGCGGTCGCCCACGAGTGTGCGCACATCAAACAAAATGCGATCGTGCGAGGCGCGCGTGACGACGGGCGTGTCGAAATCTTGGACAAGCGAGCGCTTGAGCGCGTCGACCGTCAGGCGCCCGTCGGCCGGGCAGACGGCCACGCACATCGTGGGCAGCTCGACGGTAGGCAGCGAGCCACCACCGGGGGTCGACGATTCCTCGACGATTTCCACCTGCACGGCGCACGGGCAACCCGCCTTATCGAGGCCTGCCGTCATCAGCTCGCGCAGCTTGCGTGCGCGACGCTCCAGATGAGCCTGCGGAAGCGTGAGCATGTTGAGCACCGGCACCTCACGATGGGCCACATCCGCCCCATCCATGTAAATGTGCAGTGTAGCCTCGAGCGCCGCCAGTGCGAGCTTTCCCGGACGCAGGGCGCGCATAAGCGGATGCGACCCACAGGCCTGGACCAGATCGCGACGGCCCATGATAATGCCCGCCTGTGCGGCACCGAGCAGCTTATCGCCCGAGCATGACACGATATCGAGCCCCGCCGCGACCGAAGCCGGCGTGGGTTCCTCGCCGCCGTGTACCAAGATGTCGTCGGGCAACAGCGCGCCCGATCCCTGGTCCTCGTAGAACAGCAGGCCGTGCTTACGGGCCAGCGCGGCGAGCTCCTTTGAGCTCACTTCCTCGTGGAAACCCTCGATGCGATAGTTGGAAGGATGGACCTTGAGGATCATCGCCGTATCGGGCGTGATGGCGCGCTCGTAGTCGCTCAAATGCGTGCGGTTGGTGGCCCCGACCTCAACGAGCTTGGCACCCGAGGCCTCCATAACATCGGGGATACGGAAGCTGCCGCCGATCTCGACAAGCTCGCCGCGGCTGACGATGACTTCCTTGCCCGCGGCATGGGTTGCCAACACCAGTAGCACGGCCGCCGCGTTGTTGTTGACGACCAGCGCGTCCTCGGCACCGGTAAGCGAGCGGATGAGCTGCGCGGCATGTTCCTTGCGCGACCCGCGCGAGCAGGTGTCCACGCTGTACTCGAGCGTGCTGTAGCCGCGCGCGACCTCGGCCACGGCCTTGGCGGCCGACTCCGCGAGCGGGGCGCGGCCCAGGTTGGTATGGATGACCACACCCGTGGCGTTAACGGCGGGACGCAGGCTCGGCAGCGCAGAGCGATGTGCACGCCACTCAATAGCCGAGGCCAGCTCGCGCTTGGAACGCGGAGCGGCACCGGCACGAATCGCGGCGCGCTCTTCGTCAAGCTCGGCCGTCACGGCAGCATGGACCACCGCGTCGCAGGTCTCCCCCGCTGTCTTCACCACCGGCCACTCGGCAAGCAGCTCGTTAACGGAAGGGATGGCGCGCAGGCGGGCGCGCACCTCATCGGACATGTTCTGGCTATCGCTCATGTGCGGCCTTTCAAAAGAAACGTGGATCAGTCGAATACATCAGCTGAGTCAATTACTCGTCATTATCCTCGCGCGCCGCGATCTTTTCCACGCGAACGGCGTTTTCCTGGGTGAGTGCGGCGCCCGTCAACGGGTCCCAACGCAACGGCGTATGGTCGAGCGGGCCCACGCCCAAGGCTTGAGCGCCACCGGCATCGGCGCCAAACGAACGTCCACCGGGGGCGGCCGAGGTGAAGATGCACGCCGGATGCAGATACGGCGTCGTCTCCACGCGCACGCGGTCGCGGCCCATATCGCTCACGAGTTCGACGATCTCGCCGTCGGCGATGCCCATGTGCGCAGCAGCATCGGCATTCATCTGCACGGCATCCAGGTCCGACCCAGCCTCAGCGGCACCTTGGGCTGCAAGCCTGCGCGAGGTATGCGACTCAAAGGGACGGTTGCCGCTAATGAGGCGAAACATCCCCGGGCCAGGCTCCACCATGGGAGCGATCCAGTTGGGAACACGACCCAGGCCGGCTCGTTCCCATACGTCGCTTGCCAGCGCAATTTTGCCGCCATCCAGGGGAATCGCCGGCTCGCCCGTACGCGACGGCAACGCAACGCCCGTGTCGGCCCAGCCGCGCTCCTTGAGCTCGTCCAGATCAATCCCAAAAGGCTCCACCTGGGCAGCTGCCAGATCGTCAGACGTAAACCGAAAGTACTCGCCCACGCCACACGCCTGCGCCAGACCGGCAAAAATCTCCCGACCGGGACGTGTGTCGTCATGCTGCACAGGCAGCACGGCGTTGCGGTAGAACACCCGCGAATCGTTAACGCCCATCACCGTTCCCACGCCGCGGTCGGCCTCCAGATACGTCACATCGGGCAGCACGAAGTCAGAAGCGCGCGCCGTCTCGGACCAGCGAATATCAATCGTCACGAGCAGGTCAAGCTGTTCCAGAATCGATAGCCACGCCCCGGCGTTGCCATAGCCCGCACCGGGGTTACTGGCATAGACGATGAGCCCGCGCAAATCGCCGGCAAGAATCGACTGACCGATGGTCGTGCACAGGCCGCGCACCGGATCGACAAGTGGATAGCGCTCGGACCCCAGCTTGGGCCCGCACGGTACCGGCGGCATCGCAAAGCGTGCGGGATCGAGGTCGCCCAACACAAGCGGCGTGGGCGGATTGAGCGCGCCGCCCGCATGCCCGATGCAGCCCAGCAGCACATCGACCAAGCAGATAGCGCGCGCGGTCTGGGTGCTATTGGCATACGCGATACCGATGCCGCCATGAAAGCCCGCATCCACCACAGCGGCAGGCGCGGCGACAGCGAGATCGCGCGCCGTGGCGACAATCTCTGCGGCCGGCACGTCGCACATCGACTCGGCCCACTCGGGCGTCCAAGCATGGGCCGCCTGCGCCAACTCCTCAAAACCCGTGGTATAGCGGTCCACGAACTCGTGGTCGTACAGGCCCTCGGCAATCAACACGTGGACAATACCCAACAGCAGCGCCAAGTCGCAGCCCGGGCGCACGCGCAGCCAGCGGTCGGCAAGCGCGGCCGAGCCACTGCGCCGGGGGTCAACCACGATAATCTTCGCCCCGCGCCGGCGTGCATCGTTGAGCGCGTCAACGGCCCCCATCGTCGACGAATCGACAATGGAACGCCCCAGATACATGATGCAGTCGGTATGTGACAGGTCGGAGGCGGGACTATAACCCAGGCTGTGCTCCCAACCGGTAAGCCGGCTTACCTCGCAGGCGCCATCGGCACCGTATACGTTAGGCGAACCCAGCGCATGCATAAAACGATACGCCCAGTAGCGGTCGAACGAGGGCACACCAAGCGTCATGCCCAGCGCACGGGGCCCGCGCTCGTCAACAATCCCCAAAAGGCGCTCGGCAATCTGAGCAAACGCCTCGTCCCAGGTAATCGCATCAAACCCCGAGCCATCCCGGCGGCGTCGCATGGGGTGCACAATGCGGTCGCGCTCGTCAAACGGCATTGCCAGGCGATGCCGTCCGCGGGCGCACAGGGCACGCGCCGCGCACGGATGCCCCGGCACTGGCAACTCGGCCACCACACGTCCATCCTCAACATGGGCCGCAAAGGCGCAATCGGCATAGCATCCCCCGCATGTCGTCACCACGGAGCGACCGTCATGCATAGCTCTCGATGCCATCTCGATTATTCCTTCCAGCTCAGGGGTTCAAGCCCCGCCGCACCACAGCTCTGTCACCAGCTGCCGCGACGCAAAGCCCGCAGCATCTACCGCAGCAAGACACGAAGAGCCTCCCAAAAGGCAAACGCCCCTCGGGAGGCCCGTACGTCATTCCAGCTTATTACGCCTCGGACTTCTTGGCGTAGACAAACCAGTAGCCGAGCGCGATCAGAACCGCGCCGCCCACGATGTTGCCCAGCGTGGCGGCGGATAGATTAAACGCAATACCCGCGACGTTGAGCGCATCGGCCCCGGCAACCTTGGCACCATAGCCGCACGCGTGCATCACGGCACCCATGGGCAAAAAGTACATGTTGGCAACGCAGTGCTCAAAACCGCAGGCCACAAAGGCGGCGATGGGCAGCAAAATGCCCACAACCTTATCGACTACGGTCTTACCCGCAGTGCCAATCCACACGGCCAGGCACACAAAGATGTTGCACAGGATGCCGCGGAAGAAGATCGTCACCCAGTCGACCGTCACCTTGCCGGCGGCGACGCTCACCATGGAGTTGGCGACCGCCTCGCCGTTGAGCTTATAGATGCCGGCCATGTACACCAAAAAGACGATGAACAGAGCACCGACAAAATTGCCGACCCACACGACGACCCAGGCCTTAAGCATCTGGACCAGCGTGATCTTTTTGCTCTTGAGCGCGCAGACCATAAGCGAATTGCCGGTAAACAGCTCGGCGCCGCACACCAGCACCAGCACCAGGCCCAGGCAAAAGCACAGACCGCCCACGACGCGCTGGGCACCCCAGCCCAGCGTGCTGTCGCTCAAAAACACGGTAAAGAACAGGCCGCCGAAGGCGATAAACGCGCCGGCGAACATTGCCAACAGAAAGGCCTTAGCGACCGGCAGGTTAGCCTTGGTCACGCCGGCGGCCTCGGTCTTGGCCTCGATCGCGGCGGGCGCCAGGCAATCGGGAGTGGGATACTCCACCTTGGAATCTGCCATGTCAATCACTTCTTTCCTAACAGAATGGAACAAGTGCTCCTACAGCTCCTGCCCCAAGCGGACAAAGTGGGAAAAGTCGTTGGCGGCCACGGCGTCGTACACGGCGTCGACGGCCTCAAAGACCTCCGGGGACATGGGGTTATAGAACTCCGTATCGCCCGGCTGAATCCCAATGAAGACGATATCTTCGCACGATTGCTCAATCTCCTCGATCAGAATCGACAAGGGAAGCGAATGCGTGGTGAACATCGACTTGCGGGCCACGTCACGTTTGTCGAGCAAGCGGATGGCGCCGACGGGCAGCGCCATGTCGGCGGCATCGACCAAAACCAAACGCGGCGGACGCTCGCGCTTGACCTCGATGATGTCATCCTCGGGCGTCTGACCGCCATCGATGGTGTACCAGCCGGCAAGAGGCGCGTCCTCCATCTTTTTGGAGAGCACGGGGCCGGCGGCATCGTCGGCACGCAGCACGCTTCCCGCCGTGAGCACGATACCCGCAAACGGGGCGCCGTTCACACGACCATCCACAACGCGACCCATTACTGCAACCTTCCCGTCAGATACACACCCGAAACATCGCGCACGCGCTCAACCAGATCGCGAAACTTCATTAAGAACGCGACCTGCTGGGCATGCAGGCCAAAGTCGTCGTCGAACACCGAGATGCCGGCCTTGGCCGACCCGCGAAAACCGCGCTCGTCGAGCAGCGTGTCGCAGGCCTCGAGCAGCGACGGCACCGCCGCCTTGTCGAGCTGGCACTCGCCAAAGGAGCGGATGGCCTCGAACTTGGTCTTGGCCTCCCCCTCCGGCAACGCGTCGACGAGTGAATAGAACACATCCACCGGCACCGACAGGCGCGGCTCAAAGCAATCGAGCACGCCGGTGTGGTGGCCCACGGCGAGCGTGTAGTACAGCACGTCGCAGGCCTCCTGGGGAACGTCTTCCTCGGTCTCCACAAACTTACGCGTAAGCTCGTAGAAGACCACCTGGTCGGGCGCGTGGCCCAGGCAGGGGTCGGCGACGCCCTCGGCGGCCTCGTCGCTTGCGCGCGAGGCATCGCCAAAGGAGCCGCCGAGCATGCCGGGGCCCGCAAAGTAACCAGAGCGGTCCGTGAGCTCCATCTAGCGACCTCCGGCCAGCACCAGATCCTGCAGCGCCGAGTACACCTCGACGCGGCGCGGATCGTCCTGCTTGTCGATGAGCAGCGCCATGGCACCGCGGATATCGCCCTTGGGCGCACCCTCGAGCGTATCCATAAACTCGTTGGCCAGGTCGCGGCCGTAACGGTAGCCGCTCATGGCGCGAGCCTCGCGCTCGATGGCAACACGCAGCTTGTACGGCACGCCGGGGTGCAGGATATCGGCCTGCTCGCCGGCGGCCTCCACCGTGGTCTCGGCATGGAGCTTTTGGTCCAGCAGACCGAGCGCCATGGCAAAGCCGTAGACGGTCTGCGCGGGGCTGGGCGGGCAGCCGGGGATGTAGACATCGACCGGCAGAATCTTATCCGTGCCGCCCCAGACGCAGTAGTTGTCGTAGAAGATGCCGCCGGTGCAGCCGCACGCGCCATAGGACACCACGATCTTGGGATCGGGTGCGGCCTCAAAGGCGCGCAGGGCCGGCATGCGCATGGCACGCGTCACGGCACCGGTGTACAGCAGCACATCGGCGTGACGGGGCGAGGGCACGACCTTGATGCCAAAGCGCTCGACGTCGAAGACGGGCGTGATGGAACCGAAGATCTCGATCTCGCAGCCGTTGCAGCCGCCGCAGTCAACACGGTAGACGTACACCGAGCGCTTGATCTTCTTAAGAAGGGTCGCCTTGGCCTTCTCGATGCTCTCGTCGAGCTCGATCTTGGTCGGGCGGTACTGAAGCCGCTCGGGCAAAAGCGTGGGTTCGGCCATGGTTACTCCTCCTTCGTATCAAAATCCATGATGATGCCCTCGACCGGCGCCGGACCGGCGGGAATCTCGGGCGCATCGGGGTTAAGCTCGCGGTCGACATACTCCGGGTTCACGCCGTGGCCGCCCAGATACTCCATGCCGGGGCCCTGGGGCTCACCGGACGCAAGCGTCTCGTTGGCAGCCATTCCGCGCGCGTTGCCGGTCTTTACAGCCGAAGCGGCGCGCAGGGCGTCGAGCTCGCGCTTGCACTCCTGGCACATACCGACGGTACGGGCAGCCTGCTCGGCCTCCATGCCGCCGGCCTTTTGCAGCAGGCGCTTGGCGTAGTCGATCTCCTTGTGCGGGGCAAACGGCTTGCCGCAACGCGAACAGTGCTCGAGCGTATAAACGCTCTTGCTGGTGAGGTCGTCCTTGCTCATGACGGCCAGCTCAAACTCCTCGGTGAGCTTGATGGCCTCCATGGGGCAGGCTTCCTCGCAGCGGCCGCAGAAGATGCAGCGACCATAGTCGATCGACCAGGTGATGGTATCGGCCGCAAGGTCGGTGTCCATGCGAATGGCATCGGCCGGGCACGCCACGCCGCAGGCACCGCAGGCAATGCAGAGCTCGGCGTTGTGCTCGGGCTTGCCGCGCATGTCCTTGTTGGTGGGGAACGGCGCAAACGGGTACTTGACCGTCGCGTCGCCGGCCTTGGCGTTAACCTTCCAAAGCTTCAGCATATTAGAGCGCCTCCTCATCGAGCGGAGCGGCCATGGTGCCCTCGCCCGCAAGCGGCGACTTGTCGCGCCAGACGTTCTCGAACTGCTCCTTGTCGAGCACATGGTCGCGCTTGGCGGCGACATCGGTCACCGTCACGCGGTCGGTGCAGGAGTAGCACGGGTCGAGCGAGCCGACGATCAGCGCCGCGTCGCCCACGGTGTTGCCGCGGAACATGTAGCGCAGGACCGGCCAGTTGCTGTACGTGGCGGCCTTGGCGCGCCAGCGGTAGCACTTCTGGTTGTTGCCGAGCATGGCCCAGTGCACGTCCTCGCCGCGCGGCGCCTCGGTGGCGCCGATGGCGTACTTGTGCGGGGTGTACTCCCAATCCGTGGTGAGGATGGGGCCCGACGGGCAGTTCTCGAGCATGGTCTCGATCATGTCGATCGAATCGTAGACCTCCTGGATGCGAACGGCGGTACGGCCGAAGGCATCGCAGGTGTCGGCCGTGGCGGCGTGCATCTTTTGAACGTCCGGATCGGCGTAGCCGTCGAAGGGATGGTCAAAACGCACGTCGCGGGCATAACCCGAGCCACGCATGAGCGGACCGACCGGCGAGAAGTCGCGTGCAATCTTGCGGTCCAAGATGCCGATGCCACTCGTACGCTCAATAAAGTTGGGCGTGGAGAGCAAGACGTCGACGAGCTCCTGAACCTCGGAGCGCAGCTGGTGGATGGTCGTGAGCGTGGAGAGCTTCTGCTCGGCCAAAATGTCGCGACGCACGCCGCCGATCACGTTGAGGCCGTAGGTCTTGCGGTGACCGGAGAGCTTCTCGGCCAGGTCCATGGACTTCTCGCGGACGCGGAAGAACTGCTGGAAGCCGGAGTCGAAGCCGGTGTAGTGCGACGCCAGGCCGATGTTGAGCAGATGCGAGTGCAGGCGCTCGACCTCGAGCATGATAGCGCGGATGTACTGGGCGCGCGGCGGGACATGAATGCCCTGGGCGCGCTCGACGGCCTCGGCATAGGCCACCGAGTGGGCGCAGCCGCAGATGCCGCAGATGCGGTCGGCGAGGAACGTCACGGCGTCATAGTTCAGGCGCGTCTCGGCGACCTTCTCCATGCCGCGGTGCACGTAGAACAGACGGTAGTCAGCGTCGACGATCGTCTCGCCCTCGACGAACAGGCGGAAGTGGCCGGGCTCGTCGGAGGTAATGTGCAGCGGGCCCATGGGGACGAGCGTGGTCTCCTTGCCCTTGGTGTCGGCCAAAAACTCGTAGTTTTCCATGTCGCTCGCGGGAGCGGGACGGAAGCGGTAGTCCATGGAGTCCTTGCGCAGCGGATACAGACCACTGGGCCAATCGTCGGGCAGCACCAGGCGGCGACGATCGGGCAGGCCTTCAGGGATCAGGCCGAACATGTCGCGCAGCTCGCGCTCGCCCCACACGCAGGCGGGGACGAACGGCGTCACGGACGGGAACGTCATCTTGGCGGGATCGACCTCGGTGCGCACGGTCACCCAGCCGGGGTCTTCCCCCTCCATGGAGATGACGTAGTACACGGCGTAACGGCCGCACAGACTGCGCTCATCGTTGCCGATGATCACGGGAATCCAGCCATAGCGCTCGTAATACAGATAGTGAACGGCCTCGGGCAGCTTGTCCTGCTTGACGGTAATCGTCAGCTGGTCCTCGCACTGCCACTCGACCTTCTCGATGCAGCCCGGAACGGCGCGGCGCAGGGCCTCGACATGGCTCTCGCAGCGACGGGCATACACCTTGTTCTCAGTTTCAATCATTCGTTACTCCACCTCGCTCTGAGCGGTCTCGGTACCGAACACAGCGCGGTACATCGGCGTCGCGTGAAGTTCCTCGGTGCTCTGCTCGAGCACGATGCCAGTCGCGGTCTCCACACCGTGCACGAGAGGCAGCGGGGTGGCGATGCCAAACCACAAGATCATGACAGCCAGGATGATTTCGGGGACAAGCATGAGCGCCGGGGCCTCATGCTTGCCCATGCCCTGGGGCGCATGACCGAATACCGACTTGAGTGCGATGCGGGTGAGCGCGGAGATGGCCACGGTAAGACCGAGGGCGACCACGATGACCAGCCACATGGGACCGGCGGTAACACCGGCGACAAAAGTCAGGAACTCGGAGATAAACATGCCAAAGGGCGGGAAGGCACCAAGACCGAGCAGCGCCAGGATGGCGAGCGCGGCGGTTGCGGGGGCAACCTCGACGACGCCCTGGATCTTGGCCAGGCTACGCGTGCCAAAGGCGTGCTGGATGTTGCCGGACACGCAGAAGGCAAGCGTCTTGGTAAAGCCGTGGAACACGCAGTGCAGCAGGGCCGCGGCGATACCCAGCGGGCCGCCGATACCCAGGCACAGGGCGATAACGCCCACGTTCTCCACAGACGAATACGCAAAGCGGCGCTTGAGGTCATCCTGGCGGAACATAGAAAGTGCCGCCACCAAAATGGACAGCGTGCCGACGATCAACAGCAAAAGCTGCGGATACTCGGCGCCCACGGCCTGGATAGTAAAGCCGTAGAAGCGCATGATCACAAGCATGGCGCACTTAAGCAGCACGCCCGAGAGCAGGGCCGAGACAGGGCTCGGGGCCTGGGAGTGGGCATCGGGCAGCCAAGTGTGCATGGGGAACAGGCCGGCCTTGGTGCCAAAGCCGATCACGATAAACGCAAAGGCGAGGCGCATGAGCGTCGGGTCGAACTGGTCGGCATACGGCAGCACGCACGACAGGAATGCGGCCTCGTGGGCGTTGGGAATCACGTCGGCGGCGTTGGCGTAGATCAGCAGCGTACCGAACAGGCCGAAGGCCACGCCGGCGGTGCAGACCATCGCATACTTCCAAGAAGCCTCGAGGGCCGTCTTGTTCTTGTAGATACCCACCAGGAACACGGTGGAAAGCGTGGTTGCTTCCACGGCGGCCCACGTGAGGATCATGTTGTTGGACAGGCACGCGAGCAGCATGGTAAACACGAACAGACTAAACAGAGCAAAATACTGCTTGGCGCGCTCGGCGGGCATGGAGCCCTCCTCGATATCGGCCTTTACATAGGGCAGCGAGAACAGCCCCGTAAGAAAACCGATAAAGCCGATGAGCAGCACAAAGATGGCGCCCAGCGAATCGAGGTGGAACCACAGGCCAAGAGCGCTCGCGGTTTCGCCGCTCATAAGGACGTCACCGGCCGTCATAATCGACAGCACCAGGACGGCTGCGACGGAGACCAGGTTGAGACCGGCAAACACGTTATAGGACGTGTTCTTGGGCAAAAACGCCATAACCAGCGAGAACACCAAAGGAGTCGCGAGCAGGGCGAGAATCAACGTTTCCATGGACTACCCCCTCAGCTCGGACAGGTCGCGCGCATCGAGCGAGTGGGAGTCGTCCCAAATGCGACGCACGACGATGGACATGATGATGACGGCAAAGATGGCGTCGGTGGCGATACCGATCTCGATGATCTCGGGAGCGGTGGGGGCCAAAAGCGCGAGCGTCACGTGGCTGCCGTTTTCCATAAGGCAGTAACCAAAGATCTGCTTCATGATGTTGCGCTGCGAAATGATGCAGGTGAGGCCCACAAAGAAGTGAGCGAAGCTAATAGCGAGCGCAGGCGTTGCGACCTCGGCCGTGGGCAGGCTGATCTGCGTCACGACGGCAAAGCAAATCGCGACCTCGACGGCGATGATGCAAATGGCCCACGCGGGCTTAAGGCCAGCCTTGAGCGATGCGTCGCTCGGCTCACCCATCTTCTTGTATGCGCGGTTGAGGATATAAGGGACCAGGACGACCTTGGTGATAAAGGCAGATCCGGCCCACATAAGCAGCTCCCGCGCACCGGTGGTGGCACCGAGCGTAGCGAGCAGCCCCACGAGCACCAGCGACTGCACCGCATACCAGTTGATGGCATGTTTGATGTTCTTGGAGACGACCACCATGGTGGACGTGACGATCAGAAGGCCGCCAAGGATGTTGACGATCGAATAACCCATGTCGTTCTACCTCCTAACCGATCCAGCTGGCCGAAAGCGGGCCGCTGACGATGACCATGATGATGAGCACGATGAACACGAACGCCATCGCACGGGGAAGCGGGGCTCCCGCAGCGACCTCTTCGCTCGGCTCGCCGGGCAGGCAATAGCCCATCCACTTGAGGAACCAGGCGAAGGTGGCGACGGTCTCGGCGACCATGATGCACACGAGCACCAGGATCGCGACGTTGCCGGCACCTACAGAAAAGCCGCCGGCGATGATCTGGAACTTCGAGAAGAACGTGTTCATGGGCGGCACGCCGGCAATAGCGAGTGCCGCGACACCGAAGCCCACGCCCGAGATCGGGTACTTCTTTACGATGCCGCGAAGCTTGGGCAGCATACGCGTGCCGAGCGTAAAGGAGAACGAACCGGCGATCAGGAAGAACAGCGTCTTGGCGAAAGCGTGGTTAAAGATGTGGCAGACGGCGCCATCGAAGGCCAGCTGGCTGCCAAAGACCGAAAGGCCCAGACCAAAGAACACATAGGAGAGCTGGGCGATCGTGGAGAAGGCCAGCAGACGCTTCATGTCCTTTTGCGGCAGGTACATAAGGAAGCCAAAGAGCATGGTGACCATGGCGTCGATAATGGCGACCCAACCCACAATCTCGGGGATCTCGCCGGCAGAGACGAGTGCACGCGCGAACACGCACACGCCGACCTTAACCATCGAGGCGCCATGCAGGTAGGCCGAAACAGGCGTCGGCGCCTCCATGGCCGAAGGCAGCCACATGTACATGGGAACCTGTGCGGACTTGGCCCAGGCCGCAAACAGCACGAGCAAAAGGACGATAGCCTTGAGCTTGGCGTCGAGGCCGGCAATCGCGGTAATGGCGAAGGTACCGGTATGGGCAAACACGATGGCGGCGCCCAGATACAGGCCGAGCGCACCGATATGCGTAATGATCAGAGCCTTCATGCCGGCCTTCTTGGCCGTAGGCGTCATGTAGTAGCTAATGAGGCCCCAAGAGCACGCACCCGTGATCTCAAAGAACACGAGCTGGCCCAAAAGGGTCGAGCTGTACACGAGACCGGCCATGGCGCCGATGAAGGTCGCGAGGTACGCGTAGAAGCGACGACGCGGTGCGTCGGGATGCTCACGGTTATTCTCGCTCATATAGGGAATCGAATAGATCACGACAAGCAGGCCGATACCCACAAAGGCGGGCGCGAGCAGCGTGCTCATGTGATCGAAGGTGAATCCCATGACGAGGGTCTGCCCAAACGAGATCAGGGGGACCTGCGTGTCGGGCATGCCGGCGCCAGCGAAATTCGCGGCGAGGGCGATGGTGCAGACCGTCGAGACGGCGGCACCCAAAACGCTGAACCACTTGGCGTACGGACGGGGGAACAGGGCGACGAGCACCGAGGCCACCATCGGGGCCGCGATAGCGACCAAGCCGAGAAGGGACAGACTGACTGCAAATGACATTGTTTCTCCCTTCTCCTACACGCCGACGACCACGAAGACAAACGCCAGAACGGCGATGCCCACGACGGCCCAGGTCTGATTGCCAAGCACCTTAAAACGCGAGCGCGAGCAGGAGTTCTCGATCACGCCGCATACGACAAAATCGATCAGGCACTTCACCAGGAAGATGACTGCACCCAGAACAGCGGCGGCGCCCACGGTCGCGGGCTCGCCCCAGGGGACGAAGATCGCGCAGAACCAGGCGACGACCAGGACCTGTTTCATGGACATGGCAAGCTTGGCCATGGCAAGCGACGGGCCGGAAAGCTCGGCGAGCGGACCTTCCTGAAGCTCCTGCTCGGCCTCGGCCTGGTCAAACGGCAGCTTGCCGAGTTCCATGTAGCAGGCGATCGCAAAGGCGATGCCGGCGAGGATTACGGCGACCGGCGCGTCGATGGCGCCCGTCATGATGTGCTGACCCATGGTGGCGATGTCGGTGGAACCGCACACCAGGGCGGCGGCAAACAGCGCCAGCAGCATGGACGGCTCGATGAGCACGCTCATGAGCAGCTCGCGGACGCCGCCGATACCGGCGTAGGCGTTGGACGAATCCACGCCGCAGAGGGCGAAGAAGAAGCGGGCGAGCGCCAGGCTGTACATGATGGTGATGGCGTCACCAAAGACCGGGATGGGGCTTTGCGCCGTAAAGAGCGGCAGGCCCATCGCGAGCATAAAGGCGACGGCGAAGAACAGCGGCGGCATAATGCGCAGCGCAAAGCTCGCGTCCTCGCTCTGGGACTCGGGGCGCGCAAAGAGCTTGGCCAGGTCGCGATAGTCCTGCATGATGCTGGGGCCGCGACGGTTGTGCATCTTGGCGCGGATCACGCGGCCGAGACCGGAGAAGAACGGCGCGACGGCCATGACGACCACGCCCTGCAGAACGGCAAGTACGATGTTGTTCATGCTCTCCCCTCCTTAACCCATTTGCACGGCGAGCACGAGGAACACCACGAGTGCCGCGACGATGTAGCAGATATAGATGCTGTAGTTGCCACCCTCGAGCTTAGTCGCGAGGTCGGCGAGCTTCTCGACACCCTTATGCGGGGCATCGACGAGAACCTTGTCGGGTACGGGCTCCACAGCCTCGGCCACACCGGTGAGCTTCTGGAAGAAGTGCGCGATGGACCAGCAGACGGCCGTGCAGCGGTCGCGCAGCGTGTAGAGCGGCTGCATAAACCAGGACACCTCGGAGGCAAAGGTCGTGGCCACGACGGGCATATGCTCGTTGGGAGCATAGCCGCATGCCCACGGCTGGGACTTCTGCACCTTGCCGACGGTCTTGAGCTTGCGATAACCGCAGGCAAGACCGACGAGCACCACGAGCGCAATAGCGATCGCGGGCGTGGAGGTGGCAGCGCCGGAGTACTGGTTCATGAGCTCCATGCCCTCGGCGGCAAACACGCCGCCGTACGGATGCAGCACGGACGCGGCGACATCGACCAGCACGGGCGCGATCACGGGAGCGCCAATGCCCAGCACGACGCAGATGGCCGCGAGCAGGCCCTGCGCGAACACCATGGGGGCGGGAACCTCCTTGGCATTGGCCGCAGCCTCGGAACGGGGCGCGGAGGCAAAGGAGACGCCATAGGCCTTGACGAAGCACGTGACAGCCAGCGCGCCGGTAATGGCAAGCGCGACGGCAGCGAACACGGCCACGATCATGACGGCCTTGTCGCCCTGCATGGCGGCATTAAACAGCGACTGGTAGGTAAACCACTCGGAAACAAAGCCGTTAAAGGGCGGGATGGCCGAGATGGCAAGCGCGCCAACGAGGAAGCAGATGGCCGTTGCCGGCATACGACGGAACAGGCCGCCCATCTTCTCCATATTGCGCGTACCCGTAGAGTACAGCAGCGCACCGGCGCCCAAGAACAGCTCGCCCTTAAACATCGCGTGGTTAAACGTGTGGTAGAGGGCGGCCATCAGAGCCAGGACGGCGATACCGACCGAGTTGAGCGCCATGGCGGCCATGGAGGCACCGACGCCGAGCAGAATGATGCCGATGTTCTCGACGGAGTGATAGGCCAGCAGGCGCTTGATGTCATGCTCCTGCAGGGCGAAAGCCACGCCGAGAACCGACGAGATCGCACCGAAGACCATGACCATAAGGCCCCACCAAACCTGAACGCCCGAGGCGGAGAGCAGGTCGAGACCAACCTTGAGGATGCCGAAGATACCGATCTTGATCATGCCGCCGGACATGAGGGCCGACACGTTGGACGGCGCCTCGGGATGTGCCTTGGGCAGCCAGCCGTGCAGCGGGATAATACCGGCCTTGGCGCCAAAGCCAAAGAAGGCGAGCACGAAGCACACGGATGCGACCGCGGGGCTAAACTGCGTAGCGCGGAAATCCGCAAAGGCAAACGAGCCACCGGCGAAGTTGGTCATGGTGAGGAAGCTCGCCATGATGAGCACAAAGCCCACGTGTGCGATCACAAAGTAGAGCCAACCGCCGTGGATGGAATTCTCGTTCTCCTCGATCACGACCAGGAAGTACGAGGTCAGCGACATGAGCTCAAAGGCGACCAGGAACCAAAACACGTTGTCGGCGGTGATGACGAGCATCATGGACGCCACGAAGGTGTTAAAGAAGAAGCCAGCGCGGCCCTTTTTGCCCGGGTACTCATCAAAGTAGTTGAGACCGTAGATCGAACCGGCAAACGCGAGCACCGAGATGAGCGCCACGAACAGGCCGGACAGCTGATTGAGCAGCAGCTGGAAATGGGCAAACGGGAAGAACACGATGGTGTCGACCGACGTGACATCGCCCAGCACGGCCTGGATACCGGCCACAAACGAAAGCACCGCGGCGACGGCGCCGATAAGGCAGCCGGCGGTTTTGGCGGCGTTATCGGCCTTGATCAGCAGAACCGAGGCGAGCGCACCGATGCACGAGACGGCAAGCGATGCGATAAACAGCGTCATGCTATCCATTGTTTACGCTCCCTTCTGCTTTCTCGGACAGGCCCTGGGCCACAGCGGTAACGTCGACGACCGGACCGTTTTCGATTGAACGCAGGCGCTTGGCCTCGTCGAGCTCGCGATCGGCCGCGCCGCCCATGACGGTCAGCGCCTTGGTGGGGCACGCCGCCACACAATGCGGGCCGTCCGGATCGAAGGCGCACAGGTCGCACTTGACGGCGCAGGTGTACTGGCCAGGAGCCCACGTAAGCAGGCTGCTCAGGGACTTAGGATACGAAGGCGTCGGGTCGCACATGCCTGCGACACCGGCGATAGACGTGCCATCGGGATGGATGGCTCCGAAGGGGCACGCGATGGCGCACAGCCTGCACCCGATGCACTCCTGCTCCTTGACGTGGATGCGATCGCCATCGTGCTCGATGGCATTCACCGGGCAAACCTCGGCGCAGGGGGCACCCTCGCAATGGTGGCAGGCAAGGGCGGCCGAAATACCGCCGGTCTTCACGAGCGCCAGGCGCGGCGTATCCTGAAGACCCTGCATCCGGTGGGCGTCGGCACAGGCGGACTGACATGTTCCGCAGCCGATGCACCTCTCCGGGTTGATGTCGATGAAGCGGTTCATCCCCACTTCCTTTCAAAATAACGGGCCGGGCTCCCGAACGTACGGGACGCCCGGCCCAAATAGCCAACGAGAACGGGACTACACGATTTGGTTCACGTGCGTCTCGTCGTCGAACTTGGCGGCGCCGGGCTCAACGTCCTGGGGAGCGGCGGCGTCCACCAGAGCCTGCTTGAGCTCGGTGTACTGACGCTCGACCTCGCCCTCGGCCCAGACCTGGTCGGCGATAGCGTCGACCTGGCAGGCGGAGAACTTGTCCTCGGGCGTATGCGAGACCGGGTCGACCTTGTGCATGGTCAGCTCGTTGCACTTGCCGATCCACCACTGGTAGGTCATGTAGACCGTGCCCTTGTTGATGCGATCGCTCACGTCGGCGCGGCTGTATACCTGGCCGCGGCGGCTGTGAATCGAGACGATGTCGCCGTTCTTGATGCCGCGCGCCTGGGCGTCCGCGGGATTCATGCGGACAAAGCCGGGCTCGTCGGCAAGCAGCGCCAGCGTCTTGCAGTTGCCGGTCATCGAGCGGCAGCTGTAGTGGCCGACCTCGCGGACGGTGCACAGGATGAGCGGGTACTCATCGTCGGGAAGCTCGGAGGGCGCCTCCCAGTCGTGCGCCATCAGGTTGGCGCGGCCGTCCTTGGTGGTGAACTTGCCACCAGCGAACATGTCGGGCGTACCGTGGTCGTTCACATCGGTGCTCTTGACGGGCCACTGGGCGTAGCCGCCCTCGGGAGCCATCTTCTCGTAGGTCGCGCCCACAAAGTTGGGGCACAGGCTAATGCACTCGTTCCAGATCTGCTCGGTGTTGTCGTAGTGCATGGGGTAACCCATGCGCGTAGACAGATCCGCGAAGATCTCCCAGTCGTGACGGCACTCGCCCTTGGGCGGAACGGCCGCGTCAAAGTGCTGGAAGCTACGGTCGGATGCGGTAAAGACACCCTCGTGCTCGCCCCAAGAGGTGGCAGGTAGGATGACGTCGGCGAGCATGGTCGTCTGCGTCATAAAGATGTCCTGGCAAATGAACAGATCCAGCTCGGAGAGCGTCTTGCGCATTCCGGCCGAATCGGGCTCGGTCTGCACCGGGTCCTCGCCGTAGTTGTAGAAGCAGTGCACCTTGCCCTCGTCGACCAGGTGGCCCAGGTCGGTGAGCTTGTAGCCCTCCTCGAGCGGGAGCTTTTCCTCGGGCACGCCCCAAGCCTTGGCAAACTTGGCACGCACTGCCGGGTCGGTGACCTTCTGGTAGCCAGGGTACAGGTTGGGCAGCATGCCCATATCACAGGAGCCCTGGACGTTATTCTGGCCACGCACGGGCGCGAGACCGGAATTGGGTTTGCCGATCTGGCCGGCAACGCAGGCGATGGAGGCGATGGTGTGCACCGTCTTCAGGTTCTGCTTCTGCTGGCATACGCCCATGCCCCAGCCAATGATGGCAGAGGGCTTCGCCGTGGCGTACATCTCGGCAGCTTGGTGGATCAACGCGGGCTCGACACCCGTGATGTCCTGTACGGATTCGGGAGTGTAGTTCTTGATGGTCTCCCACCACTCGTCAAAGCCGTTCGTGTGCTCGGCGACGAATTCCTTGTCGTAGAGGCCATCGTTGACCAAGCAGTTGGCAAAGGCGTTGAGGAACGCGACGTTGCAACCATTCTTGATCGGAAGGTAGAGATCGGCGATACGCGCGGTTTCGATATGGCGCGGATCGGCGACGATGATCTTGCAACCCTTTTCTTTGGCTCGCACGATACGCCTTGCGACGATGGGGTGCGAATCGGCAGGGTTATAGCCGAAGAGGAAAATGCAGCCCGCATCCTCCATACCGGGGATGGAGCATGACATGCAACCTGAACCAACCGTGTCCATCAGACCGAGGACAGTAGGGCCGTGTCAAGTACGGGCGCAGTTGTCCACGCTGTGGGTGCCGATGCACGCACGCGTAAACTTCTGCATAACGTAGTTCGCCTCATTGCCGCCGCCTCGCGAAGAGCCGGTGGTCATGACAGCGTTAGGACCATATTCGTCAATTATGGCCTGCATCTTAGATGCGGTGAAATCCAGTGCCTCGTCCCAGCTTACGCGCTCAAGATCCTCGCCCTTAGTGCGGCGGATCATCGGGTGCAGTACGCGAGGAGTCAAGATCTTGGTGTCGTTGATGAAGTCGTAGCCGCTCATGCCCTTAAGGCACAGCTCGCCCTGATTGGTGATGCCGTTGAGCGGTTCGGTACCCACGACCTGGCCGTTTTGGACCAAGAGGTTAAACTGGCAACCGGCGCCGCAATACGGGCAGATCACTTTATGCTTCTCCATGACACCCTCCTTCCTTTCTCTGCTACCGATTAATCGGTACTTATTTGACAATCGTTGGGCTTGTATGGCCGCCCGCCTACGCCTCGTTTTCGATGGTGGCGCGGGCACGCTCGGCAGTCAGCTCCGCCAGGCGCTCCTCGTCCACCAGGGTGAGGCCCTTGGTCGGACAAGCCTCGGCACACGCCGGACCGCCGGGACGGTCCACGCACAGGTCGCACTTGAGAACGAAGCTCTTAGTCTGCGAACCTACGCGCACGTCGCCCATCAAGACGGGGACCTGCGTGGTCGCCACGCTCACGGCGCCAAAGGGGCAGGCCATGACGCAGCTCTTGCAGCCGATGCAGTTGTCCTCGTTGACGCCGATGCGATGGTTCTTTGGATCAAAGAACAAGGCGCCCGTGGGGCAGGCCTTGGCGCACGGGGCATCCTCGCAGTGATGGCAAGCCACCGGTGCGGAGATCTCGTACGTACGCGTCACGCGCAGGCGCGGCGCGGCGATGTTACCGGGGATGTCGTGCGCCTCGATACACGCCGCCATACAGGTTTGGCACCCAATGCAGCGTGAAGAATCAGCCACGACTCGTTTATTGCCCATGTTGTTCACTCCCTCCTGAATCCCATGCCGGAGAGACCCTGCCGACGTTGCCCCGGACCGCCCGTGGTCCGGCATCGGCGTATCGAGTGCATGCGGCGAAACAGGCACTTCGATAGAATTCCTCCAACGATATACAGGTTTAATATACGCAGTTGCAGGGGGCAAACTTGAGCATAGGCCCTGCAATACGGGTGTATTGCAGGGGTTTTGGCAGGTTGGAATTATTCTCTAGAAGCTATAAAGGTGAGTGTATTACATGCGTACGCCCAAGAAAGATTTCACGCTCGTTTCTGAAGGATGTAGTACGTTTGTAATATCGTTTACACTCAATTACTCTAGTGCAATAAAGTAGTGGTTGTAAGATTGGCTATTATTAGCCGTTGCTGTATATGACTATTCATATTGCACGCTCATTAAGGGAGGCCAGTGATGTCATCGACTCAAAAACGAGCCATCCTGCAGGTGCGCATTCGCGAGGAAGACAAGCAGCATGCCGAGCGTCTCTACGACGCCATGGGCACATCGCTCGCCGAGGCCGTCCGTCTTTTTGTCGCGCAGAGCATTTTGATGCGCAAGCTTCCCTTTCAGCCGGTCGCCGTGCGCTCAAAGGACGGCACCGCCGCCTATGGATCGCTCAAAGCATATGGGGACCCCAATCGCCGCTCCGAGGAGCGTAACGCCTGGATTGAGTACCTTGCTACAGAAAGCGACGATTCGATTTTGGGTCCCGAGGAAGTAGATATCCATGAGTAGCACCATCATCGACGAGACCGTCATCCTGCGCTACCTGCTTGACGACGACGAAGTTCTGTCCCCGCGCGCCGCCAAGGTCATCGCCACGCGCACCGCTCGCGTCTACCCCGAGATCATCACGCGCGTCGCCGTTACGCTGCGTGACGTCTACAAGGTCCCGCGTGTGGAGATTGCGACGGCCATGACCAAGCTGCTCGATGACGTCATGGTCGACGAGCCCACCGTTGTCTCCCTTGCCGTCAAACTCTTTGGCAAGACCCATATGGACTTTACCGACTGCCTCCTCGCCGCCCGAACCGCCATCCACAACGATGATGTCGTGAGCTTTGGCAAGCCCATCATCCAAGGCATGATCGATTACCGCCACAAGCGCCAAACCGCAGCCGAAGCCCGCAGCCGAAGCACCGACTCCACCATCGACAAGCTCCGCCACCGCCCCCGCAGCTAACCCCATCCCCTCCTAAGTTGCGGTGAAATAGTTCCTGGATTTGGGCTTATTCAAGCTTTTCAGGAACTATTTCACCGCAACTTTCTGTAAGGGTGGTTTTTAATACCGCCGAGGGGCACTAATCAACCGTTTGCCGATATGTTTGGCTCTGACTCATGGCTCTGACCTGCCCCGTCAAGCTTTTGGTCAGTTCATGGCAAGGTCTGGCGGACCAAATATGGGATAGCGTAGTGTCATTCACTCCCCCTCGAGACCATGGGGTCGAAAATGAGCCATGATAAACGCTGTTCCAAACCGCAAGTAGAGCTGTTCTTCCGGTTATTCGAGGCCCATCATGGCGGGCACCTGTTTGTAGCTACCAAAAAATGGGATGAACGCTGTGCCTACGCGCTCATGCAAAAAGAGATGATTATTCGACTCTACAACCATGTCTACGCTGATCCCGCGTATTGGAATGACCTCGGCGTCGAAGATCGCATCTTTCAATTGGCATCCGCTATTGCGGTCGTTGAACCGGATGCCGTGTTTTGTGGAGCAACGGCGGCGCTGCTCTATGGCATCGGTTCTGCATATTCGCTTCTCGACAAGGTGCAAGTGCTGCTACCGCGTTCCACCAGACGCGATATGTACGAATTCGTTGAATACCGACGCTGGCGACCGGGCGACGTATGGCAGCTCGGCCCGTTTACGCTAACGGATCCATATCGCACGGTGGTCGACATCGCCCGAACGAGCGCTTTTCGATATGCACTAGGCTATGTCGACGGGTTGGCTCGTGAGTACGGTGTCGAGCGTGAAGAATTGCGTGCATATGCACAAGCGAACTGCCGCGGACTGCACGGCATTGCGCGCGCATTTGACGTTTTTGAACACATGGATGGCAGATCGGATAACGGCGGAGAATCCGAAGCACGGGCGGCAATGATTCTGGCGGGAGTTGCCGCTCCCGAACTTCAGGTTGAAATCACTCGACCGGGAAACGCCGGCTATTATTTGGCAGATTACGGCTGGCAGATGCCAAACGGCTCTTGGATGCTGGCCGAGCTGCATGGACTAGGCAAGTTTGAGAACGATGCCCAAAATGATCCGGAACATACTGCGGCAAAAACCTATAGAGCTGCCCTCATGCGCGACGCGAACCTGCGTGCCATGGGCCACAACGTCATTCATTTCAAGCTCTCAGACACCTACGATGTCAAAGCGTTCGGCTCCATGATGCGCGGCTTCGGTATACCAACCACAAAACCCTACGCAGACTCCTGACCGGCTGCCCTCATCTTCTCGACAACAGAACCCATCATCGACCCAACCCGCTCGGCCTCAATAAGTTGCGGTGAAATAGTTCCTGGATAACAGCTTTTACGGCTAATCCAGGAACTATTTCACCGCAACTTAGGCGGGGATGTGGGGTCCCGGCATGTATATGAAAATGGCTCTGGCACCAAATAGAGCCAAAGCCGTTAAAACTATCCTATGGAGCGGGCGACGGGAATCGAACCCGCGTCATCAGCTTGGAAGGCTGGGGTTCTACCATTGAACTACGCCCGCAAGATATGGTCGGGACGACAGGATTTGAACCTGCGACATCCTGCTCCCAAAGCAGGCGCGCTACCAAACTGCGCCACGTCCCGAAGGTGTTGAGCAGCTAAGGTCTAAACCTTGCGTGTCCCAAAGCGTAGGAAATTATAGGGGAGACTCCCCACCTGTGCAAGCATTGATGCCTTAGCTCCTCGAATGTGCAACAAAACGACTATGGAGCAGGCCGATCACAAAGGCAACCACGGCAACCGGCGCCCATGCGGCACCAATGTCCGCCAGCGGCAGCGCATCGAACGGCAGCCACGCGCCCGCAAAGAACGCATCGCGGACCGAGGTGATCACACTCTGCACCGCGACAACGCCGCCGACCCAGACCCACACCTGCGGATGCGCGTCGCAAAAACCGTGCACCAGGCCCATCAGCACCAGCACGATAGCAACGGGATACAAGGCGTTGAGCATAGGCACCGAGAACATAAGAATCACGTCGAGGCCCACGTTGGAGAGCACGCACGAAAACGCCGCGAACACAAAGGCGAGAACCGCAAAGGGACGGTGCATGGCCTCCTCGGAAGCCCCTGCTCCCCCTTCGACCACATACGTCTCGCAGAAGTAGCGCGAGCAGCAGCTGATAAGGCCGATGCACACGTTCATACAGGCAAGGAAAAAGATCGCAAAGACCACGACCGTGCCGGCAAGACCAAAGTGCATGGAGGCAGAGCGGGCAAGGATGGCAGCACCGTTGGTGGCATCGGGCATCACGGTGCCGAGCTGCATACCGGCAAGACCCAAGCCGCAGTAGATGATGGCCATGAGCACGCCGGCGATCACACCGGAACGCGAGATCTCGAAGGCCACGCGCTTGTCATCGGTAACGCCGAGCTCATGGATGGTCTCGGCGATGATGATGCCAAAGGCGAGCGATGCAAGCAGGTCCATGGTCTGGTAGCCAGTCAAAAAACCCTGCACGGCGGCACCGGCATTGTAGGGAGCCTGCGGCGCGGAAGCGGGACCCAGCGGCGAGATCACGGCAGCACCTACGACTAGCACGATGAGCGCAATGAGCGCGGGGCCCGTAATGCGACCAAGTACGCGCGTGATGACACCCGGGCGCAGCGTGAGCGCAAACGCGACCACGAAGAACCCGATGGCAAAGACCAGGCGAGCCGTGCCGAGCGAAACGCCCTCGGGCAGCAGCGGCACCAGCATCTCGAAGGCCGTGGAGCTCGTGCGCGGAATGGCCAGGCACGGGCCGATGGCCAGATACACCGCCGCGACAAAGAACTCACCAAACTTGGGGTGCACGCGGCCGGCAAGCTCGCGCGCCGTTCCGGCAAGCGCGACGGCAATAAAGCCCATGACGGGCAGACCGATAGCGGCAATCAAAAAGCCGATCATGGCAAACGGCGTAGCCGTGCCGGCCTGAAGTGCCAGCAACGGCGGAATGATGAGGTTACCGGCGCCAAAGAGCATCGAGAACAGCGCAATGCCGACGGTAACGACATGGTCGGAGCGCAGACCGCGCGGAGCGGATGAGGCCATAGGCACACCTTTCGGGTCGAAACAAAAACGGGACGGGCAAAAGACCCGTCCCGCAAGTATATACGCTCTAGCAGGCTAAATCGCGCAAAGCGTCAATCGCGGTGTCGACCTCCTCGGCCGTGTTGAAATACCCAAACGAGAAGCGAACGACACCTTGGCGCTCGGTCCCGAGCGCGCGGTGCATGAGCGGAGCGCAATGGGCGCCGGGGCGCGTCGCAATCCCCCACCCTTGCATGAGCGCGTCCGAGATTTCGGCAGAGTCGATATCGCCCACGTTGAGTGAGACGATCGCCGAGCGCACGGGCTGGTCAAACGCACCGTAGAGCTTAATCCCCGGAATCTCGCGCACGCCAGCGAGAAAGCGATCAGCCAGCGCTCGCTCATGCGCCGCGATCGCCTCGACCCCGCCTTGCGCCTCGATAAAGTCGAGGCCGGCAGAAAGCCCCGCGATACCGTGACCGTTGAGCGTGCCCGCCTCAAGGCGCGTGGGCCACTCAAGCGGCTGCAGCGCATCGAAGCTGTGCACGCCCGTGCCGCCCATGGCCCACGGAGCCACGTCAACGCCCTCCGCCACGGCCAGGCCGCCGGTCCCCTGCGGACCCATGAGCCCCTTGTGACCGGTAAAGCACACGACGTCGAGCCCCATGGCCTGCATGTCGATCTTCGCCGTGCCGGCAGACTGCGAGGCGTCGACAATCACCAGTGCACCTGCCGCATGGGCCATAGCCGCCACGCGCGCAATGTCGACCGCGTTGCCGGTCACATTGGAGGCGTGCGTCACCACCACGGCACGCGTGCCCGGCGTGACAAGCCGCTCGAGTTCGTCGTAGTCGAGCGCGCCGTTGGTATCACAGCCGGCATGCTCAACCGTCACGCCCTGCTCCGCTGCCAGGCGGTTGAGCGGACGCAGCACGGAGTTATGCTCGAGCACCGTCGTGACCACGCGGTCTCCGGGGCGCACCACGCCACAGATGGCGGTGTTGAGCGCCGCCGTAGAGTTGGGCGTAAAGCACACGTGGTCCGCCCTCGGGCAACCCAAAAGGCGCGCGAGCTTGGCACGGCAAGCGTGAATCGTACGAGCGGCATCGAGGGCACCCGACGTGGCGCCGCGTCCGGCATTGCCGAGCGAGCACATCGCCTGTGTCACGGCATCGATGACCGTCTGCGGCTTGTGCATGGTCGTCGCCGCGTTATCCAGGTAGATCATCGCACGACCTCCCACATATCAATCACGGTATAGCCCTCGGTAGGAACGCCCGCCGCGGCGAGTTCGCCGCGCAGCAGCTCCTCATCGGCAGGCAACGCCTTCCACGCCAGACCGCAGCCGGCAGCGACCTCCCCGGGCACGGGAATCGTTCGCCCGGGAAGGCCGCGCTCGATGCACAGGGACTCGCAACCCATGGCGGCCGCCGTGGTGGGAAACGTGATGACAAGCGCCGGGCGCTTCTCCCTCATGGCAACTCCAACCAATACGCTACGGGCGCACGACGCGCACGGCCTGCTCCATCTTCTCCACGATCACGTACATGTTGGTGACCTCGCCCACCGCAAGCTGGTCTTTAATGCCATAGTGGTCGAGGCAGGTACCGCAGGTGAGAATCTCGACACCCTGCTCGGCCAGGCCCTTCAGGTCATCGAGCACCGGCGAGCCCTCGACGGTGAGCTTGGCGCCACCGTTGTAGAACAGCATGGTCGCGGGCAACTCCTCCTGCTGTGTCACGGCAAAGATAAACGCCTTCATGAGCTTGTGGCCCAGCTCGTCGTCGCCGCGGCCCATGCAATCGGTGTAGACGGAAATGACGAGTTTGCCCTTGCCGGCGCTGGCGTCACAGAAGGCAGCGCCATCCTGCTCGGGATCGGCCACGGCAACGGCGCCAGAGGTCGCCACGGCCACGTGCCACTCGGCGTCAGAAACCTTCTCGACCGAGGCCGTGCAGCCCTTCTCCTGCGCCATCTTGGAGATGTTCTTGACGGCGGTCTCGTTATCGACCGAGGTCACGACGGCACCCTCGCCATCGAGCTGCTTCAGGGCTTTGAGCGTCTTGACGACGGGCAGCGGGCAGGCATCGCCCATGGCATTGACTTCAATCTTGGTAGACATAGTTTTTCCTTTCGAATAAATCGTTTTAGAACGGTACATAACTCAATAAACGTGTCGTTAACGGACAACGCGGACGGCAGGACCGCCCAGCTCCGCCTCGCACACGCGACCGACGACGGCGGCAACGCGCCCCTCGGCATGTAGACGGCGCGCAAGCTCATCCGTATCGGCAGCAGGTGCCGCGATAAGCAAACCACCCGAAGTCTGCGGATCGTACAGCGCATCCAACATGCCCGGCTCCAGGTCATCGTCAGCCGTCACGCGCGGGCCAAAGAAGTCCTGGTTGCGGTAGGAGCCCGCGGGGATAATGCCCAGACGCGCCATGTCGAGCACTTGATCAAAGAGCGGCACCGCCCCCGACGCAAGCTCAATCTGCACGCCCGAGCCCTCGGCCATCTCGCATGCGTGCCCGATCAGGCCAAAGCCCGTAATGTCGGTACAGCCGTGAAGTTCGAGTCCCTCGGCCAGACGAATCGGGGCCTCGTTGAGGGTGCGCATCGAGTCAAACATAGCTGCGGCCTCGTCCTGCTCGATGAGCTCGCCCTTAATGGCCGTGGTGATGATGCCCGAGCCGATCGCCTTGGTCAGCAGCAACGCATCGCCCACGCGCGCGCCACTGTTGGCGAGCATACGGTCAAGCGCGACAAACCCGCTCACGGACAGGCCGTACTTGGGCTCGTCGTCGTTGATGGTGTGGCCGCCCGCGATGGTGCAGCCGGCCTCGACGCACTTGCCGGCGCCGCCCGCCAAAATCTGCCCGGCAACCTCAATGCCCAGGCAACTGGGTATGCAAAGCAGGTTCATGGCATGGCTCGGCCGCCCGCCCATGGCGTAGATGTCCGACAGCGAATTGGCCGCGGCGATCTGGCCAAACAGGAACGGGTCGTCGACCATCGGCGGAAAGAAGTCGATGGACTGCACGAGCCCCAGGTTCTCCCCTACGCGGAAGACGCTCGCATCGTCGGAGGTATCGAACCCCACGAGCAAGTTGTCGTTATGCACATTGGGTAAGTCGCCCAGGACCTGGGCGAGGGCTCCGGGGGCCAACTTAGCGGCTCAACCGCTCGCGGCCGTCATGGACGTGAGCCTCATGGTGTCCTTAGCCATACGAACCCCCTTCCAACAAATCAACGACTTTAAGTATACGCCCCAGGCACGCTTCCCAAGAGACCGCCGACGGCTCGAACGTCGAAGGCGGAGCCGCAAGCGCCTGCGCGATAGCATCTGCCAGTGCGCGCTCAAACAACGGAAGGTCGGCCGCCACGGGCGTGTCGACATCCGTCATACGCGGCGACGCCACCCACGTCACGGGAGCACCGGGAAGCATCGCCTCCATCCAGGGACGAACGCCGGGCAAATCGGTCGCCACAACTTTGCAGCCGCACGCGAGGGCCTCGATCGTCACGAGCGGCAGGCCTTCGTAAAACGAAGGCAGCACAAAGACGTCGGAACTGCGGTAGGCACGCACGAGTTCATCGCTATCCAGGCGCCCCGCCAGCGTCACCGGCACATCCGAGGCCGCGCCCAAACGCTCGATACGCGCGTACTCGGCATCGTCCCCGCGGCCGCCCACAAGTACCAAGCCAGATGGGCGAACGTCATCGTCAATCGGCAATGACACGGCTCGAACCAGCGACTCGACGCCCTTTTTAAAGCAAATCTTACCAACGTACACAAGCGATCCCGGCTGCCTCGCCACGCTTGCGTCGCGGCAGAAGACGCGATGGTCGTAGCCCGTCCCAATCACGTGGATACGATCGGCATCGACGCCGCACACCAGGCCAATCTGCTCAGCCTGCTCAGCATGGAGCGCAAAGACGGCATCGAGCCGACGAACCGCACGTACGATGCAATCGCGTTCGAGCGCATGCGAACGAAGCTGGCGCAGGTCGGTCGAATGGCACACGGCAACAACCGGAACGCCCCGGACGCACTCGCGCGCCAATGCGGTCACCAGATACAGGTGATGGCAAAGCACCAGATCGGGCCGAAACTCAGCCACCGCCCGATCGATTGCAGCAGCAAATGCCCGCTCAAATGCCTTGAGCATCGAAGGCGTCAGGTCACGATAGCGCGTAGAGGGATAGGGCATGACATCTGACATACCGCAGATGGGAAACGGCAGCTCGGGCGACTCGAACGGTACGGCAAACACGGCAGCACGCCGGTCCAGCTCGCCCTGGGTATCACCCGGTGCCGCGCCGCAAAGCACGGCGGCGCGATGCCCCGTCTCGATCTGCTCGCGCACGAGCGCGGCAAGGTAGGTACCGCTGCCGGTGCTATCTGGTTTTTGTGCCGAGATATTGAGGATGCGCATGTCGCGGTACACCCCTAGGCCAAGGCGGAGGCGCGGACAGCCGCGCCGATCGCTCCGGCAAAGCGAGCCTGGGGCGAGGTGGTCACCGGCGACCCCAGCAGCGCGGCCAGCCGCTCCACAACGTAAGCGTTCTCGCACAGGCCGCCGGTCAGGTAGTACGGGGCGCCCGCGGCCTGCCCGGCCATGGTCGCCACGCGCGAGACCACGCTCTCGATCACGCCACGCGCAATATTCTCGCGCGGCTCGCCGCGACCGATCAGGCTGATGACCTCGCTTTCGGCGAACACCGTGCACATGCTGCTGATCTTAGTCGGCTCGCCGGAACGTGCCAGGTCGGCCATCTGCTGCTGGGAAATGCCTAGGCGGTCGGCCATGATCTCCAAAAAGCGCCCCGTGCCGGCGGCGCACTTGTCGTTCATGGCAAACTTGGCCACGCGGCCACCCTTAAGTTGGATGACCTTGGTGTCCTGGCCGCCCACGTCGATCACCGTGCCGTGGTCGCCAAACAGACGCACGGCACCGGTACCGTGGCAGGTAATCTCGGTCACGACCTTGTGTGCATAGGGCACGGCGACACGGCCGTAGCCAGTCGCGATCACGCGAACGTCGTCGGCTGTCACGTCATAGCCGGCCGCTACCAGTGCCTCGCGCAGCCGCTCGGCCGCATCGACCGAGGAGAACCCGGTTGGCTGCACGCACGTCCACGCCACCGAACCCTCCCCGTCGACCACGGCAGCCTTAGCCGCCGTAGACCCGATATCGATCCCGATCCCTATCATGGCTCTCTCCCAATCTAAACATCAAAGGTAGCGGCGCGTTCAGGCGCCTTAGCTCTAGGTTTCTCAGGTGCCGGAGATTGCCCCGAAAGAGGAGCGCAGCGTACTTTGGGTACGCAAGCGACGGTTTGAGGGGCAAGATCCGGTGCCTGAGGAAGCTAGAGGGTTTCGATGAAGGCGGCGATGCGGGTCTCGATCTGGCCCATGTCGCCGTTGCTGTAGTCGGTCTCAATCTTCATATACGGAATACCCGCACCCTCGACGGCCTCCTGCATGCGGGCGCTCTCCACGTTGAAGGTGTGGCATGCCTGCAGCACGTTTTCGACCACGCCATCGACGTGATACTTCTCGCACATGGCCAGGGTGTTGTCCATACGACCGTCGTTGGGCGTCATAACCGAGCAGTTGATATCCAGGTAGCGGTCGGCGATGGCGCGAAGGATGTCGGGAGCCTCCGGGTCGATCATCATGGCCGCCGTGCGCTCTCCGGAGCAGTCGTCCATACACACGACCACACCGCCGTTGGACTCGATGGTGCGACCGATCTTGTTGATCACGCCGCCCACCGGGCAACCGGTGATCAGAATGCGCTTGGCGTCCGCCGCAACCGGGCGCTCGCCCGCGTCGTAGGCCTCGCGCAGCTTGGCGACCTTTTGCTCCAGCTGCTGCGTATAGGTCTCGATATCAAAGCTGAACGTACCGGCAAACATGGTGCTCATCAGGTCGACGCCGCTCATGGCCGCCGGCTGGTTGGCCTGCAGCGCAAACATCTCAAGCTGGGCCGCACGCAAGCGGTTGCGACGACGGACGGTAGCGCGCAGGTCATCGTCGGTAATCGTGATGCCGTAGAAGCCCTCGAGCTCCTCCTTGAGCAGGCGGCACTCCTCGTACCAGCCCTCGCGCTCGTAGGCGCGGTCGCGGCCCTGCGGAAGATGCAGAATGTGCGTGCGCTTGAGCTCGTTGAGTAGCTCGTACATCTTCTTCTTGCCGTCGCAGGTGGTCTCGCCGATGATCATGTCGCTAAAGTACGTAAACGGGCACTTTTGCGAATAGGCAAAACCGTACGTCGACTTGATGAGTGGGCAGAGGTTTGCCGGCAGCACCTTCTCGGCCTCGGGAATCACCTCGTCGGACGTGCCACACAGCGCCACGCTCGCAGCCCCCGCGGCATCGATAATCTCGAGCGGCGTATAGCTGCACAAAAAGCCGACCAGGCGATTACCGGCCTGCTTGTAATCCTTGACGCGAATAAACGCTGCCTTGCGTTGCTCGTTGAACTCCTCAAACGTGCGCGGCAACGGCTGTTCCTCGATTTCGGCCATAGTAGTTCCCCTCTCTTGCGCCGATATACCGACAATTAAACAACGAACCCACGCCATACCCAAAAGGAAGCATCCTCTAGGGAATGGCGTCGATAAGCTTCTGCGTATACGGATCGCTCGGGTGCGCGATCACGTCCTCGGCCGCGCCTTCCTCGACAAGACGACCGTGGTAGAGCACGCCAATCCGGTCGGACATATGCCGAACCACACGCATATCATGCGTGATAAACAGCAGCGCTACACCCGTCGTGCGCTGCAGGTCGCGAAGCAAGTTGAGCACTTGGGCCTGAACAGACACGTCAAGCGCCGAGACCGACTCGTCGCATACCACAAGGCGCGGCTCGCAAATAAGCGCCCGTGCCAGATTGAGTCGCTGACGCTGTCCCCCCGAAAGGTCATGCGGATAGCGGTCATAATGCTCTGCCAGAAGACCGACCGAGGCCAGGGCCGAGAGCGCGCGCCCATGGCGCTCATCCGCATCGCGCACGCCGGCGATAATCAGCGGCTCCTCCAAAATGCGGCCGACACGGTTGCGCGGGTCAAAAGCCGTAGAGCTATCCTGGAATACCAGCTGGATCTCGCGGCGAAACGGCTTGCGTTCGCGCTCCGACATCGTGGCGAGGTCGTGCCCGCGATAGACAATCGAGCCGGAATCCGCACGCTCGAGACCACAGATCAAGCGTCCAGTCGTCGACTTGCCCGATCCGGATTCGCCAACCAGGCCATAGACCTCGCCCGGCGCGATCTCAAACGACAGATCGTCCACGGCGGTAAAGGCCTGACGCTTAAAACCTGAGCCCGGCATGGGATACGCTTTAGTCAGATGTGAGACCCTAAGCAGGGCTTCGCTATCAACAGCCATGGCACTCCCCTTTCTCGACAAGCCAGCATTTAGACCGGTCACACGCATTCACGGCAACCAGCGGAGGCTCCTGCGCGCGGCAACGCTCGTCCGCCCGGGCGCAACGAGGCGCAAAGCGGCATCCACAGGGTATTGCCGTAAGCGGCGGCACTGTGCCCGGAATATCTGCCAGCGTGTCAACTCGCTCGCCTTCGAGCGGCGGAATGCTCGCGATGAGCCCCTGGGTATACGGGTGGCTCGGGCGCTCCATAAGGCCGCAGGCGTCGATCTCTTCTACGATTTGGCCCAGATACATGACGTGTACGCGCGAGCAGATGCTCGTGACGACACCCAAATCATGGCTGATAAAAAGCACCGCCATGCCCTCGGAACTGTTGAGTTCGCGCAGGAGATCCAAAATCTGTTTTTGAGTCGTCGTGTCGAGTGCCGTGGTGGGCTCGTCGGCGATAAGCAGGCGTGGGTGCCCGGCGAGCGCCATGGCAATCATCACGCGCTGGCGCATACCGCCGCTAAAATCGCCCGGATACATGTCGAAGCGAGCCGCGGCATCTCGAATTCCCACACGCTCCAACAGCGATAGAGCCTCGTTGCGGGCTTCGCGTCGGCTCACCTTACGGTGGGCCCGCACCGCCTCGATAACCTGCGCGCCCACCGTCATGACGGGGTTGAGTGAGGACAACGGGTCCTGGAAGATCATGGCGATATCGCAGCCGCGCACCTCGCGCATGCGCTTGAGCGGGCGCGCGAGCAGGTCCTCCCCGTCAAAGAGAATCTGACCGGTATAGGCCATCTTCTGTTCATGCTCCAATAGGCGCATGACACTCTGGGCAAACACCGACTTACCGCAGCCGGACTCGCCGACAACACCAACGATCTCGCCGGCATCGATATGTAGGTTGAGTTTGTTGACGGCTTCCAGCGCGTTGCCATCGCGACCCACAAACGAGATGCAGAGGTCGCGCACGTCCAAAAGATGCTGAGCCATGGGCTAGTCCTCCTTGGTCTTGGGGTCGAGGGCGTCGCGCAGGCCGTCGCCGGCAAGGTTCAGCGAAAGCACGCTCGCGATGATGGCGAGAGCCGGGAAGAAGATCATCCACCAGGCTTTGCGCATCACGTTCTTGCCCGCCTGCAGGATGTTTCCCCAGCTGGCGTCGGGCGCCTTGATACCCAGGCCCAGAAACGAGAGGGCGGCCTCCGAGAGCACGGCCTCGGCAAAGACGAAGGTCGCCTGCACCAGGAAGGGTGCCATAACGTTGGGCACGATATGCAGCCACACGATGCGCGCGGTCGAGGCGCCCTGCACGCGCAGGGCTTCCACAAAGGGCTCCTCCTTGACCACCATCGCGCGCGAGCGCACGATGCGCGCCATGCTGGGCGTATAGACGATGGAGAGCGCGATGATGACGTTCCACACGCTCGCCCCCATCATCGCCATGAGCGCAATGGCCAGCAGCACGCCCGGAATGGACATAAGGCCGTCGCAGATGCGCATGAGAATATGATCGAGCCTCTCGTTGTAGCACGCATAGGCGCCGATCACCAAGCCGAGCACACTCGTCGCGAGCGTGACGGCAATGCCAACACCAAGCGACACGCGCGCGCCCGCGATGACGCGGGCAAGCAGGTCGCGGCCAAAGTCATCGCAGCCAAAGGGATGCGCGGGCGAAGGTGCCGAAAGTCGCAACGCCATCTCCTGCGCATTGGGATTAACCGTCCACACCAGCGGACCGACGAGCGCGATCAGCGCAATCGCCAGGAAAATGCAGCCGCCGACCACAAACCCCTTGTTGGCAAGAGCCTTCTTAACGTTTGCCATCATGCATCGCCCCATTTGCGAGCGCGCGGGTCAAAAGCGCCGTAGGCAAGGTCGACGACCAGATTGATCACCGAATTCAACAAGGCGATGACCAGCAGCACGCCCTGAATCACCGGATAGTCGCGACGCTCGATAGAGCTCGTGACCAGCTGGCCCAAACCGGGGATGTTAAAAATGGCCTCAGTCACCACGGCACCCGTAATCAGGGCGCCAAAAGAATAGCCGACCGAGGTGAGAATCGGCAGCGCTGCGTTGCGCAGGGCATGGGCCAGCACCACGCGAACCTCGGAGACGCCCTTGGCACGCGCCGTCTTGACGCAGTCGAGCTGCATGGCCTCGATCACGCTCGAACGGGTCATGCGCATGAGCAGGGCCGCCTGCACGCATCCAAGCGATATGGCCGGCAACGCAAGATAGCGTAAATGGCTGAACCAGCCCTTCGATAGCGGCGCATAGCCGGCCACCGGGAACACACGCAACGTGACGGCAAACAGCCACATAAGCATGAGCGCCATCAAAAAGCCGGGTATCGCCACGCCCAAAAGAGCAACGACACGCAAGACCGCGTCGGTGCGCGACCCATGTTTGAGGGCGGCGACGACGCCGCAGGGCAGTGCAATCAACAGCGCGATGAGCTGTGCCAGAAGCGCGAGCGATAGCGTGGGGCCAAAGTGCTCGGCGATCGCCTGCGTGACGGGCTGGCGCATAAAATACGAATCGCCCAGGTCGCCGGTAAGCACGCTGCCCATCCACTCAACGTAGCGCTGCGGCAGCGGCTCGTTGAGTCCCAGGCTATCGTTGACGCGCTCGATCTGGTCGGCCGAAGCCTCCATGCCGAGCATCGAAGAGGCCGGGTCACCCGGTGTGAGATAGATAATCAAAAACACGACGACCGAGATGATGAGCATCACCGGAACCATCGCGCCTATACGTTTGAGCGTGTACTTCAACATGCGAGGCGTCTATTTCCCCTCTGAACGTGGACAGGGCGTGGCGGCCACAGGGGACCAGGCCCCTCCAGCCGCCACACCATCTATTGCATTACTCCGGACGCTTGGCGTTCCAGATGATGGCGCCGTCGAGCACCTCGAAGTCCTCGACGTCTGCCTGGGTGCCCGTGATGGAAGCGTAGTGGCAAAGCGGCTCGATGACGGCGATCTCATAGAGGCGCTCCTGAGCCTCGGCCCACTTCTTGGCCGCGGCGTCGGTGTCCTTGGCGGTGCGGGTCTCGGCCACGAGCTTGAGCGCCTTCTCGTCGGACAGGCCATAGAAGGCCTTGGAGACCGAGAGGGACTGGGCCGGGATGGGCTTGTAGTTGGTGGAGGCCACAAAGAGGTCCCACTGCTCGGGCTTGCCGGAGCGGATGTCCATGAAGGTCGCGAACTCGTAGCTGTCGACCTCGGCGGTGAAGCCAGCCTTCTCGAGCTGCTCCTGCAGCGCGACGGTGGCGTTGTACATATCCTTGTAGTCGGGGGTGGTCAGCAGCTTGACCGTCTCACCGGCATAGGAGGTCTTGGCCAGAGCCTTCTTGGCGGCCTTGGCATCGGCCTGGTTGAAGTACTTCTTGCCCGCGTCGGTCGCCCACTGAGCGTTCTCGGGGTTGCCAAGGTTGGGATCGATGTTGAAGAGTTCCTTCTCGCCATAGGCGGCAAGAGCGGCCGCCTCGCAGTCGATAGCCATGAGGGCGCACTTGCGGATCTCCTCGTCGGCGAAGATGCCCTCGTTCATGTTGAGGAAGGCGGTCAGAACGCCGGCGTTATGGGTGTAGAGCTTGACGTCGTCGTTGCCGTCGAAGTCGTGGTAGTTCTCGGTGGGGATCTCGCCAGCGATATCGTACTCGCCGGTCTCAAACCCGCTCACGCGCGTGGAGGCCTCGGTCACGAACTGATAGTAGATGTCCTTGGTGGGCGCGGAGATCTTGCCGGTGTAGCCCGAAGCCTTGCCGTGGGCGGCGACATAGTCCTCGTAGCGGGTGAGATGGACGTACTGGTCCTGCTTCCACTCCGCAAACTTGTAGGCACCGGTACCCACGTACTCGGTCACGCCGGTATCGCCCGCGGCCTCGATGACCTCGGAGGGGAAGATGCCCGGATACTGGGAGTGGTTGCCCAGGATGATCAGAAAGTCGACGGCGGGCTCGGTCAGTGTGCAGGTGACCTCGTGGTCGCCCGAGGCGGCGAAGGTGGCGCCGGGCAGCAGGCTCGCGGCGCGGTCGTTGACGGTGAGCCAGCGGTTCATCGAGGCCACGACGTCCTCGGAGCCAAGCTCCTTGCCGTTGTGGAAGGTGACGCCCTCGCGCAGCTTGATGGTGTAGGTCAGGCCGTCGTCGGAGACCTCATAGCCCTTGGCCAGCACGGGCTGGGGCTCGTAGTCGCTATCGAGGCCAAAGAGCGGCTCGACGACGTTGCAGATGATGTCCATGGTCACAAGCGACGACGTGGTGTGCGGATCGAGGCCGTCCGGGCTCGCCGGGAGCGCGATCTGCAGCTCGTCGCGATACTCCACATCCTGGCCGGAGGCAGCGGCGCTACCGCTCTCGGCGCCCGAACCGCCGCAGCCGGCGAGGCCGAGGCCCGCCATGGCGCACAGGGCAGCGGAGCCGGTCAGAAAACCGCGACGGGAGACGCCCGCCTTGAAAAGGTCGTTGTTCATTGAGTTCCTTTCGTGTCTGAACAAACGGATAGAATCTGCCAGGACGGCGGAAATCCCCGCCCCGGCAGCTATGCGAAGCCGATCGGCGCCCTGCGGTGCATCCGGACACCAACCGGCATGACAACAGAGAAATCCCTATCGCGTGGATAGGAACACCCGGCGGCGCAGCTTAGCGCAGGTGCGGCTAAATCGTCTCGAGGAAGGCCTCGATGCGGGTCTGGAGCTGACCGGCGTCCTCGCCAGCGTAGTCGGTCGTAATGTGCATAAACGGAATGCCGGCCTCCTCGGCGGCCTTCTCCACGGCAAACGACTCCATCTCATAGAGCGTGCAGAACTGCAGGGCCACGTCGACGATACCGTCGGCATGCAGGTCGTGCGCCATCTGGACAATGTCCTTCATACGCTGGTCATTGGGCGTAAAAACGGCGCAGTTGATCTTAAAGTAGCGCTCGGCGATGGCATCGAGCATCTCGTCAACCGTCTCACCGGACTCATCGACCAAGTCCTTGTAATAGCGCGAACCCGTGCAGGACTCCTCGCCCACCACGACGCCGCCGGCCTTCTCGATGATGTTGAACAGCTTCCAGTTGGGCACGGCCATGGGCGTGCCGGTGTACAGGATGCGCTTGGTCCCCTTGGGCGCCACACCCTCGCCGGCCTCGACACGCTGCTCGCACTCAGCCGCCATATCGTTGATGGCTCCGGTCAGACGCGGCGTGTCGTCCATAAAGGCGGCCTGAACGGTCAGCAGGCTATCGAGACCGCTGATGGGCGCCGGGTCGGCAGCGCGCGTGGCAGCGAGGCGCTGCAGGGCGCGGCGCTTCTCATTGACGGCGTGGATGGCGGTCTTCAGACGCTCAGGCGTAATCGTGACGCCGCACTCCTCCTCAATCTTGGCGGCGAGCTTCTTGACCTCGGCCTTCCAGGTCACGAGCGTCGACTCGTCGTGTACGTTGGGGATATCCATGACGTACATGTTCTTTTGCGTGGCAAAAAACTCGTAGGCCTTCTTCTTGCCATCGCAGGTGTTCTCGCCCACCACCAAGTCACTCGACTCAATGTAGGGGCAGACCTCGCCCAGCTTAAAGCCGGCAAAGCTCTTGATGAGCGGACAAGTGTTGCGCGGCAAGTGCTCCTCGACCTTGTCGGTTGCCCAGTCGGCACCCGAGCACAGACCAACGGGAATGCCGTCACAGGCAAGCACGATCTCCTCGGGCACGTACACACAGAACGAGCCCACGATCTTGGTGGCCTCGCCAGCCTCCTTCTTGTCGAGCATCTCCTTAATACGGCCGCTGTGGATGTTGGTGGCGACAAAATCCAGGTAGGACGTGGACTTGGGGCGATTGTTCTGCGTCAAGAACATATCGCCGTACATCTGGCCCACGGCGCCCAGCAGCATGTCGTGGTCGGCAAGATTCATGCCGAGGCTCTCCCACATCGGATGGAAATCAAATTCTTCAGCCATGACGGTTCCCCTCTCGAACCAAAAATGAATAGCTACGGTATTGCTGCACGGTGGGTGGCGAAAACCCATCCGCGCCTAAACCCGGAATTTTGGGGAACCTGCTTTGCAGCTGATTATTTAGTTGTGCGTCGTCTCTCCCGGAGCCGTGAACATACCTGCTCATATGCGACTCCGAGCCATATACAGGGCGCGCGCGGCAACGCGGCGAATGTATGTCGTCTGCGGCATGTGCGCACCCTCCTTAACCAGTTGAGGTCAACTATATCAACGGTCATCGCCCCTGCGAACACCGTTGACATTCGTACGACAGCGTCGTGTGCCGTCGTTCAATAAATAGTTATCTTGATTGATAAGAGTTTGTCATACCTCATTCGGCGAACGGCAAAGACAAAGCCGCCGAGGCCTATATCCCCGACGGCATTACCCGGCGCTATCGACAAACCAAATGAATCCTGCTGGCATCGAAGTGCATGCGCAGCGTCTCACCCGCTTGCGGCAACTCGTCGACAGGCATGCCCACTTTGTTGACCTTCCACTGCAGGCGCGTCGGCGCATCGGCACGCGGCACGTCCAACAGCACCAGGCGCTCAAAACGCGAATCGCTCACTCGGGCCACATGCAGGTCGTAGCTGTTACGACCCCGCTCAGCACGGTTGTCCACATGGAAGTAGCTTGCGCGAATGCCCAGGTACGCCACATTATCGGGAACCTCGCGACCCACATTAAAGGTCATGCCCCAGTCGAGGGCCTCAACTTCTTCGTCGCCAATCTTGCGCGCCCGGCTTGTGTTCTTGCAGCCCGTCAGGCGCAGCGCCGCCAGCGTATGCGGACAGCGGACCACGTCCTCGACGGAGCCGATCTCCTCAACATGCCCGTCGTGCATCACGCAGATGCGCTGGCACAGGCGGCACGCTTCGTCGATGTCGTGGCTCACGTAGAGCACGGTACGGTTACACACATCGAACAGGTCGAGCATGTTCTGCTCGAGGGCGCTCTTAAGATAGGAATCGAGCGCGCTCATGGGCTCGTCGAACATAAAAATGCCCGGATGTGCCGCCACCATGCGGGCAAGCGCCACGCGTTGTTGCTGGCCGCCCGAGAGCCGCGCGGGATAGCGGTCGGCGAAATCGGCCAGGCCAAAGATGCCCAGATAGCGCTCGGCGAGCTTTTTGCGCGCGGCGGCGTCGCCCACGTTCTTTACACCAGCGCATACGTTATCGGCCACCGTCATGTTGGGAAACAGCTGATAGCTTTGGAACAACAGGGCGCATTTTCGCTCCTGGGGCGACAGGTTGATGCCCGCCGCCGAGTCAAAAAAGGTCACGCCGTTGACGACGATCTTGCCCTCGTCGGGCGTCTCCACACCGGCGATGCAGCGCAGCGTACAGCTCTTGCCGCAGCCCGAGGCGCCCAGCAGGGCCACGCGCTCCTCGCCGGCCTCAAGCTGCATGTCGAGCATAAACCCGGGATAGCGCTTTTTGATATCCAGAACGAGCGACATGGCCTATCGACCTCCCTGCAAAGCGGCATCATCGCGCATGAGCTCGGCCAGCGCCTCGCGATCGATACGCAAGGCATCGCCGCCCGCCGGGTCGAGCGAATCGCCCTGTCCGGTGAGATCTTTGGCCTGTTTGCGCTCAACACGGGAGAGACCGCGCTCGCGATACTTTTGCGAATGCGCCGTGTACATGTTGATGAATAGGATGACCAGGAAGCTGAACGCTATTACGACCACGACCCAAAAGATGGCCACCGACGTATTGCCGCCCATCCACTCAAAGTAGATGGAGATGGGAATGGTCTGCGTAATACCGGCGTAGTTGCCCGCAAAGAACAGGGTGCAGCCAAACTCGCCCATCGCGCGGGCAAAGGCGAGCACCGTGCCGGCGGCAATCGAGGGCCAGCCAAGCGGCATCATAAGCTTGGTAAAGATGCGACGCTCGGACCATCCCAGGGTTCGCGCGGCGTCGAGCATCTGCGTGTCAAGGCTCTCAAAGGCACCGAGCGCCGTACGGTAGACCAGGGGAAACGACACCACCACGGCAGATATCACCGCTGCCGGCCACGTAAAGACGATCGAGACGCCGTGCGCAATGAGCCACTGGCCCACCCCGGTCGATCGACCAAACAGCATGAGGAGCAGAAAGCCGCAGACCGTGGGCGGCAACACCATAGGGATGGTAAAGACCGAATCGAGCAGGCCCTTGATGCGACTCGAGGTACCCATGGTCTTCCACGCGGCGAACAGGCCCAGTGCAAAGGAGATCAGCAGGGCAAGGCCGCTCGTTTTTATGGACACCCAAAACGGGCGATAGTCGATACCGCCCAAAAAGGAAGTCAGAGAGGTCAAGGGCCCCTGCTCACCCCGCAACACGGCAGACGATGCCTCTACCATTTGAGCGCTATCAAGCCAACGCGCGCCGCCCTTGGCATCACCCGAGGCTGATGCGATCACCACATAGCGGTCCCCATCCGCACCGCGCTCGTCAAAGCCATAGGTATACCCGCCGGCATCAAACGTTGTTTCCGCCGTGACATACCAAGGAAGATTCACGTCCCCTAGCTGCGCACCTCCCATGCAGTTTGCGCTGTCGAGCTTACAGACAAGGGCCTTGAGACCCGATACGCACTCGTTATCCTGCGGATCCAATCCATACTTCTCGACCGCCTTAGGCGATATCCACACCACAACGCGATCGGCAGCAGGCGCCACTACAAGGTCCACGTCCTCGTCAACGGGAAACCGGTAGCCCTCAGGCTGGCCCTCCATGGCACGAGCGGTCCCCTTGGCCAACCGCTCAAAACCCTTGATCCCATAGGAAAGCCCATGAGCGGTCGCAGCAACCTGGGCCCCGTCCTCAGCGTCCCCAGCAAACGCAAATCCCGGCACCCAGCAAAGCGCGAAGGTCAAAGCACAGGCGACTAGTATGCGGAATCTATTTAGCACGAAAAGCTCCAAGCGAATACAAGGACGGAGTGAAACACAAAACGATGGAATTATCGCGCCAAGCCGCACTACGCGGAAAGCTCAAAGCCGTACTTAGCCCAAATCTTCTGAGCCTTCTTGTTGGTCAGGCAAAAGTCGATGAACGCCTTGGCCTCGTCGGCATGTTCGGAGCTATCGGCCACGGCGCCCGGGTACACGATGGGTTTGTGCGAGTCCTCGGGACACACAAACGCCTCCTCGATGCCGTCGTAACGGAAGATGTCAGAGCTGTAGACGAAACCGGCCACGCAGTCGCCCGTGGACACATAAGCGGCGGCGGTACCAACTTTGTCGGCCAGTGCGACCTTGTCGGCGATCTCGGGAGCATACTCGCCGTCGTCGCCCTCGGTGCCGGTGTAGAGGCCCACGGAGGCCAGGGCCTGGTTGGCGTACTTGCCGGCGGGGACGGTCTTGGCGTCGCCAATGGCGATCTTGCCGTCCAGGTTCGCGACGTCGGCGATGGCCTCGACCTTGGTGTCGGAGCCCTCGGCGCGAATGATCACAAGGTCGTTGACGAACATGTCCTCACGCGTGTCGGCGTCGACGAGCTCGGCGGCCTCCGCGTCGTCCATGGTGCCCTTGGAAGCCGTGATGAGCACGTCGACGGCGGCACCGGCGCGCATCTGCTCGACAAGGTCGCCAGACGCCTTAAACTGCGTGTCGGCAAACGTGGTGCCGGTCTGCTCGGTGTAAAGCTCCTGAACCTCGGGCAGAGCCTTCTCGAGCGAGTTGGCGGCAAAGACCTGCAGCTCGACAGCTTTCTTGGAAGATGCCTTAGCAGAACCGGCATCGGAACCAGCCGGCTCGGACGTCTTGCTGCCCGAGCAGCCGGCAAGACCAAGGCCGGCAGCGGCGACAGCAGAAAGCGAGACGAATCCGCGGCGAGAAACCATATCGAACATGTTCAACCCTTTCGAACGTTTTACCCGGGTACCCCACCGCGGGCTTTAATCTGCAATCAGATTATACTTCCGCGCGAATAATGATAGTGAGAAATTATTCTCGCCAGAGAATATAGTTTCGAGTTATCGTACACCTCGGCGTCGATTCGGCGGAAAACAAAAGCGGAGCGACCGATAAGGTCGCCCCACCGCAGGTAAACCGCTTAGTTGGTATGTCCGCCGCCCGCTGTCATCTGAGCCGCATGCTCCAGCTGGTCCGCTATGGCCTCCCAGCTTTCGCGGGCGGCCTTCGTAGAACCGGGAAAGTTTACGACAAGCGTATGACCTCGTTGCATGCAAATAGCGCGCGAGAGCATAGCGCGGCGCGTCTTGGTCATGGAGTAGGCACGAATTGCCTCGGCAATACCCGGCACATCGCGGTCGCAGATGGCACGCGTCGCCTCGGGTGTCACGTCGCGCATCGAAAGACCCGTGCCGCCGCAGGTGAGCACGACATTGGCGTGGCACTCATCGGCGGCTTCCACAATGGCATCACCGATCTCGCTGGCGTCGTCGCGCACGACCACATGTGAGGCAACCGTCCAGCCCTGCGCCACGATGAGTTCCTCGAGCGCAGCACCCGCCTCGTCCTGGGCAAGATCGCGCGTATCCGAGCACGTCACGATCGAAATCTTCAACTCCATAGCATTCCTCCTATAGCACCGTGCCCTCAGGCAGGTCGACACGCACGACATCCACGACGTCGCCCGCCTCGAGCACGCACGGCCCTTCGTCAATACGCAGCAGGCAGTTGGCCCGCTGCATCGTGCCGAGCAGCGCCGAATTCTGCGTCTTGGCCTCGGTCACCAACAGCTCACCGGTCTCGGGGTCGCGCAAAACCGTGGCGCGATCGAAGAAGCGTCGGTCCTGGCGCTTCTTCACGCAGTGCGTCAATATCGCCTGCTGCACGGGACGCACACCCTCGGCAAAGCCGCGCATCTTGCGGATCGCCGGACGGGCGAGCATCTCAAAGCCCACATACGCAGCAGCGGGATTGCCCGAAAGCCCGAGGTAGGGCTTACCCCCGAGCAAGCCAAACGTGATGGCCTTGCCCGGACGCATCGAGATGCGGTCAAACAGCACCTCGCCCTCGCGCCGGACGAGCGCCGTCACGAAATCGTAGTCGCCCGCCGAGGCGCCACCGCTCGTAATGACAAAATCGCACTCCTGCACGGCACGATGCACCAGCTCGGCAATCGCCTGCTCATCATCGGGCGCAATGCCGTAGAACGCAGGCTCGGCGCCGGCATCGAGTGCCTCGGCCATCAGCGCCGAGGAGTTGGAATCGCGAATCTGACCGCGCGCCGGTACCTTACTCGGTGCGACCAGCTCCGTGCCCAGCGAGATAATGCCCACGCGCGGGGCAGCGTGCACCTTCACGTTCGCGTATCCGGCGCTCGCCAGCAGACCCGCGCCCGCCGGAGCCACGACCTCGCCGGCGTGCATCACAACATCGCCGGTATGGGCCTCCTCGGCAGCAGAGCGAACGTTCTCCCCCACCTTGGCCGGCGCCGAGAACCTCACACGTGAGCCCTCGTTGCCGTCGCCATCGAGCACGTCGACGATCTCGTATTTCACCACGGCATCGGCACCTTCGGGTACCGGCGCGCCCGTCATGATGCGGACTGTCTCGCCCGCGCCGATTGCGCCCTCAAACACATGGCCCGCGGCCTCGTGTCCGATAACGTCGAGCGTCACCGACGCCTCGCCAGATGCCTGCGCCAAGTCCGCCGAGCGCACGGCATATCCGTCCATAGCGCTGTTGGCAAACGGCGAGATGTCGATATCGGCCACCGCGTCCTCGGCCAAGGGAAGACCGGCGGCCTGCCACACGGGAATCTCGACGAGATCGGTCGGAGCAACGTGCGACAGGACAATCGACTGTGCGTCATCCAGCGGAATGAGTTTCTCTGCCATATGCACCTCTTAATGCCACGGCGCACAACAGGGGCGCCGATTCTTTATGCTTGCCTCAGTATAATCCCCGACGCCCGACCGCGACTCGACCTGCACCCGCAAATACACCTGTCGGTTGCAGGCAGCGAAACAGAATGGAAACCAACCCACCGGCCCGTCGCGTTTACTGCGTTTTATAATGCTTGCGTTGCAACCTAAAAGAGGAACGTATGGCTCATAACGACAAACCCGAAAGCGCAAACGAGGCGCAGGATCATTCCCAACCGTTCGACGCCGGCGGCTTTTTCTCCCTTAACGACGTCATCATGGCAGGCAGGCATCAGCTCACCCGCTCCGAGCATCTCTTGGCTGTCGACACGCGCCGCAACGTCCGCAACCTATTCGCGAGCGCCAAGTTGCTCATACTCGTCGTCATCGTCTCACTCGCCATGGGCGTTGCCGCTTGGGCGTTTTTGGCCTCGCTGAATATCGCGACCGATTATCGTGAGCACCATGCGTGGATTTACGCGCTGCTTCCCGTTGTGGGCGTTGCCACCGCATGGGTGTACAAAAACCACGGTCTTGCCGCCAAACGCGGCAACAACCTGGTCATCGACTCCGCTCTGGGCACACGCCTCATCCATATGCGCATGGCCGTCCTCACGTTTGTGTGCTCCACGCTCACGCACCTAACGGGCGGATCGGCCGGTCGCGAGGGAGCTGCGGTGCAGATCGGCGGCACCATCGCCAGCAACATCTCGAGCCTCGCCCACCTCGAAAAGCATGACCACCACGACCTCATGCTCGCCGGCATCTCGTCGGCCTTTGGCGCCGTATTCGGCTCGCCCCTTGCCGGGGCTTTCTTTGGCATGGAGATGTGCTTTATCGGCAAGATCGACTACACCGCGGGCATCTACTGCCTGGTCGCCTCGTTTACCGGCTACTTTACATCACTCGCCCTGGGTACCGAATACGAAGCGAATGCCATCGCCAGCGTTCCCAATATGGCACCACGGACGGTTGTCATCGTAGTCATCAGTGCCATCATCTTCGGTCTGACGGCACGCCTCTTTGCCTGGTCGGTTCGAACCGTCAAGAGCCTGTACGGTCGCTTTATCACCAATTACCTCGTTCGCGCACTTATAGGCGCACTCGTGGTTTTGGCCGCGTATGCCCTCCTCGACGCCTGGGACTACGCCGGCCTTTCCACGTGGCTTTCCGGCGCCGGATTTGCCGGCAACACCACCCTGGCGGACGCAGCCATCAAGTTGGTCGTCACAGCGCTTACCCTGGGCGCAGGCTTCCAAGGCGGCGAGGTCACGCCCCTGTTTGGCATCGGTGCGGCACTCGGTGGCTGGATCGGATGCCTTACCGGGCTCGACCCCAGTTTTCTGGCGGCTCTTGGCATGCTCGGCGTGTTCTGCGCCGGCCTCAACGTGCCCATCACCACCTGCATGATGGCCATCGACCTGTTCCACGGCACGGCCGCCGGGTTCTTTGTCATCGTGGCCTTTATCAGCTACCTAACCGGCGGACACCGCGGCGTGTACCCCGCCCAGCGCATCATATCACCCAAGCGCCGTTCGCTTATTGTGGATGAGGGCGGTACGGTAGCGGATGCTATCGAGCGCCACAACGACCTGATAGAGTAGATGTAATAATCGCTGTGCAGCCACAATCGGGGGCAATTCGACCTGAGCGCGACCGCACTGCCATGTCACACGCCGGGAGTCGCCCCATGCACACAACTGATTTTGGTCGCACGCTCATCATCGCCAACCCAGCCGCCAAGTCGGGTGCGGCGCGCGAAGTTGCCGAGCGCCTGCAACGCTTTTTGGACATGACCGCACGCGCATCCCAGTTTGACCTGGTGCTAACCGAGCGCATGGGACACGCCAAGGAGCTGGCTGCCCAGGCAACGGGCTATCGCACCGTTATCGCACTCGGCGGCGACGGCGTGATCCACGAGGTCGTCAACGGGCTTATGACGCAAAAGGAGGACGCCCGCCCCGCTCTTGCCGTCCTGCCCGTGGGCTCCGGCAACGATTTCGCCCAGACGCTCGGCATCGACGATTTCTCCGGCAAGGATTTTGGCACGCTGCTCACCTGCGAGCTGCAGCGTCAGGACATCGGGCGAATTCGATCGTGGAGCCCCGCGAGCGGCAGCGGCGAGGCTGCCGTTGAGTACTACGACCAGACGCTTTCTATCGGCATCGATGCCGCCATCGGCCTGGGCACCACCGAGCTGCGCAAAAAGACGGGTCTCACCGGCGCGCCGCTCTACACTCTTTCGGGACTAGAGCAGTTTGGCCTACGCTATCGCAACTACCCCATGACAGTCAGCTTTGACGGAGCGCCCGCCGAGCGCGTGAGGGCGATCATCATGGCGATTCAGCTGGGTCCTACCTATGGCTCGGGCTATCGCATCTGCCCCGATGCCGACCCCTGCGACGGCATGCTCGACGTCTGCTACGCCTGCGGCCCCATTCCGCGCGCGATCGCGCTTCCCATGTTCCTTTCGGCCAAAGATGGCCACCACACCAAGCTGCCACCGGTTCGCATGCGCCGCTGTCGCCATGCCGAGCTTACCTTTGAGGAGCCCGGCTACCCCATCCAGGCCGACGGCGAGCCCATCGTCGCCTCGCGCCTCGAGGTCGACGTCCTCGGCGGAGCCCTTCACGTCTGGCACCCCACCCGCTAACCCCACCTAAGTTGCGGTGAAATAGGGACTGTTTATGCAGCTAAAGCCGTAAAACAGTCTCTATTTCACCGCAACTTATGAGGAGGCTATTCGTCGCTGCCCGGTTTGCGACGGTTGGCCTTTTTAATGGCGTTGAAGCGCTTGTCGTTGAGCCTGCGCTGGCGCGATCGCTGTGGCACTTTGGTCTTGACGCGACGGCGCGGCGGACGGCCACGACGCTCAAGCTCTGCCCTCAGCTTACGCAAACAGCTCGCACGATTCTGAAACTGACTACGGCTCTCGCGCGCCGTCACGACAATCCCCGTGGGCCCATGTTTCATGCGCACCGCAGAGTCCGTCGTGTTCACGCCCTGCCCGCCCGGACCCGTCGCGCGAAACACCTGTACCTCGCAATCGCGCGCCAGCTCCTCGACCGACATCTCGGCAAAGCGCGCATACTCGCGCCAGCCCATCTTGTTCTCATCCATATCAGCACCTCCCCCATACAAAAAATGTGACAAAGGGACAGTCCCTTTGTCACATCGCATACCAATCGCTTGTGTTGCGCGCCTAGGCGAAGGTGATCTCGCCGTTCTCGCAGTCCATTTCGGCGATACGGGCCAGGCTCTCAACGCGGAAGCCGCGCTGGCGGAGCTTATCGCCACCGCCCTGGAAGCCCTTCTCAACGGCGATGCCAATGCCGGCAACCTCGGCGCCTGCGGCCTCGCAGATCTTGATAAGGCCCTCGAGCGCGCAGCCGTTGGCCAGGAAGTCGTCGATAATCAGGACCTTGTCGCCCTCGGACAGGAAGCGCTTGCCAACGATGACCGGATACTCCTTCTGCTTGGTAAAGGAGTAGATGGTCGTGGCATACTGCTCGCCGTCGAGGTTGATGGACTGTGCCTTCTTGGCAAAGACCACCGGCACGCCGCCAAAGTGCTGAGCTGCAATGCAAGCCATGCCAATGCCCGAAGCCTCGATCGTCAGGATCTTGTTGATCTCGACACCCTCGAACAGACGGGCCCACTCGGCGCCCATGTGGTCGAACAGCTCAACGTCGCATTGGTGGTTGAGGAAGGCATCAACCTTAAGGACATTACCGGCCTTTACGATGCCGTCATGGCGAATACGATCCTCAAGCTCCTGCATGGCGCAACCCCTTCTCGCGGCAACGATACCGCGCGATTAATAAACGTTGTTCGATAGTCTACCACGGACCGACCCCCGCCCGCCCCACAAGCCACATCGCACCACAAAGCCGCAAGACCAGTAGATAGGCCCGACTCATGGCAAGCCTGCCCCCACAAGCTAATGGCGGACGCGTATCTTCACCAAACGCACCATGGCGAGCGCAAAGCCCACAGCGGCCACAGCCATGAGCACGTAGAACACCGAACGAAAACCAAACAAGAACACATCCGGACGGCCTGCAACAAAACTGGTCACGGCCTCGCCCATCGCCACGCTCATCTGCCCATACAGAATATTCGACGCCACCGTAATGCCAAGTGCCATGCCGGCATAGCGCGCCAAACTGCCCAAGCTGCCTGCAAAACCGAGTGCCTCGCGCGGAGCCGAACCCATATACAGCGAGTTATTGGGGCTCTGGAAAATCGACGTGCCACACGACATAAACGCGACGCAACACACGATCACAGGGATAGCAGAGTGCTCGTTGAGCGTGCTTACCGCAAAGAGACCGCACACATATACGCCCAGGCCGACCGCCGTGGGGCTCTCGCAGCCGACACGGTCCGAAACCGTTCCCGAAAGCGGGCCGATAAAGGCATTCACCATTGGCAGCGCCAAAAACAGCAGGCCCGAAACGTCAGACCCAAACCCATGCGCATCCTGAAAATAGAACGGCAGAATAAACTCGGATGCGCCAATGCCAATGAACACGATGAGCATGCAGGCAAGGTTGATGGTGAAGGCCGAATTTGCAAAGCAGCGACGAGCGGCCTCGGCAAGGGGCATGGGACGTTCGCCGGCCTCTGGCCTAACATGCGGCAGCGTGTAGAGGCCCACGATAAACGAGATCACGCCAATGGGCAGGTTGATGAGGAAGATGCTCTCCCAGGGAAAGCTTGCCACCAGCATGCCGCCGAGCACGGGGCCACACATCATGCCGAGGGCCACGAAGGTCGCGAGAATACCCATGGCACGGCCTCGTTCGCGCGCCGGAAACGACTCGGTGATGATACCCATGTTGTTAGCCATGGCCGCCGCGCAACCGACGCCCTGAACAATGCGTGCCAGGATAAGAACCTCAAGCGAGGCCGAAAGGCCGCACAGCAGCGAGCCGACCGAAAAAACGATGACGCCCAGCTGGAACACATTCACCTTGCCGCGCACGTCGCCCAGACGGCCAAAGGGCAACATAGCCACGCAAGTCGCAAGCAGATACACCGAGCTTACCAGCTGAATGCGATCGAGGCCCACGCCCAGCTCCTTTTGCATCACGGGCAGCGCCACGGTCACGACGGTCGAATCCAGACACACCATAAACGTCATGATGAGCACGGTAAACAGAATCGCCCACTTGTTCTTGCCATGGGTGTCGCCCTCTAGGGCAATGTGCTCGCGGCGCAGCTGCTCTGCAGTTTTCTCCATATCCATCCTTTCGAGTGGCCCAACGCAAAAAACGGGGCCCCAATCGCCTGAAAACCGCGATTGAGGTCCCGCCTACGGAATCGGAACGAAAGGTCACCGAAGCTTTCTGCCAGCATCGGCACCTTGTACGGAGCTAGCCTAGCACTGCTCGAGCGCCTGCTCAAGGTCGGCAATCAGATCGGCCGTGTCCTCGAGGCCGCACGACAGGCGCACCATGTCGGCGGAGATGCCACAGGCGATGAGCTCCTCATCGTTCATCTGTCGATGCGTGGCGTTAGCGGGATGCAGGCAGCAAGTGCGGGCGTCGGCCACGTGCGTGGCGATCTGGGCGAGCTTGAGGCTCTTCATAAAGGTCTCGGCCGCCGCGCGACCACCGTTAAAGCCAAAGCTCACAACGCCGCAGGTACCGTTGGGCATGTACTTCTGAGCGATGTCATAGTACTTATCGCCCTCCAGGCCCGGATAGCTCACGAAGCGCACCTTGGGATGACTCTGCAGGAACTTGGCAACGGCCAGGCCGTTCTCACAATGACGCGGCATGCGCACATGCAGGCTCTCGAGCGAGCTGTTCAGGAAGAAGGCCGCCTGAGGGTTCTGCATGGGGCCGAGGTCACGCATGAGCTGAGCGGTTGCCTTGGTAATGAAGGCGCCCTCGCGACCGAACTTCTCGGCATAAGTCACGCCGTGGTAGCTCTCATCGGGCGTGGTAAGACCCGGGAACTTGTCCGCATGGGCCATCCAGTCAAACTGGCCGTGGTCGACGATCACGCCGCCCAGGTAGGCAGCATGTCCATCCATGTACTTGGTGGTGGAGTGCGTAACGATATCGGCGCCCCACTCAAAGGGACGGCACATCACGGGTGTCGGGAAGGTGTTGTCGACCATCAGCGGCACGCCGTGGTCATGTGCGGCCTTGGCAAAACGCTCAATATCGAGCACGGCAAGGGCGGGGTTGGCAATCGTCTCGCCAAAGACAAGCTTGGTGTTGGGCTGGAAGGCTGCCTCGAGCTCCTCATCGGTGCAGTCGGGGGCAACGAACGTGCAGGTCAAGCCCATGCGACCCATGGTGTGAGCCAGCAGATTGTAGGTACCGCCGTAGATGGCAGAGCTTGCGACCACATGATCGCCGGCACCCGCCACGTTAAAGATCGCGAGGAAGTTCGCAGCCATGCCCGAGCTCGTGAGCATCGCAGCGGTGCCGCCCTCCATCTCGCAGATCTTGGCGGCAACCAGATCGCACGTGGGGTTCTGCAGACGGCTGTAGAAGTAGCCCGACTCCTCTAGGTCAAACAGCTTGCCCATGTGCTCGGACGTGTCGTACTTCCACGTGGTGGACTGGTAGATGGGCACCTGGCGCGGCTCGGCATCTCCCGGGTGATAGCCGCCCTGAACACATGTGGTACCGATAGTCTGCTCGCTCATAACTAGCTCCCTTGCCTGGGTTACGTTTTATTCGGTTCACGATACCGCTACCCCGCACCCCTCTCAACCCATCCCCAAAGTAGGTTATGGAGCAAATTGATCAGGGGTATTTATCTCAAGCCTTGGGCATTTGCTCGATAGATAAAAATGAGGCATACATGAAGCTCTCGATGATTACATGCACTGTCACGGGTACCATAGGCGAGTACACCGTGACCAAGGAGACAACGATGAAGCAAATCGATACGGCTCAGCTCGACATCACCGCCTGTCAGGCTCAGGCTGCCGAATACCACGCCCGTGGCTTTAACTGCGCCCAGGCCGTCGCCTGCACGCTCGCGCCCGCCGTCGGGCTCGACCCCCAGGTCGCCTTTACCCTCACCGAGGGCTTTGGCGCCGGCATGGGCGGCATGACCGAAACCTGCGGCGCCATCTCGGGTGCCGTGGCCATCATGGGCTTTGTAATGAGCGACGGCATGGAAAACCCCAAGACCAAGGGCCAGACCTACAAGCTGTCGCGCGAAATCGCCAAGCGTTTTGGCGAGAAGAACACGACGACCGTCTGCGGCACGCTCAAGGGCATCGGATCGGACAAGGGTCCGCTCCGCAGCTGCCCCGGCTGCATCGACGATGCCGTCGAGATTGCCTGCGATGTGCTAAAGCAGCTCGCCGAGTAAACGGCTGCAACAGAAATCGACGGCCGACGCGCTTGGGATTCATCCAAAAGCACGCCGGCCGTCGCCGTTAGAACTCCGCAAACTCGGGAACGCCAACCTCAATCTCCTCGCGCCCCGCCATAAGCTCGCGCATCTTAGCGCAAAACGGCTTCTGCTCCCCCGCCTTGAACACCAAATGAAGTGTCACGGCATCCGCGTAATCGGTATCCGAAACCTTGGCACCCGAATCCTGCGCCAAGCGAAGCACCTGCTCATACTGCGGATACGCCACATGCACATCAACCGGCACGACACTCGTCATCTCGACGATCTGCCCAGCCTCCTGAGCAGCTGCCACCGCCGCCTGCGTCGCCGCGGTATAGGCTCGCACCAAACCACCGGGCCCCAACAGCGTGCCACCAAAATAGCGCGTCACCACGCAGCAAACATTTTTGAGCCCTGCACCGCGCAGCACCTCGAGTGTCGGCATGCCGCTCGTGCGGCTCGGCTCACCGTCATCGCTCTGGCGCTCACGTCCATCGACCAAAATCCACGCGGGAACATTGTGTCGAGCGTCGTAATGACGTTTGCGAACGGTCTCGATAAAGGCATTAGCCTCATCTTCGGACTCAATATGGACCAGCTGGGCAATAAACCGGCTCTTGCGGTCAACGAACTCGCCCGTAGCCTCAATATTCGATTGCAAAGTAAAATAGCTGTCCAACAAAGTCCCTCAACAACAAGCAAAGCAACAAACAGCCTCAATAATACGGCAAAGCCCGTACCGATAGCCCCGGTAAATAAAACGGCGACGCCAATGACCAGGCAAAAACAGCGAGACGACGTCAGCTGAGTCGATTTGGCCCGAAAGAGGAGGGAGCACGCCTTATGGCGGCGACCGACGAATGAGCGCCAAATCGGCCAGCTGACGCCGTCGAAGGCGAGAACCCGTCAGCGCGAGCAAGGTGCCTTGAAAGACGAGGGCATTGACCTTATGGTCATGCCCGAAGGCTTGAAGGGCAGATTGCCGCGCTGACGGGTTCGCAGCGTCAACTTAGTTGCTGAGTGGGCCTGTAAGCCGGGTTCTGTCGTGAACGGTCATTTATCTTGTCTGCACGTTACCATGCAGCTCCACGCACGCTACCCGAACGCGGACCGGGCCGGCCCATAGCGTTCCTATTCGCGCTTGCTCCGGATGGGGCTTGCCAAGCCGCCGTGTTACCACGACGCTGGTGGTCTCTTACACCACCGTTTCAGCTTTTCCCTTTACGCCTTGCGGCGCAGGTGGGAGTCTTCTTTTCTGCGGCGCTTTCCGTCGGATCACTCCGCCCGGCCGTTAACCGGCATCCCGCCCTCTGGAGCCCGGACTTTCCTCACGCGTACTGCAAGCAGCACATCGCGCGACCGTCTGGCCCACTCAGCAGTGCAAAAGTGTAACACACCGTTGCCGCAGGCAATGGCACAACGCAAACGCTCGACACGATAAACCAAGAACCGCCATGCGCTACAATGGTCCTGTCGATGGGCAACGTCGTCAGTCGAGACGCGACCGCGCTCCGCACCCCTCCGTCTACTCGGTGTGTTCCCGCCTCCTCCCCGAGGCGGGATGTCGGCATTTTTCATGCACTGACAACCCAATAGCCTGTGGACAGCCCGGGCAGCATCGCGCATCTCAGCAGCAAATGCAAAAAAGGGACCCGTCCATTGCGGACGGATCCCTTAAAACAAGTGATCGTCAAACCGATTTACTCGGCGTCGGTCTCCTCGTCCTTCTTCTCGGAAGGCAGCGGGGTAACCTCGATCTCGACGCCCAGAGTCTCAGCAGCAGACTTCATGGACAGGGAGATACGACGACGGTCGAGGTCGATCTCCATGACCTTGACCTGAACCTTGTCGCCCACGTGGGTGACCTGAGAAGGCTGATCGACGTGCTTGTTGGCCATCTCGGAGATGTGGACCAGACCCTCGATGCCCTCGCCCAGGTCGACGAAAGCGCCGAACGGGACAAGCTTGGTCACAGTGCCCTCGACGATAGCGCCGACGGGGTACTTCTTGACCAGTGCGCGCCACGGATCCTCGGTGGTCTGCTTGAGACCCAGGGAGATGCGCTCGCGGTTGAGATCGACGTCGAGAACCTCGACCTCGACCTCCTGGCCGACCTTGACAACCTCGGAAGGATGGTTGACGTGGTTCCAGGAGAGCTCGGAGATGTGGATGAGGCCGTCGATACCGCCGAGGTCGACAAAGGCGCCGAAGTCGACGATGGAGGAAACGGTACCCTGGAGACGCATGCCAGACTTGAGCTTGGACAGGATCTCGGAGCGCTCGGCCTTACGGGACTCCTCGAGCACGACGCGACGGGAGAGGACGACGTTGTTGCGGTTGCGGTCCATCTCGATGACGCGAGCCTCGATGCGGGTGCCCATGTAGGAGGTGAGGTCCTTGACACGACGGAGGTCGACGAGGGAAGCGGGCAGGAAGCCACGCAGGCCGATGTCGAGGATCAGGCCGCCCTTGACAACCTCGATAACCTCGCCCTCGACGTTCTCGCCGGAGTTGAACTTCTCCTCGATGCGGTTCCAAGCACGCTCGTACTCGGCACGCTTCTTGGACAGGACCAGACGACCGTCCTTGTCCTCCTTCTGGAGAACCAGAGCCTCGATGGGATCACCGAGTGCAACGATGTCTGCAGGGTTAGCGTCCTTGCGGATGGACAGCTCGCGGACCGGGATAACGCCCTCGGACTTGAATCCGATGTCAACGAGCACCTCGTCATGCTCGATCTTAACGACAGTGCCGTTAACGAGATCGCCCTCATCAAAGTCGGTAATCGTACCGTCGATGAGGTTGTTCATCTCCTCCTCATTGACATCGTCAAGAGAGAAAATGGACGAGTTCTGAATCTCACTCAAAGGTGGACCCCTTTCGAACTACGGGGCCCCGATTGCTAGGACCTACAGAAGGGTGCGACAAGCACACAACGTTTAGGAACACTCGGGAGCCGACAGATACTAATGTGACGCTTATGCAATCACGTTCGTATAGGTTACGGGGAAATGAGTTCGATTTCAAGCGTGAACTGCGATTTTTTACTCGTGTGGAGACTTTTTCGTAATCTTATGAACACACGTCTCCACAACTTGACGATAACCAGCCAGGCATTTGGCTTTGGGGTAAAGTATCCGGAGCCAACGACTCTAGATCAAATTTACGAGAAAGGTGCCCGCGTGCTCAAAGCAGTCGTTTTCGATATGGACGAGACGCTTCTTAGCATCAACCTCAACGCGTTCATCCTTCGCTATTTTAAGGATGTCTCATCGATGCTCGCGGATATCGGGCGCCGCAGTCGCGGCGGCACGATGGCACGCCTCGGCACCATCCTGGTCGACCTCAACGCCAATCGCCGCAGCGGCACGGACAATCGCACCAATCTTGAGTTTTACCGCACCGAGGTCGAGCGCAGGTGCGGCATCTGCCTCTCGGACCCACTCATCTACGAGGCGTTTACCTACTACGAGCGCGAAGTTCTTCCGTACAAGAACGACGATATCATTAACGCCCACGCCATGCCGGGCGCACACGCCGCGCTCCAGTCCGTACAGGACGCAGGGCTGCGCTGCGCGCTCTTTACCAACCCCAGCTTTCCCCAGGGAGCCATCGAGTGCCGCATGGGTTGGGGCGACCTGGCTGACGCTCCCTTTGAGCTCGTCACGCACATGGGAAACGCCACCCGCTGCAAGCCTGATGCCACCTACTATCTAGAGCAGCTTCAGGTGATGGGGCTCGAGCCGCACGAGGTCCTTATGGTGGGCAACGATCCCAAACGCGACTTCCCCAGCCCTGCCTGCGGCATCCAAACCGCCTTTGTGGGCCAGGGCAAGCCCAGCCGAGCCACCTGGCGCGGAACCATGGAAGACTTCGCCCGCGACTTTAACGCCGTAATCGAAGCCTTCTACGAGCACCAAATAGCCGACGAACTGTCTTAACAGACTCGAGTCTTGCCGATCATGATGTTGAGGATCTCGACGTCGGTATCTTTCATACCCACACGGCCTACGTAGCCCATGCTAGCGATCGTCTGCTCGACGGTATCCTGGATCAGGCCCTCACCGGCACGGAAGCCGCGGCCTTGCATGGCCATATCGTGGCCCAGAATCGCCGCATCAACGGCAGCGGAAATCTTGGCGGCACAGCTCGCCTTGGCGCCGTCGCACACGATGCCGCCCACGTTGCCAAGCGTATTCGAGACCGTCGCGCCAATCTGCTCGCGCGTGCCACCGCACAGCCAGGTAATCGCAGCGCCGGCACCGCACGCGGCGCAAATGGCACCGCAAAACGCCGAGAGCGCACCAATATAGCTCTTGATATGCACGGCGATAAGATCGGACAGCATCACGGCGCGCACCAGGCGCTCGTGGTCGCAGCGCAGGTACTCGGCATACTCCATGACGGGCAATGCGCAGGTAATACCTTGATTGCCCGAGCCGCACACAATGGCGACCGGCAGCGCGCAGCCGTTCATGCGGGCGTCGGACCCGGCGGCTGCACGGGCACGGGCACGGCAGGCGACGTCATCGGCACGAGCACCCAGCAGCGTACGACCCACCTCGGCGCCCCAAGCGTGCGCAAGGCCCTCGGCACTGATCGCGCCATTCAGCTCAATCTGACGCTCAACGGCAGCGCGGGCGTCCTCAATGTCGCCGTCCTCGATAAAGTCGATGATGGACTCAATCGACATGGGCGTGTCGGCGTTATCTGCCGCCCGCTCGGCCACCACGCGCTCGGCGCAGGCGGCACACTCCCCCGCCGACTTGCCGCATACCGGAATACCGTCGAGCGTATGGCACGTGACGTTGGTGTGGTGGTCGGTAATCTCGACGACCGCGGTATGGCCCCCGGCCGTCGCAGTCACCTTGATGTAGAGGTTGGGCACACCTTCGACAAGCGACACATCGCAGTAGCCGGCGTCGGCAAGGAGCTCGGCCACGCGAGCACGGTCTTCATCGTTAACGCTCTCGAGCACCTCGAGCGCACTCTTGGCGTCGCCGCCCACGGCACCCAGCACGGCCGCGGCCTCAATACCGTGCATACCGCCCGAGTTGGGCACGGTCACGCTCTTGACGTTCTTGATGATGTTGCCCGAGCAGGCAACGTCCATATGATCGGGTTCACAACCGAGCGTCTGGCTCGCCAGCGCCGCTGCATAGGCAACGGCAATGGGCTCGGTGCAGCCGAGTGCACAGACAAGCTCGCGGTTCAAAACATCGCAAAACGCGGCATCACGAAGGGAATCGGTAGGCATAGGTATCTCCTACTTGTATAACGGACTGGGCTCTCAATAATAGTTAGCTCCTTTATTTGATAACAATGCATCAAAAACCGCAACCATGGTTCCGGCGGACGGCGCTCGAGCACAAATTGGCGGCATCATTCATGAGAAGCCGATCTTGTTGCATGCTAAAGCGTTTGACCAAAAAACGCCCGAGCGTTTATGCAAGAGTCGCGCTATCATGCAGTCGAACGCGGTAAACACCTTTAGCATTTGCGCCGCACAGACCAGAGAGGAACCATCCATGAAGATCGGTATCGGTAACGACCACGCCGCCGTCGAGCTCAAGAACATCATCTCCGAGCACCTGAAGGAGCGCGGCTGCGAGGTCGTGAACTTTGGCACCGACACCTCCGAGAGCTTTGACTACCCCATCGCCGGCTACAAGGTGGGTAAGGCCGTTGCCAACGGCGACGTCGACCTGGGCATCCTGATCTGCGGCACCGGCGTCGGTATCAGCCTGGCTGCCAACAAGGTAGAGGGCGTGCGCGCCGTCGTGTGCTCCGAGCCCTTCAGCGCCAAGCTCTCCCGCATGCACAACAACACCAACGTGCTCGCCTTTGGCGCCCGCGTCGTGGGCTCCGAGCTCGCCAAGATGATCGTCGACGAGTGGCTCGACGCCGAGTTTGAGGGCGGTCGTCACGAGCGTCGCGTTAACCTCCTCAACGAGATCGACCACACGCGCGGCCTCAAGGTCGTCGACGAGGCCTAAACTACTCAGTGCCACAAGCTAACAGCAGGGGCCCGCTCGGAACTCATGTCCGAGCGGGCCCCTTCATAGATTCTGGAATAAAAGGGCGCCGCGGATGGAGTTCCGCGGCGCCCAAGCCACACGCTAACAGCTTTAAGGAGTCAAAGCTGGTTTAGCCAAAGAAGCGCTTGATCTCGATCTCGGCGTTCTCCAGGCAGTCGGAGCCGTGAATCACGTTGGCGTTGACATCGACAGCGAAATCGCCGCGAATGGTGCCGGGGGCAGCGTCAAGCGGGTTGGTAGCGCCCATAAGGGTGCGCATCTTGGAGACAGCGGAGAGACCGGAAACGACCATCTTGACGACCGGACCGCTCGTCATAAAGTCACAGAGACCGCCAAAGAAGGGCTTGTCGGCCAGATGGGCGTAGTGCTCCTCGACGGTAGCGCGCTCGAGCGTGGTCATCTCCATGCGCTCGATGACAAGGCCGCTACGCTCAATGCGAGCAATAATCTCGCCGATCTTGCGGTCGCGCACAGCGTCGGGCTTAATCATGATGAAGGTCTTCTCGATAGCCATAAGGTAGCCTTTCAAGTAGGTTCGCGCGTGCCCAAGTCCCATTCCGGCACCCGCCTGGGCTGCATCGTAACAGAGTTTTAGCTGCAGTTAAACAAAAAGCCGTTTATTGAAACGTTGCAATTTATTGAAACGTTCCATATGTGTCACTTCTGTTTCGAAGCCCGACTAGAGTACCATCCGACCGCCCATCAACCGCATCGAGCAGAGCAGACGGTCGGTTGCCGCCCGCGAACGCACCCCCTTCACAACCTGCCCAAAGGTCCTACAGAAGTTCTCGACAAGCCCCTCCCCCATAGCAACAAAATACGGACGCCCACATCAGCAGGCGCCCGTAAAGCGAAACCGATTTATCAATACATGGCCAAAACGGCTTCAGCCAAACCTCTACTTTGCCCCGTGACCCATCTCGACGACCTTGGTCAGCGATCCAAACACGCCTTCGTCGGCCACGAGCTGTGCCTCGGCGCGCTGCAGCTGCACGGCAACGGCGGCGGGAGCGGTGCCGCCCTCGGTTGTGCGCGCGGCGACAATCGAGGGGATGTCGAGCGCCTCGGTAATATCGCGCTCAAAGAGTGGGCTTGCCTCCTGGAACACCTCAAACGGCAGGTCCTCAAGATTGCAGCCGCGCTTCTCGCACATCAGGACCAAATGACCCACCACGGCATGTGCCTCGCGGAACGGCAGGCCACGCTTGGCCAGGTAATCGGCAACATCGGTAGCGGCAAGGTGCCCCACGCCGCACTCGCGCGCCATGGCGTCCTCGTTGACGGTCCAAGTCGAAATCATACCGGCCATAACCGACAGGCACTGCATGAGCGTGTGAGCGGTATCGAGCGCGCCCCCCTTGTCCTCCTGCAAATCCTTGTTATAAGCAAGCGGCAGGCCCTTCATGGTCACGAGCAGTTGCACCAGATTACCGTAAACACGGCCGCTTTTGCCGCGGATAAGCTCGGCAAAGTCGGGATTCTTCTTCTGCGGCATGATGGACGAGCCGGTGGAGTACGAGTCAGAAAGCGTGATAAAGCCAAATTCGGAGCTCGACCACAGCACGATCTCCTCGGAAAGACGCGACAGGTGCATGGCCATGACGGAGCCGGCGTAATGCAGGTCGAGGAGGAAATCACGGTCGGAAACCGCATCGAGCGAGTTGGGGATCACGCCCGCAAAGCCAAGTTCGGCAGCCGTCATCTGGCGATCGAGCGGATAGCTCGTACCGGCAAGCGCGGCGGCACCCAGCGGGCAGTTGTCGGCAGCATCAAAGGCGGCCTTCAAACGCGTAAAGTCGCGCGCGAACATCCAGGAATACGCCAACAGGTGATGCGACAGCAGCACGGGCTGAGCATGTTGCATGTGCGTGTAGCCCGGCAGAATCACCTTGTCGTACTTCTTGGCCGCATCCACCAGCACATGGCGCAGCTCAAGATTGGCCTCCATGAGCTCCTTGGCCAGCGCCTTGACGCCCAGGCGCGTATCGGTCGCCACCTGGTCGTTGCGCGAACGCCCGGTATGCAAGCGCTTACCGGCCTCGCCGATGCGGCGCGTCAGTTCGCTCTCGATGGACATATGAATGTCCTCGTCGTTGATATCGAAGATGAAGTTGCCGGCATCGATGTCCTGTTCAATTCCGCTCAGACCCTTGGCAATCGCCCGTTCGTCCTCGGCACTGATGATGCCCTGGGCCGCCAGCATCTTGGCATGCGCCTTAGAGCCGGCGATATCCTGCTTATAGAGATGTTTGTCGACCGGCAGCGACGCGCCAAACTCCTGCGTGACCTCGGCCACGCCCGCCTCAAAACGACCGCCCCAAAGAGCCATGGAACCGTCCCCTTTCTCCAAATACCAAAACAAGCGCCCAAAGCAATGCGCCATATCGATAAAGCGATTTTTCAACCGCTAGTTTTACATATTCCCCACCGTGCGCGGGGCCATGTAGCTAATTTGCAAAGAAGTGACGCACCAGGCACTTAGCGCCCAGCGTCTCCCTCCGGATGTTGCCCTGCGAACCATCGATCCAGGCTTTCAGGCTCGTAGGAACGTCCTCGACCCTTGCAGCATCGAACTCGGGCGCGAGGGCAAGTAAGGCACGCGCGATAGCATTGAACATAACGGATACTCCTCATATATATAGGCACAGAGCCGCCAAATTGATAGAAGGAACCCCGCCGGACAACCCCGGCGGGGTTCGGACTCAGCCGCAGACGCGGCGTCATATATGCGGGCGGAACGTAGGGGCCACCGATGTTAAGAAGTGTCAGCAAGCATAACGAAAGGTAGGGACCCCGTGCGCCCGTTATGTATCACGCGGATGGGCCGCGCGGATACCAAGGGAAGGAGGCGCTAGGCCTGGGCGGCAGCGGAGCTGGGACCCTGGACCTTAGCCCATGTCTTGAGCGACAGCGTATCGATCTCGATAAAGCCGGCGCTGGCCTTCTCGTCAAACGTGGTGTCGCGGTCGTAGGTAGCCAGACCGTAGTCATACAGGCTAAACGGGCTCTTGCGGCCGACGACATGGCAGTTGCCCTTAAAGAACTTCAGACGGACGGTGCCGGTCACGAACTTCTGGGTATCGGCCATAAAGGCATCGAGCGCGTTCTTGAGCGGGCTGTACCACTGGCCGTTGTACACGGCGGTGGCCCAATCCTGCTCGAGCTTGATCTTGGTCTTGAGCAGGTCGCCCTCGACGCAAATGTCCTCGAGCGCCTTGTGGGCGGTGATGAGCGTCAGGGCACCGGGAACCTCGTAGCACTCGCGGCTCTTGAGGCCCACCAGACGATCCTCGACCAGATCGAGACGGCCAAAGCCGTTGTCGCCGGAGATCTTGTTGAGGGCGATGACGATCTCGGAGAGCTTCATCTTCTTGCCGTCGACGGCGACGGGCTTGCCGGCCTCAAACTCGATCTCGGTGTAGGTCGGGGTGTCGGGCGTGTCCTCGGGATTCTTGGTCATAACCCAAGCGTCGTCGAGCGGCTCGTTCCAGGGATCCTCCAGGTGACCGCACTCGATAGCGCGACCCCACAGGTTGTCGTCGATGGAGTAGGGGTTGTCGTTGGCACCCTCGGGAACCGGCACGTTATGAGCGTGGGCATAGGCGACCTCGTCGGGACGGCACTTCAGGTCCCACTCGCGAACCGGGGCGATAACCTTGAGCTCGGGGTCGAGGGCCTTGACGGCAGCCTCGAAGCGGACCTGGTCGTTACCCTTGCCGGTGCAGCCGTGGGCGACGTAGGTCGCGCCAAACTCGTGGGCGACCTCGACAAGCTTCTTGGCGAGCAGCGGACGGGAAAGAGCGGAGAGCAGCGGGTACTTGTTCTCGTACATAGAGTTGGCGGCGATGGCCTTGGTCAGGAACTCATCGGAGAACTCATCGCGCAGGTCGAGCACCTGACAGTCCAGAACGCCCAGGTCGAGCGCCTTCTGCTTCTTGGCATCCAGGCCGGTCTCCTCCTGGCCCACATTGCCGCAGACGCAAACGACATCGAGATTTTTCTCGTCCTGGAGCCACTTGACACATACGGATGTATCAAGACCACCGGAATATGCGAGAACGACTTTTTCCTTGCTCATGGCTGTTTCCTTTCGCCCTTGGTAGCTAGTTAGAACATCGGTCAGTTGCAAGTCATTTCAAGGTCATATACCGTGCAATATCAGGTTAAATAGCAAAAATCAGCACATACATGCCCTAGAAACATGCAGCAATGTCGTGCTAAAACCCAACGACCTCAAAATGACTCTGTTGAGGCAATTCGCCCCATGCGGACAGAGACGATTGTTATCGTCGTCGGGAAATTGCGCGCTGGCGTCGGATGGCATTGTCTGCAGTAGTGATGATCTTTACGAACTGCATCTGCCTCTCCTTTCACCTATCGCCGGGCGCAATTCTAATATCGTAAACGGTACCTTTTCCTCGGTAATCGGCTCTTTTGCCGTTCCGTTTTCGATGGTCGCTATATTACGCTAAAGTGCTCGCTGCGCAAGCGACAAATTCAAATTTCTGAAAAGTTTTTTCATTACTTTGTGAATCGTGATGCAAAAACGCGCCAATCCTGCGAAAATACGCTCGATTACATAGCAGAGGGTCATTACGCCCGAAACAATCTGGAAACGGAAAGGCGCATTTATGCAGACTTATGAATCAGACACTAACATCGGCAACATTAAACTCATCGCCGTCGACATGGACAAGACGCTGCTCACCGACGAGCGCGTGTTGCCGCAGGGTCTTGATGAGCGCCTGGACAAGCTCGCCGACGCCGGCATCGTATTCTGCCCCGCCAGTGGACGCCCTGCCCCCAAACTCGAGGAGATGTTCGAGGGCCTCAAGAACCGCCTCGCCTTTTGTCCCGACAACGGAGCGTGCGTTATCTACCGCGGCAGCTATATCTATAAGAGCAATATCGACGTGGAGCTGTACCAGCAGGTCTTGAGCCGCGCCTCGGAGGATCCGCGCGCTGTCCCCGTCCTGTGCTGCTTCGACGAGTTCTACGTGCTCGCGCGCGACCACCAATACCACGACGAGATCAGCGTCTACTACAACACGATCAACTACGTCGACAGCTTTGAGGGCATTGATATCGAGTCCAACAAGATCTCGGTCTTCTTCCCCGGCTACGACGCCGAGCCCGCATTCCGCGAGACTTATAGCCCCGAGTTCTCGGACAAGCTTTACGTCACCAACGCCGGGCGCGAGTGGATCGACTTTATGAACCTGGGCGTCGACAAGGGCGCCGGCGTCGCGCACCTGTGCGAGCACCTGGGCATCGATATTGCCGACGCCGCCGCCGTGGGCGATACCTACAACGATATTCCCATGCTGGAGCGTGTCGGTCACAGCTTTATTGTGGACAATGCCGAGGAGCACATGAACGCGCACGCCAAATGGCGCATTCCGAGCAACAACGACGGGGGCGTACTGACGCTCATCGACGCCATCTTGGCGGCTCGTTAATCTATCTCGTCGCCATGCCCGGGGCCGGCCGTTTGATTTTTGCTCGGTCAGATCCTGGGCTCGCTCGAAGGCCACATTTAGTGGCCTTCGGCTCGTGCGGAATCTACAAAAATCAAACGGCCGGCCCCGGGCATGGCTACGTTGACTTACTTGCCGCCTGGATGGCGTCTTGGCGCCTAGATACTTGGCTGATTTTTTGGAATGAAGGGGGCTCCTTGTTGGCAAGGAGCCCCCTACTGGTTTGGTTACTTTGGAACTATGGGCGCTTCCCTATTTGGCGTCGGCCCAGGTTATGCCGGTGCTGGCTTCGGCAATGAGGGGGACGCGTAGGTCTACGACGTGTTCCATGACGTCTTGGACCATGGCGGTCAGGCGCTCAACTTCGTTGACCGGGCACTCAAAGTCCAGTTCGTCGTGCACCTGTAAGATCATGTGGGCGGCAAAGCCCTCTTCTTCCAGGCGGCGGCTTACGCGGGCCATCGCGATCTTGATGATGTCGGCGGCGGTACCCTGCATGGGATGGTTCATGGCCGTGCGCTCACCAAAGCCGCGGAGTTGCGGGTTTTTGGCCTTGAGCTCCGGAATATGGCGACGGCGGCCGTACATGGTCTCGGCGTAGCCCGTCTGCTTGGCACGCGCCACCACGTTGTCGAGGAACGTACGCACACCCGGGTAGGCCTCGTAGTAGCGGTCGATCATGCCACGCGCCTCGGCCATCGAGATGTGCAGCGACTGCGACAGACCATAGGCCTGCTGACCGTACACGATGCCAAAGTTCACGGCCTTGGCGCGACTGCGCAAGTCGGGCGTTACCTCGGACACGGGAACGCCAAACACGCGCGCGGCCGTCTCGGCGTGGAAGTCCTCGCCCTCGTTAAAGGCGCGCACCAGGTGCTCGTCACCCGAAAGATGCGCCAGCAGACGCAGCTCGATCTGCGAGTAGTCCACCGCCAAAAAGACGCTGCCCTCACCTGCCGAAAACGCCGTCTTGACGGTACGCCCCAGCTCCGAGCGCGTCGGGATGTTTTGCAGATTGGGGTCGCTCGAGGACAGACGCCCCGTTGCCGTGATGGTCTGGTTGTACGTGGTGTGCACGCGGCCGTCACCGCGGCGCAGCGGGCCCAACGTGTCCAGATAGGTTGACTTGATCTTGGACTTCTCGCGCCAGTCCAAGATCAAACGCACGATTTCGTGGTCGCGGGCAAGGTCGCTCAGCACCTTGGCATTGGTCGAATAATAGCCGCGCTTAGTCTTCTTGAGGCCCTTGGTCGGAAGCCCCATCACATCAAAGAGCACGTGCGACAGCTGCATGGGACTGCCAATATTAAAGGTCTCGTCACCCGCCAGGTCGCGAATACTGCGCTCGACCTCGGCAATCTGGGTCGCCAGACCCTCGGACAGACTGTGCAGGCGGTCGGGGTCCACGAGCATGCCCGCGCGCTCCATCTTGGCAAGTACCGAAATGAGCGGCATCTCGATGCCGTCGAACACGTTGGCGGCGTTCTCACGGGCCATGCGATCGCGCAGCGGCGCGACCAGCGCCAGCGTCAAGGCAGCCGTGCGAGCGGCGGGCGCAGGAGCATCCTCGCCGGCACCCTCTGCACCGTGCGCCGCAGGCAGCGCCATCTGTAGATAGGTATCGGCCAGATATGCTTCATCGAACTCGGAGCGATCGGAATCCAGCAGGTAGGCGGCAACCACGGTATCGAAGATGCGCGTGGAATCGACTGCCAGCGGATCCATGAGCTCGGGCTCGGAAGAATCGACGGGCGAAAGCTCGTGCAACAGCGCCTTCATGTCCGGGCTCGCCACGCAGCCCTCCATAAACAGACGAGCGAGCACGCCGGCAATCACGCCGTGGACGAAGTTGAAGCCCTCAACCTCAGCCGCCGCACCGCTGTCGCCCTCCTCGAGCGCGAACAGGCCCTTGGACGTCGCCAACCACAGCGTACGCGTCAGCCCAAAGAGCGCGCCCTCTTCCTTGTCGTCGTCCACCACGGCGGCGACCCACTCGCCGGCATCAATCGCGCGGGAGACCTCAGCCGCAACGGCACCAAGCGCGTCAGCATCGCCGGCGGCTGCGCGAACCATCGCAGGCATCTCAAACACACTGGAGGCAGCAGCCCCGCCCTCGCCGCCAATCAGCGCCAGGAAACGGTTCTGCATGGCCGTAATGCCGAGCGCGCCGAGCGCCGCGGAGACCTCGTCGGCAGAAAACGCCGGGAAGGACGTCGCCTCAAAGTCGAGCTCGACAGGCGCATCGGTGCGAATGGTCGCAACCTTGCGGCTCAGCAGCGCGTCGTCGATGTGTGCACGCAGGTTCTCGCCCATCTTGCCCTTGACCTCGTCGGCATGCGCGATGACCTCGTCCAGGCTACCGTACTGCGCAATGAGCGCGCTCGCCTTTTTGGGGCCGATGCCCGGCACGCCGGGAATGTTGTCCGACGTGTCGCCCTTCAGACCGTAAAAATCGGGCACGAGCGCCGGCGTGATGCCGTGATACAAATCGTCCACGCTCTCGGGCGTCATAATCGCCACGTCGGACAGGCCCTTGCGGGTCGAGACCACATTGACATGCTCGGTCACGAGCTGATACATGTCGCGATCGCCGGTCACCAGCAGCATGTCGCAGCCGGCCTGCTCGCCCAGGCGCGCCATGGTACCCAGGATGTCATCGCCTTCCCAGCCCTCGGACTGCAAAATCGGCACGTTGAGCGCACCGAGCAGCTCCTTGATCATGGGGAACTGCGTATGCAGGTCGGGGTCCATGGGCGGGCGCTGCGCCTTATACTGCGGCAGCATCTCCATACGCACGCGCGGCTTGCCCTTATCAAACGCCACGACCACGCCGTCGGGGTTAAAGGCATCGATCATCTTGAGAAACATGTTCAGAAAACCAAAGATTGCGTTGGTGGGGCGACCGTCCGGCGCGTTCATGGTCGGCGGCACGGCGTGGAAGGCGCGGTGCATGAGCGAGTTGCCGTCGATAACGGCAAAGGTACGGCGCTTGTCAGACATATTGAATACCTCGCTTTGGGCTGGGCACGGTTTGCTCACACCAGTTTACACGCTCCCCGCCCCGCGGCCACCGCACATCAAGCTCCCCCGCCACCGTGAGCCCGCGCGTGATACGATGGCTCACGGTACATCAACCAGCACGATCGATCCGAAAGGAGCCTGCGTCATGGAGCGTCCCTGCGCATGGAAAAAGTACACGCCACAGCAAATCGAGGAGCTCGAGGAGCTTTGCTGCGGCTATAAGCAGTTTTTGAGCGAGAACAAGACCGAGCGCTTGTGCGTCAAGACCGGCATCAAGATGGCCGAGGAGGCGGGCTATGTCGACCTGGAGACCGTAATCGCCGAAGGCCGCGAACTCAAGGCAGGCGACAAAGTGTACGCCGCCAACCACGGCAAAGACCTTATGCTCGTCAACCTGGGCACCGCCCCGCTCGAGCAGGGCTTTAACATCTTGGGCGCCCACGTGGACTCGCCGCGCCTGGATCTCAAGCAGAACCCCGCCTTCGAGGCCGGCGACATGGCCTACCTCGACACGCACTACTACGGCGGCGTCAAGAGCTACCACTGGGTGGCCTCCCCGCTTGCACTCGTTGGCGTCATCTGCAAAAAGGACGGCACCACCGTCGACATCAACATCGGCGACAAGGCAGACGATCCAGTCTTTACCATCTCCGACCTGCTGATCCACCTCTCGAGCGAGCAGATGTCCAAGCCCGCCAAGGACGCCGTCGACGCCGAGATCCTCGACGTGATCGTGGGCGGCCGTCCCGTCAAGTTCGATGAGGACGACAAGGACGCCCCCAAGGAGCCCGTCAAGCAGATGTTCCTGGACATCCTCAAGGAGCAATACGACGTCGAGGAGGAGGACTTCCTCTCCGCCGAGATCGAGGTCGTGCCCGCCGGTCCCGCCCGCGACATGGGCCTCGACCGCTCCATGATTTTGGGCTATGGCCACGACGACCGCGTCTGCGCTTACCCCTCCATGCTTGCCCAGATCGACGTCGCAAACGTGGAGCGCACGAGTATCACGCTCATCGTCGACAAGGAGGAGATTGGCTCTGTGGGTGCCACCGGCATGACGAGCCGCTTCTTCGAGAACACCGTCGCCGAGATCATGACGCTCGCCGGCGAGGATAGCCCGCTGGCCCTGCGCCGTGCACTCGCCCACAGCCGTATGCTCTCCTCTGACGTGTCCGCCGGCTTCGACCCGGGCTACGCCGGCAAGTTCGAAACCAAGAACGCCGCCTTTATGGGTCGTGGCCTGTGCTTTAACAAGTACACGGGCAGCCGCGGCAAGGGCGGCTCCAACGACGCCGATGCCGAGTACGTGGCCCTCGTCCGCGACATCATGGACGAGGCCGGCGTGGACTTCCAGACCTGTGAGCTCGGTCGCGTCAACGCGGGCGGCGGCGGCACCATTGCCTACATCATGGCCAAGTATGGCATGAACGTCATCGACTCCGGCGTTGCCGTCCTGTCCATGCACGCCCTGTGGGAGGTCGCCAACAAGGCCGATATCTACGAGGCCTATCGCGGCTACAAGGCCTTCCTCGAGCGCGCCTAACCGACCCTCGTAAAACGAGCCCAACCAGCCCTTCATAACTTGCGGTGAAATAGTTCCCAGACATGCCTTTTAACAGGCAAAACAGGAATTATTCCACCGCAACTTCCTTTTTGACAGAGGAGAGTTCATGCTGCAGGTCATCATTTCGCCCGCCAAGCAGATGCACGCGGCCCAAGATGCTTTTGAAGTCCTGGGCATACCGCCTTTTGTGCACGAAACGGCTCGTCTCCACCGCGCACTGCTAGATATCGAACGAAATGAAGGCAGCGGCGGCCTACAAGCGCTATGGAACGTGAGTGACAAACTGCTGGGTCCTTGCCTCAACACCCTGCATGAGTTCGGGCCCATCCTGAAAAACAGCGATCTCGACAATCCCGAACTCGCCCGTCACCTCTCCCCTGCCGTCATGTCCTATCACGGCATTCAATACCAGAGCATGGCGCCCGAGGTGATGGATTCCGCGCAGCTCGCATGGCTGCAAGACCATCTCTGGATCCTCTCGGGCCTTTACGGATGCGTACGCCCCTTTCATGCCGTTGAACCGTATCGGCTGGAAATGGGCGCAAAGCTTGCCGTCGACGATGCCCGAGACCTCTACGCGTTTTGGGGCGACAAGCTCGCACGGACCATCGCTCCGGCGAGCTCCAACGCTACGATCGTCAATCTCGCCAGCGCGGAATACGCCAAAGCCGTTCTGCCCCGCCTCACCACCGATGTCACGGTCGTCACATGCCTCTTTGGTGAAGGCATCCGCAACGGCAAGCCCATCCAGCGCTCGACCGCCAGCAAAAAGGCGCGCGGCTCCATGGTGCGCTGGATGGCAGAAAACAAGCTCGAGGATGCAAGCGGGCTCACCGCGTTCGACGTTGGCTATCGTCACCTTCCCGAGCTTTCAAATAAAAACACTTTGGTCTTCCTGAACGAACAGGCCTTGTAGGACCACCGCTACTCTTGAATGTGCTGCCTAGGCACGACGTCTATTCCGCCAAGCCGTCGGCTTTGGCAATCTCGCTTGTCGAGCCATCTTGGTAGGTAATCTTAACGTGCTCAACCTCGGACACAGCAACACCCGACGGAGGCTCCAGGCGCCATTCCGTCAGCGCAATGTCCATGGTCGTGGGCACGTCCCCCTGCTCTTTGAGCTTCACCGTGAGCGTTTTGAGCGCCGCGTCAAACGTCACGCGTTCGATTTCTTCACCTGGAATGGACCCACCACTCAGCTGCAACTGCACAAACTCATCGCGCGGGTACCAATAATCGCCCGGCGCGGCCACCGTGTTACCGCCAGCGACCTTCACCGTCATGATCGGCAGGGCATCGTCGGCCTCAAACTCCCAGGCAGCGCCGCCGCGACCACCAAACGTCCAGATACAAAAGGCAATCACCAGCACGGCAAGCACCGCAAAACCAATCGCGACAAGGCCATGGTGCGCACGGCTTTCCTCGGCCGATACATCCCATTGCGTCTCTCGATATAGATGCTTGTCTTCCATGTTCGCCTCCTCACCGGCACGCTCGTTAGGCCAATCGTACCCATTCGAGCTATACTTGAGCCCACTACATAAACGGGGAGCTTGCGGGACAAGACGGCAGGCTGAGATTGGGCGCGCCCGCCCTGACCCGCAAACCTGATATGGGTAATGCCAACGAAGGGAGCCGTGCCAATGAGCACACAGACCGAGCCCAAGCTCGTCACGCAAATCGACTTCGCCCGCGCCGGGCAGATCACGCCGCAGATGAAGGAGGTCGCCGAGCGCGAGCATCGCGACCCCGAGTACATCCGTGAGCGCGTGGCAGACGGCCGCATCGCCATTCCCGCCAACATCGTGCACATCAAAAAGGGCATGCGCGCCTTTGGCGTCGGTGAGGGCCTGTCCACCAAGGTCAACGTGAACTTGGGCATCTCGGGCGACAAGGCCGATGCCGCCGAGGAGTGGAAGAAGGTCAAGATCGCCGAGGACTACGGCGCCGACGCCATCATGGACCTCTCCAACTCGGGCAAGACGCGCCAGTTCCGCCAGCAGCTCATCGACGAGACCCCGCTCATGGTGGGCACCGTCCCCATGTACGACGCCATCGGCTACATGGAAAAGCCGCTGGTCAAGCTTACCAAGGACGACCTGTTCGAGGTCGTGCGCGCGCACGCCGAGGACGGCGTGGACTTTATGACCATCCACTGCGGCATCAACAAGTCGGTCACCAAGACCTTTAAGGAGACCGGCCGCCTGATGAACATCGTGAGCCGCGGCGGCTCGCTGCTGTTTGGCTGGATGGAGGTCACCGGTAACGAGAACCCGTTCTATGAGTTCTACGATGAGTTGCTCGAGATTTGCCACGAGTACGACGTGACGATTTCGCTCGGCGACTCCTGCCGCCCGGGCTGCCTCTACGACTCCAACGACGCCACCGAGACCGCCGAGATGATCGAGCTGGGCAAGCTATGCAAGCGTGCTTGGGCCGCCGGCGTCCAGGTCATGGTCGAGGGCCCGGGTCACATGGCGCTCGACGAGATCGCCGCCAACATGAAGCTGCAGAAGCGCCTGTGCCACAACGCCCCGTTCTATGTGCTCGGGCCGCTGGTGACCGATATCGGCGTGGGCTACGACCACATCACCGCTGCCATCGGCGGCGCTATCTCCGCCAGCTCCGGCGCCGACTTCCTGTGCTACGTGACGCCGGCCGAACACCTGTGCCTGCCCAACGCCCAGGACGTGCTCGATGGCCTCATGGCCACCAAGATCGCCGCACACGCCGCCGACATCGCCAAGAAGGTGCCCCACGCCCGCGACATGGACGACAAGATGGGCCAGGCACGCCGCAAGCTCGACTGGGACGCCATGTGGAAGTGCGCGCTCGACCCGGTCACCGGCAAGAAGCGCTACGAGGAGTCCCCCGCCGCCACCGAAGGCACTTGCACCATGTGTGGCAAGATGTGCGCCGTCCGCACCGTCAACAAGGTGTTTGAGGGTACGACGATCGACCTGGGCATGGAGGACTAACCTTATCGCCGCGATCGCCTATAGGCTCGCCGCAGCACCTGTCAATTGTTAACTTGTGAACATTTGCCTGCATTTGCGTAAAAATTGCATCTCGCGCCCGGGTTCGGCATATCGCCGGCCCGGGCATCTTTATAATGCGGGGTAAAAGACCCATTTGAATCCGACCGGACAAGGGAGCGAACATGGATCGCAGTAAGGTACCAGCCGTTCTATCCATCGCAGGATCCGATTCCAGCGGTGGCGCCGGCATTCAGGCAGACATTAAGACCATCACGGCGCACCGTCTGTATGCCGAGACAGCCATCACCGCTATCACCGCACAAAACACGCTCGGTGTCACCGCCGTGCAGAATATCTCCCCGGATATTGTCGCGGCGCAGATCGATGCCGTTTTTGACGATATCCGACCCAGCGCTGTCAAGATCGGCATGGTTTCCTCTGCTGAGATTATCGAGGTTATCGCCGACCGCCTGAGTGCCTGGGACGCACAAAATATCGTCGTCGATCCCGTCATGGTCGCCACTTCGGGCGCCCGCCTCATTGCCGAAGATGCCGCTGAGGCGCTCACACGTCGCCTGTTCCCGTTGGCGACCGTCATCACGCCCAACATTCCCGAGGCCATGGCGCTGCTCGACTACGAGGTCGATTCCGAGCGCACGCAGCAAAACGCTGCCATGCTCCTCACCCGCCGCTTTGGCTGCGCGTCCCTCGTTAAGGGCGGGCATTTTGTCAACGAGGCCAACGATGTGCTAGCAGAGCCCGCGCCGCTCGATGACGAGGGCAACCACCTGGGCGATCCGCTCACCACGTGGTTCCGCCATAAGCGCATCGAGACCGGCAACACGCATGGCACCGGCTGCACGCTCTCGTCCGCCATTGCTTGCGCATTGGCGCAGGGCATGGATCTTGCCGACGCCGTCAACGCCGGCAAGGCCTACCTAACGGGCGCTCTCGCCGCCGGCTTTGACATGGGCAAAGGTTCCGGCCCCGTCAACCATATGTGGCAGTATTAAGATTCGCAGCCCAAACCGCCACAAAAGGGGACAGGCACCTTTGCGGTGGTTCCCACAAGCATCTCGATCTGTAACAGATAGAAACGATTTAGCCGCCCACCTGTTACAGATTGAGACATTCAAATTCCGCTGAGAAGATAATCTCGATCTGTAACAGTAACTCAGCAAAATCGACCCTAGATGTTACAGATCGAGACAAACGACCGATATCGACCTAAATAATCTCAATCTGTAACATCTAGCCCGTTTTCGGCCTTACAACTGTTACAGATCAAGACAAACCAACGAAACAAGCCGTCGCAAGGGGAACTTTTGTACTGCTTTAGTCCGTGCTACTCACCGAGCATCTCTTGGAGCTTGGCTGCCACGGCATGCCCCAAGCTCTCGTGGCTTTCGGGCATCATGTGGAGATAATCGATATCGCCCGGCTCGGCAAAGTCGGCGGCATTCAAAAAGTCGCAGCCAAACTGCTCAGCCACATGCGCGTAGTACTCACCAAAATGTTCCGAGGCTTCTACGGAATGCTCGTCAAAATCGGTCATATATACGTCGGCGATCTGCGGCTTAATCTTAATAGGTGCCATCAGCAGAATGCGCGGACAAGGCGCAGCGTCGGTCCACGGAAACGCGCGGACGGCGCGAATCAGCGCCATGGCGCCGCGGGCAATATCGGAAGCCGTCACGCCGAAGACCGTCTTGCAGTCGTTGGTGCCCAGCATGATCACGATTGCGTCCAGCGGCTTATGAGCTTCGAGCAGCATCGGCATCGCGCGAATGCCGTTGAGGTTGGTGTCCAGATGGCACATATCGTCGCGCACCGTCGTGCGACCATTTAGGCCTTCCTCAATCACATGCCAACCCTCACCCAGGTCACGCTGCACCACACCGCACCAGCGCACATCCTGCGCATAGCGCACTGCTGTGCCGTCGCGCATACCCGCCGGATCATAGCCATAGGTGTTGCTGTCACCAAAGCACAGAACGTTTTTCATCTTGAGCTCCCCATTCAGTAAAAAGCCGACGGGGGCGATCCCTCCCGTCGGCTTGGCATATCACATCACGTGCGCCGCTTACAGGTACTTGCGCCAGTCGTCCTCGTCCTCATCGTCCTCGGCAGCTGCCTGGGCCTGCTCGGCGGCACGGGCGGCTGCGGCGCGGGCGGCAACCTGGGCATAGGACTCCTCGTTGCGCTCGGGGAAGTTTGCCAGCACGTGCTCGAACTTGGCAAAATCCTCGTCCCAGCGCGTAGAGGGCACGGCAAAGAAGACCTGCCTGACCTTGAAGTCGCCCGATGCGAGCTCCTTGCGGAAGAGCTCGGCCACGGCCTCGGCGTCAAAGCCGTTGTTCTCGCAGCCCCAAGCACCCAGTACGAGCTTCTCGCGGCCCAGCTCATCGCAGATAGCAAGCACAAAGCGAATGCGGTCGCGCAGGGCGTCAAGCAAGGCATCGTCGCTCACGCGGTACTCCTGGCGAGCACGCTTGGCGTTGGGTGCAGCGGCGACGATTACGTCGGCATAGGCGTGCACATGCTTGCGGTCGAAGCGCACCGCGGGCACCACCAGCGCACGGTTGCGGTACAGCTCACAGTTGATGTTGCGGCGACGGTTCTCGCCGTACCATTTACGCTGCTTATCGAGGACATTGTACAGGTACGAATCGGCGCACAGCGTGGCCTCCTGGCCCAGATAGCCCTGGATGTAGCCACCGCCCGGATTGGTGAACGAGGCAAAGGCAAGCACAGCCATGTCGCAGAACTGCGCGTAGCCTCGACCGTTATCCAGAATGGCCTGCGTGGCAGAGGCGTCGAGCACGGTGACCTCGGGCAGGACCGGAGCGGGCTCCTCGGCGGCAGGCGCGGGCTCGGCTTCGGTGGCCTCCTCGACGGGCTCGGGCGCCACCTCGGCATCGACCGCAGCCTCGACCTCAGCAGCCTCAGTAGCCTCGACCTCGGCAGCCTCGACGTCCTCGGCAACCGGCTCCTCAGCAGCCGCTGCCTTCTGGGCCTTGGCCTTCATCGCCGCGACAAAACCGGCAGGCATACCATCGAACTCGCGCACGCCGGCAAGCGAACGCTCGATGTCCTTGGCGCAGGCCTCGGACACAGCTGCCACATGGCGCTCGGCGGCCTTGGCACGCGCCTCACGCTTGGGATTGGGCTGACCCGCTCGGTTGGACCTGCGGTTACGGTTCCTGTTGTCGACATCTGCCATACGTGGCCACCTTTCCTATCGCTGCCGCTATCGGCTTTTTTCCATCCATGATACCCCGCCGCGCACAAAAAAGACGGCCCCGAAGGACCGCCTTTCGCATCGTTTTACCGTGTCCGGCAGGAAGCGTCGCAATGCCGCGCTTTAATCGCGACGGCCGAGGATGTTCAGAATGCGCAGGAACACGTTGATAATATCCACAAACAGGTTAGAGGCCATAAGCACGGCGTTGGGCAGCGTGGGCGGCACCGTCGTTGCCACATAGGTGTCGTAGCCGATGAAACCGGCGAACACCACGATCACGATCAGGTCGGTGATGGACTGCGAAACGCCCATGAACATCAACACGATCTCGACCAGAATCGTGGCAAGGAGGATGCCAAAACCAATGCCATACACACGCTGGAAGAACTTGGGGAAGGTCACGCCCAGCGCACCAAAGACAAAGGTGATGGCGGCCGTGGCGATAAAGGCGGTGTTAATGGTAGGCAGGTCGTAGTTTGCAAGACCAAACGACGCCGTCAGACCAAAGGTGCTCGCAAAGACCACGTAGCCCACGAGTGACAGGCCCACGGACTGTTTGCTGGCAGCAGCCGACATCATGACCATGCCGACGATGGTCAAAATAAATGAGCCAAAGACCAGCGGCAAAGCGACGCCGCTCATCATCATGCGCGCAAACGACATGGTGCTCGTAAAGTAAGCACCGGCGCCCATGGCGCAAAAGCCCAAAAAGATCAGGGCAGACATGACAAGGTTGTATGCGCGCGGCGACATCTCCTTGGCACGGCTTGCGCCGGTCTCGATGGGGCCGTTCTGATAGCCCTGGATATCGTTCATAATTTCGTCCTTTCAAAAAGCGCCACGACAGCGCCGTAGGTGACAAGATTCCTGTCATTGTACCCGAATGCCGTACGTCCTTACCTACGGCGCTCGCCCTCGAGCGTACGATCAAAGGCCCAGACCCACCAACGCATCACGTGCGCCTGCGAGCCGTTCGCCCGCCCGCGCGTCTGGTCCTCCAGATACAACTCGGTCGCGTGCCCGCCAAAACGCACCTTATAGGTTGCCGTACGAATGCCGTGAACCGTCAGGCCAAACCCAGTGGTCGAGACAATCTCGTCAATCGTAAAGCAACGACCGTCAACCCAGCAGACGGTGACCGGCACGACCTGTCCGCCCGCGAGGATGCGAGCCACGACGTCCACATACTGCTTGTGCACGCGCCGAGTTTTGCCATCTGTCTGTCGATATTCCATGCCTCCTATTATCGAACGCATGTTTGCATGTTGTAAAGCGAACAGACTGTGGTTTTGGAGTGTCGTAGTAATCGCACGTGTCCGCATGGCGTGTTAGCAAAAAGAACACCCGCGGTCAACAGGGCTAATATTCAATTTTAGTGCCAAAAAGTTCACTTCTCCCATCAGAACTCGGTAAAGAGGCCCGCAGGAGGTGATACGATTTATCATGTTTTTGTAACGTGTCTGCAAACTTCGAGAAAGCCCATATATGGACGTAACGTTCTCAACCTTCCTCGGCCAAATTGTGTCGAACCCAGTCCTTGCCGTCACCGTGATCCTCGCGTTGGGCGCCATCTTCGTCAATGGATGGACCGACGCACCCAACGCCATCGCGACCTGCGTCACTACGCGTTGCATGCCCGCCCGCGCCGCCATTCTCATGAGCGCCGCATTCAACTTCCTCGGCGTACTCATCATGACGCACTTTAACGCGAGCGTCGCCAACACCATCTCCCATATTGTCGACTTTGGCGGAAACAGCACCATGGCGCTCGCCTGCCTGTGCGCGGCGCTGTTCTCCATCGTCGTCTACGGCGCCACAGCGTCGCGTTTTGGCATCCCCACCTCGCAAAGCCACAGCCTTATCGCCGGCCTGACCGGTGCCGCCATCGCCCTCGGCGGTGCGAGCAGCGTCAACGTCCACGAGTGGATGAAGGTCATCTACGGCCTGGCGCTCTCCATCGGCCTGGGCTTTGTCATGGGCTGGGTCCTGTGCAAGCTCGTCTCGATTCTTTTCGCCGCCGCCAACAGGCGACGTGCCAATGTCTTCTTTAAATACGCTCAGATCGCGAGCGCTGCGGCCATGAGCTTTATGCACGGCGCGCAGGATGGACAGAAGTTCATCGGCGTGCTCTTTTTAGGCGTGGCCTTTGCCAGCGGCCAGACGAGCGTCGGCGATGCAGGCATCCCCATCTGGATTATGCTGCTGTGCTCGGCCACTATGGGTATCGGCACCAGCGTGGGCGGCGAGCGTATCATCAAGTCCGTCGGCCAGAGCATGGTCAAGCTCGAAAAGTACCAGGGCTTCTCCGCCGATCTGGCGGGCGCCGCGAATCTGCTGCTTGCCACGCTCACCGGCATCCCCGTGTCCTCCACTCACATCAAGACCTGCGCCATTATGGGTGTCGGTGCCGTCAAGCGCCTCTCGGCCATCAACTTCGGCGTGGTCAAGGACATGATGTTCACCTGGTTCTTCACCTTCCCCGCCTGCGGACTCATCAGCTTTGTCATGGCCAAGCTGTTCATGATGTTCATCTAGTCACGCCGAGCGTCCATCCGGACCGTAATACTTCGCCCACCCGTCTTCGCCTCGAAAGGACCCACTCATGGCAAAGAAACCCGATTCGTTCTACTTTGACAACTACGTCGCCTGCGCCGACCTTGCCGTCCAGGCCGCTGAGCTGCTCACCAAGATTTTCGAGAACTTCGATCCCACGAAGATTCACGATATGCTCGACAAGATGCACGCGATCGAGCATGCGGCCGACAAGAAGCACCATGAGCTTGAGGACGCCCTGCTCACGGCCTTTATTACCCCGCTTGAGCGCGAGGATTTGGATCTGATGAGCTGCTCGCTCGACACCGTGCTCGACCGTATTGAGGGCGTCGTGCAGCGCGTCTACTTCACCAACATCCAGAGCATCCATCCTGATGCCATCGTCATCGCCCACAAGGTGACCGACGCCTGCCGCGCCATGAAGGACCTGATGGTCGAGCTTCCCAACTACCGAAAGTCCAAGACCCTGCGCGAGCTCGTCATCCAGATCAACACCATCGAGTCCGAGGCCGACGACCTCTACATCAACGCTATGCGCAACCTGCACGTCAACGGTAAGGACCCGCTCGAGGTCATCGCTTGGCGTGACGTTTACGCCTTCCTGGAGTACTGTGCTGACTGCTGCGAGAATGTGGCCGATGTCGTGGATTCGATTGTCATGAAGAACAGTTAATTGGGGGTACATGTCCCACCGGTCGCGGGCCCGACCACTGATAACCTTTTTTCACTCCGGCTGCAAGCAGGTCGTTCAAAAGGTTATCAGTGGTCGGGCCCGCTCCCTTATGTACCACCATTGGAACTTTGGCTGATACTTTGAAAGCGATGGGGCTTTTGTTGGCAGGGCCTTGGGGCCCGATTGGAAACTTTGGGGCCGCCTTAAGCGTTTGGCTGGATGTTGCTCTGGGTAACCTTTGGTTATCTTTTATTTCGTTATTAAATTGTTGGAGGGCTTGTATGTCTTATTTGGATCTGGCTCGGTCTCGGTATTCTTGTCGTTTGTTTGAGGATCGGGCTGTGGAGCAGGCTGTGGTGGATGCCATTGTTGAGGCTGGGCGTATTGCTCCTTCTGCTTGTAATAACCATCCAACCCGTGTGATGGTGTTGGATACGCCTGAGCTTCTGGAAAAGGCAGCTGCTTGTCAGCCTCGGTTTGCTCGTGATGGGTCTATCTTTGGCGCTCCGCTCATCTTCCTCATTTGCAGCGTTACCGACGACGCCTGGGTGCGTCCCTATGACCAGATGAACTCGAGTGCCATCGACACCTCGATTGTTTGCGACCAGATGATGATGGAGGCCGAGGAGCAGGGTCTGGGAACGTGCTGGGTATGCCATTTTAAGCCCGAGGTAGCCCGCGAGCAGTTCAACCTGCCCGAAGGCGTCTATCCCTATCACATGCTCGTCTGCGGCTATCCCGCCGACCACATCGCCGACCCCGAGCATCGCGAGGCCCGCACCATTTCCCTCTCCGACTTCATCCTTAAGTAGATTTTTGGGACATGCCCTCAAATCTACCTTTGACCGCTCCCCGTTCGCTGAGTTCTGTGCCATCAAACGCAGGACTCGGCGTTTTATTTTGCAGGCTGCGTACAGCCACAAAAAAGGACCCGCAAGCTGCGGGCCCTTTCTAGGCGCTAAATGATAGCTGGATGTTAGTCCAGATCGTCGGCGGCGAAGTTGTCGATCGGTGCAAAGGGATCGGCCACGGGAATGACCGGCTCGGCGACAGGCAGCGGCTCGGCTGCGGGCATCGTCACCGCGGGAGAAGCGGCGGAACCGACCGGCGTGGAAGCCATAAGATCGGCCGGGAAGGAGTTCTGCGCATCGTCCATGAAGTGCTGGATGAGCTTGAGGTACTCGGCCTTGAACTCCTCGCGGGAAGCCTTCAGACGGTCGATCTCCTCGAGCTCGGCCTGCTTCTCGGTCAGAGCCTGGCGGATGACCTCGCGGGCCTTAGCGTCGGCCTCGTTACGGATGCGGTCAGCGTTCTCGTTGGCATCGTTGACGATGCTCTCGGCGGTCTGCTGGGCCGCGATGAGGGCAGCGGAGATCTGACGCTCCTGAGCAGAGAAGTCGGGTGCGGGAGCAGCGACCGGGGCAGCAGGAACGGCCTGCGCGGCAGCATCCTGGGCCTGAACGAGCTGAGCCTGCGTATCGGCAAGCTGCTGCTCGGTGGCGGTCAGACGGCCCTTGAGGTCCACGATCTTCGCCAGCATAGCGTCAACCTCGGAAGACAGCGTCTCCAGAAAGACATCGACCTCGGCGGGATCGTAGCCACGCTTGGCCTCAGAGAAAGTCTGAGCCTGGATGTCAGCAGGGGTAATAGCCATAACAAGTTCTCCTTTTTCATCGCCTCGGCGCTGGGCGCCCGATGTAAGTTACTGAGCCAGTTCTATACGAGTATACCTATAAGAAGCTGCAGAACCAGCTTCTGCACCAACTGCAACGCAATAATCGCAACGACCGGCGAAAAATCGACGCCGCCCATCGGCGGGATAAACCGGCGGAACAGATTGAGCCACGGGCCGCACACGCTATCGAGGACGGCGGCGACATCCTGCAGTAATCCGCCCTGCTTCATGGGAATCCACGTCATAAGGCAGTAGACCACGATGAGTGTGGAGTAAAAGTTGAACAGCGTATTGACCAGCTGGACAATGGTGTAGATGTTGATGAGAATCTCCTCGTCTTGTCTTTACTTAAGGTAGCCGTCGGCACGGAGCTTCTTGAGGTCGGAATCCTTGACCTCGCAGCCGGCGGGCAGCACCATGAACACGCGGTCGCCCACCTCTTTGACCGTGGCGCCCAGGCCGCAGGCAAAGCCATAAGAGAAGTCCAGGACGCGCTTGGCGACCTCGGTACGCACGCCCACAAAGATCAGCGCCACGGGCTGCTTGGTGCGCACGCGACGCACCACGGTCTCAACGTCGTCGTAGCTCTCGGGGCGAAGAACGTATGCCGGCAGCTGAGGCGTGGCGTTGATGATGTTGTTCGCATAGGCCGAAGCATCGCTCGGTGAGGGAGCAGGCGCGGGAGCGGCAGCGCGAACGCGGGTGTTCTCGGCGTAGCTCGACGGCGTGTCGTAGGCACCGGGACGATAACCGCCAGCGGCCGTCTCCTGCGAACGAGAGGGCGGGTTGTAGGTCGTAGCGTGACGGGAATCATCGCCCACCAGCTGGCCGGAACGCGTGTACACGGCAACCGACTCGGCCTCGCCGCGACGCGTCTGACCCAGAAGACCGTTGCTCGGCTCATCCTGGGTATAGAAACCATCGCCCGAGGCGCCGCTGTAGCCGTTGTTCTGGTAGCCATCGTCGTAGCCGTCATCGTAACCGTAGTCGTCATCTTGGCCATAACCCTGGTCGTAACCCTGCTGGCCCAGGTGCATTTTATTTTTAATCTCGTCAAGGAAGCCCATGGTTGTATCCTCTCGCGGTTTAGTGCAGGCGCTCCGATAATCATTGCGCACTTTAAAGCATTATTTTACTTCAAACTCCGGGCTAAATACCACCCTACCTAGGCGAACAAGCGTTGAGCCCTCCTCAAGGGCAGGCTCAAAGTCCTCGCTCATGCCGCAGGAAAGCTCGGGCAGTTCAAGATCGGGATGCGCCGCCTCCAACTCATCCCTCAGCTCACGCAGCCCGGCAAAGGTGCGGCGCGCCACATCCTTATTCCCCCGGGGCGCCATGGTCATAAGCCCCTGCACACAAATTCCCTCAAGCTCCGCGAGCTCGCCGGCGGAGGCGCGAATCTCGTCGGGCGAAAAGCCACCCTTTGACTCCTCGCCACTCACATTGACCTCGATCAGCACACGCTGAGGACCGGCAAGCTCGCCCGCCTCAATCTTGCGGACCGCGCGACTCGAAACAGCCTGCGCCAAATGCAGCGATCCCACCGAATGAATCAGCTCGGCCGAACCCAACACCGCATTGATCTTGTTAGTCTGAAGATTGCCAATCATGTCAAAACGCACCGCAGGCAGCTCTGGATGTTCAGCCAAGCCCGCAAGCTTGCGAACAAGCTCCTGCGGACGGTTCTCGGCAAAATGACGATACCCTGCCTGGATGGCGGCAACGGTCTCATCGACGCCAACGGTCTTGGAGACGGCAATCAGACGTGCGGCATCGTGAGAACGTCCCGCGCGATCGAGTGCGGCATAAAAGCGTTCGAGAATCTGCTCGCGGCGAACGCGCATCAAGTCCAAATAATTATCCATTGCCAATCGCCTCCGCTAACAGCCATACAAGTAGTCCCATGCTAACGCAAGAGCGCGGCCCTGCATGTGCAAGGCCGCGCTCCCTCAGGTATTTACAATCTTTCGACGAACGGAGCTACCCTACTCCTCGTCATCCTCGGTGTCGTCCTCGTCCTCGAGGTGCTCGAGCAGGTAGCGAAGACCCTCGCTCACCTCGTGAGCGGGCACCTTGGCAACATAGCGCGCATCGACAGCGGGTCTCATGATGACGCCCTCGCCCGAAGGTACGCGCATGCTCTCGAGCTCATCCTCGTCCGTGCGGGCGATATCGCCGGCATTCATACGCTGGCCGGTCAAAAGGAAGGTCAGACGGCAGGCGGCATCGATGGAAATCGAGGCGATACGATCGAGGTAGCGCGAAACCATGATGGTGCGGCGCAGGTCGTCGTAGTTGCTATCGTCATCCATAAACTCGCCGGCATCCATGCGGTTGAAGGTACGGAAGAACTTCTCGTAGGCGGCGTGCACCGGCTCGTCCTCGACGGCCAGGTTGCAGATGATGGACATGTCGTTGGTGACGAGCGCGGAAAGCGACGAGCCCAGAACCTGGTAAACAGCTTCGGCCTCGGCCTCAACCGTACCGACGAGCTCCTGGGGCAGCGAGATATCGGCCTTGACCATGTGACGCGTGGCGCGGCAGATCTGGCGAACCTTATCGGTCATGCGCTGCAGGTTAAAGTCGACGTAGATGATTGTCTGCAGCAAGCGGAAGTCGGAGGCGACCGGCGACTGTGTGGCGATCAAGTTGTAGCACACGGCCTCCAAGTTGGCGCAGCGCGCGTCAATCGAAAGCGTGCGCTTCTTGGTCTTGGTGGCGAGCTTGCGGTCGTCGGTCACATAGGCCTTCACGGCGTCGTGAAGCGCCAGATCGACGGCCTCGTAGATGCTCAACATCTCGTGACGAGCCTCGACGAGCTGACGGGAAAACAGTTTGCGCATGGTTCACTCCAATCAGTTGGGTGCGGTCATGCCGCCCGCACGGTGAATACGCACCGGACAAGGTCCGATCGGCTTGGGACTAGTCGCACCGATCAGCCAAAGCGGCCGGTGATATAGTCTTCCGTCCGCGAATCCACCGGGCTGGTAAAGATCGCGTCGGTTTGACCATACTCGATGAGCGTGGCGGGCTCGCCGGCAACTTCCTGCAAGAAGAAGGCAGTGTAGTCGCTAATTCGAGCTGCCTGCTGCATTGAATGCGTGACGATGATGATCGTCATCTCGGGCGCCAGCTCGGCCATCAGGTCCTCGACCTTGGAGACGGACGTGGGGTCGATGGCGGAGCAGGGCTCGTCCATCAGAAGGACATCGGGCTGCACCGCAAGCACACGCGCGATGCACAGACGCTGCTGCTGCCCGCCCGAGAGCGCCAAACCATCCTTGTTGAGCTGATTGGATACCTCTTTCCAGAGGTTGGCGCGCTTGAGCGATTCTTCCACGATGTCATCGAGGTCGCTTTTGCTAGTCACGCCCTGCAGACGAGGGCCAAAAGCGACATTCTCGTAGATGGATTTAGGGAACGGGTTGGGCTGCTGAAAGATCATGCCCACGCGACGGCGAAGGTCGACCGGATCGACGCCCTCGGCATAGATATCGTTGCCGTCAAGCGTCATGGTGCCCTCGACGCGCGTACCCTCGATCAGGTCGTTCATGCGGTTGATGCAGCGCAAAAACGTCGACTTGCCGCAGCCCGAAGGGCCAATAAACGAGGTGATGGCGTTCTTGGCGATGTTGAGGTCGAGCCCCGTCAGCGCATGAAAGTCACCGTACCAAAAGTTGAAATCCTTGGCCGTGATGGCCGCTTGCTCCAGCGTGGGAGCGGACTGATAGACGGACATGGGACTCCTTAACTAGCGGCGCTTGCGCGACAGGAAGCGCGCAAACAGGTTGAAAGCCAAAATGATCACCATCAACAGGAGCGCGGTGCCATAGGCTGCGTTCATGTTGATGCCGTCGTTGGCAAGCAGGTACAGGTGGACCGTCATGGGGCGGCCGGAATCGAGTGGTGAGATAGGCAGGTTGATGGCCTGACCCATGGTGTAGAGCACCACCGCAGTCTCGCCGATGGCACGGCCGATGGCAAGGACGATACCGGTGGCGATGCGGCCAAAGGCAGAAGGAAGCACGATCTTGGAAACGACCTGCCACTTGGTGGCGCCCAGGCCGTACGCACCCCAACGGATATAGCGCGGCACGGCGCGAATGGCCTCCTCGGTGGTGCGCATGACGATGGGAAGCATCAAGAGCGCGAGCGCCAAAGCGGCCGAGACCATCGAAAGACCCAGGCCCATGGCCTCGACAAACAAGGCGTAGCCAAACAGGCCCATAACGATGGAGGGCACCGAGGCCAAAGCGTCGGCAGCATAGCGAATGAGCTCGACGACCTTACCCTGCTTGGCGTATTCGGCAAGATAGACGGCCGCCAGCACGGCAATCGGCGTGCAGATGAGCATGGCAAGCACCGTCACGTAGATGGTCGAGACGATCGTGGGCCAAATACCGCCTTCGGCGTTGACGCCCTGGGGCCAACCAAAGATAAAGTCGAGCGAGATATGCGGCAAGCCATTGATGACCACGTAGGCGATAATGGCGACCAACACCAGCGTAGTGATATAGGCCGCAACGCGGAACACGCCGAGCATGAGTTTGTTGGACAGGTCCTTGTTGATGCGGCCCTTCTTGCCGTGGGAAAGGGCACGCTTGATGCGCTCGCGCGACGAGGTCGTATCGACCGTCGTGTCAACGGAATCGGACATAGCCTACCCCCTCTTCTTCTTGGAAATCAAACGGACAATGCCCACCAGCGCAGCGGAGATGATAAACAGGACCACGCCCATGCCAAAGAGCGCCGAGCGGTGCAAGCCCGAGGAGTAGCTCATGTCGAGCGCAATCTGGCTCGTGAGCGTTGAGATGGGGCTCGCGATGCTATCGGGAATGACCGGAGCATTACCCACGACCATGAGCACGGCCATGGTCTCGCCGATGGCGCGCCCCATGCCCAAAACGATGGCGTCCACAATGCCCAGCTTGGCGGCCGGCAGCACGACCTTGTAGATGGTCTGCCACTTGGTGGCGCCCATGGCATAGGAAGCCTCGCGAATACCCATGGGAATGGAATTGAGGGCATCGATGGTGAGCGTGGTGATGGTGGGGACGATCATAATGGCGAGCACGAACCACGCTGTCAGTGCGCCAAAGCCAAGGCCGCCGGTCAGCTGCGCGATAAACGGGCGGATGATGATCATGCCGAAGAAGCCGTAGATGATGGAGGGAATACCCGCCAGCAGGTCGACGGCAGGGCTGATGAGCTTGCGCACGCGCTTGCTGGCAATCTCGACCAGATACACGGCTGTGCCCACACCCAACGGCACGCCCATGGCAAGGGCACCGACGGTCACCAGACCAGAACCCGCCAGCAGCGACATAATGCCGTAGTGACCCTCAGAGGGCGCCCACGTAAAGCTAAAGAAGTCCGCCAGGCCGATGTCGGTAAAGACCGGCAGCGCCGAGTACGTGGTAAAGACAAAAATCAGGATGACGGTGACGACCGCCAAGAACGCGCAGGCAAAGAAGATCCACTGTAGCGCCTTCTCCTTGATATAGGTACTGCGCGACACGAGCGCCAGCTCGCGCTTCCTGGGTGCCTGAGCCTTCTGCTCAGTATGGGGGGTTTCCTGTACTTCCATGCTACTCACTCCCCTTCCCGTCGTTGGTGACGGGAATAAAGCCCGCCTCGCGAATCTGCTTGTCCATCTTTTCGGACGTCACGTAGTCGATGTAGGCCTGCGCCTGCTTGGAGGGCGTACCCTTCACAAAGAAGTAAAGGTCACGCGAGATGGGATACCCGCCGCTTGCGACTGTCTTCTCGGACGCCTCGACGTGATTGACCGAGACGGCCTTGACCGAAGTCTTGGCATTGAGGCTCTCGACAAAGCCCAGCGAGATGTAGCCAATAGCACCACGAGAGCGGGACACGACATCGCGTACCTGGCCCGTGCCCGAAAGAACGGCCGAGCGACGATCGAACGGCGTGCCATCCATCACGATGGTACGGAAGGCCTCGCGCGTACCGGAAGCCTCGTCGCGGTTAATAACCTGAATCTTCAGGTCCTCGCCACCAACCTCTTTCCAGTTGGTGATCTTACCGGCGTAGATATCGCGAAGCTGCTCGGTCGAGAGATTCTCGACCGGGTTGTCCTCATTCACGATGACCGCAATGCCATCGTGGGCGATAACGATGGGAGTCAGGCCCAGGTCTTGTTCATCGGCATTAAGGCTACGGGAGGAGCTGGCGATATCAGCGGTACCGGCGCTGACAGCCTCGATGCCGGCAGAGGAGCCCAAGCCAGAGACGAGCACGTCGGTGCCGGTCTCTTCCTTAAAGCCCTCGGCCGCAATCTCGGCGATAGGAAGGCAGGTCGTGGAACCCGCCACGGTAATGGAAGAAGTGGAAGATCCCGAGGAGCAGGCACACAGCGTAAGCGTGAGTACCGCTGCACTCAGGACCGATACGATCTTTCTCATAGCATCACGCCGATCGCGGCATGGCGCCCGCAGGTACCGCCCTCGTTGCGGTAGGAGTAAAAGCGGTCGTTCTGACGAACGGTGGAGAGCTGCGTGTCTACAATATTGTCCGTATCGACGCCGGCGTCCAGCAGCGCCTCGCGAATTGCGGCAGAAAGGTCGAGCATGCGAGAGGCGCTCGCATCGATGCAGGAAAACTCGGCGGCAAAGCGATCCATGAGCTCCTGGGATACCTCGTATTCGTCACCCAAGATATGGGGACCAATATAGGCGCAGACGTCGCTCGCGTCGCAGCCAGCGGCATCGCAAAGCACCTGGCACGCCTTGGCGGAAATGCGCGCAATCGTGCCCTTCCAGCCAGAATGTACCACGGCAAATCCGCCGGGAGCCAGCAGCACCACGGGAACGCAGTCGGCAAAACAGAGCAGCACGGGCACCTCATGGGCCGTGCAGACGATGGCATCGCAGCCCTCGGCAATCTGCTCGCGAATATCCTCGAGATCGTCGGCACCGCTCGAGGTCACCGTAACGATATGATCACTGTGCACCTGATTGGGAACGAGCAGATTGTGCTCGCACTCGGAGGCACCCATGGCCTCGAGCACGCGACGACGATTTTCTTGAACAGCAAAGGGGTCATCGCCTACATGCGAGCCCAGGTTGAGCGAGGAGTACGCATCTTCGGAAACGCCACCGGTGCGCTCGGTAAAGGCAAAACGAACATCGGCCGTCGCACCCTCCACCAGCGTAACTCCATCATGGTCGACACGCGAAACGTTGTCCGCACGTGCTGCCATACTAAAGCCTCCTAATAACACAAGTATTGCGGCGACGCCGCAGCAGTCCGTGCCATACGGCTGCACACTTCATCAAAAAGGATACCCGCAGCGGTAAGGAGCAAACGTAAAGGGAACGTAAGGAGATTGGAGGCTTTCGTTTACAAAGGCGAAACACAACAAAAAAAGAGGCGCGCCCAATCGGACGCACCTCTTGCAAGTCGTTGAGAAAAACGAACTAGAAGCTACCGCGCTTAAGGAAATCGGGAAGTTCGAACTGATCGTTACCAAAGTTGGGGAGTTCGGTACCGCCGACGTTGCGAGTCGGGGCAGCCTGAGCGGGGCTGACAGCCGGAGCGGTGCGCTGCGGCTCGGCAGAAGCAGCGGACTTGCTCTGGGACTGCTGAGCAGCGAAGAGCTCGTCCTGACGGTTGACGTTAGAGTCGGAGAAGCCCGTGGCGATAACGGTGATGCGCACCTGGTCGCCCAGGGACTCGTCGACAACGGTACCAAAGATGATGTTGGCCTCGGGATCGACGGCGTTGGCGACAACGTCGGCAGCGTCGCTGATCTCTTGGATGCCCAGATCCTTGGAGCCGGCGATGGAGAGCAGGACGCGCGTAGCACCATCGATAGAGCTCTCAAGCAGCGGGCTGGAAATAGCCTGCTGGGCGGCGTCGACGGCACGAGTGTCCCCAGAAGCAGTACCGATACCCATCATGGCGGTGCCGGCTTGCTTCATGATGGTCTTAACATCGGCGAAGTCCAGATTGATGATGCCCGGGACGGTGATGAGGTCGGTGATGCCCTGGGTACCCTGGGAAAGGACGCCATCGGCAATAGCGAAGGCCTCGAGCATGGTGGTCTTCTTCTCGGCGATGTCGAGCAGCTTGTCGTTAGGGATAACGATCATGGTGTCGACGCAATCGGAAAGGGTCTTGATGCCCTCTTCGGCACTCTTCTTACGCTTGCGGCCCTCGAAGGTGAAGGGCTTGGTCACGACGGCGACGGTCAGCGCACCGACCTCGTTCATCGCGATATCGGCAACGATGGGAGCAGCGCCGGTGCCGGTGCCACCGCCCTCACCGCAGGTGATGAACACCATGTCGGCGCCAGCGAGCGCCTCGGCAATGTCATCGCGTGACTCATCGGCAGCCTTGCGACCAACCTCGGGGTTGGCGCCAGCGCCCAGGCCGCGGGTAAGGTCGGTACCGATATGGACCTTGATATCGGCATCAGAGATCGCGAGCGCCTGAGCATCGGTGTTGATGGCAACAAACTCGACGCCGCGAATGCCCTCTTCGATCATTCGATTGACCGCGTTGGTACCGCCGCCGCCGACGCCGACCACCTTAATGACGGCAAGGTAGTTGTTGATCTCTGTCTCGTGCATGTCGGTCCTCCGAACAAAGGTTATAGCCATAGCATGGGTTGACCCCTGCGCACATTAACCTTCAGGTTGAAAGTAAATGCAAAGGTAAACCGTATTATGTTTGCACATTATGAACGTATCAGTCAAATAATTGACCGTGAAAACCAAACAAACCAGATAAACGGCGTGGTATGGCCCCTCAACAAAGCCACGAACGGCGCTAAGCGGTCGGTGCGTTTCTAAACGTATAGTTGCCGGGGGACCGAACATTAATGTAGGTTACGCCCTCTACCTGCGACAGAAGCTTGGTCACGACGCGTTCCTTCTTGGCGATATCGTCAGAATCGCCCAGCGAGACCTCAACGCCATTATCAAGATTCGCCGAGATGGCCTCGACCGAAGGTATGGAAATATCCTTGATCTGCGCCAAGAATTCGCCGGAAAAACCACGCACGTAATCCAGGCCCGCTTTAACGGCCTTGGAAGAAACAGCCTGCCCCGAGACCGGCTCGACATCGGCCGAGACATCAGTGAGCAGCACGGCTCCGTAATGCTTGGCCAGCGCCAGCGCGGCATCGATACCGCTCAATGTGTTGGCGCCCTCCCCCGAAGTGACGACATTTCCCTGGTCGTCCACCTCCACTGAGGTCGAAAGCGGTGCGATCCAGGTGTCATCGTCGCCGATGGCCCAGGCAAGATCGTCGGAACTTATATAGGCGATCGCGGTGACCTTGCGCTCCGTCGGCGTAATGACAAGCGTGTGGGGAAACTGCCGTTGAACGTCCACGCCCGAGACCCACGGGTTCTGCTTGAGGTCTTCGGTGATCTGGTCGGGATTTACGTTAAAGAGCGATGTGTTCTCGGGCAGGCTGATCAGCTGTATGGCATCGTGCTTGGTCACGTGCTCGCTGCCCTCGATCTGAATATCAGTAGCGGCAAACAGGCCGGAATTGATAACGACGATGGCAACGACGGCAAGCACGGCCACAGCCGCCAAGATACCGCCCGCGATTTTACCCTTGCCCTTAGCGGCAGAGGCGGCATCGGACGTCTTACTGGCCATGGCGCCAAGCGACGACAGCGGATTGATACCCTTTTTGGTCGCAGGTGCCTTAGTGGCGGGCACCGACGTCAACGAGCGCGGCTTGGCAGCGCCCAACGTACGGCCGAGATGCGTCACCTTAGCTCCCAGCGAGAGCTTGGGCGTCGCTATGGGGCGAGAGGGCTTGGTACCTATCGCCGACTTGGATGTCACCGAGGGGCGCGGAGCTGGGTGAACCGTCTTTTTTGCGACAGGGCGTCCACCAAGTTGCGAGACGACCGGACGCTTGGCAGACCGTACGGATCCAGCAGGCTTGGAAGACACAGAGGGCTTGCGTTGAGGTTGGACGGGTGCGCCGGAACGCCCTCCGGCGCGGCGGAAGGTAGGTTTCGATGCTCTAGAAGCCGAGGAATTTAACTTCCGGTCTGAGCTCGATGCCATACGCCTCCCTCACCTTTCCGTGCACATGCCTAATAACCGCGGCCACGTCATCGGCCGAGGCGGTACCGTTATTAACGATAAAATTAGCGTGTACGGGCGAAACTTCCGCACCGCCAACCGAAAAACCCTTTAATCCACAATCCTCAATCAGCTTGCCAACGCTCGCGTCGGGCGGATTGCGAAAGACCGACCCGCAAGAAGCGCGACCCATGGGCTGTGTGCGTTTGCGCCTCGTCAGGTACCGCTCCATACGCTCACGGATATCGGCCTTGGGCGCGGGTTTGAGCTTGAGCACGCACTCGAGAATAATCTCGTTACGCGGCAGACTGCACTCACGGTAGCCCCAAGCAATCTCGGACCCCGCATAATGCTTTATGCCGGATGCCGGGTCAAACGTGACCACATCCTCGACAAGCGAACCTATCCACTCGGTCCGCGTACCGGCGTTCATGGATACGGCGCCGCCGACCGAGCCGGGGATGCCAACCGCAAACTCTAGGCCCGAAAGACTGCGCGACAGCGCATCGTTGACCAGGCGTGCGAACATAACGCCCGCGCCAACGGTCAGCGTGCAACCGTCCTCGGCAACAACCGTACGCTGAAACTCGCGCCCCAGCGAAATGACGGCGCCGCGATAGCCCGCATCGGCAACAAGCAGATTAGATCCCTTGCCGATAATGACCCACGGTACCTGCTCACGGTCGAGCACCGCCACGGCGCGACGCAGGGCATGATAGCTATGGCACGTCACAAAGAGGTCCGCCTTGCCGCCGATGCGATAGCTCGTATGGCGCGCGAGGCGTTCATCCTCGATTACGTCCGTATCGATCATGCCCGAAAGCGCCATGACGGCGTTAAACAGACCCATGGAGTCTAAGCGTCTTTCTTAGCAGTCAGATACTCGATGAACTCGGGACCAACGGTTGTAACGTCGCCGGCGCCCATAGTAAGCAGCAGATCGCCCTCGCCTACCATCTTCTCGAGTTCACGATTGAGCTCGAGACGGCTGGAGCAGTACACGACCTCCTTGCCGGGGTGCTTGGCGCGCACAGTGTCGGCGAGCATCTTGGAGGTAACGCCCGGAATCGGCATCTCGCCGGCAGAGAACACATCGATGAGCAGCAGCTTATCGGCATTGGCGAAGGCATCGGCAAAGTCATCGCACAGCGCCTGCAAACGCGAATAGCGGTGCGGCTGGAACACAACGTCGACATGCTTATAACCCAGCGACGAGGCGGCAGCAAGCGTCGCCTTAATCTCGGTGGGGTGATGGCCGTAGTCATCGACCACGGTGATGCCGTCAATATCGCCCACATGGGTAAAGCGGCGGCGGACGCCCTCAAAGCTCGAAAGCGCCTCGGCTGCGGCGTCGACGTCGAGGCCCAGGACATGGGCAACGGTTAGCACTGCCGTGGCGTTGAGCATGTTGTGGCGACCGGGGTTGCTCTTGATCTCGACAGCATGCTCGGTCCCGTCCTCAAAGCGAACGATAAAGTCGCTCTGAATGCCCTTGACATCCGGATGCACGCAGACGACGTCGTTGGTTTCGGCAAAGCCATAGGAAAGCACGCGGCGACCCGTCGACTTGGCGACTTCGACCAGATGCGGGTCCTCACCGCAAACGATGACGGTACCGCTCTCTCCAACCAAGCCCATAAACTTGGCAAAGGTGGCCTCGATCTCCTCGATGCCCGAGTAGTGATCGAGATGGTCGGCCTCGACGTTGGTCACGATAACCACGTTGGGATTCAAGAACAGGAACGAGCTGTCGGACTCATCGGCCTCGGCGACAAAGTAGTCACCCGAGCCGTTCTTTCCGTTGGTGTCGTAACCCTCGACGATGCCGCCGATCAAAAAGCTGGGATCCAAGCCCATGCGGTCGAGCATGGTGGCACACATCGAAGACGTCGTGGTCTTGCCGTGCGTACCGGCAACAGCGATGGTGGTGTAGCCATGACCCAGAGCCGAGAGCATCTTGGCGCGGGGCCACACAGGAATACCGAGCTCGCGAGCACGCACAAGCTCGGGGTTGGACTCGGGAATAGCGGTAGAGACCACGACCACGTCGGGCTTGACCTCATCGATCGTGGCGGCTTCGTGGCCCACATGAACCTTCACGCCAGCGCGGGTAAGCTGACGAATGTAGCGCGAGGTCTTAAGATCGGAGCCAGTAACGGCATAGCCGCGCTCGTGCAAAACGAGAGCGATGCCGCTCATGCCGGCGCCACCGATACCGATAAAGTGGGCGCTCTTGAACTCGGGCGCGGAGGTTGCAGTCTGGGAATCAGCCATGTGCTCGTGTACTCCTTGCGTAAACACTGCCTGTAACCCGTTAACTGTACCGCACCTACCGCATCCGCGCGAGCGCAAGCTCGATATCCCGTCTAACTAACGCAAACCCTCTACCGCATCGGCCAAAAGAGCGGCGGCGCGGTCCTGAGCCAACCCGCGCGCCGCCTGACGCATGGCATCGCGCGCGGCGGCGTCATCGACCAAATGCAGCAGCTCCTCGGCAAACGCCGGAGCATCGATATCGGCATCGGCACAAAGCACGCCGGCACCGGCATCGACCAGATAGCGCGCATTGGTCGTCTGGTGGTCGGCCGTGGCATGCGGATACGGCACAAGCACCGAAGGCACGGCGAGGGCGGCAATCTCGGCCACGCTCGAGGCGCCGGAGCGCGAGAGCACCAGGTCAGCTGCAGCTAGCATGTCGCCCATGTTGTCAATGTAGGGCTGGACGCGATAGCGCTTCGTCTCATCGGGCGTCAGCGCCAAAGCACGCTCGGTGTCCTCAAAGCCGTCGGCTCCCGTCGAATGCAAAATGTAGAGATTCTCACGCGAAAGCAGCTCACCCTTGAGCGAGGCCACGCGCTCGTTGAGATGCTGGGCACCGAGCGAACCGCCAAAGACAAGCAGTAGCACAGCGTCCTCGGGCACGCCAAGTGCCTCGCGGCCGCGGGCGCGATCGCCCTCAATGACCGAGCGGCGCACCGGATTACCGGTCATGAGCACATGCTCAGGGTCGCCCTCGCGCTCAAAGACAGAGCGCGCAGCCGGCACCGAGATGCACACGCGGGCGGCATGGGAACTCATCATCTTATTGGCCAGGCCCGGAACAGAGTTCTGCTCGTGCAGCAGATACGGAACGCCCGCATCCTTGCACCAGCCCAGCAGCGGGACCTCGACGTAGGCACCAAAACCGATGGCAGTATCGGGCTTGCCAACCTTTGAGAAATGACTGGCAAGCGAGCGCTTGGCCTTATTGACGCGCCACAGCGAAGTCAGCGCGGTCCAGGGACGGGAGCGGTCGAAGCCCGTGACCGTGATAGGTACAAAATCGAACCCGGCCTCGGGAACCAAACGACCCTCGAGCTTGTGCGACTGGCCCACGAACACAACATGATGTCCGCGGTCGCGCAACTCCTCAGCCAAGGCGAGCGCAGGGTTGATATGTCCCGCCGTGCCGCCGGCTGCGATAGCAACGGTCATCTTATCGGTCATGGTAATCCCTTCGTACGCGCGGTCCCTGATCGTCGGTGCGCAGACGCGCCGACGGGTCCGAATTCAAATTGATTCGATTATATCCGCCACCCGAGCTTCGGGAGTTCGGGCGTTGGGGACGCCCCTGCGGAGCCGTTCGTGGACGCGGACGAGCCGCCGGCTCGGTCGCAGAGCCATCCAAGACGGTAAAACCGTTGCGCGAAGGGCGATCGCCGCGCACATGGGGCACGCCGGCGGTACTCTCGTCCATAACGGCAAAGCTCTCGCGGCGACGGTCGTACTCATCACGACGGGCGCTCTCGTGCGAGACGCGCAAGATCAGCCCGGCAAGCATAAGCGATACGATAATCGACGAGCCGCCGTAGCTAATAAACGGCAGCGGCTTGCCCGTCATGGGAAACACGTTGAGGATGCCCAGCGCATTGATCAAAAACTGCACCGCAAGGATGACCGCGGAACCCGATGCCATAAGTGCTCCGCGACGGTCGGTCGCCTGCTCGGCAATGCGAAACGCCGAGTAGATCAGCATCGCAAACACCAAGAAGAACAGTACGGTTCCGATAAAGCCAACTTCCTCGCCGATAATAGCCAAGATGTAGTCGTTATGCGCCTCGGGCAAATACGAGTACTTCATGGTGGAGTTGCCGATACCGCGACCGAACAGGCCGCCCGAGGCAAACGCCATAATGGCAAGCGTGGCCTGATAGCCATCGCCATACTCGTCGGCCCAAGGGTTCCAAGCAACCTGGACACGCGTCATACGATACGGCTCGGCGATAAGGGCGATCGCAACGACGGCGATGCCGGCAACGACCGTCCAAACGATATATTTAGGGTCCAATCCCGCAAACAACGCCATGCACATGAGGGTCAACAAAATGATCAGAACGGTGCCAAAATCGGGCTGAATAAAGATCATAAAGAGCGAAATACCCAGGTAGGCGCCCATCTTGCGAAGAAACTCGTTGATGTTGCCGCCGGGCGAAAAGATGCGGTCGAGCATGATTGCCGAATACGCGATGGCGAACGGCTTTAAAAACTCAGACGGCTGGAACTGAATACCGGCGATGTTGAGCCAACGCGTGGCGCCACGACTGCCGCTGCCCATAAAGAACACCAGAAGCAGTAGCCCTATCATGCCCATGAGGAAGATCCTAAGTACATCTTCCCCAAACCAGCTATCCGGCAAGACGCGAACGATCGCAACCATGGCAAGCACGCCAACCCCGGCAAATATAGCCTGTCGAACCAGGAAAAACGTCGCAGACCCGTTCTCGTGCAGCGCCTCGACCGAAGATGCCGAGTACACCATCAGCAAGCCGAAGCACACCAAGGTAAACAGGCAGGCCATAAATATCAAACGGGGACGCATGATGCGGGCGGGGACGCCGGCAATATAGCGCTCACCGAACGTCTGCCCGCCGCGTCCGGAACGCGGCGTGCTACGCAGCGAGGAAGCACGGTCCGAGTCGGGCCTCCTCATACCTTGTCGGGGGCTCTCCTCTCTCACCGGCAGCCCCTATTCCATTTGTGTTTTCGCTGCGGCGGCAAGCTGGGCCACGTAGTCCTTAAACACGCGGCCGCGCTCCTCGTAGCCCGAGAACTCATCGAACGAAGAACAGGCAGGAGAAAGCAGGATCACGTCGCCTCGGCTCGACAGCGAACGGGCAACGTCGACGGCGTCGCGCAGGTCGTCAGCCTGAGCAATATCAACGTCACCATCGACATCGGCCTCGTCCATAGCGGCGGTAAAGCGCTCGCGCGCATCGCCAAAGCAGACGACCGATCGCACGTTGTCCATGACAACGCGGGCAAAGTCCGCGAGCGGCGTACCCTTATCGTGGCCGCCGAGCAGCAAGATCACGTCGTCGTCGGGAAACGCCGTCAGGGCCTTCTCGACCGCATCGGTGTTCGTCGCCTTGGAATCGTTGACGTAGCGAACGCCGTCGATCTCGCCGCAGGGCTCCACACGGTGCTCGAGCGGCTGGAACGAGGCCAGGCCGCGGCAGACGCCGTCGACATCGGCACCGACGGCCAGGGCAGCCGTGGCAGCGCACAGGGCATTGATGACATTGTGATGTCCGGAGATTTTGAGCTCGGACGTGGCAATGAGCGGGGTCTCGACGCCCTTCAGACGCACGACCATCTTACCATCGCGCACAAAGGCCGCGTCCTCCCCATCAGGCTCGTCAAAGGCGACCTTGCAGATGCGACGGCCCGGCGTGTAGATATACTCATCGAACTCATGGATACCGGCGTCCTCGACGTCGATAACCACAAGGTCATCGTCAACCATGTTCTCGAAGAGCTTAATCTTAGCGAGCGCATAGTTCTTATGGCTCTTGTGCCAGCTCAGATGGTCGGGGGTAATGTTGAGCAGCACCGCCACACGAGGGTGAAGCTCCTGGGTCGTTGCAATCTGATAGCTCGAAAGCTCCGCTACAAACCACTCGTTATGCGCGCGGCCATCGATCTCGTTCACCGGAGGCTCACCGATGTTGCCGACAGCAACGCTCGCCTCGCCCGCTGCCTTAAGCAGGTAGTCGGTCAGCGACGTGGTGGTCGTCTTGCCGTTGGTGCCCGTGATGGCGATCCAATTGTCGGGCGACAGGCGGTAGGCAAACTCGGGCTCGCCCATGACCTGGGCAGCATGATCGCGGCCAGCCTTAAAGAATGCCGAGAACTCCGAGATGCCCGGGCATGTCACGCATACGTCGTAGGCTCCCTCTACCTGCTCAGTGCCATAGACAAACGACGCGCCCATAGCCTCGAGCGCACGCGTGGCGTCATTGGGCTCGGAGGTACCGCCGCCATAGACGGTAACGGCACTCACGCGCTCGGGGTGTGTAAGCGCCCAGCGAGCAACATCAAGACCGGACTTACCCTGGCCCAAAACGAGCAGGCTAAAGGAATCTGCAAGAGGCATGAAAAACCACTATCCCAACTGGAAGAACAAAGCGAGGCCCAGGGCGCCAAATGCCGCGGCGACAATCCAAAAGCGAATGACAACCTTGGTCTCGGCCCAGCCCTTCTTTTCGAAATGATGATGAATGGGCGCCATAAGGAAGACGCGCTTATGCGTAAAGTGGAAGTAGACGACCTGAATCATGACCGAGAGGGTCTCGACGATAAACAGGCCACCGATGATGAGCGAGACGACCTCGGTGTTGGTCATAATGGACGTGCAGGCAAATGCCGCGCCCAGCGCCAGCGAACCGGTATCACCCATAAAAATGCTCGCCGGATAGCAGTTGAACCAAAGGAAGCCCAGGCAAGCGCCAGCGCATGCAGTGCAGAAGATAGACAGGTTCACGTCGCCATGCAAAAACGCCATTGCGGCCATCGCGAGCATGGCGATCATGGAGGTACCGCCAGCAAGGCCGTCCAGGCCATCGGTCAGGTTGACGGCGTTGGAAAGACCGGCGATCATGAGCCAGCAAAAAACAATGTAGAGCCACGGAAACGAGAAGCCACAGATGGTGGTTGAAAGCACACCCAGGTCAATCGTCAGGCCGCCAGGGAAACGAATCTCGGGGGCAACGCCGCACCAGTTAACGGCAAGCACGGTAAAGGTAACGCAGATGATGGTCAGGCCGATCATCTTGGCGTGAGGCGTCAGGCCGAGCGAACGGCCGTGCGTGACAGAAGTCAGGTCATCGATGAGACCAAGAACGCCAGTCGCCAGCGTGGCGAGCAGCACAAGCACGAGCTCGGTGGTGAGCTTGCCCATCAACAGGCACGTCAGCGAAACGGCGACCAGGATGATGACGCCACCCATGGTGGGCGTGCCTTGCTTAATCAGGTGGCGCTTGGGGCCATCGGCGCGAACCTGTTGGCCGATACCCTCGACCTTCAGGAGCTTAATCCACCACGGCATGAGCAGCATCGCGATGATAGCGGCGATACCCAATCCCAAAAAGGCCTGGTACGTAGGATACGAAGGATTGCCGAACATGGACTAGCACACACCTTCCACAAAGCGATCGAGCTCAACGAAACGGGAACCCTTAACCAGTACGACGTCGTCCTTTTCGAGCGCGGCGCCCATACGGTCGAGCACCTGCTGATAATCGGCGAATACCTGGATACGGTCCTCGTCCATACCCATCATGCGAGCGGACTCGGCCATGAGGGCAGCGAGCTCACCGCCAACGCACGCCAGCATATCGAGCTTCTTAGCCGCGGCATAGGCGCCCACAAGCTCGTGCATGCGCGCGGCTTCGTCGCCCATCTCGCCCATCTCGCCCAAGATTGCCATGCGCGAGCCGTCGCAGATAAGCGAGCACAGCAGATCGAGACCGGCAGCCATAGACTCGGCGCTGGCGTTATAGGAGTCGTCGATGATGCGCGCACCGCTGGCGGCGTGCTTGATCTCCTGGCGATGACCGGTGATCATCAGCCCCCTAAAGGCGGCATCGATCTGTTCCGGCGTCACGCCCAGGCGAATGCCGACTGCCGCCGCCTTTACGGCATTGGGGACAGACTGTGCGCCGGGAATGGCAAGCATGGTCTCGATGCGCTCGCCTGCGCCAAAATCGAGCGTAAAGACCGGACGGCCCTCATCGTCGACGTGAATGTCGCGCGCGCAGACCTCATCATCATCCGAAACACCGGCGAGCATCACATTAACGCCCGCGGGCGCGGCAAACGTATCGCGAATGAACGGGGTAAAGTCGTCCTCGCCGCCAAGCACAAGTAGCGGAGAGAAGTCATCGGCGGCGCGCATACCCTGGACGATCTCGGACTTGGCACGCGCGATATTCTCGCGGCTGCCCAAAATGCCGATATGCGAGGTGCCGATCTTGGTCACGATGGCGAGATTTGGATTGGCGGAACGGGACAGGCGCTCGATCTCGTGAAAATGGTTCATGCCCATCTCGAGCACCAGGACCTCAGTATCAGCTGGAGCAGAGAGCACCGTGAGTGGCATGCCGATCAAATTGTTGAAATTGCCTTTGGTAGCCCAGACGCGATAGCGCTTGGAAAGCACCGCGGCGAGCACATCCTTGGTCGTGGTCTTGCCGATCGAGCCGGTAATACCAATGACCAGACAGCCAAGCTGCGTGCGATAGGCATGCGCCAGGCGCAGCAAAAATTCCTCTGGATCATCCGTCAGCAGGACGGCGCAGTCCTTGTCCTGGGCAAGTGAAAGCAAGTCGTCATCGGGCTCGCGGGTAAGCACGACCGCGCCGGCACCCGACTCGATAGCCCGAGGAGCAAAATCGTTTCCGTCGACCTTTTCGCCCGGGAAGGCGACAAAAATCGTCCCTTCCTCAACCTGGCGCGAGTCGATAACGCACCCGCGACAAACTCGATCGGTCTGCTCCGTCACGGTTCGGGCCCCTGTTGCGGCCGCGAGGTTGTTGACGGCGATCTCTATCATTGCAGCTCCCCCATAAACCTAATAATGCTACCGGCGTATTGTATCCCAGCGCCACTCATGCGTGGTGCAGGGCATGTGAACACCCTCTAGTTTAAACAATGAACGTACCAAATAGGACAACCCCCCTACTTGGTGCGCGGGATACCCAAAACATCGAGCGCGTTGGCCATAATGCTCTGAAACGGAACCGCGGCGGCATCCGAGCCGCTCGGCGTGCCGTCGAGCGTGATATAGCACAGCACCTTGGGCGACTGAGCCGGGGCAAAGCCCATGAAGGAAGACATATAGTTCTCCTTGAGATAGCCGCCATTTTCGTCCGCGCGCTCCGCCGTACCGGTCTTGCCCGCCACGTCATAGCCGTCCACGGCACCGCCCACGCCCGTACCCTCGGACACGACCGTCTGCATGCACGATGTCACCTGGGAGGCGGCATCCTCAGAAATCGCACGCTCGCCTTCGCCCCAGTCCTTCTCGTCGCCCTTGCTTGACTTATAGAAGTGCGGGGTCATCATCACGCCGCCGTTGGCGATACCGCCCACGGCACGTGCGATTTCAATCGGTGAGACAGACAGCGCCTGGCCAAAGCTCATCGAACCCAGCGTGGCGCCATCGTACTGGTCGCGTTCCTTGACGATGCCCAGGCTTTCACCCGGAAAGTCGACGCCCGAACTATGACCGATGCCCCACTTATCCACATAGGCGGCAAAGTCATCTGCACCGATTTTGCGCCCAACCAAGACAAAGCCCACGTTGGACGAACGGCGCATCATCTCGCGTACGTCCATGGTCATGGCGTAGTCGCGCTTGTCGGCGTCGGTTACGGTATCGTCGCCCACCTTGATGCTCGCCGGCACCTCAAACGACGTGCTCGAGCGTACGGCGCCCACATCAAAGCCGGTGCCGGCGACGAGCGTTTTGAAAACCGAGCCGGGCTCGTAGGCATCGGTGACCAGGCGCAGGTTCATGTCCTCGGTCTTGGCGTTCTCCAGGTCGGTCTGATCGTACGTGGGATACGAGCACGCCGCTAGAATCTCACCGGTCGTGGGGTCCGTCACCAAGGCCGAGCCGTTCTTTGCCTTGGTTTTCTCGACCGCCTCGGCAAGGGCATCCTCGGCCGCGCGCTGGATATTGACGTCGAGCGTCGTCACGATGTCCACGCCGTCAACCGCCGCCACCTTTTTATAGGCGCCGCCCGCGATATAGCTACCGTCTCTCGCGCGCTCGCGCACCAGCGAACCGTTCGTTCCGGTCAAAAGCTTGTTGTACTGCTTCTCGAGGCCCGTCAGGCCATCGTTATCCACATTCACCACGCCCAGCACCTGCGACGCCAGGTTGCCATAAGGGTATACGCGCTTCATGGCCTGCTCAAAGAGCACGCCGGGCAGATTCTTCTTCTCCAGCGCCGCGACATCGTCCTCGTCCACCTGGCGTTTGATATACACCCAGGAGCCATCCGACTCAACGAGCTCACGACAGGTCTTTTTATCGATTCCCGTGGCTTTGACCAGCGCCGATACCGTCTTGTCCACGTCCTCGACCAGCTGCGGGTTTACGGCGATATTGCGGCACTCGACCGACGACGTCAGTACGTTGCCGTTGCGGTCGTAGATCGTACCGCGTTTGGCATAGAGTGTCTGTGCGAGCAGGCGACGCGCGTCGGCGCGATCGCGTAGCTTATCGGCTTCCACGATTTGATAGTCGGCAAGGCGAAGGACACCCAGGCCCATACCAATCCCGATTATGCCCAAGACGGCATTGCGACGGGGCAGCGGCGTGCCCGTGAGCCATTCGGTCGACAAGCCCTTACGCGGCCTGGTGTTATGCATTTGAGGACCATTCGAGCCGCGGAGGCGCGACGCGGGGTCATTGCCACGAGACGGCCCGGCGTTGTAAGATGGCCGACCCGCTCCTTGATAACCAGAGCGTCCCCGCGAAGAGGGACGCCCAGAGCCGCGATTCCCATCGGGACCGCGGTGATAGTCATTTGTCATACTCAGCTACCGTCTTGTTACTGAGCGGTCGCGGTCGCGCTGGCGCCCGCGGCTGCATCCTGCGAAAAGTCAAGTGTAACGCTCTCGCTGGGCTCCACCATGCCATAAGCGCCCGCAAGATCGCGAATGCGCGTATCGGCACCGTAAACAGAGTGCATGACCTCAAGGTCAGAGCTCTCATCGGTCGCCTTCTCGAGCGTGTTGGTAAGCTCGGCGTTGCCGTTGAGCACCTGGGCCGTAACGCCGGCAAGCGCCACGCGGGCGATGCCAATCGTCATGAAGATGGCCGCAATGATGCAAAACGTTTTAAGAACGCTCATGAAAACCGGGCTTACCGCCTGGTTTGCCTGACGGCCCGCGCCCGTGTAGACATCAAAGCGCGGCGTGCGCTGCTCGCGGGGAGCAACGGGGACCTGCGGTGCCTCACGGTAGGCGGGCATGGCGTTCATATCATAGGCGAGTGCTGCGTTTGAGGTGTTGTAGCCCATGATATGCCGCCTCCCATCCCGAGTACGTTGGTAGTGTGTTTAAGCTTCGTTTATGGTGCGAGCGGGAGGTCCAATATCGCGCGCGTAACGCTACAAGCGCTCCGCCACGCGGATTTTGGCTGATCTCGCCCGAGGGTTGCGCGCAACCTCATCGGGTTGGGCAACCAAGGGTTTACGGGTGATGACCTTGAGTATCGGCACGTTGCCGCACACGCACACCGGAATCTCCGGCGGACACGTGCACCCCTGGCCCATCTCCTTAAAGTGGTTCTTTACGATACGGTCCTCGAGCGAGTGATACGAGATGACGCAGATGCGTCCGCCCGGGTTGAGCCACCTGGTGGCGGCGTCAAGCCCTCGCTCGAGCACATCGAGCTCGTGATTGACCTCGATGCGAATGGCCTGGAAGCTCTTCTTGGCCGGGTGTCCGCCATGCCGACGAGCGGCAGCCGGGATGCCAGCCTTGATGATCTCGACAAATTGGCCTGTAGTTTCGATCGGTTCTTGCTCGCGACGGCGCACGATCTCGCGCGCAATCTGCGAGGCGAACTTCTCTTCGCCGTAGACGCGTAGAATCCGGGCGAGGTCGTGTTCGTTATAGGTGTTGATGACCTCAGCTGCGTTTAAGGTGTTATTACCCGGATCCATCCGCATGTCCAATGGGGCATCCTCGTTATACGAAAAGCCCCTGCCAGGGATATCGAGTTGCGGTGACGAAACGCCCAAGTCAAACAGGAAGCCATCGACCCCGGGCACCTCGGCCGAGCAAAGCAGCTCGTCCAAGTCGCCGAAGTTGCCCTTCAGCAGCCGGTGCGGGACGCCGGGAACCTCACGGTCCAGACGGGCGCCAGCGGCCTCGAGGGCCATGTCGTCCTGATCGACGCCGAGCAAAAGACCCGTCTCCCCCACCTGCGCGGCCATCTTTACCGAATGACCGGCACCGCCAAGGGTGCAATCGCAGACCACGGAGCCGCTCTTTAACTGCAGCGACTCAAGCACTTCGCCGAGCATGACAGGTTCATGCCGATATTCTTGTGTCAAGATCCCACGCTCCATCCGTTACTCGTGCCTTGCCCTTACGAGAAGAAGAGGTCCAGCAGGGCCTCGTCGTCATCGTCCTCATCGGCCGTAGCGCGGTCCCAAACCTCAAGGTGGTCGTAGTTACCCACAACCGTGACCTCGCGGTCGAGGTTCGCCTGCTTGCGGAGAGACTCAGAAAGACCGATACGACCGGCACTGTCCACATCCATCGACGTGGTGCGCTTGTTGATCGCCCTCATGAGCTTCTGGTCGTTGATGTCACGCGGGTTAAAACCCTCGTGGCCCTCACGACCCGCGAAGAGTCCTTCGACCCACTTATCGAAGGCCTCGGCGGAGAACACGTACAGAGCATCGACATCCAGGGCTTTGAACACGCGAACGTGCTCTCCAAGCTCCTCGCGAAGGGGTGCAGGCAGGGACAGACGACCTTTTGCATCGAGATTGCGCTCGTATGCGCCCGTCATTCCCATGTGCGCCCTCCCCTCGGTTACTCAGATGGCACGTACGCGGGGAACCACCCCGCCTGTCGACGTCATTAATAATATGGGGAACCACCCCATTTTTCAACACCTTTCCCCACCTCTTCCCCCACCCCACCCCACCACTCCACCCCCTATATGTTGCAAAACACCCCCGAGCATATGTTCGAAAACACAATATGTTGTGTTTACAGCAAAGGCGGGATGCCACCTGTAGCACCCCGCCTTTCAACCTCAACCTTCAAGTTGACCTTGAGGCGATTTTTACGTCCCTTTACATGCCGTTCATATCGCCCCCAAACTCCCCCACCCACGGCACACACGACCCACCCTCAGGACCCACCGGTGCGAAAAAGATGGGCCCCGGCCTA
>USOU01000006.1 GCA_900556415.1 uncultured Collinsella sp.
AAAGCACTTAATGTGCTTTCCGTCTTGCGCAGGACTGTAGAGCAGCAAACTTAACTCGCCCGGCCCCCGATGGCCCCAGACCGGCGGGATAGACCGGTTCAGATGGGGCTTTGATGCATGGGTGGTCTGTTGTTGTGCAAATGGGTATCATACTGTGGTTACTGCATCGACTCTGCGATGCATTGTTGTACGTGCCCGGCGGTCGGTTTGCCAGAAGCGCCCCGTCGGTTGTTTCAGACCCGTTTCGAAGAAAGGAAACCACACTAACCTATGGCAGCTAAAAAATCATCTCCCTTGAAGATCATCCCGCTCGGCGGCCTTGACGGCATCGGCAAGAACATGACGGTCTTCGAGTGCGGCGACGACATGGTGCTCGTCGACGCTGGCCTCATGTTCCCCGACGATTCTCAGCCCGGTATCGACCTGGTGCTTCCCGACTACACGTATGTTCTGGAGAACGAGGAGAAACTCCGCGGTATCGTCGTCACCCACGGACACGAGGACCACACCGGCTCTCTTCCGTACCTGCTGCAGGACCTCAACAATAAGGTGCCCATCTTCTCGAGCAAGCTTACGCTCGGCTTTATCGAGGGCAAGCTCTCCGAGTTCCGCATCCGCGCGCCCAAGTTCCGTGAGGTCAAGGGCGGCAGTCACGTCAACCTGGGTGGCATCTCGCTCGACTTCTTCTCGATGACGCACTCCATCCCCGGCGCTCTGGGCGTGTTCATTCGCACCAACCAGGGCACCGTTATGCACACCGGCGACTTTAAGCTCGACCAGACGCCCATCGATGGTGTCACGCCCGACTATGCCGCCATCAGCCGCTTTGCCAAGCAGGGCATCGACCTGCTGCTGTCCGACTCCACCAACGCCACGGTTCCTGGCTTTACTAAGTCCGAGGCCGAGGTCGGTCCCAGCTTGTTGCATGCCATCAAGAACGCCCCGGGCCGCGTGTTCGTCGCGTCGTTCTCGAGCCATATCCATCGTCTGCAGCAGATCTGCGACGCCGCACGCAAGTGCGGTCGCAAGGTCGTCGTGACCGGCCGCTCCATGCTCACCAACACCCGCGTGGCGCGCGAGTTGGGTTACCTCAACATCGATGACGCCGATATCATCGATGCCTTCGATATCGATAACCTGCCCGACGACAAGATCGTCGTCATGTGCACCGGCTCTCAGGGCGAGCCGCTGTCGGCCCTGTCCCGCATGGCCAACGGCGAGCACAAGACGCTCTCCATCCACGAGGGCGATACCGTCATCCTGTCCGCTACGCCCGTTCCCGGCAACGAGAAGGCCGTGCAGCAGGTCGTCAACAGCCTGGCCAAGCTTGGTTGCGACGTGTGGGATAAGAATCGCGCCCTCGTCCATGTCTCGGGCCACGGCAGCCAGGAGGAGCTCAAGCTTCTGATGGCCATGGCCAAGCCCACCTACTTTATGCCGGTTCACGGCGAGGCCGTGCACCTGCGTGCCCATGCCCAGCTTGCCCGTAAGATGGGCATCAAGGATGATCACATCTTTATCCTCGATAACGGTGACACGCTCGAGATGCGTGGCGGTATCGTCAAGCGCGGCACGCCCGTCGAGTCCGGCGTCGTCTACGTCGACGGTCTGCGCATCGGCGATACCGACCCCATCGTCCTGCGCGATCGTCAGAAGCTCGCCAACGACGGTATGGTCACAGCCGTCGCCATCGTCTCGCTCAAGCACAAGAAGATCGAGGCCATCGAGTTCTCGGGCCGCGGTGTTTCGTTTGCCATCGACGACCAGTTCTCCGAGGATGCTTCCGCGTCCATCATGAAGACGATCGAGAAGGGCAAGTTCAGCTTCACCAGCAGCGGTTCCGACGCTATTCGCAAGGCCGTGCGCGACTCGCTCTCCAACTTTATCTGGAGCCGTACGCGCACTCGCCCGATGATCATCCCGGTCGTCATGGAGGTTTAGTTTGGCGCGCGGATCTGCACAAAACGCCAAAGGCAATAGGGCCAACAACCAACCGGCATCTGCTAAGGGTGCCGGTTCCCATCTTCGTGCCAATAAGGGTCACGAGGACGAGTTCGACGATTTCGAACCCTTGGTTGAGCCCTCGGCCAACCGTGATATCGCAGGCGTCGTTATCGCCGTTTTGGCCATCGCGTCTTTTATTGCCGTGATTTCGCCGGCGACCGCGCCCGTGACGGCCGCGGTCGCCGGTTTCTACCACCTTGGCTTTGGCCTGGGTGCCTATGTGCTGCCGATCGTCATCCTGCTGTTTGCCGCCACGCTCTTTTTGGGTGAGGATTCTCCGCTCAACGTGCGTTCGGTTGCCGGCGGTGCCGTGGTCTTTGTGGCCGTGGTTTCCATCCTGTCTTTGATGGTGCCGGGCACGAGCGATTCGAGCGCCCTTATGTTTACGCCGCAAAACCTTTCTGCCTCGGGCGGCTACATTGGTGCCTTTATCGCCAGTACGCTGCAAAATGCCCTGGGTAAACCCATTGCGATGGTGGTCCTGCTGGGCCTTGTCGTCGTGGGTTTGGTTATCATCGGCTTTTCGGTTGGCGGCGTTCTGCGCTCCGCCCGTGACCGTGCGGCCGTTTTTGCCGAGCGCCGCCGCGCCGATGTCAACGCTAGCCCGTGGGGCGACGACGAGGCCCTTTCGGTTCCCGGTGTCGCTCGTCCGCACCTGAGCATTCTGCGCCAAAAGGGAACTGACGCCGCCGTGACTACGGTTATGGGCGATAATGTCGATCCTGTTCTGGACGAAGACGACGAGGACGAGGACCCGTTTGTCGATGTGTCCGAGGCCGTGGAGGCTGAGCACGCCAAGACGACGCTGCTGCCGCGCCGTCGCGCCAAGAAGGCCAAAGCCGCACCTAAACTCAATACGAGCGAGCCGGATCCGTCTTGGTCCGATAGCGAAATCGAACTTACCGAGGGCGATGACGAGGACGATGAGGCTCCGCTCGAGTCCGCCAAGACAACCTTGCTGCCGCGTCGCCCAGGCACGCGCGGGCAGGTGACCGGCCAGCTTTCGATGGAAGACGATCCAGCCGAGATCGATGAGTCCGAGCCGCCGTTTGCCGTGAATCCGGTTTCGGCCGCTCCGCAGATTCCTGATTTCCTCAAGCATCCCAAGGTTGCCGACGCGTCCGTTGCGAGCGCTACCGAAGCACCGGCAGCCAGCGATGGGGGAGCGGATAAAGCCTTTGCGGATAGCGAGAACGAAGAAGAGGACGGCCTCAAGCTTCCGCCGCTCGAGATTCTGCATGCCAACCCGCAGTCGGCGTCTTCCGCGTCTTCGGACAAGGAGCTGGAGCAGACCGCGGAGTCGCTGCAGTCGACCTTGCTTGAGTTTGGCCGAAGCGCCCGCGTGGTCGGCTGGATTGCCGGCCCCACGGTGACGACCTTTAAGCTGCAGCCCGGCGAGGGCGAGCGCGTGAGCAAGATCTCGAGTCTCGAGGACGATATCGCGCTTTCGCTTGCTGCCCAGTCGGTGCGTATCTTTGCTCCTATTCCCGGTACTTCGCTTGTGGGTATCGAGATCCCTAACCGCAAACGTCAAAACGTCAATCTGGGCGACGTGCTGCCCTATGTGAAGGGCGGCCCGCTCGAGCTAGCCATCGGTCGTGATGCCGAGGGTACGCCGGTCGTTGCCGACCTCGCCAAGATGCCCCACCTGCTAATCGCCGGTACTACCGGGTCCGGTAAGTCGGTCATGATTAACTCCATCATCACGACCCTGCTCATGCGTGCGCTTCCCGAGGACGTTCGCCTGATCATGGTCGACCCCAAGCGCGTCGAGCTCGCGGGCTACAACGGCTTGCCGCATCTCTATGTGCCCGTCGTGACCGAGCCCAAGCAGGCCGCAAGCGCCCTGCAGTGGGCCGTTTCCGAGATGGAGCGCCGCCTGAAGGTCTTCGAACGCCTCAACGTCCGTAAGATTTCGACCTATAACGAAAAGCAGGCCGCCGGCGAGTTTGAGCATTACGATAACCCGCCGCAAAAGATGCCCTACCTGGTCATCATCATCGACGAGCTTTCGGACCTGATGATGGTCGCCGGCAAGGATGTCGAGGCTTCGATCGTGCGTATCGCCCAGCTGGGCCGTGCCGCCGGCATCCACCTTATCGTGGCCACGCAGCGCCCCAGTTCCAACGTGGTGACGGGTCTCATCAAGGCAAATATCACCAACCGTATTGCCTTTAACGTCGCTACGGGTGTCGATTCCCGCGTCATCATTGATCAGATGGGTGCCGAAAAGCTCACCGGTCTGGGCGATATGCTGTTCTCGAAGGTTGATTGGGGTAAGCCTCGCCGTATCCAGGGCTGCTTTGTTTCGGATGACGAGATCAACGAGATCGTCGAGTTCGTCAAATCTCAGAGCGAGCCTGACTACCACGAGGAGATCCTTTCTGCCGTGGCTCCCGCCTCGATGTCTATGGCGGGCGGTGGCGGTATTGTCCGAACCGGAGTTGCCGAGCCGCAGGATGACGATCCGCTTATCTGGGAAGCCGCCCATATTGTGGTGGAATCGCAGCTTGGCTCCACATCTGGCCTGCAACGCCGCCTCAAGGTTGGCTATGCGCGCGCCGGGCGTATTATGGACATGCTGGAAGAAAAGGGTGTCGTCGGCCCGCCCGATGGTTCCAAGCCGCGCGAGGTCCTTCTGGACGAGGAGGGGCTTGCCGCGCTTGAATCCGTCGACGCCGAGATGGCACGTGAAGATCGTGAGTTTGGAGGATTCTGATGGCTGCACGCTTTGGTGACATGCTGCTCGAGCAGCGTCGCCGAATGGGCCTTTCCATTCAGCAGGTCGCCAACACCATCAAAATCAGACCGCAGATCATCGAGTTTTTCGAGACCGGTAACTTTGCGTCGATGCCCCCGCGCGGCTATGCGCAGGGCATGATTTCGAGCTATGCACGCTTTTTGGGCCTCAATCCGCGCGAGGTCGTCAATGCCTACTTTGACGAGCTGATGGCATACGAGCGCGAGACGTCGCAGCAGGGTGGTCGTTTTCAGGACGCCGCCGGCTATGTCAATTCGCGTTCCTCGGTGGATAACGGGCGCTTCCTGATGGTTCAGGGCGGTCGCTCAACGCGTTATGGTCAGCGTCCGCAGCAGGCTGGCTATATTACCGAGACGGGGTCCAGTGAGGAAATCCGTTCTCAGCGCGATCGTTTCCGCAGGACGCCTACGCCCGACGATCGTGCGCTTCCCGCTGCCCGCGGCGTGGCGCGCGATCCCCGTGTCGGCTACGGCGATGGCGGCTATTCCGATCGTGGCTACCGTGGTGTCTCTGCCGGTCGTGCTCGCGGCGGCTATGCGGACGCCGATACTACGCAGGTGACGCCGCGTCTCCGCTCGCAGTCGCAACCGTCTGGCCAGCGCTCCTCCGCCCCGCGTTCGGGACAGCGTAACTACCAGGGCCGTAGCGAGCTCGCGCCTCGTTCGGGTCAGCGCAATATGCAGCGCCAGGGCGGTTATTGCGGTCGTCCCGACAATGGCCGTGGGCGCATGCCCCAGGGCAGTGGCCATAGCGGATCCAACCGTGGGCGCGGTGGTGTGCGTGCCCCTCAGAACAACGGACTCGATCCGCGTATCGTCTATGCCGGTATCGGTGTCGTTGCGCTGCTGCTCATCGTGCTCATTGTGGTCTTGCTGCGCGGCTGCGGCTCTTCGACTCCCGAATCGACGCCCGAGACCCCTGTGGCAACCAAGACGACGACCAAGAAGACTTCCAAGAAGACCGAAACGGCCGATGAGGACGAAGATGCCGATGAGGGCACGGACGAGTCGACTGATTCTGAAACCGCTAAGAAGACGACCAAGAAGGGCGAAAACGAGGTTACGAAGGTCAAGGTCTCTGTCTCCAAGGGCAAGACCGCGTGGATAGAAGTCAAGGTCGACGGTAAGTCGGTCTATGGCGCCCAGGCGACCGGCCCCTTTGAGCAGGAGTACACGCCCGAGTCTTCGATTGAAATCACTACGTCCAAGCCTTCCGACGTCACGGTCACCAAGAACGGCGAAAAGGTCCGCTACGATACCAAGACATCGGGCGTGGCGCGTGTGACCATTACCGTCCCCAAGAAGGAGACCACCGACGCCAAGGACGGCGAGGGCTCCGACGGCACCGATGGCACCGAAAGTGCCGACGGAACCGATGGTACCGACGGCACCGATGCCCAGTCCACGGATGGCACCGATACCGTCACCGACGGTCAAACGACGACCGATTCTACCGATTATTCGTACGATAGCTACTAGACCGCTCGCAAGCGAAAGGATGAACCATGGCTAAAGATTCCAGCTTTGATGTTGTGTCCGAGGTCAACATGCAGGAGGTCGACAACGCCTTCCAGCAGACTACGCGCGAAATCTCCCAGCGCTATGACCTTAAGGATTCCGGCGCCACGATCGAGCTCTCGAAGGGCGACAAGCTCTTTACGATTAACGCTCCGGCCGACTTTGTCTCCAAGCAGATTATCGACGTCCTGAGCTCTAAGCTCATCAAGCGCGGCATCGACCTCAAGGCTGTCTCTTGGGATGCTCCGCAGGCTGCCTCGGGCAGTACTGTTCGCGTGCTCGGCCATATCGTGGAGGGTATCGACCAGACGACCGCCAAGAAGATCAACAAGGACGTCAAGGACCAAAAACTCAAGGTTAAGGTAACCATCGAGGCCGATAAACTGCGCGTTTCCTCGGCCTCTAAAGATGCGCTTCAGGCTGTTATCCAGTTCCTGCGCGACCAGGACTACGGCCAGCCGCTTCAGTTTACCAACTACCGTTAATTCATTCGAAAGGACCGCTCTCCAACATGGATACACCGTTGGGCTCCGTGCTCTACATCACCCTCGGTTGCGCAAAAAACGAGGTTGATACCGACCGCATGCGCTCGCTGCTGACTGCCGCGGGCTACGAGGAGGCATTCGATCCGCAGGATGCCGATATCGCCATCGTCAACACGTGCTCGTTCTTGGCCTCCGCAACGTCTGAGAGCATCGAGACCACACTCGAGCTCGCCAACGAGGTTCAGGACGGCGTTCGCTCCTGTCCCATCGTCATGTGCGGTTGCGTGCCGTCGCGTTACGGCGATGACCTGCCCGACGAGCTGCCCGAGGTCGCTGCCTTTGTGAAGGCCGACGAAGAGGACGGCATCGTGGCGGTCATTGACGGCGTGCTGGGTATCGAGCGCGAGATTGCCGCCTATATTCCTCAGGTTAAGCGTACCGTCGAGGGCGCGGTCGCCTACGTGAAGATCTCCGATGGCTGCAATCGCTTCTGCAGCTTCTGCATGATTCCCTACATTCGCGGCCGCTATCATTCGCGCAATGCCGAGAGCATCATTTCGGAGGTGCGTGACCTGGTTGCCGGCGGTGTGCGCGAGATCGTGCTGATCGGTCAGGACACGGGTATCTGGGGCACCGACTTTGCCGATGAGGACGTCGCCGCGGGCTCGCCGCGCAATCTGGCTCAGCTGTTGCGCGCCGTCGCCGAAGCCGTACGTCCGCACAACGTCTGGGTGCGCGTGCTCTATCTGCAGCCCGAGGGTATGACCGACGAGCTTATCGAGACCATTCGCGACACGCCCGAGGTATTGCCTTACATCGATATCCCCGTTCAGCACTGTTCCGCCCGCATCTTGAAGGCCATGCGCCGCTCTGGCTCACGCCAGGAGCTCGAGGATCTGTTCCGCGACCTGCGCAATCGCATCCCTGGTATCGTGATCCGCTCTACGGCCATGGTCGGCTTCCCGACCGAGACCGACGACGAGTTCCGCGATCTTATCGACTTTATGGATACCGTGGGCTTTGACTACACGAGCGTCTTTGCCTACTCGCAGGAGGAGGGAAGCCTGGCCGCCAAGATGGAGGGTCAGGTCGACGAGGACGTTAAGCTCGAGCGCGCCCAGGAGGCTATGGACCTGGCCGAGTCGCTCGGTTTTGCCGCGACCGCCGCGCACGTGGGCGAGCGCGCCCAGGTGATCGTCGACGGTATCGAGCAGACCGAAGATGGCGCCGAGCTCATCGGTCACGCCTGGTTCCAGGCCCCTGATTCCGACGGCGCGGTGCACCTGGATGCTAGCGAGGCGTCCGTGGGCGATATTTTGACCGTCGAGTTTACCGATAGCTTCTGCTACGAGCTTATCGGTCACGTTGTGGAGTAGGAGAGCGTCGTGGCTAACGAGAGCAATAAGGAACTGACGAGTGTCTGGACGCCCGCCAACATCGTGACGTGCGTGCGCATCGTCTTTATTCCGGTCTTTATGATCGTTTCTGCCCTGTCGCATACGACCGTTGCAGGTACAGATTGGAGCACCTTTGACGGCCCGCTTGCCGCCGTTGCGTTTATTCTGTACGTCATCTTGTCGTGCACCGATAAGGTCGATGGGTATCTGGCGCGTTCGCGCAACGAGATCACCGACTTCGGCAAGTTCTTGGACCCCATCGCCGATAAGCTGCTGGTGTTCTCGGCCCTGCTCCTGTTTTTGGACTTTGGCGCGGTTTCCGTGTGGTCCGTGTTCATCATCTTGTTCCGCGAGTTGCTGGTAAGCGCCCTTCGCATGGTCGCGAGCGCTGCCGGCGTGGTCATCGCGGCTGACAAGCTCGGCAAGTATAAGACGGCGACCACGATGGTCTCCATCTGTGGCTACCTGTGTGTCTTTGCGATGGCGGGCCTTCACCTTGGCCCGGCGACGCTGACGCTCGGTATCTACTCGGTGTCGCGCTTCCTGTACGTCATCGCTGTCATCCTAACCGTTATTTCGGGCGCTCAGTACTTCTGGAACTGCCGCAAGATTGTCTTTTCGGTCTAGGTCCTGGTAGGTATGACGGACTCTTTTGAACAGATTGTCACGCACAATGAGGGGCTGGCGCGCGCTATTGTCGAGCGTGCGGGCGCATTGGGCGTGACGGTATCGACGGCTGAGTCGTTGACCGCGGGTATGATTGCCTCGACAATTGCCGATATTCCCGGTGCCTCGGCGGTGCTGCGCGGCGGTGCGGTGACGTACTGCGACGAGATTAAGCATCGCGTGCTGGGTGTTGAGCAAGAAACGCTCGATCGCTATACCGCGGTTTCGTATCAGACGGCTCGCGAGATGGCTGCCGGCTCGTTGGAGCTGTACCGGTGTGATATCGCCGTGAGTGCAACGGGATATGCCGGTCCCGGCGGGGGCACCGAGCACGATCCTGCTGGAACGTTCTATATCGGCTGGGCGTATCGTCCGGCCGATGGAGGAATGACCGTCGTGGATTCCATGCGTTGCTGTTACGAGGGAGATCGTTCGTGTGTTCGTGCCCATGCGGTCACGGAGGCACTGGGACGCATGGCCCGCATTCTCGACTCTATGGAATAGGCGTGTTGTAAGGGGCTTTCGGGCCCCTTAATTGTGGAGATGGGGACCTCTGGCGTTTCGGGAGTCTGTGCTGGTCGTTGGCCTTTTCTTGCTTGATTTGTTGCTATTGGTTTCTTTGCGGTCAAGCATTTGGTCAGCTTTTGGTCGGCGTTTGGTTGGGTTTTGGAATGATGGCCTGCATATGATGTATCTGTACGGTTGACCACGAACAGCCGTTCGTTTATTATCGATGCAGGTTGTTAAGAGGAGGGCTTTCCATGGCCAAGAATTCAGGTCCTGTACGTACCGTCCATGCACGTACGACGGGTAAAGAGCGCGACGAGATGATCGCCACCACTAAGGCCGAGATCGAGAAGAAGTTCGGCCAGGGCTCCATTATGAGGTATGGCGACGGCGGTCCCGAACTCGAGGTCGAGGCCATTCCCACCGGTGCCCTGTCGCTCGATGCCGCTTTGGGCATCGGTGGCGTTCCGCGTGGCCGTATCGTCGAGATTTACGGCCCCGAGTCCTCCGGTAAGACCACGCTGTCGCTCGAGATCTTGGCCGAGGCGCAGGCCATGGGTGGCGTTGTGGCGTTTATCGATGCCGAGCATGCGCTCGACCCCACCTATGCCGCACGCATTGGAGTAGATATCGACGAGGTGCTCATTTCCCAGCCCGATACGGGTGAGCAGGCACTCGAGATCGTTGACATGCTCGTGCGCTCCGGCGCTATCGATGCTATCGTCGTCGACTCTGTCGCCGCGCTCACCCCGCGTGCCGAGATCGAGGGCGAAATCGGCGATACCACGGTTGGCCTGCAGGCACGTCTGATGAGTCAGGCGCTCCGCAAGCTCGCCGGCTCGCTCTCTAAGTCCAATACGACGTGCATCTTCATTAACCAGCTGCGCGAGAAGATCGGCGTGATGTTCGGCAACCCCGAGACCACGACGGGCGGCCGTGCGCTTAAGTTCTTCTCTTCTGTGCGTATCGACATCCGTCGCATCGACAGCATTAAGCTCAAGGACGAGGTCATTGGCAACCGCGTGCGCGCCAAGGTGGTCAAGAACAAGGTGGCTGCTCCGTTCCGCTCGGCCGAGTTCGACATCATGTACGGGACGGGCATCTCCAAGGAGGGCTCGATTCTGGATATGGCTGTCGAATACGACATCTGCAAAAAGACGGGCTCGTGGTTTGCGTACGGCGAGGATAAGCTCGGCAACGGCCGCGAAGCAGCTAAGACGTTCTTGCGCGAGCACCCCGATTGCGCCGACGAGATCGAGCATAAGGTTCGTCTTGCCTGCGGTCTTGAGTATGACGACGATGCACCCTCCGAGGTTGAGCTTACTGACCAGACACTGGGGGAGCAGCCGGCAAATGATGGGTTTGACGAGCTCTATGCCATCGACGGCTCCGCAATGCTCGACGACGATGAGTAGCGGTTGCTGCCATGTCGTATACCGTGACCGAGGCTACGGTCGTTTTTCCCGATAAGAAGGCGCCCTCCTCGTTTTCGATCGGCTACGCTTCCAAAAAGCCCTGTGCGCATATCGATTGCGATCTTGAGGGCGGCTTTCAACGCAGTATCTGGATTCCCACACGCGTGGCGCGTCAGTACGTTAAAAACCGCCCCGAGTTGCCCTGTGACTGGGATGCCTTTCGTGAGTCCGTTGAGCTTATTGAGCGTAAGTGCGCCCTCACCATGGTGACCGAGATGCTTTCGCGCCGCGATCATGCAACGGGCGAAGTGCGCGACAAGCTTGCTTGCTATGGTTTTCGTCAGCCGGCAATCGATTTCGCCGTTTCTCGTGCCACCGAGTACCGTTTTTTGGATGAGAATCGCTTCTGCGCCTATTTTATCGAGGAGCGTAAGCGCCGTGGATGGGGGCAGCGCAAGATCGAGACCGAGCTCAGGCGTCGCCATGTGACCCTCGAGGACATTCCCGGATATCCGGAACAGTATTTTGCCGCCGAAGACGACTTGGAGCGTGCTTTCGCGCTGCTTTCCAAGCGCCGCGTTCCCGAAACACGCGGCTTTGAGAAGCTCGTTCGTTTTTTAATGGGCAAGGGTTTTTCGTATCACATTGCCGCCGATGCCGCCAAAGCCCGTATCGATGCCGAAAACGAGGAATGCGCCGTTTAGGGGCCGACCATCGTCCGTTTTGACCGTTCACCGTTTACTTGCCCCCGCGCCGGGTTGGTTTATTTGACAGTTGCTGCCGTTCAACGTACGATAAATATCGTCATTTGCTTTGTGATATGTGCTCATCTTTGATGAGTTTGTTTATATGTTTCTTTGTATCCGACCCGCATAAGCTGCGCCCATATTACTCAAATGTCGCGAGCCGTTCGTAAGGACGGTTCGCTTTGTTATGTAACGAATCCATAAAAAGGAGTGAGCATGCCTATCTTTGCAGCAGCGCTCGTTGGCATCCTTGTGGGTGCCGTCGTCGCCATTGCCTACATGCGCACCGCCAAGCAGGGTAGTCTTCACGAGGCCGATGAAAAGATTCAATCGGCACATGCACAGGCTGAGTCCCTGATCGGTGATGCAAAGCGTCAGGCCGATACCCTCAAAAAAGAGGCTCTGCTTGAGGCCAAGGAAGAGATCATCAAGAATAAGCAGGCTGCCGAGGCCGAGGACAAGCAGCGTAAGAGCGAGATTCGTACGCTCGAGAATCGCGTGATGCAGCGCGAGGAGTCCCTCGATCGCCGTAACGATGCCCTCGATAAGCGCGAGCACCAGCTGTCCAGCCAGGCCGGCCAGGTCGAGAAGCGCTCCCGTGAGCTTGAGGAGCTCTGTGCCAAGCAGACCTCCGAGCTCGAGCGTATCGCCGACCTTACCCGCGAGGATGCCCATAAAGAGCTGCTCGACAAGGTGCGTGGCGAGGTTACCCATGAGGCAGCCACCATCATTCGCGAGTCCGAGCAGCAGGTTCGCGCGGAGTGCCATAAGACCGCCCAGGAGATCTTGTCCCTGGCGATTCAGCGCTGCGCCGCCGATCACACCGCCGAGGTCACCGTTACCTCCGTGCATATTCCTTCTGACGACCTGAAGGGCCGCATCATCGGCCGCGAGGGCCGCAACATCCGCACCTTCGAGCAGGTGTCCGGCGTCAACCTCGTGATCGACGACACGCCTGAGACGGTAGTGCTCTCGAGCTTCGATCCCGTCCGTCGCGAGACTGCTCGCGTCGCTCTCGAGAACCTCATCGCCGACGGCCGTATTCACCCCGCCCGCATCGAGGAGATGTATCACAAGGCTGCCGACCTGGTTCAGCAGCGCGTGCGCGAGGCTGGCGAGCAGGCCGCCTTCGATACCGGTATCCACGACCTGCACCCCGAGATCGTCAAGACCCTGGGTGCCCTGCGCTACCGCACTTCGTTTGGCCAGAACGTGCTCCAGCACTCCCTCGAGGTCTCCGACCTGTGCGGTGTGATGGCTTCCGAGCTTGGTCTCGACGTTGTGACGGCCAAGCGCGCCGGTCTGCTGCACGACCTCGGCAAGGCAATCGATCATGACGTCGAGGGTCCGCATGCCGTTATTGGCGCCGAGCTCGCCCGCCGCTATGGCGAGAAGCCCGTTATCGTTCACGCCATCGAGGCCCATCACGCCGACGTCGACCCCAATACGGTGCTCGACGTCCTCGTTCAGGCCGCCGATGCTGTCTCTGCCTCTCGCCCCGGTGCCCGCCGCGAGTCGGCCGAGAACTATATCAAGCGCCTTGAGAAGCTCGAGGAGATCGCCAACTCCCATGACGGTGTCGAGCGTACCTATGCCATGCAGGCCGGTCGCGAGGTTCACGTTATGGTGCAGCCGGACAAGATTTCCGACGCCCAGTCCACGGTTTTGGCTCACGATATCGCCCATCAGATCGAGGAAGAGATGGAGTATCCCGGTCAGGTTCGCGTTGTCGTGATTCGCGAGAGCCGCGCCGTCGATATCGCTAAATAACATGAGCGACGCGAACGAGCTCATCTCATTTATCGCGTCGATGTCGGGGGAGGGCAACCTTCGCGTCGAGGAAAACCTTGGCGAGGGGTATGTCCGCCTCCGCGTTTCGGAGGCCGAGCGGCGTCAGGCAAAACACGACATTCAGCATGTCGAGGATATCGTCATCGAAATGCTTCGCAATGCTCGTGATGCCGGCGCCGATAAGGTCTATCTCGCCACGACCAAGGAAGACGGCGTCCGCACGCTCGTTTTCCTGGATAACGGTTCGGGCGTGCCGCAGGACATGCAAGAGCGCATTTTCGATGCTCGCGTCACCTCTAAGCTCGAGAGCATGAAGATGGATCGCTGGGGTGTTCACGGACGAGGCATGGCTCTGTTCTCGATCAAGCAGAACACCGACGAGGCTCGCGTCGTCACGTCAGGCGTTGACCTTGGCTCTGCCTTTAAGGTGACCGTCGCCACTGACCGCCTCAGCGAGCGTGCCGATCAGTCCAGCTGGCCCCAGGCCGTCAAGGACGAGGACGGTCATTACGTGTGCGCCCGCGGTCCCCACAACATTATTCGCGCCGCCTGCGAGTTTGCCCTCGAGGAGCTGCGCGCCTGTGATGTCTATCTGGGTTCTCCGTCCGAAATCGCCGCGACACTGCATGCGCAGGCGTCCTGTCGCCTCGATGCGTCCCGTCTTTTGTTTATTGATGACGAAGCCGAGCTTCCTGTGGTCGATCGACTGGGGCTTGCATCGGATGCAGAGGACTTTATCCGTATCTGTTCGAGTCTTGGTCTTGAGATGTCCGAGCGTACGGCCCATCGTATCTTGGCTGGGCAGATTAAGCCCGTTCGCGGCGTGACCGCGCGCCTCCTTCGTGAGCGCGACTCGTCCTCGCGTGCGTCCACTCCGGTCGATCTTGCCAAGGACCGCCGTGGGTTGCGCATTGCCAAGGACGATATGGCACAGTTCTCACGAGCTGTTGAGCGTGACTTTAACGACCTTGCCGCTCGGTATTACCTCAACCTCTGCGGCGACCCTAAGATTCGTGTTTCACGTGACCGTATCACCGTGACGTTCGATCTTGCCAAAGAGGAATAGCATCTTTACCGAGTCCGCTCGGTACGATACAGTTATTGCAGTTAAAACGTACTTTTAAACGCAGGAGTTTCTTCATGGATTGCCTGAAGGTATCAAGCAAATCATCACCCGCGTCCGTAGCCGGCGCCATTGCCGGTATGGTCAAAGATGGCGTACCCGTCAATATTCAGTGTGTCGGTGCCGGTGCCGTCAACCAGGCCATTAAGGCCGTGGCTATTGCGCGCGGCTTTTTGATTCCCACGGGCTTCGATATCTCCTGCGCGCCGGTGTTCTCCGATATTCTCATCAATGGGGAATCTCGCACGGCGATCCGTCTCTCTATTTACGTTCATCAAATCAATCGAGCCGCCATGGATAACGTCGTTGTTGATGACGTTAAGCCCGTGGCGTAACGTTTGCTTAGTTTGATTTGCCTTCATCGTTAGGACACATGCATATGGACCAGCGTTCCGCACGCGAAATTCTTGCCGGTAAAACCTACTTTATCCGCACGTTTGGCTGTCAGATGAATCAGCACGATTCCGAGCGCGTGAGCGGCTTGCTTGATTCATATGGCTGCCTTATGGCGCTCGATCCCGAGCATGCCGATATCGTCGTCTTTATGACGTGCTGCGTGCGCGAGGCCGCCGATACGCGCCTGTACGGTCAATGCAATTCCTGCAAAAGCCTGCCGCCTTCGCCCTCGGGCAAGCGAGTGGTTGCTGTAGGCGGTTGTATCGCCCAGCGCGACGGTGAGGGACTGCTTACCAACGTCGACAACGTCAACGTCATTTTTGGCACGCATTCCATCGCACATGTGGCTGAGCTCATTGCCGAGGCATTCCTGGATGGCAAGCGTCATATCCGCACCAATGAGCATGAGGACACGGATGCCATGAGCATGCCGTGGCATCGTGAGACCCAGTATCACGCCTGGGTGCCCATCATGACGGGCTGCAACAATTTCTGCACCTATTGCATCGTGCCGTATGTGCGCGGCCGCGAAAAGAGCCGCCCCTTCGAGGAGATTGTCGATGAGGTGACCGGTCTGGTACGCCAGGGCGTGCGCGAGATCACGCTGCTGGGCCAAAACGTTAACTCGTATGGCCGCGATCTGTTTGGGAAGCCGCGCTTTGCCGACCTGCTGCGCGCCGTTGGCGATACGGGCGTGGAGCGCATCTTCTTTACATCCTCGCATCCCAAGGACCTACTGCCCGAGACTATCGACGCCATGGCCGAGACACCTGCCGTCATGCCGCAGCTGCACCTGGCCGTTCAGTCGGGCTCGACGCGTATTCTCAAAGAGATGAATCGTCGCTACACGCGCGAGGACTATTTGGGGCTCGTCGATCGCATTCGCAATCGCATGCCCGACATTGCGCTTTCGACTGATATTATCGTGGGCTTCCCGGGCGAGACCGAGGAAGACTTTGAGCAGACGCTCTCGCTTGCCGAGACGGTCCGCTATGCGCAGGCCTACACCTTCATTTACTCCAAGCGCGCTGGTACCCCGGCCGCCGAGATTGATGATCCCACACCGCACGAGGTCATCCTTGAGCGCTTTAACCGTCTGGTCAAGGTTATCGAGACGACAGCGCACGAGTACAACCAGGGTGAGCTCCATACCGTGGTGCCGGCGCTCATTGAGGGTACGAGTAAAAAGAACGATGCGGTGCTGCTGGGCAAGAGCCCCAAGAATCAGACCGTTCATGCGCCCATTCCCGAGGGATATAGCATCGACCAGCTTGTCGGTAAGATCGTTGATGTTGACGTCGACGTTGCTAAGACGTGGTATTTGTCAGGCTCCGTTGTGGGTGAGCCGCGCTAATGATTTCTCCCGGGGCAGGTCTTTCCGCCGTTGCGATCGTCGGTCCGACTGCGGTTGGTAAAAGTGACGTCGCTGACCGTTTGGCCGCTCGCCTTTCGTCTGAAGTGCTGTCGTGCGATGCGATGCAAATCTATCGCGGTATGGATATCGGCACCGCAAAGATGACGCCCGATGAGTGTACGGCGCCTCTGCGTCTCGTTGACATCGTAGAGCCGGGCGTCGCGTACTCTGCGGCGCTTTACCAGGCAGACGCTCGCGCGCATGTTGAGCGCCTGCTCGGGTCTGGACGTCTTCCGGTGTTTTGCGGGGGTACGGGCCTGTATCTCAAGGCCGCCCTCGATGAGATGGATTTTCCCTCGGGAGAACTTGAGGACGATCGCCGTGCGGGTTATCAGGAACTTGCCGAGCGCATTGGTGAGGAAGCGCTGCATAAGCTGCTTGCCGAGCGCGATCCTGAGTCTGCCGCGGTCATTCATCCTCATAATGTGCGCCGCGTGATTCGTGCGCTCGAAATGCATGATGACGGCGTTTCCTACGCACAGCAAAAGTCACAGTTTAGTGTTCCACGTGAGCATTATCATGCCTTGTGGTTTGGCTTGACACGCAATCGTGAGCTGCTTTACGAGCGCATTAACCTGCGCGTTGACCTCATGTTTGAGCAGGGTCTTGTTGATGAGGTCCGTGGCCTTATGGACCAGGGGCTTGAAGATGCGCTCACTTCGATGCAGGCGATTGGCTACAAAGAAATCATTGATGCTTTTAACGGTGTGATGACTATGGATGAGGCTCGTGAACTCATTAAGATGCGTTCACGTCGCTATGCCAAGCGTCAGCTTTCGTGGTTTAAGCGCGACGATCGTATTGTGTGGTTCGATATGGACGAATATACGGTCGATGAGGTCGTTGAGGATATCTTGCATCGCATCGAGGCTGCCTGATGGCCCGGTTTCCCCTCGTTCCCACAGCACCCGAGCTTGAGCGTGCCATTCTTGTCGGCGTCGAGTGGCGCGACAATGCGTGGCCGCTCGATCGCTCGCTCGATGAGCTTGAGCGCCTGGCTCATACGGCTGGAGCCCAGTGCGTAGCGCGCCTGTCGCAGCGGTTGGTAAAGCCGTATCCCAAATCGTTTATCGGTTCCGGCAAGGTTGAGGAGCTGTGCGGCTTAGTGCATCGCATGGATGCCGATGTCGTTATTTTTGACGACGATCTGACGCCTTCGCAGCAGTCCTATCTGGAGAAGGCCGTGGGCGAACCGGTTAAGATCATCGATCGCACGGCGTTAATTCTTGATATTTTCGGCCTGCATGCCCAGACGCGTGAGGGTCGTCTACAGGTGCAGCTGGCGCAGCTGCAGTATCTGCTGCCTCGCTTGCGTGGCATGTGGAGCCATCTTGCCAAGGAACAGACGCGTGGCGGAATCGGTTCGCGTTTTGGACAGGGTGAGAGCCAGCTCGAGGTCGACCGACGTCTGATCCGCAACAAGATTGCCGCGCTTCGTCGCGAACTTAAACAGGTCGAACAGAGGCGTGACGTACAGTCTAAGAGTCGTATTGAGTCGCCGGCGTTTCGAGTTGCGTTGGCCGGTTATACCAATGCCGGTAAGTCGACGTTGCTCAATCGTCTGACCGGGTCTACGGTGCTTTCGCAGGATAAGCTGTTCGCCACGCTCGATCCAACGACGCGCTCGTATCGTCTTCCCGGCGGTCGCGGCATGACCATCACCGATACGGTCGGCTTTATTCAAAAGCTGCCGCACGGTTTGGTCGATGCTTTTAAATCGACGCTGTCTGAGGTACTTGGTGCCGATTTAATCCTCAAAGTCGTGGATGCGTCCGACGAGGATTATGAGCGTCAGCTCGAGGCGGTTGATCGCGTTCTTGACGAGATCGGCGCCGGAGAGCGTCTTACACTGACCGTGTTCAATAAAATCGATTTGCTCGATAGCGTAGACCGTCTGAGTTTTAGACGCCGTTATTCCGAGGCGGTCTTGTTCTCTGCCGAGACCGGTGAGGGGCTCGACGCCTTAGTCGATCGTATTGCTCGCGAGGCAGCGGCAACGGATGTTTTGCTTTCGGCCGACATTCCGTATCGCGAAGGAGCTCTTATCACGCTTGTACACGAGCAGGGAACCCTTTTGCATGAAGAATATCTCGAGGACGGCGTTCGCATCGTTGCAAAACTGCCTGCTCGCATTGCGCCTCGACTCGAGCGTTATCGCACGGAGTAAAAAAGCTCCAAAACGCCCAGAATGACGGGCTGGTGTAGCAAATAAAAGGGGAGTGCATGACGCCCCAGATCGGCCAGCGCTGGTAAGGGGTTGGCGTAGGCCCAGCTTGGGACGGGTTTATCGATTCCTTGCACTCTGAGTGCGGTGAAGTATCCTGCGAGATACATAAAGATAAACGGGATGATGGGGTAGTAATCACCCGAGACAAACAAAGGGCTCGGAAATCCCAGCCACGCAAGGTAGGGGATTGGGTAGACCGTTTTGGGGATGCTCCAGGTGAGGGCGAACAACACAAGGCATAGGGACATGCCCCATCTCGTCGATATCTTCTTAAGGACGGGATCGGCCAACGCCACGATGCCGGTACATGCGGCCATGCAGTAGATGATGCCAAAGTTTACCGAATCGTCGACTGAGACAAGTGTTGTTGCCAACCAGACGACGATTGCTGCCAAGGCGTATTTGGTGGCACGTTTGATATTGTTGCGCGAAAGGGTGCACATCCATCCTGCGATGAACAAAAAGACCCAGCTAATACTGGCGCGCCAGATATCCTGGAACATGCCCTGCGTAAACCAAGGCATGTTCCAGCCATAGAGGTAAGCCAAGTCATAGCAGGCGTGAAAACCTGCCATCGAAAGCATCGTAAACCCGCGGACGGTATCAAAGATGGTGATGCGGTTTTGCATTACGAGAATCGGCGCATTAATCCGACAACCTTACCCAGAATGACGGGGTTCGTTGCATAGATGGGCTCCATGGTGTCGTTCTCGGGCTGCAGGCGTACACGTCCCTGCTCCTTATAGAATGTCTTAACGGTTGCCGAACCATCAATCATTGCCACGACAATCTCACCGTTCATGGCGCTCTTCTGCTCTCGCACAATGATGTAATCGCCATTGTAGATGCCGACGTTAATCATCGAGTTCCCATGCACCTCAAGGATAAAAGATCCCTGATCGGTGGCGATTTCAGTCGGAATGGTAAAGGTATCCTCGATATTCTGTTCTGCCAGAATGGGGATCCCGGCTGCGACGCGGCCTACGAGCGGCAGCGAGACTGTTCCGCGAGGTGCGGTGGGTTCGTCGGATTTGGAAATCGAGACGGAGGAACCGTCCTCATCGAAGAGCTCCAAGGCGCGCGGCTTGGTTGCATCGCGCTTGAGCAGCCCGCGCGCTTCTAGGGCGGAGAGATGCGCGTGTACCGTGCTAGGGGAGGACAGGCCCACAGCCGAAGCCATTTCGCGTACGCTGGGCGGATAACCCTTTTCCTGCTGGTATTCCTTGATGAAGTCGTAAATCTGCTGCTGACGCTTGGTAATTTTGCGAGCCATCAGGGGATCCTCTCTTCCGACGTCAAACAAATGTTCGGTTTTTGCTTGACAGGAACAACTGTTCGAAGATAATAATAACCGAACACTCGTTCCCGCGCTAGACTTTTTTGTCCGTGCGGCTTGTTAAAACTGTTCTCAGCAAAACACGCGAGAGGAGAACATGATGAACGCAACGAATTTGGTCCAGGGTAACCTTGCCCTTAAGCTCGAGACGCCTGCTGAGCCTGCGTTTACCGTCGTTAAGGGCGGCCGCTCCCGTTTTCAGCCCGTTGCGGCAATGCCCAATCGCGCTCAGCATACGGTAGCGGCTGCGGCTGCGGCTCCTGTTGCCCTGAAGGCTTCGACGATCGTTGCTTTTGCAGTCGCGTTTGCGCTGTTCTTCGTGCTCGCAACGACGGTGTTTACCGCCCGTCATGCCGCCTATGTGGATTCCGTTTCCAACGTCACGTACGAGACGGTGCGCGTGCATACGGGTGAATCCCTGTGGTCCCTTGCCGAAGAGCATCCGGTTGAGGGTCTTACCACGCAGGAGACTTCCGATATGATCCGCAGCGTTAATCACCTGGAGCGTGGTTCGCTCGATGCAGGTGCCGTTCTTAAGGTTCCTGCTCGTCCGTAATTATTATCGTGCCGCGCATGGTACCCTTGTAATCGTTTTAAAGGAGGTACCATGCGCTGTCCCAAATGCGGCAAGGCACACACCCGCGTTGTCGATTCCCGTATGCAGGAATCAAACAATACGATTAAACGGCGTCGTGAATGTTGCTCGTGCAACTACCGATTTACAACCTTCGAACGTTGCGAAGATCCGATTGAGGTCATCAAGTCCGATGGCTCTAAGCAGCGCTTCGATCGTAATAAGTTGCTGGTCGGCCTGATGCGTGCCACCATCAAACGCGACATCGACACCAAAAAGCTCAATGAGATTATTGACGATATCGAAGTCGAGCTTCGCTCGCGTACGCTGACGGCTGTGACCTCGCATGAGCTGGGCGATATGGTTCTGAAGCGCCTCGCTAGGATCGATAAGGTTGCCTATATCCGTTTCGCCTCGGTCTATCGTGACTTCAAAGACGTCGATGAGTTTCTGCAAGAGCTCGACAAGCTAAGGTGATTTCATGTCCAACATTACGGTCAACATCAAGCGTTTCGATCCCTCGGTCGAGCTTCCTAAGTATGCTCATCCCACGGATGCCGGCCTTGACCTCCGCGCCAACGAAGATTGCATCCTTAAGCCCTTCGAACGCCGTTTGGTCTCCACGGGCATAGCCATCGCACTGCCTGATGGCTATGCCGGCTTTGTCCAGCCCCGTAGCGGTCTGGCCATTAAGCAGGGACTGTCTATAGTCAATACACCGGGCCTCATCGATGCGCACTACCGAGGAGAGCTCAAAGTTATCCTCATCAACCTAGATCCCGCCAACGATATCCAGATCAACAAGGGTGACCGTATCGCTCAGCTCGTCATCCAGGAAGTCCCCACGGTCAACCTCGTAGAAGTAGAAGAGCTCGATCAAACCGATCGAGGGGCCGGCGGTTTCGGCTCAAGCGGCATTGCCTAGCTAGATACAGCTGTCTAGCTTGGGCGCCGTTTATCAGAGGCGTTTATAGAAATTAATCGCTTCGTAATAGGGTAGTGCGCGGGTGTCATGTTTACTCAAATTTGGGTACGAGCGCAATGAGCGTATTCGTTTCGACGAGAGGAGCATTCATGACTTCCGATCATCCGATCGATGTTGCAATTATCGGCGGCGGTCCCGCGGGATATTCGGCAGCTATTTATGCTGCCCGCGCCAACCTTACAACCATGGTCTTTGAGCAGGGCATGTCCGGCGGACAGATTGCCACGACTAACGAGATTGAGAATTTTCCCGGTATTCCATTGCTGAGCGGCGCCGAGCTCGGTGAACGTTTTCAGCAGCATGCGGAAGGTCTTGGCGCCCAGGTGGAATGGAGCATGGTGACGGGCATCGACTACGATGCCGGCGCCGCGAAGTTTATCATCCATCACGATAGAGGCGACACAGAAGCCAAGAGCGTTATCGCGTGCATGGGCGCTACGCCGCGTCCCGCCGGTTTTGTCGGGGAGGATACCTATCGCGGTCGTGGCGTTTCGTATTGCGCAACGTGTGACGGTATGTTCTTCCGCGGGAAGCGCGTGTTTGTTATCGGTGGCGGCAATGCGGCTTGCGAGGAAGCTCTGTTTCTATCTGATATTGCCCGTTCCGTCACCATCGTTCTGCGTCGCGATCGGTTCCGTGCGCCCGACGGCGTGGTGAAAAAGGTGCTCGCGAAGGATAATATTTCAGTTAGGTACCAAACTAGTATTGTCGAGCTTTCGGGTGAGACAATGCCCACGACGATTACCTTTAAGGACAACGCTACGGGTGAAACGTACGCCGAGACCTTTGACCCCGGTTCGTTTGGCATCTTTGTCTTTACCGGCACGCAGCCCCATACCGAGCTTGTCGACCATCTGGTCGATCTGGCGTCTGATGGCGGCATCCTCACCGACGATACGATGGCCACCCGTACACCTGGTCTATTTGCTGCCGGCGATATCCGCTCCAAGCGTTTGCGCCAAGTTGTGACCGCCGTTTCGGACGGAGCCATAGCGGCTACCAGCGCATACGCTTTCCTACGCGGATAAGTACGATAATATATCTTATGTAAGGTTGTTCTATTTGGTTGATATACGTCCCTGGATCGATGAGCAAGTGCTTTAGATCCGGGGACGTTTTTATATTGATTTTGAGTTTCTCTTCGTAAGAGCTATATGAATGGTCGTTCTTACGTGGTATGCAAAACTACATCATCTAGAATAGAAAATAGATACGAACGGAGGCCTCTTATGAACCACGCTAAACACGTTATCCCAATGTCAGATACATCGGTCAGCATTAAGCCTGAGGATATTCAACCAACGGTGCTACCCGATGCATTTATCCAGTCCGATACGGTGCGTAAGCTCAACACGTTGAGCCTTCCGCGTTATGACCAACTGCCGAATGTGACGCTCTACCGTGATCAGGTCATTGAGTATGTCGCACTCTGGATGGAGCCGCTTTCCATTTGCGTGGAGCAGCCTGTTATAACGCCGTCGATGATCAATAACTATGTGAAGGTCGGCCTCGTTCCTGCTCCCGTTAAAAAGCAGTATGGTCGTGAGCAGATCGCGCGCTTGATTGCCATCTGCATCTTTAAGCAGGTGCTTCCCATCGCGGCAGTCCAGGCGCTCTTTAACATTCAGCGTTTGAGCTACGATGCGCCGACCGCTTTCGATTATGTGGTCGATCAGCTCGAGGCATCGATTCGAGCGGCATTTTCCGTCGAGCAGACGCCGGTTCCCGATACGGCACATCAGGTTACGCGTGAGTCGCTGCTTGTGCGCAGCGCAGTTTCGTCCTTTGTTTCGAAGGCGTATCTGATGAGCTACCTCAAGTTCAATGGGTTTAATAGCTAACCGAGGTATAAGACGGGCGGGATAAAGAGCCACTGGCCCCTTATCCCGCCCGCGTGTTTGTTTAATTTGACATTATCGGCCCGAAGCTACGCCCATGCCGTAGCCGATGATGAGGCCGTGCATCTCGGCATAATAGGAATCCAGACCGTTGCAGGGCATGATAATCGTCTTGGAGCCGGGCCAGTGCTCGACAATGCGGTCGGCAAGCGCCTGGGCTCCAGCTTCGTTCTCAACGTGATCGATGATGACTTCGCCGCCGGTGAAACCCTCGGCCTCCATGGTGTCGATAATCTTGGAGAGCATCTTTTTCGCGCCACGCGTATGGCCGACGAGTTTAATCTCGCCTTCCTCACTCGCCGTTCCCAAAATGCGGATATTGAGCTTGTTGGCGATGACGCCGGCTGCCTTAGGAATGCGTCCGGCCTTTGCCAGGTTCTCGTAATTGCACAGGCTAAAGAGGATCTTGCTGTTTTGCTCGAGGCTATCGAAGTAAGCGCAGGCGTCCTCAAAGGAAACGTCCGGGTTACTTGCAAGATATCGATCAAACAGCAAGAAGATCAGGTCCATCTTGCCGCCCGCTGCCCGCGAATTGACCAGGTGAATCTGACGATTGGGCTCCTCGGCAAGTACCATATCGCGTGCCGTAGCGGCAGCGTTATAGCTTCCAGAGACACCCTCCGAGATTGGCATGCAGATCGTCTTGTCGGCGAGCTTAAAGAGCCCAGCCCACTCCCCTACGCTTGGACAGGCGCTCGATGATGCGCTAGCTTCCGACTGAATGGCAACATTAAGCTCGTGAACATCGAGCGAGAGGTCGTCGACAAATTCGCGCTCCCCTACTCGGATTTTGAGGGGTGCGAATGCAAAGGTGGTATGGGATGCAGTCGGTTGCCAATCACGAAGATTGCAGCTCGAATCTGAGATGAGTGCCCAGCTCATTGAGGGTCCTTTCTAGTTGCTCCTCAACAATTATAGCTATCTTTTCGACAGATGCTGTGTATATCTAGTATTCAAAACTAGATTGTTGCTTACACGCAAAACGGGCTGCCGCGATAAAACAATGGACCTCGCTCCCCAAGGATGCGAGGTCCACCTTCGTTTGCTTAGCTACTACACTTAGTAGCGAACGAAAATGTAGTTGTTGTTCATGCCGGCGGCAACGGAGCTGATGATAACGCCCGTGCTGTAGTCGGAAGCATGGATCATCTGGCCGTTACCAATGTAGATGCCGGTGTGGTAAGAGTTAACCACGACATCGCCAGGCTGGGGATCGGATACGCGGGTCCATCCCATGAAGGTGCCCGTGGTTCCCAGGCGGCAATAACGGCCAGTGAGGCAGTAGCTTACAAAGCCGGAGCAGTCAAAGCTGTTCGGTCCAATACCGCCCCAGGAATACGCATAACCGAGCTTGCTGTAGGCACGCGAAACAACGGAACCGCCGTCAACGGACTGGCTCGGTGCGGAAGGCGTCGGAGCCGGAGCGGGCGTCACGGGCTGCGGCGTGGGAGCAGGAGCGGGAGCAGGCGCGGGCGTGTTGCCGCCGCCATTGTTGGAAGCGCCGCCACCATTGTTGGTGTTCTCGGTCGTACCGGCGGTGTCGTTGCTCACCGTGGCCTTTTCGGCGGTGCTGGCATTTATGCCAGCCTGCAGCGCGGCGTTGGCCTCGGCCTCGGCCGCGAGCTCGGCCTGCAATTGCGAATCCAGGGAGTTCACGACGCTCTGAGCCTCAGCCTGCTGGGCATTGAGCTCATCGACCTTCTTCTGCGTCGCGGCGACGTTCTTCTCCTGCTCGGCCTGCTTATCGGTGAGCTGCTGCTTAAGGTCCTTGACCTCCTTAATGGTCTGGGCCTGCTTGTCGGAAACCTTGCCGTAGTAGAACAGACGGTTGAGCATGTCGCCCAGATCGTCGACGCCCGTCAGAACCTGAAGGAGACTCAGGCCGCCGGTCTTGTACTCACCGGCAACGTAGCTCGAAAGCTTTGCCTGGCCTTCGGCAATATCTTGCTGCTTTTGCGTAATTTCGCCGGCAGTCTGATCAAGTTCCTGCGTCTGTGCGGAGAGTTCTTCATGAATTTGCTGGGTTTGGGTGCCAATCTGCTCGAGCTTGGTACGGGCAGCGGCAAGATCGGATGCGGTATCGGCGTAGGCCGGAGCCGAGAGGCCCAGGCCCAAAACACAAGCGAGGGTTGCCGTAGCAGCGCAGCGTGCCATGTTTCTGTGCGTGTTTGCTGTGCGCATGAAGCTTCCTTTCCAATACTAGGGGTAACGGCTAGTCTACCGTCACCAGGCTAAAGAGCTCAACATCGTCGTCAGACGACGTGAGCCTATCGCGCGGGTTGAGAAACGCAAGCTCAAGGATACAACCGTAGCCCACGAGCTTTGCGCCCATATCTCGCACCAGTTTACCTGTTGCCTCGACGGTTCCGCCCGTCGCGACCAAGTCGTCCAGAATCAACACGGTATCTTTAGAGCTGATAGCGTCGGCGTGAATCTCGATGGAATCCGTTCCGTACTCGAGTTCGTAGCTTGCGCTCACCGTTTTACGAGGGAGTTTACCCGGCTTACGTGCGGGAACAAAGCCGGCGCCCAGGGCGACGGCCACGGGCACGCCCACCATAAAGCCACGAGCCTCGGGGCCGACGACCTTAGTGATACACATGCCGGCAAAATGCTCGGCTAGGGCATCGACCATGGCCTTCAGAGCCTCGGGATTGCCAAAGAGCGGCGTGATGTCCTTAAATACGACTCCGGGTTCGGGATAGTCGGGGATGTCGACGATATGAGATTCGAAGTCGTACATTGCGTGACCTTTCATGGATTGCCGGGTTGGTTGCGGCGGTTATTTACCCGCGGTGGTGGTTCCAGAATGCAAAGGCATAACGACCTTAAGCGGCTGCACGATCGATTCCTCGCGTACAGCGACCGTAGAGCTGCCGGCTTCTTCGCTTTTGGCCTTCGTTGATTCGGAGCGTGCTATCTCCTCGTCGAGCGCATCGATATCGGCATCCTCGACCACAGCGTTGAGTGACTCGAAGACACGGTTCTTGAGTAGTGCGGTGTGGACGCCCTCTGTGAGGTCGTGCAGCTTCTTAAACGCGCGCTCGAGCTTGGCGTCGCGCTCGTCATCCGAGGTATCCATGCCGAGCATGCTCACGAGCACCTGCTCAAACATCGAGGACTCACGGTTGGCCGACGACACATACTGACGCAGGTTGCGCGGCTCGATGTGAAAACGCGACAGCTCCGAGCAGTAACGGATAATCGGGAAATCTCGGCCATCGACAAGTTCGCGGTTCTGCGGGCTCTTGATGATGCGAATGAGGTCGTTTTCGGCCAAAGAACGGATAAACGAGATATCGACGCCCAACATGTCGGGGATCGTCTCGATGGGGTGCAGCTTTTGCTTGGTCTCTTTGGGTTCCGTCTTGAGTGGTACATCGGACAGCAAGCCAACCTCATAGGCGAGCGTGGACAAGTCGGTGGCATTTTCCAGGCGCTGTTTGATAACGTTGAGCGGCATGTAGCGGGTCTTCTGCAGATGCAGGATGACCTCCAGACGATCAACGTCCTCCTTAGAGTACTGACGGTAACCCTTGGGCGTACGATGAGGGGTAATGAGCCCCTCATCTTCTAAAAATCTGATTTTTGAGTTCGAAAGATCGGGGTATGCGCCTCGAAGTAGGTTGACGACTTGGCCGATACTCAGATAGTTGCGTTCGGCCATTACCTACTCACCGGTTTCGATGCGCTCCGGCGTGCTCTCGTGGTAGATGAGCGTGAACGTACCGATCTGAACGGAAGAACCGTCGTGCAGCGGAGCGCTGTTAACGATGGCGCCGTCGACCCAGGTGCCGTTGAGCGAGCCAAGATCCTCGATACGAGCGCCCAGCCCCTCGCGAATAATGCGTGCATGGCTGCGAGATACCGTCATATCGTTGAGGAAGATACCATTTGCCGGATCGCGGCCGATCGTGGTGCAGTCATCCTCGAGCTCAAAGGCGGCACCGGTCTGCGGACCCTTGACAATGGATAGAACGGGGGCGGTGATGCGCACGTTGGCCATAAGGTCGGGAACGGTGACATCGCTCGAAGGAACGCGGAAAACGCAGGTAGCGTCCGCGGTCTTATCGTTCTGAGGCATATTGTTAACCATGTTGTCCATGACAACCCCTAACTTAACGCGGACATGCCGCAAAGAATGAACTGTACGTAATCATACCCCAATGAATCAGTCTTCGATTTCGGGGTTGAGAAAGTCGATGTCCTCGTCCTCTGGATGCGCGACGGCCTGTTTAATGGCCATTCCGCCCTTAACGGAGTAAATGACGGCAGTGAGCATGGAGAAGATCACGCCACCGTAGACAAAGAAGATGCCGAGCGGCACCGAGCTCCCGTTAAGACCTGGAAACGCCGTAAACGTGGAGGGCAGCAGGTTCCAGCCATCGATGACGGGGATGCCCAACAACATGAATGAAAAGCCGGTCATGAGCAGCGCCGTGGCGATTTTGCCGGGAAAGACGACGTCGATGGGGCGAGGGTGGTAATGGCGCACGATGAGCGAGCCGATACCCAGATAGATATCGCGACCGATGATGAGTACGCAGACCCAGATGGGCAGCTCGCCGCGTACCACCAGACCCAGAACGCCCGTAAACAAGAGGGCGCGGTCGCAGATGGGGTCCATGACTTTACCGAGCCACGAGACCGTCTTGGTCATGCGGGCAATCTGTCCGTCCATCCAGTCGGTGGAGGCGGCGATGGCATAGATCACGATGGCGATGACGCGGTTGTTGTCCGTCACAAACAGGTACAGAAAAACGAGCGTGAGGACCAGGCGCGTAAAGGTAATGAAATTGGAGATCGTGAAGATCTTATTCGACGGGTAATCGGAAGTGCCGATAAGCTCCTTTTTGATCTTCTTTTTGATGCCCACAGGACTCCCCCGCTGGTAAACGACAAAACTTTCGATACTATACCCGTTCCGGCGATGTCTATCCAGCGCAAGCATAGAGAGTCCAGACATGTGGAGGACGTTGCTGGTCGGCACGTGGAGTCGCATTTGTGTACATCAGCCCCCAAAGATGCCAAAAAATAACGGCGCTGGTGAGGTGCTCTTCGCGTCAAGTCACTTTGCTTTCGAGCGCAAGGGACGCTCGAGCCAGGATGGAGAGGGCGAAAGCTACACCCTCACCGACCTCGACGGGGTCAATCGCATCGACTGCAAAAGCGGCTTCGGGTTCTACGCAGAGCCGAGGGCCGAGTCACAGTGGGCAGCAGCAAAGCGTGGTCCTGGACCTTCGCCAACGTTTCGCTGCGCAAGCTCTTTGAAGCATCGCTTGCGACGGGAAACCCGATAAGGTGGAGCTAGAGATGGCGGCGTTCACCTTTTGGTTCCACCTGCCAGCACCTCCTCTCTCGATGCCGCAAGGGTTTCTTCGCGGTGATAGACCGACACCGTTCATCGTTGTTACGGGCTCGTTCGCAAAGTCGTGAACACGCTCCCCTCTTGTTCAGCGCATAATGGTGCACCGTGTGCGGCTGTGCGGCCGCACGCTAAAGGAGATGTGCCCGCATGGGCATCGAGAGAGAGGATGCAGCATGAACCTGAGGGAGAAGTACGGTGAGTGGGGCCTGATCCTGGGCGCGACCGAGGGCGTCGGCAAGGCGTTCTGCGAGAAGATCGCCGCCGGCGGCATGAATGTCGTCATGGTCGGCCGTCGCGAGGAGAAGCTGAACGTGCTCGCCGGCGAGATCCGCGAGACCTACGGCGTGGAGACCAAGGTCGTGCGCGCCGACTTTAGCCAGCCCGGCGCGGCCGAGACCGTCTTCGCCGCGACCGAGGGCCTGGACATGGGCTTCATGAGCTACGTTGCCTGCCTGCACAGCTTCGGCAAGATTCAGGACACCCCCTGGGAGAAGCACGAGGCCATGATCAACGTCAACGTCGTGACCTTCCTCAAGTGCTTCCACCACTACATGCGGATCTTTGCCACCCAGGACCGCGGCGCCGTGATCAACGTCTCGTCGATGACCGGCATCAGCTCCAGCCCCTGGAACGGCCAGTACGGCGCGGGCAAGGCCTTCATCCTCAAGATGACCGAGGCCGTGGCCTGCGAGTGCGAGGGCACCGGTGTCGACGTCGAGGTCATCACCCTCGGCACCACCCTAACCCCCAGCCTGCTGTCCAACCTCCCCGGCGGCCCGCAGGGCGAGGCCGTCATGAAGATCGCCCTCACCCCCGAGGAGTGCGTCGACGAGGCCTTTGAGAAGCTGGGTAAGGAGCTCTCCGTCATCGCCGGCCAGCGCAACAAGGACTCCGTCCACGACTGGAAGGCCAACCACACCGAGGACGAGTACATCCGCTACATGGGCTCGTTCTACCGCGACTAGCGGCTGCCGCGGCGCGTGCGCGAGGGCACGTGCGGGTTCGCAGGTAGAGATGCGAGTGCGAGGGTTTCTTTGCGGGGGCGTGCGGATGCGGCGCCTGCGAGGGAACCCTCTTTTCGTGGGTGGGCGCGACGGTATCTCTGCGCTCACCGTCTAGGGCGACCTGCCCGGCTCCCTCGCGATCTCCCCGCACGGGACCCCGCGCCCCGGCATCCTCTGGACCGTGTCCCGCTTGTGCCCAGTGGCTCGGCCGATCCGGCCCCCAGGGTATCGGATTCCCGCATTCATCCGTACTTGTTCGGATGAATGCGGGAGGTGTTCGGATGAGGTTGATATTCAAGGTGTAGACCTTTTTCTTGGTACTCCTCAAATGCGGCAGGGTTTTTCGAGTTTGTAGATGCTAATATAACCCTGCTCTCGAAAGAGGGCTCAGTCCCGGCTGGTAAACCTGACGTTTGGCGTGGTGTGCGTGACACGCATAGCGGGCATGGCCGCGATAGAATTTTCCATGCGGAGGGGCTCGACCCCATAGCGCCCCGAGGGTTTCGGGGAGGGCGAACTGGCAGGCAGGGAACCGGGATACAGGCTGTCCGGAAGGAGGGGTGTAATGCCTCTTCTTCTTTTTTGCCACATCAATCTTCTGGCTTGATAGGTTTTTCGTGCGTGTGATTGGGTTGCGGAAGGGATTGGCATGAGAGTTGCGGAAATTGCGGAAAGGGTCGGTTGCGATCCTGAGTCTGCGTATGCGAAATTCGCCGACACACGTGAAGGCACACGCTTTCACAACATGCAGTGGCCCATTTTCGTCACCGACGAAAACTATCGCTCGTTTTGCAAGGCGCTGGCAGATTATGCCAACTCAGAGGAAGGCCCCCAAAGCAACGGTCGCCATGAATTGTTCCTGAGCGTGCACGAGCTGTTCGAAAAGGGCAACGAGATTGGCGGCGCCCTGAAAAAGCGCCACTACAACTTGGACAAATCGTTCATAGGCACGGACGAGGCAAATCTCATGCTGCTCAAAGCGGCGCATAAGGGAATGACCCAGCAAGCGATCGCCGCGTACCTGGGCTGCTCGCGCACGGCGGTGCAAAAACGCCTGAGCGCCCTGGCAGGCGGCGTGCGTTTTGGCGACTCCTACATCAAGGCCGAGCCGACAAGCCGCGGCGGCCTGAAGTCGACGGCTCACCCGATCTTCCTGCCGCTGCGATTGCATGAGGTGTACCTGATGCTGTCGGCATTAGGCGAGTTTCGAGCGGAACGGTCAGGCGGGGACCCAGAGCGCGTCTTGGCCGATGATCTCGCTGGCAGAATCTATTCCCAGCTGAGCGACTACGCAAAGGGCGGGATCGACAGGGCATTGACTGAACGAGGGATTCGCCGCGGTGGGCAAAGGCCCGACTTCGACTCAAGCGAGGTGTCCGTTTTAGATCGCATTGTCATGTACGAGAAGATGGGCCTCGACCTTAAAGTCGTGCTTGTAAATGGAGATAAGCTCGTCGGCCGCTACGCGCGCCACGCCGATCTTCAGAAATGCGTAAACGCCGCCGAAATAGGCAAAGATGACCGCTGTTTCGTGTTGCGACTCTTGGATGGAACATACTGGGCGGTCTACGATTCTCAAGTAGTGAGCGTAGCAGCCGCACCCGGGGATTAGGTTGCGGCCAAGTCCCTCGTCCGCCCTCCCAGGCGGTACCGCTGCGGCCGATTTCATGTTTGCTTACAGGCAAAACAGCCGCCCTTGCGTTTTTCTAAACGCAACCTCTTCGTGCGCTCGTAAAAAATCGAATCGATAAAAACTGGCAACAACCCTTCTGAACGGGTATCCTTTCGCAGGATGCGCCTCGAACAGCGCTTTCTGCCTGCGCGATTTCGTGCATGGCCGTCCTTTTCGTTCTATTTCTTAAAATGACAATCTCAGGTTTTCACGCCTTTTCGGCCTCAGACTGTATGCTGCAATCAGCTCGAGCGACCGAAGCCCATCACAACACCGAAAGGCGTGAACCATGAAGTACAACGAGAAGCGCAACAACGCCTCAGCCCGTCACCCCGAGACTGCACCCTCGATCATCAACTTCGCGTACGGTAGCAACCTTGATATCCATCAAGTTGAAACCCGCTGCCCCGGCGCGGTGCTGCTGGGCAAAGCGACCCTGAACGGCTATGAACTGGCGTTCGACACCGCCGGATACCTCACCATCACCAAGCGCGAGGGGTCGCATGTGCAAGGCGCGCTGTGGGCGCTCGATAGCTCTCACGTGGCGTCTCTCGACCGCTACGAAGGCATTGCATCTGGTTGTTACCGCAAGGAAACGGTGACCGTTGGGCGCGAAGGCGATGTGGTTCCCGCAACCCTTGAGGCGATGGTCTACATCTCTGAGCGCACCCCGCTGCGCAGGTACACCGAAAAGTACGATTACATCGACCGCGTGGTCGAAGCCGGCCGCGTGATGCAGCTTGATGAGGCAACCTTGGCGCAGATGTCCGACATGCGCGCCGACAGCCTGGACCGCTTGCGCGCGCAAGAAGAGTCGGCGGCGTATGGCGCAGCCAAGATCGACCTCCCCGCTGCACGCGAATACGCCGACTTCGTGTGCGGTGAAGGTCACCAGATCGCCGATTGCACATGCCGTTACACCGGTTACTACGCACGCCGTTTCCCCCGTGGCCTTCAGCAGCATGGACGCATCCTGCGCTCTAAGCGCTACCAGGTGATGGAAGCGAGTGAGGCCACCTTCTGCGGGTCGCACCGCATCTACTTGGCAATCAAGATTCCAGGCGAGTTCGGTTACAAGATTGACGTCCCCGAAGGGTTCCGCGCAGTGCGCAGCAGCGACCCTGCGCTGCAGGCAGACCTTAGTTACTCCCTTACGCTGGATGAGTTCGAAAAGCAGCGCAAGGCCCTGCTGCGCACCCTGCTCGGCTGGTGCAACAGCCTGCCTGAGTTTGACGTGCACAACTTTAATCGTCCCTCTGTCCCGGTGTTCAGCGCGCGCGAACACTCCGCCGACACCCGCGAGTATGCGGAAACCCCGTACTTCGCATATGGCTTTGACATCAGCCATGACCGCATTGCCAAAAAGCTCGAGGGCGGTCACCATGTTTATGCAACCAAGGCGAAGCTCTATGGCTACACGCTGGCGTGCGACGCGAAGGGCCGTCCCACCATCATGCGCATGGAAGGATCGTTTGTGGAAGGCGTGCTGTGGCATGGTCTCACGCGGGGCGAGGTCCAGACGCTGGACAAAGCGAATGGCGTGCAGTACGGCACCTATGCAAAAGCCGGCGTCACGGTGAAGATTGAGGGCGAACCCGCTGCGAGGGAAAAGAACGCATTCGTGTACATCTCTCGGCGAACCCCGCTTTCTGCAGTTACGAAAGACATCGAAGCGTTTGGCGCGATGCGCGACGAAGCCATCGCCCTGAAAATGGAGCGCACCACCGTGGCTCGCATCGACGCAATTCTGCGCGCAAGCGGCTGCCCCTGCGTGCAGCCCGAAGCCCCTGCGGCAGAAATCGCAGCCCTGGGAATCAGGGAGCTCACGCCCGAGCAAACCATGAAGTGCATGCTGTTCGTGTGCCCGAAGTGCTTTAAGCCCTTGGGCGAATGCGAATGCGGCAAGCGCCCTGATCACCTGGTAGCGATCGACCACGAGCTGCAGCCCCACGTGCGCATGCTGAACGATAAGGGTTATGAAACGCAGACCTGTTGTGCCGGGCATGCAGACGAGGGCTGCCACGGTTACCTGAGATTTAGGCGCCGCTTCCGCGCACTAGAGGAGGTATACGGCGGTCAGCTGCCCAACGAGTCTCTTATGGAAGCGCCGCAGCGCATTGGCAGCACGCGCCATGCAGCGCTGAACCTGCCCGGCACCCCCGAAAGCTATGTCGTGTACCTGGACAACAGGGGTTACGACATTCGCTTTGAGCCGCGCCGCGGTGTGAAGCGTGAGCAGTTCGTGCAAGACAAGCCCACTATGTTGAGCGCATTGCTGCAGTGGCGCGAGTCTCTCCCGCAGCGCGAATAGCCTGCAAACCGTCTGAACTGGTAAGAATCGCCAAGCGCGCGGGTCGATGTTCGGATCCTGGCCCGCGAATTCCGAGCTCCCTTCTAGTCCCATGCCTCGATCTTCAAATCCTCAGCTCTGCCCCTCTTTCTGGCCTCTAGTCGGCGACCGTCATTTCAACGCCGACGGTGCACATGAGATCGATTGCGCCCGCATCGCATGCCGCGCAATAGCCTCGCTCTCGCTGAGAGCGATATTCCTAACATGAAGGAGGGGGCGTCATTCACCCGCTTTCTCTGATAGTTTGTTGACAAAGCGGGTGAGCCGGGCTTTTTGATTGGGCATCCACTTGCTACACACCCAATAAGTAGTCTCGTCTACCTTCAATGACGAGTAAAAGGTGGCTTCACGCCCAATTGGAGGGTTTTTTCTGAGGCGAATGCCGTGTCCAAGTCTACGGGCCGCTTCAGAGAGGTTAGCTTGACCCCTAGGTTGCGGAACATCAGGTCATAGTTGAGCAGTTGTCTGGTCGACTTCGACAGCCGTTCCCAGCTTTCGACCACCACTTCATCACCGCGCTTCATTTTCTTGAACAACTTTTTTGCTGTGCGCGGTCGCCCTCGCGAGCGGCGGTCTCCTTGTCTTTGTAGATGCGTTCGTAAGCAATGCCGGCGTTCACCAACGCTTCGATTTGGCGGTCAAGCTTCTGGTCTTTCGTACTTACACGGGCATAACCGTATCGTGTCATTTTTCAGCCTCCTGCCTTGTCTTTTGATTTTCTCATGGGAATGCAAGAGGAGGTTTTGGCACTAGGTTTTGGCACTCGATTTGCATGGCATCGATGACTTGATTTCCTAGTGTCTGGCGGCATACGTTTTGGGACCGGATACCGCTCAAATCCATTCTGGACGATGACGCGACTGACCGCCCTACCCTTTCAGCGTGATTGCCGCTGCGGCAAGACCTGCGCAAATACTTGGAATAGTCCTACGCTCGGCGATGTATCTACAAACCCTGAGCGAAGGGAGTCGCATATGCATGCAGCGGCAATTTCGCCTCGGGGGGGGGTCGCTCGTAGGGCGGCCAATCTCCGAGGCCAAGGAATCATCGAGTACGTCCTAATTATCGCCGTCATCGGCCTTGTGATCGTGTTCGCGGGGCCTGGCGTGGCGGGGGCCATCCGAAACCAGTTCAACCTGGTCGGCAACACGGTGAACAGCGGGACGACCGGCGGCGCCGAGGGCGGTGGCGCGTCCGGCGGCGGTTCAACCGGGGCCGATTCAGCGACCGTCCAGGCGGCAATCGCCAAGGACGCGAAGGACTGGACGCTCGACGAGCAGAAGGCCGTGGCCGAGGACATCGCCGCCAAGGGCGAGGCGTCGCCCGCCTACGCCAAGGCGAAGGCCGCGATGGACGCAGGGACGAAGTTCTCGATGAAGCTCAACGACGGCAAGACGCTCGAGTACCGAATCATCGGCATCAACCACGACGATTTGGCCGACGGATCGGGCAAGGCGGGACTAACCTTTCTCACAACTTCTATGATCTTCAACTCCCGGATGAACGCTACGGCAACTAACGCTGGCGGCTGGGAGAAGTCGGAGCTCCGCCAGGAGATGAACTCCGGCTATATTTGGGGCTTGATGCCGTCTGAACTCCAGTCCAAGGTGAAAGCGGTTAAGAAATTTACGAATAACGTGGGAGGCACAGACAAGAATGCTGCTGTGACACCGACTGTGGACAAGCTGTTCCTGCTCAGCTACTCCGAGATTGTCCCCACATCCTTCTGGGCATCCAGCTATCCTTGGACCTCCTCCGAGGGCACCCAGTACGAGGCCTTCAAGGGCAAGGTGACGGCGAACTATTCTGGTAATGCCTGTCTGCAGATTGGCGACTATTGGTGGGAGCGTTCAGTGAGTCCGAGCGGCTCTGCGGGCTTCCTCAGTGTCGGCAGGTACGGCGATCCGTCGAACTACAACGCCGGCGCGAGCGGCGCGACGTACTCGAGTTGCGTCTGTCCCGTCTGGTGCTTCTAGCCCTATTTGCACCTAGCCATCAGGCCCGCGTGACCCCGCGCGGGCCTTTCTTTTGGCGATTGCTCGAACAATTCTCGTCTTGAAGCATAGTTATCGGGTTGAGGAGAAATGGGGTCATACAGCGGCTCTCAGAGTGCCAGCCGCACTCCCCCCGCCATAATCTCTTCGGCGTCCTCGTATAGAGTCCATCTCACACGGCGTTTCGTCGCGACAGCCCACTTGTCCATCGATCAAGTGAACTACTGGAATAAATATAGCGACACGCTTGTTCGTTTCAGTCGCTATATCTGTGTAAATCGCCGCGATAAATGCTGCCCGTTCTCGGCGTGTACCTGCTGCGCGTATGTAGAATCATAACGCGTTAATAAATCGGCCCAAGCGCGTGCAAAACGCGCAAGTAGCCGCAAAAGGCGATTATCGCGTAGGTAGATTTTTGGCACCCTGATGATTAATCAAAATTAAGCAATTGCTTCAAACAAAAAAGGTCAGGCACTAGGTGCCTGACCTGCAAACTTCTGGTCGGGACGACTGGATTCGAACCAGCGACCCCTTGACCCCCAGTCAAGTGCGCTACCAAGCTGCGCCACGTCCCGAAGCTTTTGTTTGTTGCTCTGCTCTCGCTCGCAACAGGGAGTATATTAACCCGAAACTTTGTCCTTGTGCAAGAACTTTTTTACAAATTTTGAAGCAAGTCCAAAATTGTATCTGCGAGCTGGGGTTTTGTTAGTACGGGAAGTTCTTGCGTGCCCGCTGTACTCACGATCCAGGCCTTGTTGGTGTCGGTCCCAAAGCCCGAATCGGCGCGTGAGACATCGTTGGCGATAATGGCATCGCAGCCCTTGCGGGTCAATTTACGATCGGCGTACTCCACGACGTTATCGGTCTCGGCCGCAAAGCCGATCACGATGCGATCGCCCTTTTGGCGTGAGAGCTCGGCCAAGATGTCAACGGTCTCGACGAGCTCGATTCGATCCAGACGCTCGTGAGCCTTTTTGAGTTTATGGTCCGCCGGCGCCGCAGGTGTGTAGTCGGCGACGGCGGCGGCGCAAATAGCCGCGTCTGCCGTCTGGAAGGCGCTCAGCGCCGCCTGGAGCATTTCTGCGGCGGTCTGTACGCGCACACACTCCACACCACGGGGAACGTCGAGCGGTGTCGGTCCCAGCACGAGCGTGACCGCAGCGCCGCGGCGAGCAGCCTCCCCCGCCAGGGCGATGCCCATCTTGCCCGATGACCGGTTGCCGATGAAGCGCACGGGGTCGATCGGTTCGTGCGTAGGGCCGGCGGTGATCACGATGCGCTTGCCCGCCAGGTCCTGAGGTGCGGGGTTGAGCACCTCGCAGATGGCTTCGACGATGTCCTCGGGCTCGCTCATGCGCCCCGTGTCCACATCGCCGCAGGCAAGGTAGCCGCTGCCGGGTCCCACCACGTGGACGCCGCGCTCGCGCAGCGTGGCCATGTTGGCCTGCGTGGCCGGCGCCTTCCACATGCCATTGTTCATGGCCGGCGCGATCACAATGGGGCGCGGCGTGGCAAGCAGCGTGGTGGAGATGAGGTCGTCGGCGATGCCGTTGGCCATCTTGGCGATGATATTGGCCGTCGCGGGCGCCACGACCACCAGATCGGGCTCCTGCGCCAGCGAGATATGGTGGATGGGGTCGGAGGGGTCGTCGAATAGGCCCACAGCGACCGGCTCACCCGTAAGCGCGCGGAAGGTGAGCGGCCCCACGAACTCCGTGGCATGCTCGCTCATGACGACCTTGACGCGTGCGCCGCGCTTTTGCAGCAGGCGCACGATATTGCACGACTTATAGGCAGCGATCCCGCCGGTAATGCCCAGCAGGATCGTTTTTCCCTCAAGTTGCATTGAATTGTTGGGTGCCGCCGTCATCGTTAGGCTTCCTTGCTGGGGAGCACGAGCAGGCGGTGGCAGTACGGGCAGTGCGTAATCTCGCTACCGTCGTGGTTGAGGTCGCTCATGGACGACGCCTGCAGCGCAGTGTGGCAGACCGTGGGGATGTTGCCCTTGATGGTCTCGACGGCCAGACCGCGGAACTGCTTGAGCAGACGCTCGTAATCGGTGAGCACGTCGGTCGGCAGCGTGGCGGCAAGCGCGGTGCGCTCCTTGGTGGCGGCATCGATCTGAGCCTGCAGATCGGTAGCCTTGGCACGGGCGGCCTTGGTATCGGCCTTTACGCCCTCCTCGAACTTGGCGATGATGGCCTGCGCGCGAGCCTCGCGGTCAAGCGCTTCCTTATGGGCGACGACAACGTCCTTGCGGGTGTGCTCGATCTTGTCCAGGCGTTTGGCCAGGGTGGCGAGCTCGTTTTCCAGATCCTGGACCTCGCGGTAGTCAGAGCCGTCGACGTGGCGCTTCTTGGCGGCCTCGATGGCGTTGTTGGTCTGGATCTCGGTGGTGTTGAGATCGTCGAGCTCAATGTCCAGATCCTTGCGCTGGGCGTAGAGCTTGGTCATCTCGGACTTAAGCTTTACATAGGTTTTGCGCTTTGAGGCGAGCTCCTTGAGCTCCGGCATATTGGCAAGTTCGCTCTTGTTGCGGGCGAGCTCCAAATCGATCTGTTGCAGCTTGAGTAGCGTAGCGCCGGCGCTCATAAGTTCTCTCCTTTTGTCACAGTCCACCATTGGCAAGGGTTCAGTATTTTAATCGCATGACGGGGGTCAACCCCGGCGTCAACCGCAGAGTTCATCAAGATATCCACGAACGGCTCCTCGGAGCGGTCGTGGCCGAGCAGGATGACGCCCAGACCGCGCAGAGCAAGGTCCTGTGCCACGTGGTACCCGGCTTCTCCGGTCAGGATGACATCCGCGCCGGCGGCGATGGCAAGCTCACCAAAGTCGCCGAGGGAGCCGCCCAGAATGGCGACGGTGCGGCACGGGCGTTCGGCCTCGCCCCATACGCGCGGGTCGCTTCCGAAGGCCGTGGCAGCACGGGCGGCAAGATCTCGCAGCGTGCACGGGTCGTTGAGCGTTGCAAACGCGCCCAGGCCGGTCGCCTCGGGGTCGTCCGCGTGCTCCAGCGAGCTCACGGGCACGGCGCCCAGCAGCTCACTTAGGCAGGCACGCGCCTCGTGCGAGCGGTCCAGATTGGTATGGAGCGAAATAATGCTCACGCCGCAGCGGGCGGCCTCAAACAGTGCTGCGCTGCACTGGGGGCGCGTCGCATCCGCCGGGCAAAACGCCTCGGGTGCCTTGATGTAGACAGGATGATGCGTCAGCAACACGTTGGCACCGGCCTCCTGGGCGCGATGCACGTTGGCTTCGGTCGCGTCGAGTGCGCAGGCCACGCCGGTAATCTCGGCGGCAGGGTCGCCCACGGAAAGGCCTACATGGTCCCAAGGCTCGGCGTCCGTTTTGGGATAGCGTGCGAGCAGGGCACGCTCGAGTTCGGCGACGATCATGCGGCACCCACGGTCGACAGCAGCGCCAGGGCAAAATCGTCAAGGTCGGCCGGGTTTACGCGGTCATCGAACGAGATGCGAAGGGCGCCAAGAGCCTGCTCGCGGCCAATGCCCATGGCACTGAGCACATGGCTTGGGTCCATGCTGCCGCTCGAGCAGGCAGAGCCGGCCGAAACCTCAAAGCCGGCGACGTCGAGCTTAATGATGAGTTCCTCGGAGTCCATGCCGTCAACGTAGATCGAAACCATGCCGGGCAGGCGATTGGCCTGCGCGTAGTCGCCCATCGTGGCATGAATACGCGGATGAGCCGTAAGCGTGTCGTAGAGCTTGTCGGACAAGGTCTGCAGCATCGCGCGCTCCTGGGCAACATTCGGCAACAACACGGAGGCGGCAGCGGCAAAAGCCAACTGCGTGCGCAGGTCCTGCGTACCGGCGCGACGGCCGGCCTCCTGTCCGCCACCAAAGATGCGGGGGCGCAGCGGCGTGCGGCTCTTAAGGTAGAGCGCGCCGGAGGCCACGGGGCCGCCAATCTTGTGCGCGGCTACGGTCATGGCGTCAACGCCCAGCCCGTACACATCGAGCGGAATATGCAGATAGCCCTGGATGGCGTCGGTATGGAACAGGGCGCCCGCGGCGTGCGCGGCGGCGGCAAGCTCGCGGATGGGCTGCACCACACCGGTCTCGTTATTGGCGACCATAATGCTCACGAGCGCCACGTCGTCGCCCAACAAGTCGCTTAGCGCGGCGGGTTCAATGTAGCCCGCACGGCAGGGCTGTACCATGTCGACGGTAAAACCCGCGGCTCGCAGCAACGGTAGGTTATCCAGGATCGAATCGTGCTCGATCGCCGAAACGATCACGCGGTCGCGCTTGCGATCGCGCTGACGGGCGCCCTCGGCAAGTCCAAGGAGCGCCAGCTGGTTTGCCTCGGTGCCGCCGTTGGTCAAAATGATCTCGGACGGACGGACGCGCGCGCCAAAGCTGCGGGCGATCTCGCGTCGGGCGACTTCCAGGCGTGCGGCGGCTTTGCGGCCGAGCGAATGAAGCGAGTTGGGGTTGACGCCGGCAAGCTCGCTGTCGTCGTACTCGCGCTGCGCAAGGAGCGCCTCGGCGCGCATGGGCGTCGAGGCGGCATAGTCAAGATTCACGGGTATGCGGTTTTGACCTGCGGTCATAAGGGTTTATGCCTCCTGTGCGGCCTCGTTGCCCAGCTTCTGCAGCAGCGCAACCTCGGCAGCGGGATCTTCGGACTTAAATACGGCGGAACCGGCCACCAGGACATTTGCGCCAGCCTTGACGACCTCGGCGATGTTCTTGGAAGAAATACCGCCATCAACCTCGATGAGGGGCGACACGCCGTGACGCTCGCACATGGCCTTGAGCTCGTGGAGCTTAGGCAGAGTGCCCGGGATAAAGCTCTGGCCGCCAAAGCCGGGGTTCACGCTCATGAGTAGCACCATGTCGACAACGTCGATGATGCTTTCGAGCACGCAGACGGGCGTGGCGGGGTTGAGCACCACGCCGGCCTTGACGCCGCGCTGCTGCAGATGCGTGAGCGTGCGGTGCAGGTGCGTGGAGGCCTCGTAGTGCACGGTGATCATATCGGCACCGGCATCGGCGTACCAATCGACGGTCTCGTCGGGGTTCGACACCATGAGGTGCGCGTCGACCGGCACGTCGGTGGAGCGCTTGACGGCCTTGAGGATATCGACGCCAAAGGTGAGGTTGCCGGTAAAATGACCGTCCATAACGTCAAAGTGGACGTAATCGGCGCCGGCGATCTTGTCGAGCTCGCCCTTGAGGTTGGCCATATCGGCCGAAAGGACGGAAGGGGCGATTTTGATGGAACCCATGGTAGTAGCCTTTCTGCGCTAGTCGGTGAGTCCGTAGAACTCTTGAGAGGGGACGCGGTCGGTAAGGATCTCGAGCGCCCTATCCAAAGTAACACCGTTATAGAGCGTTTGCTCCACGGCAAAGGTGAGCGGAATGTCTACGCCCAGTGAACGGGCGAGCTCGCTGACGCTGCGGGCCGCGACGGCGCCCTCGACCACCATATGCGTGCGCGTCTGGTACTCGTCGAGCGAGACGCCGTGGGCAAACTCGTAGCCAAAGGTGCGGTTGCGCGAATGCTCGGAGGTACAGGTGGCAATGAGGTCACCCATGCCGGCAAGACCCATGCAGGTCATGGCCTGGCCGCCGCGGGCGTGCACTAAACGGCTGATCTCGGCTAGGCCGCGCGTCATGATGAGGGCAAGCGTGTTGTCGCCCGCGCCCGAGCCGGCGGAGATGCCGCACACGATGGCGATAACGTTCTTCATGGCGCCGCATACCTCGACGCCGGTCATATCCTGCGACAGGTAGATGCGGAAGGCCGTGGACAGCAGCAGCTCCTTAAAGGTCTCCCCTACCTGCGGATCCTCGCTGGCGATGACGGCGGCAGAGAGCCCGCCGCGGCAAATCTCCTCGGCATGGTTGGGGCCCGAGAGGGCCGCCACGCGCCGGTCGTTGCCGATCTCGCTGGCAATGACCTCGCTCATAAGCAGGCCGGACTCGGGCTCGATGCCCTTGGTGAGGCACAGGACCGGAGTTTCGACATCGATATACGGCGCTGCCCGATGGCACACGTCGCGCAAGTGCGTGGAGGGAACGGCAAAGATGATCGCATCGGCACCGTCGAGCGCCTGGGCGAGCTCGGTCGTTGCTACCACGTTGTCCGGCAGCTCGTATCCCACCAAATAGCGCGGGTTGCGATGCTTGCCGTTAATGCCGGCGGCCGTCTGCTCGCTATGGGCCCACATGGTCACGCGCTCGGCTCGCGCGGCGGCAAGGCCGGCGACAGCGGTTCCCCAGGAGCCAGAGCCAATCAGCGCAACATTCATGACTCTCTCCTACTTATCGTCGGGCTCGGTGACGCGCTTGGTAAACGAGAGCTTGGACTCCTTACCGGTCATGAGCTTTTTGATGTTCGCTCGATGGGCCCACACCACGGTGATGCCGATCATCGCCATGCAAAACTTAAGTCCTAGGCTGCTGTACGGAAAGACCGCACAAGCGGCGATGGGAAGACCGATGGCTGCGGCAAGCGAGCCAACCGACACAAACTTGGTGATGGCGACGGCCACGATAAACATGCCCAGCAGCGACAGGCCAATGGGCCAGTACCAGGCGAGGATGACGCCCAGACCGACCGCGATGCCCTTGCCGCCGTGAAAGTTGAGGTACGGCGAGAAGATGTGGCCCCATACGGCCGCCAGGCAGATGACGCCGAGCATCCAATCGCCGGCAGCACCGGGAGCCATAATGCTCGGCGGAAAGCCATAGCCCACGCTCGCGATGAGCGGACGGGCGATAAGGACGCAGATGGCGCCCTTAAGGCAGTCGAGCAACAGCGTGAGCGCGGCCACCTTGGGTCCGGCTACGCGCAGGGCGTTGGTGGTGCCGATGTTGCCGGAGCCCGCCTTGCGGATGTCCGTGTGGTTGAACACGCGTCCCAGGATCAGGCCAAACGGAATCGCTCCGATAAAGAACGAGACCACGGCGCAGATGGCGGTCAGCAGAATCGGATTATGCATCCTTTTGCTCCTTCTTCCTAAAGAAGAGTCGAATGGGCGTGCCGGCAAAATCGAAGGTCGAGCGCATGCGGTTCTCCACGTAGCGCTGGTAGGTGTCGTTGACCAGGTCGCTGTGGTTGACGAAGAACGTAAACGTCGGCGGGTTGATGCCCGTCTGAGTCACGTAATGCATGCGCAGGCGGCGCTTGCCGTCCACCACGGTGTGGCCGAACTCGCGCAGGTCGGTGAGGAAGGTGTTGAGGCGCGAGGTGGTGATCTTTTGCGAGCGCGTCTTCTCGGCAGCGTCGACCATCGCCCAGATCTTCTCGACGCTGCGGCCGGTGAGAGCCGAGATGCGCAGGTACTGGGCCCAGGGAGCCATGACGCCCAGACGGCGGTCGACGGTCTCCATGCAGGCCTCGCGCTTGCGGTCGTCGTCGAGCAGGTCCCACTTGTTGAGCAGCACCACGATGGCGCAGCCGCGCTCGATGGCCAAGCCCATGACCTTCTGGTCCTGCTCGGTGACGCCCACGGAGGCGTCGACGACGAGCAGTGCCACGTCGGCGCGATCGATGGCGCGCAGGCCGCGAACCATCGAGTAGTACTCGATGTTCTCGTACACGGTGCTCTTCTTGCGAATGCCCGCGGTGTCGACCATGCGGTAATGCTTACCGTTGCGCTCCACGACGGTGTCGATGGCGTCGCGCGTCGTGCCGGCAATGTTGGACACGATAGAGCGGTCGGCGCCCAGGATGCGGTTGAACAGCGACGACTTACCGGCATTGGGGCGGCCGATGATGGCGACGTTCAGCGCGTCGGGGAACTCATCGGCGACCTCGTCCTCTTCCTCCGGAAGCAGGGCCACGATATCGTCGAGCAGGTCGCCCGTGCCATGGCCATGCAGGGCCGAGAGCGGCGTGGGCTCACCGATGCCGAGCGAATAGAACTCCCAGATGCTGTCGTTCTCGCGATCGGGGTTGTCGAGCTTGTTCACCAGCAGAAAGACCGGTTTGTCGCAGCGCTTGAGCATGCGTGCGACCGACTCATCCTCCTCGGTGACGCCGGTGCGGCCGTCGACCACAAACAGGATGACGGCGGCTTCCTCGGCGGCGGCGAGGGCCTGGTCGCGGATGGACGTGGCAAAGACGTCATCGCTCTTGAGCGGCTCGATGCCGCCCGTGTCGACGATGGTGAACTCGCGGCCGTTCCAATCGGCCATGTGGTACGAGCGGTCGCGCGTGACGCCGCGGGACTCATGGACGATGGCGTCCGAGGTCTGGGCCAGGCGGTTGACGAGCGTGGACTTGCCCACGTTGGGGCGTCCGACGACGGCGACGATAGGTTTCATCTGCACTCCTTTAATGGGTAGGGTCAGCGGAATTAGTAGAGTCTGCGGGCACAATGCCAAGGATATGCTCCAGGGTATCGAGCAGCTCATGCGGCATGGTCGACACCACATGAACCTCGGCGCCGCGACTGGTAAGGCTTGCAAGTAAATCGTCACGATGATACTCGTCAAGCGTCATGCCGTCAGCGTTGAACATGAGCTTAGGCACAAAGAGCATAACCCCCGACAGGTCCTGCGGCAGCTGTTCCAAGATGTCGCAGGCGACGATGAGGCCGGTCACGTCCACGTTGCCGCCAAAGTAGCGGTTTTTGATGGCCGTGACGGTGCCGTCGAGGCCATGCGGCGATTCCACAAAACGCGCCACCGTATCGCGCGCGCTGGCGCCGGAGAGACACAGGAGGCGCTGGTTGCGCCCGGCGATGCCAGCGCGGACGCGGGCCAGACGCTCGGCGTCGGCGGCAAGCACGTCGTCGGTCTCGTCCAGATACGAGCGGATCATGCCGATGCCGTCGTAGTACTGCGGGTAGCCGTCGTAGAAATCGGCCTCGGGCGGCTCGATGCCGGCGTCCAGATAGAACTCGTCGCTCATCTGGAACGTGTGGCGGCCAAAGCGCTCGAAGGCACGATCCTGGAAGGGCCGGATCATGGCAATGGTCTCGCGCGCCAGCTCGGGCTTGTCGCTGTAGGACCAGGTAAAGCGGTTCTGGTGCTTGGTAAAGCCCAGCGGAACGATGCCCAGGCTCGTAATCTGCTCGTGCTCCTCGCAAAAGCGCAGGGTCTTTTCCAGCTCCTCGCCGTCGTTCATGCCGGGACACAGCACAATCTGCGCGTGAATCTCGATGCCGGCGGCCATGATGGCCTCGAGCACGTCCATGCCGCGCTGGGCGTTGCGGCCCATCATGCGGCGGCGGACGTCGGGGCTCACGGCATGAACCGACACGTTCATAGGGCTCATGTTGCGTTGAATGACGTTTTGAACATCTTCGTCGGTGAGGTTCGTGAGCGTGACAAAGTTGCCCTGCAAAAAGCTCAGGCGGTAGTCGTCATCGCGAATATAGAGCGTGGAGCGGCCGCCCTTGGGCAGCATGGTCATAAAGCAGAATACACAGGCGTTCACGCAGGTACGCATGCCGTCAAAGATGGGGCCGTCGAACTCCAGGCCCCAATCCTCACCCGGGAAGCGGTCGAGCTCGACGGGGGTGACGGTGCCGTCGCGTGAATCGAATACCTCCAGCTCGACGGTGTCGTCATCGGCCTCCCAGAGCCACACGATCATGTCGGTAAGTTGCTCGCCGTTGACCGTGAGCACGCGCATACCCGGCTCGATACCCACATCCCACGCGGGCGATTCGGGACGCACGTTCTTTACGAGCGCGCCCTCACCCGGCTCGGGGTCGCGGCTGCGCCCGTAATCGGCCACCTCGGCGGCGTATGCGGGTACGGTCTGGTCCATGATTAGCGGCAAAGCTCCTTGATGCGCGCGACGGCGCGTTCGATGTGTTCTTGTGGGGTGGAGGCGCCGGCGGTAATACCGATGCGGCGCGCGCTGGCAAACCATGCGGCCTCGAGCTCGCTTGCCTCCTCGATATGATGCGTGCGCTCGCAGGCGTTTGAGCAAATCTGCGCCAGGCGGCGGGTGTTGCCGGAGTTTTTGCCGCCCACGACAACCATGCAGTCGCAGCGGTTGGCAAGTGCGGCGGCGGCCTGCTGGCGCTCGCTCGTAGCAGCGCAGATGGTGTTGATCACGCGCAGTTCCTGCACACGCGGGGTGATAGCAGCTACGACCTCGGCGAGGTTCTGCGCGGTCTGGGTGGTCTGCACAACGAGGCCCACCTTGCCCTTGAGCGGCAGCGCGTCCGCGTCGGCGGCGCAGCTTACGACCTGCGCATCATCGCCGGCGTGGCCCAGGATGCCCTCGACTTCGGGGTGGCCCGGCTCGCCCACGACCACCACGTGATAGCCCTCTCGTACCAGGCGCTCCGCCGCCACGTGGACCTTTTTCACGTAGGGGCAGGTGGCGTCGACCACGGTAAGACCGCGATCGTGGGCCGCGTCGATCACCTGCGGCACCACGCCGTGGGCGCGGATGATTACGGTGCCCGACGCGGCGTCGTCCAGGGTCTCGGCCAAGCCAATGCCGGCCTCGGCGAGCTCGCGCACCACGATGGGGTTATGGATGAGCGGCCCCAAGGTGTGGACCTGAGCGCTCTCCCCTGCCTGCGGCGCAGCAGCCAGCGCCATGTCGAGCGCGCGCTGCACGCCGTAGCAGGTACCGGCGTGGGCTGCGATCTCGATGGTGGGCGCGCCGTCCTGGTCGGACGCGGTCGCGGTGGTGCCGATAACGTTCTCGTCCATGGTTAGAACCTGCCCGGATGCTCGGCGCATAGTTCGTCTCGCATGGCGTAGACGCGATTCATGGCCTCGGACTCAAACCAGGCCAGGCGCTCCGTGCGCTTAAGCCCGGCCGGTGCGTCGGAAAGCGAGACGGCCTTGCCGGCGCGGATCCAGCACTTCTTGGGACGCATGATCTTTTTGCCCGCAGGCGTGATGTCGGACCAGCCGCAGATGGCGAGCGGGTTGAGGGGCGCCTTGCCCATCTGGGCGATGAGCGCAAAGCCGCCGTGGACCTCGGGCTTGATCTCGCGCGAGCGGATGCGCGTGCCCTCGGGGAAGATCAGGACGTCCTCGCCGCGCTGCAGCGCATGCTGGGCGGCACGCAGGCACTTCATGTCGGCGGTGCCGCGCTCGACGGGAATGCCACCAACGCGGCTAAAGGCCCAGCGTACGATCTTGCTCTTGGCAAACTCGGACTTAAAAATGGGTCGAATGCGGCGGCCGCCAAAGAACAGCGCCGTCTCTACAGCCAGGAGCTCGGCCATCGAGGTGTGGTTGCAGATGACCACGCTGCCGCGGCCTTCCTGGCGCTCAAACAGCAGATCGGCGTCCTCGACCTTCCAGCGCCACATGAGCTTTGAGAAAGCCCAAAGGATTGCCATAACCACGAAGACGGTGCCGCGGATGAGCGCGGGGAACTCGGCATAAGGGGCGTTGTAGTAATCCTCGGGCGTCTGCTTAAACAGGCGCATAGGCTACCTCCTTTGGTTGATGAGGTCCTCGATAATGTGGACGACCTCGTCGATGGTGTGGGCGGTGGAGTCTACATGCACGGCGTCCTCGGCGGGCACAAGCGGCGCGACCTCGCGGCTGCTGTCGAGCTTGTCGCGCTGCTTAAGGGCGTCGAGGGTCTCGTCGACCTCGGCCTCGAGCTGTGGCGTGCTGAGCGGCTGGGCGTCGTCCTGGTGGCGCTGAAGCACGCGGCGACGGGCGCGCTCACGCGGGTCGGCGGTCAAGAAGACCTTGACTTGCGCGTTGGGGAATACGACGGTTCCGATGTCGCGACCCTCGGCCACGATATCGCGGTCCTCAGCGGCGCGGCGCTGATGGATGAGCATGGCGGCGCGGACGCCCGGGTAGGCCGAGACCTTGGAGACGTTGGCGTCCACCTGCGGGGTGCGGATGGCGGCCGAAGCATCCTGGCCGTCGATGGTCAGGCGCGTGTCCTCGCCGGTGCCGTTGGTAAAGCGGATTTCGATCTGCTCGGCGAGGGCGTCGATGGCCGCCTCGTCGTCCAGGTCGATGCCACGGTCGAGCGCGGCGAAGGTGACGGCGCGATACATAGCGCCCGTGTCGAGCTTGTTAAAGCCCAACTGGCGGGCGATCTCCTTGGCGATAGTGGACTTGCCGGAACCGGCGGGGCCGTCGATGGCGACGATCATGCAATGCTTCCTTTCGGTGGTTAACGTGCTGGTATGATGCGCGGGCGCTGCTTGCTGGCGGACTGGCTAGCCCGTGTAGCGCTCGCGGTAGGTGTTGCGCTTGGGCGCGGAGCCGTGGCTGCCATGGTGACGTGTGCGGGCCGCGGTGTTGGTCGCGGGCGCGGCGGCGCGCTTGGAGGCGGCCTGCTTGGGCGGGATGCCGCCGGCCTTGAGGATCTGCACCTCGCGCTCGGTGAGTTCACGCCACGAACCCTTGGCCACGTCCTTGAGCTCCAGGCCGGCAAAGTTGCAGCGATGCAGGCGGATCACGGGATGGTGAATCTTGCTCAGCATGCGTTTGACCTGGTTTTTACGACCCTCGCGGATGATGACCTCCACGGCGGTGGTACCGGGCTTGACGCCTTGCGGAGCCACGGCCTCGGCCTCGCGTGCGGTAATGACGCGGCAGATTGCCGGCTGGCATAGGCCGTCGTCGAGCTCGATGCCACGACGAAGCGGCGTGAGGTCGCGGTCGGACAGTTCGCCGTCAACGAGTGCCTGGTAGGTCTTGTAGACGTGCTTGCTGGGGTGCAGCAGGTTTTGCGACAGGTCACCGTCGGTGGTAAAGAGCAAGAGGCCCGTGGTGTCGCGGTCCAGGCGGCCCACCGGGAACAGACCAGGAAAGCGGTCGCGGGGAACCAGGTCTGCCACACAGGGGCGCTCCTGCGGGTCGCTCATGGTGGTTAGGTAGCCAGTCGGCTTGTAGAGCATCAGGTACACGGCGCCCTGGTTGAGCTTGACGGGCATGCCGTCGACCTCGATATGGTCGCGGTCGACATCGACCTTGGTGCCCAGCTCGGTCGCGACCTCGCCGTTTACCGTCACACGACCAGCGGTCATCAGGTCCTCCGAACCGCGGCGGCTCGCCACGCCGGCGCGCGCCAAAAAGCGCTGCAGGCGCATGGTGTGCGGGTAGACGGGCTGGGCGTCGGACTTGTGCGCATCCGCACTGGACGCCGCAACGCCGGCGCGCATCTCCCCTGCTTCGTTAGTCCTCGTCATGCGTATCCTCCGCATTGTCGTCGGTGGACAGCGTTTCCTCGCCGCCGACTGCCTCGACATCATCAATATCGGTATCGAGCAGCTCACGCTCTTCGTCCAGATCCTCGGCCTGCTCTTCGAGCGTGGACTGAATGCTGCGGCCGCTCAGGCGCTCGCGGATAAATTGACGCGACTGCTCGTCGGGGGCAAACTGCTCCAGATCGGGAAGGTCGCGGGTGGAGCGCAGACCGAACTTCTCCAAAAAGGCGTTGGTCGTGCCGTAGATGATGGCCTGACCGCGCTGGGGGTCGCGGCCAAGCTCGCGCACCAGACCCTTGTCAACGAGCGACGCGATGACGCCGTCGGAGTTGACGCCACGGATGCCCTTGACCACCTCGCGCGTAACGGGCTGGTGATAGGCGATCACGGCCAGGGTCTCGAGTGCCGCCTGCGACAGTTTTTGCGTGTCCCAGCTCAGCACGTAGGCCTCGACCACGTCATGATAGGCGGGGTGCGTAAACAGGCGCCAGCCGCCGGCGACCTCGCGCAGCTGAAAGCCGCGGTTGGCCTCCTCGTACTCAACTTTGAGCTCGGCGAGCAGCGACGCGCACTCGCCGGGGGCGATATCCAGCGCACCAGCCAGCGCGGGGGCGCTCACAGGATCGCTCGACACCAGCAAGAGCGCCTCCAAGGCGCCTTTAAGGCTGTTTCCCTCCAGCGTGGAAAGGTTCGACATACTAGCGTCTCCTATTCGGTGAGCTCGGGGCCCTCGCCGGGCACGTAGGCCTCGGCGCCCTCGACGCGGTTGATGCGGATGGTTCCAAAGATTTCGTCCTGGCTCAGCGTGAGCGAGCCTCGCTTGGCGAGCTCCAGCATGGCCAGGAAGGTAACGACGAGCTGCTCGGTGGTGGCGTCGCCGTCTAGCAGCTCGCGGAAGGTGCAGGTTTGGTGCGCCATGGTAAAGCGGTCGACCGAGGCCACGGTCAGGTCGAGCGGCACGCGATGCGGTGCCACGTGTTCGGCCTCTAGCAGGAAGGTCTGGCGCTTGCCGTCCAGATCGGCACAGATAACGGCCAGTCCGCGCAGTGTGATGCCGGCCAGGTAGTCGGGCATAAGGCCCAAAAACTCGGGGTCGGGGCCGGCCACGCGCGGATGCATGCGGCTCTCGGCCTGCATGCGCGCACCAAGTGCTGCCGCCGCGCCCTTAAACTGCTTGTAGGCGATCAGGCGCTGGATCAGGACTTCGCGTAAGGCATCGCCGTCGAGGGCGCTAAGCTCCTCGAGGTCATCGTCGAGCTCGTCATCGTCGTCGGCTTTACGCGGGGCCTCCTGCGGCACCAGCGAGGCGGCCTTAATGTCCAGAAGGGTTGCCGCGACCAGCAAAAAGTCGCTCGCCACGTCCAGGTCCAGTGCCTCGATGCGCTCGGCCTCGGCCAGGTATTGCTCGGCCACCTCGCTAATGGAGATGGCACCGATATCTACTTTTTGACGGGTTACCAGCTGCAGCAGCAGGTCGAACGGTCCGCTGTAGACCTGTGTCGACACGCGATACGACATCTTCGACCTCCTTTGACGGCGCCTTCGCGGCGCGGTTTGGGTGCATGTTGCGACCGTTTTGCACGGTCGACCTGTAAGTTTACCTTAGATACCGGCGATTGCGAAGTTGAGCAGCCACTCGGCCAGCGGATACACGGTAACGTCGAAATAGCGGCCGATCACATCGATGCCGGTCCACATGGGCAGCAGATACAGCACAATGATGAGAATGGGCATGGCGTATTGCTGAAGGTGGTAGTAGTTGGTGAGCGCCTTACCCTTGAGGAACGGCACGATGATCGACGAGCCGTCGAGCGGCGGAATCGGAATGAGGTTAAAGAACGCGAGCGACAGGTTGACCACGATAAACGTGGCGCCAAAGTTCATGATTTGCGACGCTACGGCAAAGGACATGCTGGCATAGAGGTTGCCGTATGCCGCATGCATGAGGGCTGCGGCCAGGCACGCGAGTGCGATGTTCGATGCGGGGCCGGCCGCGCTCACCAGGACCTCGTCGCGCTTGGAGTGCTTGAGGTTGTTGAGGTAGACGGGCACGGGCTTGGCGAAGGCGAATACCGGGCCGCCGGCCGCGAGCATAAGCAGTGGCAGGAGGATGGTGCCAAACGGGTCGATGTGGTTGAGCGGATTGAGCGAGACGCGGCCACGGGAGCGGGCCGTCTTGTCGCCGAGCGCCCAGGCCGCAGCGGCGTGCGCGCTTTCGTGGATGACGATGCCAACGATGACGGCGACGGCGCTGGCAAGCAGATTCATGAGGTAGCTGCTGGACATGGCGCTCCTCTAGCGAACGCGGCGCGAGGCGCGCGTGAGCAGGTAGTCGGCCACAAACAGGATGACGGCCACGATGGCGTAATCCAAGCGGAACACACCGCCAAAGGGTGAGGTGATGACGCCGTATCCGGCGATGGCACTCGGCAGCGCGCGAGAAAGCTCGACGACAAAGCCGACGATCTGCAGCTTGGCGGTCAGACCGCTAAAGCACAGCAGCACGGTCATCGCGCTCATAAAGATACCGCAGATGCGACAGGCGATGGCGATGATGCTCATCGCCACGGCAGCGGCTTTACGAGAGTTCACGCGCGGTCTCCTCTTCGATCTGGGTGGAAAGCTCGAGCCATTCGTCCTCGAGCTTGGGCAGCTCTTGCTTAAGGCCGTTATATTCCCCCAGCGCGGCGTTGAACTTGTCCTGATCGGCATAAAGCTCTTCGCTTGCCATCAATTCCATAAGCTCGTCATAGCGGGCACGCTTTTTGTCGAGCTCGGCCTCGATCTTCTTGAGCTGATTGCGCACGCCCTTGAGCTTTTTGTTGAGCGCGGCGCGGGCTTGGGCCTCGGCGCGCTTTTGCTCCTTGGTCTTTTTGCCCTCGGCCGGCTTGGGGGCGGCGGCGGGGGTGTCGGCCTGGGCGGCGCTGGCTTTGGTGGGCTTGCCTGCGGCCAGCGCGCTCTCCCCTGCTGCCTCGGCGGCGGCGCGGGCTGCGAGGTCCTCGCGCTTGTATAGGTAGTAGTCGTAGTCGCCGTCATAGACCGTGACCTTGCCATCGCGGATGTCGATGATGCGGTTGGCCACGGCGCGCACCAGGTGCTCGTCGTGGCTAATCAGCACGATGGTGCCGGGGAAGTTTTGCAGGGCGTTCTCGAGCATGTCTACCGAGTCGATGTCCAGGTGGTTGGTGGGCTCGTCCAGGCACAGGAGCGCCTCGGGGGCCACGAGCATTTTGGCCAGGGCAAGACGCGCCTTTTCACCGCCGGAAAGGACGCGTACCTGCTTTTCGATGGAATCGTTGTCGCTAAACAGGAAGGCGCCCAGCAGGCTGCGCTGCTGCGGCACGGTCCACTTGGGCGTAACGGTGTCGATCTCTTGCAGGACGGTGTTGGACTCGGTCATGCCCTCGAGCGCGTGCTGGGCGTAATAGGCCACGCCCACGTTGGTGCCCAGGTCGCGCGTGCCGGTAGTGGGCGGCTCTAGGCCGGCGAGGATTTTCATGAGGGTGGACTTGCCGGCGCCGTTAGGGCCGACGAGCGCCACGTGCTCACCGCGGTAGAGTTTGAGGTCGATGTCGCTGTAGATGTGCTTGTCGCCGTAGGACTTGGAGACGCCCTCTAGGCCAACGACCATATCGCCGGAGCGTGGCGGATCGGGGAACTTAAAGTCGATGTGCTTGTGGCCCTCAGGCAGGATGACGAGCTCCTTTTTGATCTGTTCGATCTTGCGGATGCGCTCCTGGGCCTGGGCGGCCTTGGTGGGCTTGTAGCGGAACTTGTCGACAAAGACCTGCATGTGGGCGATGTCGCGCTCCTGGGCGGCGCGCTTGGCGCGCATTTGCTCCAGGTTGTCCTCACGCTGCTTAAGGTAGCTGCTGTAGTTGCCGGTGTAGGTGGTTACGCGGCGGTTCTCGAGCGCGGCGACGTGGTCGACGCAGGCGTCCATAAAGGCGCGGTCGTGGCTGACGATGAGGACGGCGCCGTCGTAGTTGGCGATAAAGCCGCGCAGCCACTGGACGCTCTCGAGGTCCAGGTGGTTGGTGGGCTCGTCCAGCAGCAGCAGGTCGGGATGGCGCAGGAAGAGCTTTGCCAACGCGATGCGCATCTGCCAGCCGCCGGAGAACTCGGAGCACGGGCGCTCAAAGTCGGTGACCTTAAAGCCCAGGCCGGACAGGATCTTGCGGGCGTTACTCTCGAGCTCGTAACCGCCCAGATGCTCAAAGCGGTCCTGGACCTGGCCGTACTCGTTGAGGAGGGCGTCGACGTCCTTGCCCTGCTCGGAGAGCTCGGTGATCTGGGCCTGCAGCTCGTTGGCGCGCTCGCCCATGCGGCGGATTTCCTTGGCAGCGGCCATGACCTCGGCGAGGATGGTGGTGTCCTTTTTCTCCAGGTTGGTTTCCTGCTCTAGGTAGCCTACCTGGCAGTCCTTTGCGTACTGGACCTGGCCGGAGTCTGGGCTGTCGATGCCCATGATGATCTTGAGCATGGTGGTTTTGCCGGCGCCGTTGGGGCCCACGAGCGCGAAGCGCTCGCCGGGGTTGATCTGGAAGGACGCGCCGCTAAAGAGGACGCGCGCGCCGAAGCTTTTTTCGATCTTGTCGACCAGGAGGATCATGGTGCCGCCTTTGACCTTGTGTGCCTATATGAAAAAAGGCCCCAACTTACGTTGGAGCCTCATTCAATGCTCGGGTGGAGACGAGGGGGATCGAACCCCTGACCTCTTGACTGCCAGTCAAGCGCTCTCCCAGCTGAGCTACGC
>USOU01000007.1 GCA_900556415.1 uncultured Collinsella sp.
GTTGGGGGAGGGCGACGTCCCGCAGGGGGGCGCGCTCGAGAAGAGGAAGGACCTGGTCGACGCCCTGGCGCACCTGGACGAGGTTGGCTCGCTGCTCGCCCCGGGCGAGGGCGACCTTGCCGCGATCCGCGAGGCGATCGGGCTCACCGGTACCGACGGCCTGTTCGGCAGCAGCTCCAGGGAGAAGCTCCAACGCGCCCTCGCCACCTGCGAGACCCTGGCCCGCCGTCACGACTGCGTGGTGGCCAACCCGCCCTACATGGGCAGCTCCAGCTTCGGCCCCTTCATGTCCAAGTGGGTCAAGAAGGACTACCCCGACGTCAAGAGCGACCTGTGCACGTGCTTCATCGAGCGCGGCTTCAACCTGGCCAAGGACCGCGGCTATGCAGCAATGATCACCATGCAGAGCTGGATGTTCCTGGGCAGCTTCGAGAAGATGCGCTCCTCGCTCATCGGGTCCAAGTCGATCCTGTCCATGCTGCACCTGGGCCCCCGTGCGTTCGACGCCATCGGCGGCGAGGTCGTCAACGTCACGGCCGACGTCGTCTACAACGGCCGCGCGGCATGCGAGGGCGCCTACGTGCGCCTCGTCGACATCAACGGCAGCGAGGCCAAGCGCAAGAAGGCCCTGGGGGCGATCGGCAACCCCGACTGCGGCTGGTTCTACCGCCGCGACGCCGAGACCTTCAAGCAGATTCCCGGCGCCCCCATAGCCTACTGGGCTGGATCGGGTGCTCTTTCTTCATATCAAAATGGAGAACTGCTTAGTTCGGTGGCAAATCCGAAGGCCGGGATTACGACTGGCAATAATGATGATTTTATTCACTTCTGGTGGGAATGTTGTCTGTCGAAAACTGGACGAACCGATTCTCTAGGAGCGTCTTGGTTTTTATGCAACAAGGGAGGTGCGTATAGGAAATGGTATGGAAATCTAGAAAATGTAATGAATTTTGATGGCGGCGCTCAAGTAAAAATGTCGGAATTACCCGGATATCGCCCTGTAAATCTCTCGTTACAGGGGAAGGATTCTGTTTCTTGGAGCGATATAACGAGCGGGGGAAATTCATTTCGATTAAATGGGCCGGGCTTGATGTTCGACCATGTTGGCATAAGCGCTTTTCCCAAGAAGGACCTTCTTAGCAGAATAGCAGGCTTTCTTAACTCGTCATCGGCGGAAAGTTTTCTTAAGTTTATTTCTCCCACGCTGCATTGCAACGCAGGGGACATCGCAAAACTGCCTTATTTGGATACTGCAAACGAGGGTGGCGCTGGAATTGATGCAATAACGAATGAGTGTGTATTGGTTTCCAGACTCGATTGGGATTCGCTTGAAACCTCCTGGGATTTCAAGCGCAGCCCGCTTGTCTAAGGTGAAACAGCATGAGATTATCGAGAACGATCGTAATCGCTTCATTCATTGCCGCCGTCACCTCGTTCATTCTCTATATATGCCCTCTAAATGCGATTGTTTTGACAGATGAGCAAATGAACGAGGTCTTATTAGCGGTTTTAGGTGCAGGAATATCATCTTTGTTTGTTGGGGCAATTGAATATAGCGACCGATGCCGGGAACTTGAGGATCGCTTTTTATTTGGCATTCAGCCGTTATTGTCTGCGTTGGGTGGATTGGATGAATGCTGTATCGGATTCCTGTCCACGCCTGAAGACACCCTGGGGCTTCTTCTGGCTTATTACGAGGAAGAGGAATCACACGCTTTCTGGTTGTCTGTCAAATCGGATGCCAAACATGAAAAAAGGGACCGATTAATTCAGGCAATTGAGCATTGTGAGAAGGATGAGTGCGAACGTTGCTACTCGGATGAAACCTCTTCAACGCGACGATACCTACTTCGTTTGGAGAACGATATCCAAAAGTCGGTGAGACGGTATCTCCGATTGGCAGATAAGCTTCCCTCCGAAGACAACGTTTACATTTTGAGTTCAAAGTTTGCATACTTCCCCGGCACATGGAAGTTAAAGCAAATGACTGCTATTGCTGAAAAAATCAACGCGATTCGCGATGATTATCGGGATGTCGTCGGGAAATGTCGTCTTTTCAACTGCGGGAATTGTGGTTACTCCGAATTGCTTGCTGCTATCAAAAAATGTGAAAAGGCACAGACTCGATATGATCGAGAAGGTAGGGCGAGGTCAGATCGCGACGCATATGAGCTCTACACATTGGTTTGCAAATTTGCCAATAAATGTTGCTCGCCTTATGCGGAAAAGTATAAAGAGGAGCCTTGGTGGGTGTAGACGAGGCGGGGCCAAAGTCGCAGAAGAACTGCGCAAAAGATAGAGGGCTTAGCGCGAGATGGAAACAAGGTAGATGAGGGGTGCGCCAAACGTGTTGCCCATGTTGCTCGCCGTTTGTCGATAATGAAAGCATGCTCGCCCGTGCTTGCGGCACCATTGTCTTCAGAACTCATGGTGCAAAACTTCAACGAAGTAAAAACGACTCGATCATTTTGCAAGAGGGCTTCTCTTTACGGGACGCCCTTTATTTTTATGCCACGGTAATCGGGGGTTGCCACATTGCCGCTTCCGCGTTTGATTCACTCCCAACGGTCGTAGATCAATGCCTACCGCTCACACTTGTTGCTCAACAAATGACGAGGTTGATGGGCTAAGGTTGGTCCAGTGTTCGGCCAAGGCGAGGGGATAGAGGGGTCGAAGTCCTTATCGAAAATGCCCCGAAGGAAGCCAAGTAGCTTCTGGAGCTAAAGCGAAAGGTTAATTGAAATGGATTTGGTGACTTCTTTTTTCCACCTACTGTCCGATTATTACGCTTGCTTTGACGATGGAATGATCACCTGGGACGGTCATCATCACGTTGCGACCGGTTTGCATGTCGATAATGAAAAGGTGTCCGAGCTTACCGAGTTTGCCACACAGGGCGGATTTGATGATCTGAATGATTATCTCAACTGCTTTGTCGACGGTTTTTGAATAACCTGGTTGAGGCTGATGAGGATCTCATTGTTCCCAGGCGCGCAATCCACAAGGCGCTTTACCCTATGCTTCGAGAAGGGGATTTGACGGGCCTTGTTTTGGCCAATTTTTGCGGTTGCAACAAGGCGCTCGTAATCGACAATCCAGCCCCCGATGCATATTGCGCAATGTATGGCCGAGGCGATCTTTGAGCAGAAAGAGGCTACATGGAAAGAAGACAGGGCTGAGCTTGAAGCGTTCTGCGCCAGCGTGCCAGATAATCCAAAAATGGATAGGTTTTGTTGGGATGCCGATTGGCGCATAAAGCAAGCGCGCGATCGCAAGGAGCGGGCTGAATACGAGCAGAAAATGAGGCGTCTTGCAAAAGAGTTTGCACAAACAGTCGAAGTTGGCGAAGAATTTGGCGTGCGAGATATGGTTGATGCGGTCGACGGAATAGACTCGACTTCAACGGCCGCGATTATTGTTCAAAAATACTACGACAAGATCCATTCAGTAAAACGGGTTGCCCCGCTTTACAACCTCCCTGCCTATGTGTTTACTGACAAAAGGTTCATGGATTTATTGGACGATTGATTCTTATTTAGAAGTCGGCTGTATTTTGCAGGGGGCATCTCAAGGGGTGCCCCTCCCGTATTTACGTCGAGCTTGCATTGGATCCAGGCATAAAAAAAGCCGGGAGACATCCCCCGGCTCTTGGAGGTCCCTCTATTCGAGGGTACCGATATCTTTATAGCAGAAGCTGCGCGCCGGGTCTACGCGAGACGTTTGGCTCGACTGACAGTCTCCCTAAAAACAAAAATGCCGGGGGGGATCCCCCGGCCCTTGACTGCCCTCCATAAAGGAACGCAGCCCTTTTATACCACGAGACGGGCGTCTGATCCAAGTGGGAACGACGCGCCCGCCTCGTGCGCACTAAAGGTTGACTCCGCCAGTCTCGCAGATGGCACCAATGAGCTGATCTACGTAGGTCACGGGTCTTGCTCCGCGCGGGTCTTCACCGCATTCAACAAGCGTCTTTCGTCTGCTTGTTGCAGCGTTCGTTGGCTTGCCCGTTACAAAAATCTCCCAGAGTTCGTCAAAGGGAAGGCCAGGTTTCTTGTAATCCTTGGCCCTACTGGGTTTGGCGAGCTCGGTGACTGCTTGCTCCGGTGTCTCGACGAGAATGCCCGGTGAGTAGTGTAGTAGGGCCCAGTACTCAAAACAGGGGCTTGAGTTGGCTACGTGTATTCCCCAGCTCTCGGCTTGCTTGATTGCCTCGCCGTAACTGCGGGCTTCTTCATCTTCGCGCGCCTCCGCATCGAACACAACCCAGGGTTCAACCGAAAGTCCTTTGGTTTCTAGTTCTTTCTTTTTATTGCGCGCCGCAAGGACAATGCCCCTTGGATCAGTTCTTTTGGGCTTTTCGACCTTAATCCACTGTGCCCTAAACCTGCGCTTTACTTCGTCAAAATACAATTCCTCCGTCTCGCCTTCTACAGCGATGAGGATCGTAGGTTTTTGGGCGCGCTTGCGCTCGTGCCGGCTTCGTTCGGACTTACCCTTTCTGGCCATCTTAGGACACCTTCTCAACGTAGGGTACGGCTCCGTAGGCACCATAGAGGTAACGGTTGATTAGGCTTTCGTCCTTTCTGGGGGAGAAAGAGGAGAGCGGATAGATGTCGGAAGAACCGCTCTGCGGATCCTTCTCGACAAACCAAATTTGGTCGCGACGAAGCTCACCGCCCCTCAGGAAGGACAAGTCATGCGTCGTAAAGATGAGCTGTGCTCCGTGTTCGTTGAGTTCCTGATCAAAGAACAGCGCCACAAGGCTTTCGAGGAGCATCGGGTGGAGGCTGCGTTCGACTTCGTCTACGAACAGAGTCCGGCCGGCATCGATGGCATCGATAAAGTCGACCGCTAGGTCGAGCATGGTCCTGGTGCCAAGGGATTCGTCGTCAAGGCCAAAGCCAACGCTATGTCCGCCAATTTCATGCCGGAACTGCATGGCAACCTTTTTGTCGGGTATCTCGACGCCGTTGGGTTTTTGGCCCGTGAGCGCTTCGAATACGGCGGCGAGTTTGTCGGCGTTTCCCTTTTGGGCACTCTTTTCGTCCTCGGTCATGTCGTCGACTTTAAGCTGCACCCCGGTAATGCCCAGGTCTGCGGAGCTTATGGCCTTGATGACCTTTTTGAATTTTGTCTCGCCCAACGCAGCGAGCTTGTCCATGAGCTCCGCATCGGGAATAGGGGCTTCGCGATTGGCTACAACCAGGTCGTCGGAAAACCAGTGCATCGCCTTAACGCAGGGCTCGATACCGTAGTTTGCAAGCATGCCAAGAACAAACCCGGGATCCGTATAGCCCTTGAGCTTGGTAGAGATGCCGGTATATTTGGAGCCTTGCTTGACGGAGTACGTGCCATCTTCATTGCGGGACCTCTCGTAGACAAGGCGTTTGGCCTTGGGGCTTACGCTGAGTGTCTCGTTGAGGGCACCATCGTCGTCTAGAGCGAATTCGTACTCGTAGCGAGTGCCGTCGGTGTAAAACGTATAGCTAAAGCTCGTTGGATTGCTGTTGCCGACAAAGTTTTGACGTCGGGGCAGATGGGCCGGATGCGTGATACCTAAAACGAGGTTGCGAGAGAAGTGAACCGCTCGCAACAGATTGGTCTTTCCGGAAGCATTGGGTCCGTAGATGGCCGCCGCGGTAAGCACTCCGTCCGTGCCGGTGCCGGGAATGCTGCAGGGGTGGACATTCTCCTGATGCTCCTTGTAGGAATTGACGGGCAGCATTGACAACACGGCCTCGTCCTTAACGGAGCGGAAGTTTTTAAAGCTGAACTCTAACAACATGAGGAGCACCTCCTAGTTGATTGTAAGCAACATACTATACGCTTTTTTGTGAAATAGTCACAATATTACGGAAAATAGTGACATCTAAGCCGTTTGTGCTACCGCTCGCACTTGTTGCTCAACAAATGGTGGAGCTGGTGGAGTAAGTTAATACATATTGGCTGCGTGGCGGGGTTCGTCTGTAGAGGGCGGGTCCTGAAAATGGTGCTCGCGAATGCTCTGCATAGGGCGCTATGAGCTTTGCTGTCGGGTAGACTTGTCTGTGTTGACTTGACTACGTTTGGTCGGATTTTAATTGGCTCGGATTGGATGGGATAGAGATATGGCAACGTTGCTCGCCGATAAATACGAGGCTCGCAAGGCCGAGGTCAATGCTCGCTTTGAGCAGCTTCGCGCTAACGAGGAGGAGCTCAACCGAATCTTTGCCAAGATCTACAACATGGAGGGGGAGGTGCCCATCGAGGTCGAGGTATAAGTACGTATCGGTGGCGCGCATCTTCGATACCGCCGACGAGATTCCCGAGAGCTACAAGGGCAACAAGTATGTGCGCACCAAGCGCGACGAGATCACCTCGCTCATAAGCTATGCCGTGGGCTGCATGTTCGGCCGCTATTCGCTGGACGTGGACGGTCTGGTTTTGGCCGATCAGGGTGCCACGGTCAACGACTATCTGGCCAAGATGCCCGATCCCGATCACGTGACCTTTATGCCCGACGGCGACAACGTGCTGCCCATTACCGATGACGAGTACTTTGACGACGACATCGTGCGCTACTTTATCGACTTTGTGCGCACCGTGTACGGCGAGGAGACGCTCGAGCAGAACCTGGCCTTTATTGCCGAGGCGCTCGGCGGCAAGGGCACCTCGCGCGAGGTTATCCGCACCTACTTTTTGAAGGACTTCTTTAAGGATCACTGCCAGACCTACAAGAAGCGCCCTATCTACTGGCTGTTCGACTCGGGCAAAAAGAACGGCTTTATGGCCCTGGTGTACATGCACCGCTATACGCCCGACCTGCTGGCGCGCATCCGTACCGATTATGTGCACGAGCAGCAGGAGCGCTATCGCTCGCAGATTGCCGACGCCGAGGACGCGCTGGCCACGGCGGAGCGCGGCGAGAAGGTCGCGCTGACCAAGCGCATCAAAAAGCTCAAGGATCAGCTGACCGAGACCGTTGCCTACGAGGAAAAGCTGCATCACCTGGCCGACCAGATGATCAAGATCGACCTGGACGACGGCGTTAAGGTCAACTATGCCAAGTTCCAGGATGTGCTGGCAAAGATAAAATAATGCACACGTGATTACGCGTTACGCGAATTGTTTTGACCGGTATGACAGTGGGATTGTTAGATGGCAAAGTTCGATGTAATTGAAGAGCTGGCAGCGCGCTTTGAGCAGCCGCTGCCCGATTGCCGCGAGCGCCGCGTGGTGGTGTGGCACGACGCGGAAGGCGAGTTTGCCGCCACGTTTGCCGAGCTTGCCGAGGGCGGCTTTGGCGAAGCGATAGAGCAGCGCCTGCCGCGTCCGGTGCGCTTTGTGGAGGCTTGCGACGGGCATATGTTTGAGGTCAAGCGCCTTATCGCGCGCGAGGACACCACGAGCGACATGCTGGTGTATCGCCAGCAGGGGCGTGGTGGCCTCGAGGGCGATTGGCTGGCCGATGTTGAGCTGTACGCCGATCAGTTCTCGGCGGACTATCTGTCGCTGCTGGCCGATCAGCTGGGGGCTTCGAACGCGAGGGATATTCGCAAGGCGCTGCAGGCGCACAAGTCGTTCTTTGCCGACAAGGGCCGCGTCGCCAAGTTTTCTAAGTGCATGCCCGCGCCTTCGTGTGCGGCCGATGTTGAGCTGGGTCTGCTGGCTGCAATGTTTGGCGGCTCCGATCCCAGCGCTGCCACCATGCCGTTTATTGTGCGTGCGTGCCTGACTAAGCTGCTGCACGATGGCCCGGAGGCGCTGTCGGAGCTGGCGCAAAAGTTTGAGGCCGCCGATAGCCTTGCTGCCTTTGTGCGTCAGCGCACGGGCTTTGAGGGTGCGCTGTTCGAGCGCGATTCGCTGCAGGATTTTGCCGCCCACGTGCTGCTCACGGCCTCGGCCTCGCTGGTGCCGGCTGCTGCGCTGCAAAAGCTCTCCAACCATATTGCGCCTGCCTATGCGCCGTATTGCATTGCCGTTGTCCGCGAATGGGCGGGCGATGCTGCGGCGTCTGATGACCTGCGCGAGATTTGCGAGCTGGTCCAGGACGCGTGCGGCCTGCGCCATGTGTTTGGTGCTCTGCCTACCGACGATCTGCTGCGCCTTGATGTATTTCCGTGCGTTGACGAGGCCATTTTGAGCGACCTGCTCGCCTCGCTGGCGCAGGGTGCCGATCGCGTTGACGAGGCGCGTCGTGTTGCCGCGGCCCGTCGCGACCTGTGCTGGTACGACGATGCCGCCTGCTACTACCAGGTGCTTTTGGCGCTGGCCGACATGGCGGCCTTTAAGCGCGACCATGCGGGCGGATTCCACATTGCCCAGGCGGCCGAGGTGTGGGAGGCCTACACCTCGGATTGGTGGCGCATGGATGCGGCCTATCGCGCACTGCGCCAGGCCAACGAGCGCTGCAAGCTGCGCGGTGTCGACCTGCTGGAGGAGCCCGAGCGCCGCGCGGTCGAGTGGGCCGAGAACAACTACGTTAACTGGTATCTGACCGAGAGCAACGCGTGCTGGGCCAATGCCGCCCAGGCGCAGTGGCGCGATGCCGGCTATGTTGAGGGTGTCGCTCGCCAAGACATGTTCTATTGGGAGACACTGCCCACCTATACCGGCAGCGCCAAGGCCAAGGTGGTGCTGATCAGCGATGCGCTGCGCTACGAGGTGGCACAGGACGTGGCTGCCGCTTTGGAGCGCGAGCGTGGCGGCGAGGTACGCATGGGTAGCGTGCAGGCGATGTTTCCCTCAATTACCGAGATAGGCATGTCGGCGCTGTTGCCGCATCAGGCCATGACGCTCAACATGGAAACGGGTGCCGTGCTGCTCGATGGCATGCCCACGGGTTCTACGGTCGAGCGCCAGGCGGTGCTGCAGAAGGCCGCGCCTACGGGTCGTGCCCTGAGCGCCGCGGCGTATTTGGATATGCCCGCCGCCGACCGCAAGGAGCTGCTCAAGTCCAGCGAGATCGTGTACCTGTATCACAACAAGATCGACGCGACGGGGGAGAAGCTCGCGACCGAAAGCGATGTGTTCGATGCATGCGCCGAGAGCGTGGACGAGCTGGTCTCGATCGCCAAGCGCGTGTGCACCGACGCGCCGGGCGCCCGCGTGACGATTACGTCCGACCATGGCTTTTTGTTCACGGCCAACGAGCTGCCGGAATGTTTGTTCCTGGGCAAGAACGACCTGCCCGACGACCCGGTGCTGTTTGGCAAACGCCATGCGGTGGTCGCTCAGGGCGACGCCTTGGCCGATATCGCCAACGGTGCGGACGGTAGCCCGTATTTGGCCATAAACATGGACCATGTGGTGCCGGGCGGCGGCTACGTTGGCTTGGCCCCGCGCGGGGTCGTGCACTACAGGCGACCCGGCGGAACCAAGCGCTACGTGCATGGCGGCGTGAGTCTGCAGGAGCTCGTGGTGCCGGTGGTTGGATATCGTCGTCTGAGCGCCTCCTCAAAGGAATTCGTTGATACGCAGACTGCGAAGCTGCGCGTGCTGAGCGAGAGCCGCCGCGTTACCAACTCGCTGTTTGGCATTAAGTTGCTGCAGGAGGAGGCCGCTACGGGCAAGGTGCTGCCGTGCGAGTACGAGCTGGTGTTTACCGACGAGACTGGCAACGAAGTGAGCGACGTTGTCCGCGTGCACGCGGACATGACCTCGCCCAACCCGCAGGACCGCGTGGTCGAGGCTCGCTTTACGCTTAAGGCGGGCGTGTCGTTTGGGTCCGGCTCGTCCCATTTGCTGGTTTGCCGCGATGCCCAGTCGGGCAAGATCGTTTGGCGCGAGACGTATACCATCGCTGTTTCGTTTGCCCCTGTTGCTGACTTTGGTTTTTAGGAGTGTGCCCTATGTTTGATAGCCATGACGACGATCTGTGGGAAGTCCCCTCGATTGATGTGGATGCGCCCGTGGAGGCTGCGGCGCCTGCGGAGGAGGTCGTGCCTGCTGCGGAGGCTGAGGCTGCTGCGCCTGCCCCGGAGCCGGTGATTGCTGCCGCGCCCGTGGGGGCTGCGGTGCCCGCCGAGGACGAATCCTCGACCGATGGCTATGACCGGGCTGCGGCCGAGGCCCCCGAGGACGACGGCTACGACATGGATGGCCTGGACGGCAAGCTGCTCGAGCACTTTGCTGGCAAGATCGTGCGCAAGGACCTGACGGCCCTTATGAAGCGCGGCGCCAACGTGCCCACCTTTGTGCTGGAGTACCTGCTGGGCATGTACTGCTCAACCGACGACGAGGATGCCGTGGCAGAGGGTTTGGACCGCATTCGCAGAATCCTCACCGATAACTACGTGCGTCCCGACGAGTCCGAGCGCATTAAGTCCAAGATTCGCGAGCTGGGTCGTTTTACCATCATCGATAAGGTGACGGCCAAGCTCGACGAGTACAAAGATATCTACGTGGCGTCGTTTGCCAACTTGACCATCGAGCCGTTTGTGATGCCGGCTGAGTACGTGCGCGACTATTCCAAGATTCTGCAGGGCGGCATTTGGTGCATCATGAGCATCGAGTATCGTCACCCCTTGGATGAGGAAGACGAGTTTGGCATGGAGGTCTTTGGCGACGATGCGCCACGCCGCTCCAAGGCCAAGCGCAAAAAGCGCGGACCCGAGGACTCTCCGTTTAGCGTGGCGTCGCTCACGCCCATCCAGATGCCCAACCTGGACCTGGATGCCATGGTCGACGAGCGCCAGTACTTTACGCGCGACGAGTGGCTCAATATGCTGCTGCGCTCGGCTGGCTACGAACCCAGCGAGCTTTCCGAGAAAGAGCGCCTGCACTTTATCGAGCGTATGGTGCCGCTCATCGAGCGCAACTACAACCTGTGCGAGCTGGGCCCCCGCGGCACCGGCAAGAGCCATATCTACAAAGAGGTCTCGCCTTACGCCATCTTGCTTTCGGGCGGTCAGACCACCACGGCCAACCTGTTCGGCCGCATGAACTCCATGCGCGCCGACCGCGTGGGCTTGGTGGGCCACTGGGACTGCGTGACGTTCGACGAGGTCGCCGGCATGCGCTTTAAGGACACCAATGCCGTGCAGATCATGAAGGACTATATGGCGAGCGGCAGCTACGCGCGCGGCCGCGACCAGATTAACGCCGATGCCTCCATGGTCTTTGAGGGCAACATCAACGACACCGTGCAAAACGTTCTTAAGACCACGCACCTGTTTGATCCGTTCCCGCCGGAGTTTAACAACGATTCGGCCTTCTTTGACCGTATCCACTATTACCTGCCGGGCTGGGAGATTCCCAAGATGCGCTCGAGCCTGCTGACCGGGCATTATGGCCTGATCACCGACTGCCTGTCGGAGTTTTGCAAAGAGATGCGCCGCAAGGACTTTACGCACCATATCGACCGTTACTTCCGCTTTAACAGCGACTTTAACAAACGTGACGAGATCGCCGTGCGCAAGACCTTTAGCGGCCTTGCAAAGCTGCTGTTCCCCGACGAGGCCATGGACAAGGACGATGTGCGCTGGCTGCTGGACTACGCCATCGAGGGCCGTCGCCGCGTAAAGGAGCAGCTCAAGATTATGGCGGGCGTTGAGTTTATCGACGTCAACCTGGGCTATATGGATGCCGACAACCCGCAGGACGTGCACGTGGTGCGCGTGCCCGAGCAGAGCGAGGACACGCTGATTCCCGACGGGCCGCTGCTGTCCGGTCACGTGTTTGGCGTGGGCAGGTCGCAGAGCGGCGAGGTTGCCGTGTACAAGCTGGAGAATAAGGCCGTTGCCGGCGAGTGCAAGTTTAAGCACGAGGGCGTGGCCTTTAACAAGCCGGTGCGCGATACGCTGGAGGCCGCGTTCGACAACTTTGTGAACCTGGCGAACCGCGTGGCGCCGGGCATGCACATTGGCTCCAAGGATTATTTGCTGTTCTACAACGACCTGCAGAGCAAGGGCCTGTCCGAAGAAGTTTCGCTCGCCGAGTTTGTGGGCCTGTGCTCCGCGGCATGCAACCGCCCGGTGATGCCCGCGTTGGCGATTCCGGGAATCTTGCGCATGTCGGGCTCTATGGACGAGATCCGCGGGCTCGAGGACATTATGCGCGTGGCCAAAAACGCCGGTGCCAAGCGTGTGATTTTGCCGCTGAGCGCTATTGCAGGTTTGCAGAGTGTTTCGTCCGAGATTATTTCGGGGTTGAGCCCGGTGTTCTACATGGATGGCGACCCGGTCGACGCCGCGAAGAAGGCACTGGATTTGTAGGAGTGCGGGCGTGCGGGGCGTCCGGTGTTCGGGTGCCCCGCGTACATGTTGGTGCGTAGTGCGTGAGGAGGCCTGCCGTGGCAGACGAGCGTTCTGTTGGTGAGCTGCTCGACGAGCTGTTTGGCTTTGAGTCGGTGGCCAAGCGTCAGACGGCGCTTGAGCAGTACGATCGCGGGGAGTTGATGCGCAAGGCGCGCTCCCGCGAGCTGCTGGGCGTGCTTAGGGGCGTCGAGGCTGCCGAGCACGCTGCGCGCGACTCTGCCGTGCAGGTTGTTGATACGTACGTGCGCCGTGTTGAGGGTGCGGCCCTTGCGCGCGCTCGCAAGCGGGCGGGCGTTGTGGGTCCGCTGCAGATGGAGCGGCGCTATGCTGCCTTTTTGCGCATGGAGGACAAGGCCGAGCTGCTGGTCCGTTTGGAACAGACGCTTGCGTTTATCGAGGTAAAGCTGCGTGCGAATACGGCGGACAAGGTGCGCGCGGCGTACGATGCTGCTGGGGCTATGGTGCTGCAGGACGTGGCGCGCTTGAGTGACGTGCGCGTTGTGGACGCCGTGCCCCTGGATGCCGATCTGCTGTGTACGCAGCTGGAGCAGTTGCGTTGTGCCGCCGATGCGACGGACCTTGCGGGCATGATCACAGCGACGTTTGAGTCTGAGCTGAGCGCGACCGGGCCGCAGGGCACTGACGGGTTTGCGGGCGATGTTGCTGGTGACGTGGCGTTGGAGCGTGAACTTACCAACGTGCGTGGCGCTGCGCAGCGAGCGCGCTTGGCGGCGCAGGCGTATCGGGCCGAGCGCGCCGCCCACGTTGCGGGGAGCATGGTGGAGCCGGTATCGTTGCCCGAGCTTGCGTGCGTTGCGATCGAGACTGCGTGCGATGCCGGGGAGCTTTCCGAGTTGCTCGCTCAGGTTAAGAAGTCGTTTGAGACCTACCGTCGTGTTGTTGCCGACGGCGGGTTGTTCTGCGCGTTTGGCACGGGCTCGCCGCACGGCATTTGTTGTGGCACGAGCTATTTGGACTACGATTCTCGGCTTGATGAGGACGTGCTGGTGGGCGAGTACGATGGTGCAACCAGGCATACTGTTCGGCGTGAGGTTGCGATTCCCGAGCTGGTGGATGAGGCTTCTGCCGAGGGCGGCGATTCGCTCAAGGTTGCCGTGGCGCGCATGCGCGAGTTTAATGGGCGTCGCTACGATGGTGTGCTGGATGAGGATCCTGCGCGCCATGTGAATGCGTTTTGGTATGGACTCAAAAAGCTCAGCCAGTATTGCGAGGCCGCCGTGCGTGTGGATGAGCGTGCTTGGGATTGCTTTATCGATAAGGTGCAGTTCGCCTACGATGAGCCCGTGGGGCGTTTGGCTGCACAGATGGACGACAAGCAGGTTGCGGCTTTTGTTGCTGCTGTGGACGCGCTCGGTGCTAGTGAGTAGGGGCTTGGCTCGATAGGAGGTTTCGCCATGAAGATCGAAGTTGATGTAGACCAGCTGCGCGAGAGTCTGCTCGATCGCGCGGGGAGTGCAGCGGGCGTGGGCTTTCCGGCCGCCATGCTCGACGTGGTAGATATCGAGGACGAGTCGCCCCAAGAGCTCCTAGCCCGAGCCGAACGCGAAGGCCTCGACCTTCGCGACTTTGCCGTCGACGATGACTAGGGTAGCTAATTTGGGATGGGGCGTCTGCACCCGCAGCTGCGCGAAAATGCACGATAAACCGTCCCAATGGAGTCTAATGAGCTCGCGACCGTTCTATTTTGACTGCACGCTGGCTAAGTGAGTAGACTTTATTGGAAATCCTGAGCACCCGATAAATTTGCTTCAACAAACCCGCAGGTCACAGACTTGTGCTTTGGTGACGTGGTCGGCGATTCGACAAAAGTCTACTCACTTAGTTTTGAGAGACGCTAATTGTCCTCAACGAGACCCCAGCCGGGGCGATTGATGTTCAAATGTAGCCAATTCGGGACGGCCACCCCGCCCCTCTTAGGGGCAAGGCAGGGGTTGCGGTGACTTTACGCATAAAAATGCCGGGGGTAAGACCCCGGCTCTTGGAGGCCCCTCTTTTAGAGGGTACCGATTTCTTTATAGCATGAGATCGGACGGCTTTCAAATGACGCCATGTGGATGGGATGGCGCGCCTGATAAAGCCCTCAATGAATGGCATCTAACTAGCGTTCGTGATATAAAGAAGTCAGTCATCTCAAAAGAGAAGGCTTCCAAGTGCCGGGGACGTTTTCCCCGGCTTTTTTCATTTTGGTGTCAATTCAAATGTTTTTCAACCCATCCCCTCAATAACTTGCGGTGAAATAGGGACTGAAATGGCTGTTCAGAGGCCTATTCAATCCCTATTTCACCGCAACTTATGGGTGGGGATGGCTATGACGCGAGCGTGGCAATGACGGCTTCGTCGCCGGCGTATATGAGGGTGTTACCGTCGGGGATGATCGTTTGGCCGTCGCGCTTGAGCATCACCACGATAAAGGGGTGCTTGCCTTGCGGCACATCGCGCAGACGCTGGCCGGCCAGGCGACCGTGGGGTGTTACGGTGACTTCGCGCAGCGTAACCTCGGCACGCTCTTCAAACGTCGGCGCGGCCATAACCAGCAGGTCGCCTTCCTCGATGACGGTATCGCCGTTGGGCAGCACCGGGTGCGCACCGTCGCGCAGCACCAAGACCACCAGCATGTCCGTGGCGCTGCCAATATCGGCGAGCGAGCGTCCGACAAACGGATGGCCCGTGCCCACCTTGAGCTTGATAAATGACATGCCGTCCTCGTTGCGGTAATCGTTAAACGTACGGCGCACGTCGCCTTCCGCGTCGATCATGTCGAGCTTCTTTGCCACCGCCGGTAGCAGCGATCCCTGCACCACAATGCTCGACACGGCAATCACAAACACCAGGTCAAACAGGTCGTGACCGCCGGGAACGCCGGCCACCACAGCAAAGAGGCTAAATACGACCGAGGCCGCGCCGCGCAGGCCCGCCCAGCTTACGAGCGCAACCTGGCGAGGGTTGGTCTTAAAGGGCGCCAGCAGCATGCCCACGGCGATGGGGCGGCTCACAAAGAGCATAAACGCCATGAGCGCCAGGCCCGGCAGCAGCATTTGCGGCAGGCGTGCGGGCGTCACGAGCAGGCCGAGCAAGAAGAAGATCGTCATCTCGGCCATCTCGGTAAGGGTGTCAAAGAAATGCGCCATCTCGACCTTGCCGGTGATGTCGCTCGCGCCCAGCACAATGCCTGCCAGGTATACGGCCAAAAAGCCGTTGCCGCCCAGATAGCTCGGCAGCGCGTAGGCGACGATCGCCACGGCAAACAAAAAGATAGTCTGCGCGCCCTCGGCCGTTGCATGCGCGCGTTCAATCAAGCGGCTGGATGTCCAGCCGATGGCAAGGCCCAGCCCCACGCCCAGGATGATCTGCTTGGCCAGCAGCACGGGAATGTCGATGTCGCCGCCGGCCGCGAGGGTCGCGAGTACCGCGGTGAGCATGTAGGCGACGGGGTCGTTGGAGCCCGATTCGACCTCGAGCAGCGAGTCGGTGCCGCCCTTTAGCGACAGGTTGTGCTCGCGCAGCACGCTAAAGACGCTGGCCGCATCGGTCGATGCCACGACCGATCCCAGCAGCAGGCCGCCGATCCAGTCGAAACCCAGTGCGAAGTGCGCAAAGGCGCCCGTGATGCCGGCGGTGGCGATAACGCCGAGGGTGCTCAGCAGCACTGCGGGTACGGCGACAGGTTTGGCGCGGTCGATGTTGGTGTTAAAGCCGCCGTAGAACATGATGAACAGCAGCGCCGTACTGCAGACGGTTTCGGTGAGCGCGTAGTCGCTAAAGTCGATGTGCGCCGGCCCGTTGACGCCCAGCAGCATGCCCAGCGCGATAAAGATAAGCAGGGTGGGGAAGGGGAGCTTTTTGCCGACGGGTTTGATCGTCAGGCACAAAATGATGACGAGGCCGATAAAGAGAAGTATCTGGTTCATGGATAGTGTCCGCTCCTGGGTGGTTGGCGTGGCACGGTCGGTTGTCTGCGGTTATTTGTACCCAAAGGTGGTGGGTTTACGGTGGTGGATTGCGGGCATGCGCATTTTCGACACGAGGCTGCGGCGTGTGCGACGCTGATCGGGGAGCAGCTGCCGGCGGTGCACTGTGAACGGCGCGCGGCGCGTGGGCGCTGGCGAACGTTGGTGACGCGCGGCCCTTCCCAGCTTTATTGCAACGGAGTACAATGGGTAACGTTTAAGTTCAACTTGAAGTTTTACTTGCGGCTCCAGGCTTCGCCCGCAAGGTAGGGAAGGCGTTCCATGGCGATCTATGTGACATCTGATGCTCACGGACACGTGCGTGCGCTTGACGAGGCCCTGTCCAAGATTTCGCTGGCGTCCGACGATACGCTGTACGTGCTGGGCGACATGATCGATCGCGGGCCCGATCCGGTCGGTGTTATTAAGCTGGTGCGATCGCTGCCCAACGCGCGCGTGCTCAAGGGTAACCATGAGCAAATTATGCTCGATGCCATTATTGGCCAGGACCCGCTCGATGCCGAGACATGGGATATCAACGGTGGCTGGACGACGCGCGAGCAGCTTAACGACATGGAATTTGAGGCGTACGAGGAGCTTGTGCGCTGGATGGCCGGGCTGCCGCTGTATGCGGTGGCCGAGACCGATGAACGCCCGTACCTGCTGGTGCATGCCGGTATTGAGACCGAGGCGGCCCGGGCGTTTTTGCTTGACCACGACGTGGATTGTGCCGATGGCGCCGGAGCGGTTGGCGCCGATTGTGAACTGCTAAAGCAGATGCTTGCCGTGCAGTCGTCCGATGACCTGTTATGGATTCGCCATGGCTATTGGGATGCGCCGACGGGGCTGCTTTCTGCCGAGGGTAAGGGTCCGGTCGTGGTGAGCGGCCACACGCCAACGGTGTCGCTCGGGCGTTATTGCGAGGTGGGCGGCCTGGCGGGACTCGACGAGGAGTCGGGGCGCGGACAGATTGTGCGCCTGGGCGGCGAGGATACCGCCGGCGTTCCCGATCGCATCGACATCGACTGCGCCGCCGCTACCGGCTCCGAGTTCGGCCGCGTGGGCATCCTGCGCCTGGACGACGGTGCGGAGTTCTATGCGAACATTCTGCCCGGCGAGTAACCTTGTTCCGCCGTTCTACCGAACGGCTGTCACGTTGACGCTGCGCAGCCCCGAAGCACCCCATCTTGTCGCTCAAACCGTCGCTCGCGTACAGAAGTACGCGTCGCTCCTCTTTCACGCCAACCTGGGGCACTTCGAGGCTGCTCGCTGTCGGCGCCAAAACATCGACGTTTCTTTTCTTTAAATTGATTCGAATTAGGCGCCGTATGGGTTACGGTCGCGCTCGATGCGTTGGCGGATGTGGGCGTACTCGATTATCAGCAACACCAGCAGTAGGGCCATAACCGCCAGGTAGCTCACCACGGCGCCCATCAGGCCCAGCAGGTTGATCAGGATCACCGGGAGCACCACGCTCACGGCAAAGCAGATCAGGTAGATCTTGGTGACGTCTCCAGCGTGGCGCAGCACCGTGATGATGGCGTAGATAAAATCGATGGCCGCGGTTACGCCGCCGGCGACGACCATCAGCAGCGCCAATGTGCGGTAGCGCTCAAAGTTGAGGCCGTACATAAAGCTCATGAGGGGAATGCCGGGGCCTGCCATAAATGCGGCGCACACGCCGGTGATGGCCACGATCAGCGCCATAACGGCAATAATAATCAAGTCAAAACGGCGGCGTTTGCGCGGGTTCGCCCAAATGCTCGACAGACGCAAAAGCTGCGGTTTATAGACAAATCCGATGCTCAGTAAAATAGCCTGCGCCGGAAAGAACAGGGCATTAAAGTACAGCTGGTATTTGTAGGCCAGCGTGCCTTCCATCACAAACTTGGGCATGCTCTCGATGAGGTTGAACAGGAACAGTGCACCAAAGAGCGGAGCGCACTGGACAAACAAGTGTCCGACCTCGCGCAGGCTCATGCGGCGCGATTTTTCGGTCTCGAGCAGGGCGAGCGGCGCGGTGACCAGCACGAGCGAGGCGATGGCGGTGACACCCATGGCCATGGCCGCGATGGGCATGTTACGCGTAAGGAACAGCGCCACGCTAAAGACCACGATGACGCCGACGGAGCGTAGCGTTTGGCTCATGCCGGCCAGGTAGAGTTTATCGGCCTGCTGCAGGCGGCCCTCGTACACGTCCGCCACGCCGTCGATCACCTTATATAGGTAGACGCCCAGGCCGATCGTTGCCATCTGCGCGTCATAGCCGCGGGCGCTGCTGTACATGAGGCCGCAGCCTAGGGCGAGCGCTCCGCAAAGCCAACGGTTGAGCTGGTAGGAGGCAAAGGACGTCGTTTCGTCGATATCCGAGACCTGGAAATTGCGCACGCCGTAGTTGCACGCGATCATGATGAGCGTGCCGGTGACAAAGGCGATGGAGAACTTACCGGCTTCCTCGGCGCCCACAAGCTGCGTGGACACGATGGTGAGCAGGGGAAACGCGAAACCCCACACGGCAGTGCCCAGGGTATTCCAGAGATAGTCGCGGCGGGTGGCGTGCTCCTCGTATTCGGCTTCCTGCGTGGAGAAGCCGCCGCCGTAGACAGCGCCGAGCAGGCGGTTCCACCACGCGTTGACCATACGGTGGATGGGGCCGGGCTCGCGATCGCGCTCTCGTCGACGGCGCGTGGCCTGGCTGCTGTCGGGGCCACCGGCGTTGCGCTGGCTCAGCTCCTGGATGCGCGCGAGCTCTTCGGCCGTGTGGGAGGCGGGGAACAGGCCGTTCTCGATGCGTCCGCCCTGGGCCTTTGCGGTGCCGCTGCTCGCTACGGCGGGGTCGGCGACGCCATTGCGGCGGGCGATGGCGCGGCGGATGCTATCGAGGGGCGTGATACTCAAGGCGGTTCCTTTCTCTTACTGCGCTCTAGTATAGTCGCGGTGGTGTCCATTCGTGTTTTTGAACAGGTCGTTCAATAATTGGGGCGGCGCCATTCAGCGGCCGGCGCTTAGGGACGTTCCTTATGTGCCGGCATCTGGGGGCACACCTTGGCTGTTGCCTGTTCATGAGTGTCCCCAACGACTAGTCGTTTAAGAACGTCCCTAATGACTAGGCCGCTTGCGTGCGATTTTTGACCGTTGGGCGGGCGCTTCGGCGTTGCCGCAAAAACGTTTTTGCATATCGGGTACAACGGGCTTTACGTGAGTAAAGTGCGCGCCGCGTCCACGTGCCGCGTTTTTAAAGGAGGCCCCATGCCTGGTGTTACCCCTGCAGAAGTTCTGTCCAATTTTGGCATTACGCTGGTCGAAGACCCCGCCGAGAACCAGCCCCGCCTGTTAGTTGACCTGCCGGCAGCCGAGCTCGTCGAGCATGCCATCCGCCGCAACGAAGGTCGCATGGCCTCCAACGGCGCACTGGTGATCGAGACGGGGGAGCGTACCGGACGTTCGCCCAACGACCGCTTTATCGCCGACACGCCCGACGTGCACGACAAGATTGCCTGGGGCGTCGTCAACCGCCCGCTTTCGATTGAGAGCTACGAAGCCATCAAGGCCGGCATCGTCGACTATCTCAACGAGCGCGATGTGTTTGTCACCCGCGGCATGGCCGGTGCCGACCGCAACCACACGCGCCGATTGCTTGTCGCCTGCGAGCGTGCCAGCCAGGCACTCTTCATTAAGCAGATGCTCGCCCGCCCGCTCGCTCGCGAAATCGCACGCACCGGCGAGCCGGACTTCTGCGTGCTCGCCGCGCCGGGCTACCAGTGCGATCCCGCCATCAAGGGCCTCAACTCCAGCGCCGCCGTGGTCATCAACTTCCAGGAGCGCGTGATTTTGGTCGCGGGCACCGGCTACTCCGGCGAAATCAAAAAGTCCATCTTCAGCGTCATGAATTACCTGCTGCCCGTTGAGGACGACGTTCTGCCTATGCATTGCTCGGCCAGCATGGATCCTGTCACGCACGAGACCGCGGTGTTCTTTGGCCTGTCGGGCACCGGCAAGACCACGCTTTCGGCCAACCCCACGCGCCTACTGATCGGCGATGACGAGCACGGCTGGTCCGACATGGGCATCTTCAACATCGAGGGTGGCTGCTACGCCAAGTGCGAGGGCCTGGATGCGTTCCACGAGCCCGAGATCTTCAATGCCGTTCGCTTTGGCGCCATCTGCGAAAACGTGGTGCTCGACGAGGGCCGCAAGCCCAATTACGATGATATTTCGATCACGCACAACACGCGCGTGGCCTATCCCGTCGAGCATATCCCCAACGCGTGGACCAAGGGCATGGGCACCACCCCGAGCGTCGTGCTGTTTTTGACCTGCGATGCCTTTGGCGTGCTGCCGCCCATCTCGCGCCTGACGGCCGACGCCGCCATGTATCACTTTGTGACGGGCTTTACGGCCAAGATCCCCGGCACCGAGGTCGGCGTCACCGAACCCACGCCCACGTTCTCCTCGCTGTTCGGTGAGCCGTTTATGCCGCTCGACCCTATGGTCTACGCCAAGATGCTCGGCGAGCGTATCGCCGACGGGCGCACCCGCGTCTATCTGGTCAATACCGGATGGATTGGCGGCGGTTATGGCGTGGGTCATCGCATCGAGCTCGCCTACACGCGCGCCCTGGTGGCCCGCGCCCTCGACGGTACCATCGAGGACAGCGAGTTCGTGCACGACGACATATTTAATGTCGACATTCCCACCACGTGCCACGGTGTGCCCGACGGCATCCTGGTGCCGCGCCAGTACTGGCAGAGCACCGCACGCTACGACGAGGCCGCGCACAACCTGGCGGTGATGTTCGAGGAGAACTTCGAGAAGAAGTACTCGCACCTGCCCGAGTCCGTAAAGGCCGCCGGCCCGCACGCCCAAGTGCCCGCCGAGGCCCGTCATCGCGGCCGCGGCCTGCTGGGACTCCGCCACTAGCGTCGCCTCAGACCAAAAACCACCACAAAGGGGACAGGCACCTTTGTGGTGGTTTTGCTCGTGTGGATGACTCGGGTTACAATACGCCTGACATATCGTCCCCTTCTCCGGATGGGGACAGCGTAAGCGCTCTTGTGGCGGCACCGTAGGACTTTGAAGGTGGCCGCCGTGAGGGCGCTTTTTGTTTAGGCGCTCGCGTTGGCGCGAATCGTGAAGGGAGCACGTATGAAGAGCTTTGTTGCCGAGAATTCGTTTTGGGAGCTGTTTCCGCAGGCGGCGGTCGGCGTCGTGGTCGTAAAGGGCATGAAGCCCGCGGCTCAGATTCCCCAGGAGGACGTGGATGCAATCGCCGCGCTGCTTGACCGTGCCAACATCGATGCGGAGCGCCACCTGACCAGCGATACCATCAGCGAGAACGCGCCGGTCAAGGCTTGGCGTGACGCGTACCGGATGTTCAAGACTAAAAAGGGCGCCCGCTGTTCGATCGAGAACTTGCTCAAGCGCGTGCTCAAGGGTAAGCCGGTCGGTCATATCACACCGGCGGTGGATATTTACAACACGGTGTCGCTGACCTATGCGCTGCCCGTGGGAGGCGAGGATTTGCATGCGATCGAGGGAGATCTTCGCTTGAAGGTGACCGACGGTGGCGATGCGTTCTTGCCTCTTGGTGAGGAAGCGGACGACCCGACGCTGCCCGGCGAGCTCGCCTATATCGACGATGCAGGCGCTGTGTGCCGCTGCTGGAACTGGCGCGACGGCGTGAGAACGGCCCTGTCCGACGATTCGGCCGATGCGTTCCTGGCGATTGAGTGTGTAGAGCCCGAGCGCATGGGGGATTGCCAGGCCGCGATCGATCGCTTAGCCGAGCTGCTCGAGCGGTATTTGGGAGCGACGGTTGTCGTTAAGACGCTTGTGACCCGCGACAATCCCTGCGTGGAGCTGTAGCGGCGCCTAGAACCTATTGATGCCCAAAACCACCACAAAGGTGCCTGTCCCCTTTGTGGTGGTTTTTATGTTGATGGGTTAACAATTGGGTCGCGTGGAGGCGGCAGTCGCTGAGTGCAGCTAAGATGTTTACCCGTTAGCAACATGCAAGCGAAAGGCGGTCGTCTCCCATGCAGCAGAACGACGAGACACGTTTTGAGGATTTTGTCGGACTGATTAGCGGGCTCTACAAGGAGATTCAGCGTATCAAGACGTCTGAGGGCGCAAGGCTGGGCCTTAAGGGCTCCGACGTCATGTGCCTGTACTACCTGGAGCGCAGCAAGGACGGCATGACCGGTGCCGACCTGGCTCGCGTGGCCGGTGTGACGCGCGCTGCCGTTTCGCGCACGCTGGCGCACCTGGAGGAGGGCGGCTTTGTCGAGGTTGATGACTCGGGCGATGCTGCCGTCAAGTATCGCGCCCCGGTTCGCCTGACCACGCTGGGTGGCGAGAGCATGAACGAAGCCGACCGCATCATCCACGACGTGCTCGACACCACCGGTAAGGCCATGGGCGTGGAGCAGCGCGAGCAGATGTATGCGTCGCTGCGTACGATTCTCAACACCCTGCGCGAGATCTAACGCCGCCAAGGCATTTGCTTCTAATGAACAACTGCATAGTCCCGTTTGAGCGCGTGTACCGTGCCGGGGCATTGCTGTCAAAATTCCCTGCGCGGGACCTGCGCAAGAAAGGATTTGTTATGTCCGTCCGTATTATTACCGATTCCGCGAGCGATATGACGCCGGCTGAGCACCCCGCTCTGCGTGTTCTGCCGCTGTCCGTTACCTTTGGCACCGATGTGTACATGGATGGCGTCGACATCGATCACCAGCGCTTTTATGAGATGCTCGTGGAGCGCGATGAGCTGCCCAAGACCGGCCAGGTCAACCCGTACGCGTTTTCGCAGGCGATTGCCGAGGCGCGTGAGGCCGGCGATGAGGCTGTGATTATTACCGTGGGCGCTAAGCTTTCGGGCACCAATCAGAGTGCCCGTACCGCACTTGCCGAGGCGCCGGGCGGCGACGTGTTCGTGGTAGACAGCAATAACGTCACCCTGGGCGAGCGTGTCCTGGTCGAGTATGCGCTGCGCTTAGTGGACGAGGGCCGTAGTGCGGCCCAGATCGCGGCGGCCGTCGAGGCCGTGCGCGACCGCGTGGTCGTTATCGGTCTGCTCGAGACGCTGGAGTATCTGGTGCGCGGCGGTCGCCTGTCTGCTGCGGCCGGCGCCGTGGGCACGCTGCTCAACGTGAAGCCCGTTGTGGCCGCCGAGGACGGACTGATCGTGCAGCTGGGCAAGGCGCGCGGCTCCAAGAACGGCCGCAACCTGCTCAACCAGAAGGTCGAAAAGGCGGGCGGCGTCGACTTTTCCATGCCGCTGGCGCTCGGCTATACGGGCCTTTCGGACGCCGTGCTCAAGAAGTACATTGAGGACAGCGCCGCGCTGTGGGCTGGACACACCGAGGGCGAGCTGCCCATCCACACCATCGGCGCCACCATCGGCACTCACGTGGGCCCTGGCGCCGTAGCCGTAGCCTTCTTCCGCCCCGCCAACTAGCTTTCCGGTCAAAACCACTACAAAGGGGACAGGCACCTTTGTGGTGGTTTATGCTGGTTTCGGTTGAAAGGAGCATGCGATGGCGTCTGAGGGCTTTTTTGAGCGGGTGTACGAGGTGGTCGAACAGATTCCCGAGGGGATGGTCGCTACGTACGGTCAGGTGGCGCTGCTCGCTGGTCGTCCGCGGAGCGCGCGCTATGTGGGCTATGCGCTGCACAGCAATCCGCGCCCTGGCAAAATTCCCTGTCATCGCGTGGTGTTTGCCGACGGGCGCATATGCGAGGGTTTTGCTTTTGGCGGTCCCGATGCTCAACGTGGGCTTTTGCTAGGGGAGGGTGTGGCGTTTAAGGACGACATGCACGTCGACCTGGCCGTCTGTCGTTGGCCTGCCGGACTCTAACAGCTCTGCCGTGGCCAGAACCACCACAAAGGTGCCTGTCCCCTTTGTGGTGGTTTCCCGTTGCAGGTTTACCTGGGCTAACTTATGGAGAAGGTGTGGCGGCGCATATTGAGGCCACAAAGTAAACCACGGTGAACTATATTGTATTCAGCAACGGAGAAGGCAATAGGCGATGAAAAAGCCTGCCCTGTTGAGTTTGACTCGCATTCCTCCCCTCTGTGCGATTCAACGGTGTACTTCGGGAACGGGCCCACTGGCAACTGACTGCCGGCGGGCCCGTTCCCGTTTATCGGGGAAGTGCAATGGGTAGATCCGAGCCGGCCGGGCACCAAAAAAGGCGGACGCCGTAGCGCCCGCCCCATAGCAATCGAAAGCTCAAGCCAGCAGATCGGTCTAGTACACCATGCCCATGGCGTCCCGAACCTCGGCCAGAGTCTGCTCGGCGATCTCGTTGGCGCGACGGTTGCCCTCGTGCAGGACGTCCTTCACATAGTCCAGATCGTTCTCGTAGCGCTGACGGCGCTCGCGGATCGGTGCGAAGTACTCGTTGACGGCCTCGGTCACGTACTTCTTGAGCTGGCCGGAGCCGCCCATGCCAATCTCCTCGGCAATCTCGACCTCGGAGCGGCCGGTGCAGATGGCAGCCGTCGAAAGTAGGCCGGACACGCCGGGGCGGTTCTCGGGGTCGAACGTGATCATGCGCTCGGAGTCAGTCTGGCTCTTCTTGATGCGCTTGGCCGTTTCCTCGGCGGTCATCGAGATGTTGATGGCGTTGCCGTAGCTCTTGCTCATCTTGCGGCCGTCCAGGCCGGGCAGCAGCGGGGTCTCGGACAGCAGCGCGTCGACCTCGGGGAACACCTTGCCGTAGCGGTTGTTAAAGCGGCGGGCGATGGTGCGGGTGAGCTCGATGTGCGGCAGCTGGTCGCGACCAACCGGCACCACGTTGCCCTTGCAGAACAGGATGTCGCAGGCCTGGTGCACCGGGTAAGTGAGCAGAAGGCCGGTAAGCTCGTGGCCCGATGCCTCCATCTCGGCCTTGACGGTGGGGTTGCGCGCCAGCTCGGCCTCGGAGACCAGCGACAGGAACGGCAGCATGAGCTGGTTGGCAGCGGGCACGGCGGAGTGCGCGTAGATCATGGTCTTGTCGGGGTCGATACCGCAGGCAAGGTAGTCCATGACCATGTTGTACACGTTGTCCTGGATGTGCTCGGTGGTGTCGCGGTCGGTGATGACCTGGTAGTCGGCGATGAGCACGTTGGTCTTGGCGCCCATGTTCTGCAGCTCAACGCGGCCCTTGAGGGTGCCAAAGTAGTGGCCCAGGTGCAGACGGCCGGTGGGGCGGTCGCCGGTAAGCATAGTGAACTTCTCGGGCGTCTTGGCCAGGCCCTCGCGAATGGCGTTGCTCTTTTGCAGCGCGACTTCGTAGCTGTTCTCGTTTGGCATGATTGCTCCTAACGTATGTTCATGGGTCAAGATGATAACGCGTTTATTGGAGGGTCGGGGCGTAAGTAGGCGAGGGGCGGGAGAGGGGCGGCTCGCGCGACGTTCCCAGGCGCGGGCTGCACTTGGCCAACGACGCCGGGGCGCGTTCTCGGCAGCTTACCCTAGAGCTTGTGGTGGCGCTCTTCCTTACGTTCCTCGGCCGCCTGCTTTTCCTGCTGAAAGGCGGGGTCGTCGGGGGTTACCAGCTCGTCCTCGTGCGTGCGCTTGTTGTAATGGTGGCGCAGCACGGGCTCAAACAGATGCAGGTGCCTGGCGAAGGCCGCCGAGCCAATGGCGAGCACGGTAAAGATGAGCACGCGCATGGGAACCTCGACCTGATTGATGGCAGCGGCGCCGGCCGAAAGCATAATGCACCACGCATAGATGAGCAGTACGGCCTGTTTTTGGTTGTAACCCTCTTGAATGAGGCGGTGGTGGATGTGGCCCTTGTCGGCCTGCCCAATGCTAATGTGGGCGCGCTTGCGGCGCACGATGGCGCTAAACGTGTCGATGATGGGCACGCCGGCCACGATGAGCGGGATGATGAGTGAGGTAAGCGCGGCGGTGCGGCTCACGTTGAGTAGCGATATGGAACCCAGAGCAAAGCCCAGCAGCAGCGATCCCGAGTCGCCCAAGAAGATACTCGCGGGGTTGAAGTTGTAGCGCAAAAAGGCCAAGCAGGCGCCAAACAACGCGATGGAGAGCGCGGCGGCATCGATACGGCACGAGAGCACGGCCATCGAGAACATCGTGAACGATGCGATGCCACAGATACCCGTCGCCAGGCCGTCAAGGCCGTCAATGAGGTTGATGATGTTGGTGAATGCCACCAGGTAGACTACGGTGATGGGGTAGGCGAGCCAGCCGAGCATAATCTCGCCGGGGGCAAGCGGGTTGACGATGACGCCGATTTTTAGGCCGCCCACGCAGGCGATGAGCGCGGCGAGGACCTGGCCGGCCAGCTTTTGCTTGGGCTTGAGCTGGAAGACGTCGTCGATCGCGCCGGTCGCAAAGATGACGGTAAAAGAAAGCGCAAGTATGGGGTAGCTGATGTGCAGACGGGGGTGGGGCACCAAAGCGGGCGGCCAACCCAGGTACCAGGTGCCTAGGATTTGCACAGTGCAGGCGACGACGAGGCCCAAAAAGACCGCCGTGCCGCCCATGCGCGGGATGGGCTTAGTGTTGATGCGGCGCTTGGAAGGATAGTCGACGGCGTCGAGCTTGATTGCCAGGCGCTTGACCAGGGGCACCGCAAGGAAGGTCGTGATAAAAGCCGCGACTGCCACGCAAAGGTACGGTATGAAGCTCGTGGAGGAAGCCATGAATCGATAAACCGCCAAGCGTCGAAGGAAAAGGTCAAAGGATGCCATGCCGCAAAGGGTATAGCTGACCCATGATACTCGACCAAGGAGGGTGTGAGGAATTGCACGGGGCGATAATCACGTGCTTACCAGATATTCGAGTGATGGTGGGGTTCTGCCTGGTGCCTTTTGGGGATCTGGGCGGGATTTGCAATGGCGATTTTCGGCAAAAGAAAACCACCCCCCACGTTACGAAAATGAACCCACCTAAAACAGGTGGGTGCCCTCATCGACTGTTCCAGCGTCCTTAACAACGAAGGATACCTGTACTAGGTACGACTGTGTGGGCTCCCTAAATAAACGCGACGGTTCACCCAGTTGCTCCGCGGGGGGCGGAATACCTACATCATAAAGCGGCACTTTGTGGAATCTAGTCTTGACATTACAAAAATCGTGTCGGACGATTACGGCGCCTTGGGCTCGAGCCGTCTGTGCGGTTGGCCCTTTTGCGTTTGAGCTGCTGAATCGTTGTTTTGGAGCATGTTTTTATGCCGACGTCGTTGACCGAACTTTTTTCGCCCGCCTGCCATTTGTGTCCGCGACGTTGCGGTGCGGCGCGCGATGAGGGCGCGCACGGCGTGTGCGGTGCTAACGACACGCTCAAGGTGGCCCGCGCGGCGCTTCATATGTGGGAGGAGCCGCCTATCTCGGGCGAGACCGGTTCGGGCACGATCTTCTTTAGCGGCTGCTCGCTCAAATGTGTCTATTGCCAGAACCATGAGATCTCGACGGGCAATTTTGGGCTTGAGATTTCGCCCGAGCGCTTGGTCGAGATTATGTTGGAGCTGCAGGACCAGGGTGCGAACAATATTAACCTGGTGACGGCGACGCACTACGCGCACCTGCTGCCGGCTGCGATTGCCGCGGCACGGGCACGCGGGCTGGTCATCCCAATCGTCTACAACACGAGCGGTTATGAGCGCGCGAGTGCCGTGGCGGCGCTCGGCGATCTGGTCGATGTGTGGCTTACCGACTTTAAATATGCCGATGCGGGGCTTGCGCGGTCGCTCTCCCACATTAAGGACTACCCACGTGTGGCCGTGTCGGGCCTGGCTCAGATGGCGCGCGAGATCGAGCGCCGCGGGGGAGAGCTGGTGGACGAGGACGGGCTCATGAAGCGCGGCATGATCGTGCGTCACCTGGTGCTGCCGGGGCATGCGGACGATTCGTGTCGCGTACTGGACCTGGTGTGGCAGACGGTGGGCGATGTGCCGATCTCGGTCATGAACCAGTACACCCCCAATGCGCTCATGCGCGAGCAGGGCGGCGACCTGGCACGCGCCGTGACGCGCGAGGAGTACGAGCAGGTGCTCGACCATGCCGACGACTTGGGCTTTACGACCATGTTCTGGCAAGAAGGCGGCGCGGTAGACGAGAGCTTTACCCCGGCCTTCGACACCACCGGCGTCCTTACCAGCGCAAAGTAGTGCGCACGCGGATGATTTTTCTGGGACGGGGATTAAAAAATCATCGAGAGGTTTGCCTGCTCGAAAAGTAGTCTAAATAGCCCCGTCCCAAAAAGACTGGGTATTGGGCGTTGACAGTTGGCGAGCCGTAGGTAAAATATCGACTTGTCCTGGGGACGTAGCTCAGTTGGGAGAGCGCTGCCGTCGCATGGCAGAGGCCGAGGGTTCGACTCCCTTCGTCTCCACCCTTGGATTTGATAAGCCGCTGACATTGTGTCGGCGGCTTTTTTTAAAAAGAAAGGGCTGCACTATGGCCGAGCTTGAGTCCCAACCATTGTCTGACGAGGAGCGCGCCGAGTTGGAAGAGCTCCGCGCCGAGAAGGCCCGCCGCGAGGAGCAGGAAAAGGCCCGTCGCGAGCGTGAGGAGCTGGCCGCTCTGCGCGCCGAGCGTGCGAAGGCTGAGGAGGCCGCTGCCAAGGCCGCATCCGAGCCGGCGCCCGCCGCGCCCAAACCTCAGCCCAAAAAAGCCGCTCGTCCCAAGCCCGTCGATTCCAAGCCGAGCCGTGACGAGATGTCGTTTGCCCAGCGCATGGTCACCTCTAAAGAGCCTGTGGACGAGGACGATATTCCCGGCATGCCGCCGGCTCAAAAGCTCATCATCGCGCTCGCCCTGATTGGGTTTATTGTCTTTATGGGCTACACGATCACGGGCAGCATGGGGCTGCACTAACCCAACCGCACCCGGCGTCCCGCTCGCGTATTTCGCCCTGCCTAACCCTCAACCTCTGTACAACGTATCCGAAAGGTCGCCCCATGGCTTTGACCGACATCTCGCATCCTACCGACATCGCAATGCTCACCGATCTGTACGAGCTCACTATGGCCCAGGGCCTGTGGGAGAGCGGCAAAGCCAATGAGCAAGGTTGTTTTACGGCGTTTTACCGTGACCATCCGTTTGGCAGCGCATACGCCGTCATGTGTGGCACCGCCGAGCTCCCCGAGCTCGTCGAGAATCTGCGCTTTACGTCCGAGGACATCGAGTACCTCGCCTCGCTTCAGGCTCCCGCCGGCGGTGCGATGTTTAAACCCGCATTCCTCGACTACCTGCGCAACTTCCGCGCGCACGTGAACATTGACGCCGTGCCCGAGGGCGAGCTCGTCTTTCCGCGCGAGCCCATGGTGCGCGTCACCGGTCCGGCGCTGGAGTGCCAGCTGCTCGAGACGGCGCTGCTCAACATCGTCGGTTTCCAGACGCTCGTCGCCACCAAGACGGCACGCGTGGTGTTGGCGGCGGACGGCCGTCCCGTCGCCGAGTTTGGCCTGCGCCGCGCCCAGGGTCCCGATGGCGGTCTGGCCGTCGCCCGCGCAAGCTATGTGGCCGGCTGTTCGTCCACGTCTAACGTGCTTGCCGGGCGCCGTTACGGCATCCCCGTCTTTGGCACACACGCGCACAGCTGGGTGATGAGCTTTGACTCCGAGCTCGAGGCTTTTCGCGCCTTTGCCAAGTCGAGCCCCAAGAATTGCACGCTGCTCATTGACACCTACGACGTGCGCGAGGGCTGCGAGCATGCCATTACGGTTGCCAAGGAGATGGAGGCGGCGGGCGAGCGTCTGTCGGCCATTCGCATTGATTCAGGTGACCTGGCCAAGCTCTCCAAGTATGTCCGTGGTCGTTTCGATGCCGAGGGCCTGCCCTATGTGGGGATTTCGGTCTCCAACGACTTGGACGAGTACACGATTCAGTCGCTGCTCGACCAGGGCGCGCCCATCGATAGCTTTGGCGTGGGCACCAAGCTTGCGACCTGCTACGATCAGCCGGCGCTGGGCGGCGTGTACAAGCTTTCCGCCCGCCGGGCGAGTGATGCGGACCCGTGGACGCCGGTGGTGAAGCTCTCCGAGCAGCCCTACAAGCGCACGATTCCGGGCGTGCAGCGTGTGCGCCGCTATTACGATGGCTTTGGCGGCCCGGTCTGCGACATGATCTATGACGAGGACCATCTGGCGGGGGAGGGCGCCGCGCGCGGCAATACCCTCGTGGCCGTGAACGATGCCGCCCTGGTGACCGATGTGTCGGAGCTTGAGTATCGCGAGCTGCTGGTGCCGGTCGTGCGCGATGGCGGTGCGGTGGCTCCGCGTGAGAGCATCGAGGATGCGCGCGAGCGCTGTGCTTGGGCACTCGACCATCTGGACGCGGCTTTTAAGCGCTTCCTGTATCCGCAGACCTACGTGGTGGGTATGGAACAGGGCCTGGCCCAGGTGCGCGACGAGCTCGTGCGCAAGAACATGGCCGCGGCATCGGCTTTCCCCTGGGCAAAATAATCCGCATACGACGGAGGAAAGCGGATTATTATCTCGCTCACCCGTTCGCTCGCTCAGCATTCGATTGGTTTGACGTATGACGACTTCCTATAAAACGATGGTGGTAAAGATCGGCTCGTCCACGGTGGTGGGCGCCGATGGCAAGGTCAACCGCGCCTTTATCGGCGGGCTTGCCGATCAAGCTGCTGTCCTGCGAAAGCTCGGCTGGCGTCTGGTCGTGGTGAGTTCGGGCGCCATTGCCTGTGGCTATCCCGTGCTGGGCTTCGACCGCAAGCCGGTCGGTGACCTGCCGAGTCTGCAGGCCTGTGCCTCGGCCGGTCAGTGCATCATCTCGTCGGCCTACGACGAGGAGTTCCATGCACGGGATCTGCTCACCTCGCTCGTGCTGCTCACGCGTCACGACACGGCGCGTCGCACGTCCTATCTGCACGCGCGCGACGCCCTGCTGCGTCTGGTGGAGCTGGGCGTGGTGCCGGTCGTCAACGAGAACGACACCGTCACCGTCGACGAGATCAAGTTCGGCGACAACGACACGCTGGCGGCGCTCGTGAGCTGCCTGGTTTCCGCCGACCTGTGCGTGACGCTGTCCGACATCGACGGCCTCTACACCGCCAATCCGCACGAGGACCCGACGGCCGAGTTTGTCCCGGTTGTGCATAAGATCGATGCCAAGATCATTGCCTCGGCGGGCGATTCTTCGACCTCGGTGGGTACGGGCGGCATGATCACCAAGATTCGCGCGAGCCGCATTTTGATGACGGCCGGCATTCAGAGCGTGATTTGCTCGGGCGAGGAGCCCGATGCACTCGTGCGTCTGGCCCGCGGCGAGAGCGTGGGCACGCTGTTCGACCCGCCGGCGGAGCGCCTGGATATTGCGCCCCGCAAGCTGTGGATTGCGCTGGGCGACAAGGCACACGGCTCGGTGACGGTTGATGACGGTGCCGCGAAAGCGCTGGTCGGCCACGGGTCGTCCCTGCTTGCGGTGGGTATTCGTGAGGTTGATGGCGAGTTTGTCGAGGGCGATGTGCTCGACGTGTGCGACCCGAGCGGCATGGTTGTCGCGCGCGGTATCGCCGAGGCCGATTCGGACGTGTTGGAGCTTGCTGCCGGCCGCCGCCAGGACCAAATCGCCAGCAACCGACTGCTCGCAAACCTGGCCGAAAAGCCCGCGATCCATCGAGATAATCTAATCGTCTTCGCCTAACCAATTGACGCTGCAAACGCTCCTAAGCGGCAATCTGACGCTCAATCGTCGGGCATGACCAAAAGGTCAATGCCCCCCTCTTTCACGTCACCTTGCTCGCTTAGGGGCGTTTTCGCTTTCCGTCCTCTACCTGCGGCATCGTCATTGCCGGTACTTGTCCGGTACTTTGGGACACTCCTTTGCTAGAAGATCCGGCGCAGGTCTCCGCGGTTGAGGGCTTCGTTAAAGAGGTGCTTGAACACCACGCTGCCGTGCAGGCCATCGTGCTCAAACTCGTTCGTCACCCAGGCATGCGAGTTGCCCACGCGGCTGAGCGTATCGAGTTGCAAGCCCGAATCGACATACATGTCATCGAAGTACACGGCGGCCTGGAGTGGCACCTCGTTGCATGCTAGGCGCTGCGGGTCGTAGATCTTGTCCCAGTTGGTGTCTTCCATCAGCAGATCCATCGCGGGCTTGAAGGGCTTGAGCTCGGGCATCTGCTCAAACATCCACGGGAACATGGCCTCGCCGGTAAACATGAGCGGGCGCGCGAGGGTATCGAACTCGGCACGGTGTGCCTTCTCTTCTGCCGCGGCCCAGCGAATGGGCATGGTGTCGCCGTCGGCGTAGATGAACTCCTGCAGCGTCCAGTACAGCGGGTCTGTGCGCGTGTTCGTGCGCTCGAAGGCGCGCATCAAAAAGCTGTCTGATACCGAGGTTCCGTAGCTCAGCGTGCCGTCGCCGTCAACAAAAGCATGGTCGATAATCCAGTGCATGCGCTCAAAGCTCGGCTTCATGCCAAAGTCGCTGCCCATGAGCTGCAGGCGCTCCACCGTCATTGGCGAGCCGTCGGGCAGCACGGGCTTTTGCTCCTCGATCGCATCGGCCAGCGCCGCCACGCGCTCGACATCGGCGGGGTAGCGGTCGTAGTACTGCTGTGTCTTGGCTGCCATGCGCGGGAACGTGTGCGCGTAGACCTCGCTGGCGCTCGCCGGCACGTGCGGAATGCCGCCGCAGGTAAAGCTTGTCGCCACGCCCTCGGGGAAGAGCGACAGATAGCTCAGCGTCAAAAAGCCGCCGTAGCTCTGGCCGAGCGTGACCCAGGGCTTGCCACCAAAGCCCACCAGGCGCAGGTACTCAAAGTCGCGCACGATGGAGCTGGCGAGGTGACGCTTGAGAAAGTCCGCCTGCGAGCGAGCCGCATCGGAGCCTGCCGCCTCGGCGCGCTCGCCCAGTGCGGCAATCGTGCGCCCGTCTACACAGCTGCTGCGTCCGGTACCGCGCTGGTCGGGCAGGACGACGCGGAAGTGCTTGACGGCCTCCTCGATCCAACCATCGCTTGTGGGCGACAGCGGACGCGGGCTCTCGCCGCCGGGGCCGCCCTGCAAAAAGAGGAGGAGCGGCAGGTCGTCGTTGATGCGGTCGGGCGCACAAACCACGCGGTAGAAGAGTTTGATGCTCTCGGGCGTGCCGGCAATGGGCGCCGGCATGGCGCCGCGGCGCATGGTGCTGCCGACGGCCAAAAGCATGGGCTCAAGGCCGCGCCAGTCGAGAGGGACATCGATGCTGTGGTCCTCGACATACAAGCCGGGGACGTGGTACGAAGTGATGAGCGCCATGTGATGCTTCCATTCGTTGCGGTGTTTCGGGTTGACCAATTCTACCGCCGTCGGCGAGGATGCGTGCAAATCGGCTACCATGGTTGGCAAACATCTAAGAGAAAGGGCCGTCCATGTCGGTCGATATAGCCACGTATGTCCACGATCTTGCCGTCGAGGCCAAGGCCGCTTCGGGCGCGCTTGCCACGGCGAGCGATGCCCAGCGCCGGGAGGCCGTGCGCGCCATGGC
>USOU01000008.1 GCA_900556415.1 uncultured Collinsella sp.
GCCGACTACCGCCGCCGCATCTCGGCCCCGCTGGCGATTCAGGCCGTGCGCCGCGCCGCCGGCATCGAGCTTTCGGCCGCGCTTGCCCACGAGCTCGAGGGCGTGCAGATTCCTAAGTTTGCCACGGACGAGTATTCCTGCCGCCGCGTGCCCGGCGTCGATTCTAGCGAGGTTCGCTAATGGCTGCCAAACTCATCGATCTTTCCTTTACGCTCAACTGCCGCAAGGTCAAGGTTCAGATTGCCCCCGACACCATGCTCTTTGCGCTGCTGCGCGAGCAGGGTTGCGCGTCGGTGCGCTGTGCCTGTGAAACCACCAACTGCGGTCTGTGCACGGTGTGGCTTGACGGCGACCCGGTGCTGAGCTGCTCGGTTCCCGCCGCCCGTGTTGAGGGCCATACCATCACCACGCTCGAGGGCCTCAAGGCCGAATCCGAGGCACTGGCCCGCGCGATGGCTGCCGAAGGCGCCGAGCAGTGCGGTTTTTGCGCCCCCGGCCTCATCATGAACGTGCTGGCGCTTGCCCGCGCCGCCAAGGAGGACCCAAGCCTCGTCGCCACGCGCGAGGAACTCTCGCGCCAGCTTGCCGGCAACCTCTGCCGTTGCAGCGGCTACGAGAGCCAGCTGCGCGCCATCGTCCGTTTTCTCAACGAGTCCGGCGTGCAGGTGGGCTTTGAGATGCCCGAGCTGCCCGTCAACGAGACGAGCTCCGACGGTGTCGCGTACAAGCAGATCACCAAGAAGCAGCCCAAGAAGGACTCGAAGGCCCTGCTCGAGGGTCGTCCCGTCTACACCGGCGATATGGTGCCCGCCGGCGCGCTCATCGTTAAGCTCAAGCGCAGCCCGTATGCGCGCGCCAAGATCCGCTCCATCGATACGTCGCGCGCCTTGAAGGTGCCCGGCGTGGTGGGCGTCTACACTTACGAGGACGTTCCCCAGCGCCGCTTTACCATTGCCGGTCAGAGCTATCCGCAGCCGAGTCCTTACGACCGCTTGATCCTCGAGAACCTCGTCCGTTACCAAAACGAAGAGGTGGCGATCGTCGCCGCCGAGACCGAGGAGGCTGCCGACAAGGCGCTCAAGCTCATCAAGGTCGACTACGAGGTACTCGAGCCCCTGCTCGACTTTACCCAGGCGCTTGATAATGACATCGTGGTCCACCCCGAGGGCGACGTGACCTTTATGTTCCCGCAGGGCGGCGACGTCCCGCGCAACTTGGTATGCAGCGGTACCAGCGACTTTGGCGACTTGGACGAGGCCTTCGGCCAGAGCGACATCGTCTTCACCCGCACCTACACCAGCCAGGCCACGCAGACCGCACCCATGGAGACCTTCCGCGCCTTCGCGACGACCGACGCGTTCGGGCGTATCTCGGTGACCACCTCCACGCAGGTGCCCTTCCACGTGCGCCGCATGGTCGCACAGTCGCTCGATATCCCGCAGTCGCAGGTACAGGTCATTAAGCCGCGCATCGGCGGCGGCTTTGGCTCCAAGCAGACGGGCTGCTGCGAGATCTTCGTGGCGTTTGTGACGCAGCAGACCGGCCGTCCGAGCTACTGCTGCTACACCCGTGAGGAGACCATCACCGCGGGCAACTCGCGCCATCAGATGCAGATGACCGTCAAGCTGGGCGCCATGAACGACGGCACCATCACGGCCATCGATTTGCACACGCTGTCCAACGCCGGCGCGTACGGCGAGCACGCTACCACGACGATCGGCCTTTCGGGCCACAAGAGCCTGCCCATCTACAACCATGTGAAGGCGAGCCGCTTTAGCTGGGACGCCGTCTACACCAATACCAACCGCGGCGGCGCGTATCGCGGCTACGGTGCCACCCAGGGCCAGTTTGCCGTCGAGAGCGCCGTCAACGAGCTCGCCGACATGCTGCACATGGACCCCGCCGACCTGCGCCTTAAGAACATCGTGCGCGAGGGTGAGATCATGCCGCAGTACTACAACGAGAAGCTCAACGCCTGCGCGCTCGACCGCTGCCTGCTGCGCGCGATGGACATGATCGGCTGGCGCGACAAGCCGCTGGCCGTCGACCTAGGCGACCGCGTGCGTGCTCTGGGCTGCGCGCTCACCATGCAGGGCTCGGGCATTTCCAACGTAGATATCGCCGGCATCGACATGCGCCTGGAAGAGGACGGCTTCATTACCATCGGCACCGGCGCCACCGATAACGGCATGGGCGTCGATACGATCCTGGCGCAGATTGCCGCCGAGGAGCTGGGCGTTGAAAGCTCGCTCATTGTGGTGCGCGGCGTGGACACCGACGTGTCGCCGTTCGACGCCGGCTCGTACGCGAGCTCGGGCACGTACGTGACGGGTCTGGCAGCCAAGAACGCCGCGACGGAGCTGCGCGAGAAGATCTGCGCCAAGGCCGCCCAGATGTGGGACGTGGACGCCGCCGATGTTGTCTTTGATGGTCAGTACGTGCGCCTGTCCGACGAGCGTGCCGCGCGTGAGCAGAATCGCTACCTCACGCTGCGCGACTTTGCCAACCTGTGCGTCAAGAACATCGCGGGCGGCGACGCGCTCACCTCGCACGCCTCTGCCTGCCTGCCCGTTTCGCCCCCGCCGTTTATGGCCGGCATTGCCGAGGTCGAGGTCGACAAGGCCACCGGCAAGGTGACTGTGGTGGACTATGCGGCGGCTGTGGACTGCGGCACCGTGATCAACGAGGCGCTCGCGCGCGTCCAGGCCGAGGGCGGCATTGCCCAGGGTATCGGTCACGCGCTCTACGAGATCGTCGAGCATGATGACCGCGGTCGCCTGCGCACCGGCAACTTTATGAGCTACAAGCTGCCCACGCGCCTGGATATCGGCAGCATTCGCGTGGCCTTTGAGCCGAGCTACGAGCCGACGGGCCCGTTTGGCGCCAAGTCGATCGGCGAGGTCGTCATCAACACGCCGCTCGCCGCCGTTGCCTCGGCCGTGGCGCACGCCACCGGCCACCAGGTGCGCTCGCTGCCGATCACGCCCGAGAAGGCCCTGCTGGGGGAGTAGCGGGTCAGCGAACAAGTCGTAATGGGCGGGGCGGGGCAACTCGTCCCGCCTTTTGCACTCGTGGTGAGGTCGTGAGCTTGTAAAAGGTGTGCGTGCGCTTGCCGTTCGTATCTGCTATCATTCCTTATCTGTGCGCTCATGCGGGCGTGGCGGAATTGGTAGACGCGCCAGATTTAGGTTCTGGTGGGATTCCCGTGAAGGTTCGAGTCCTTTCGCCCGCACCATCGCACCTGCGTCGGCCCTGGCCGTCGCGGCACTTTGTTGCATAAAGGTACCAGCACCTCAGATAAGCTGGGCAGTATGAGGAGGAACGTGTTGAACATCACCGCTTCTGACGTCAAGGACGCCAAGCTCACCGCTACGGTCACCATCCCGGCCGCCGACGTCGACGCCGCGATCAAGAAGGCCTACAAGGACACCGCCAAGAAGTACCGCTTCCCGGGCTTCCGCGCCGGCAAGGCTCCCCGTCCGGTCATCGACTCCGCTCTTGGCGCCGAGGCTACCCTCGCTCAGGCCACCAACGACCTGATCGCCGCCAACGAGCCCGCCGTCCTCAACGAGCTGGACATCGTCCCCACCAAGAACGGTGACTACAAGGAGCTCGACCTCGCCAAGGATCACGAGGACTACACCTACACCGTCGAGTTCTCCCTGCGTCCCGCCGCTGAGCTCTCCTCCTTCGACGCCGTCGAGATCGAGATGCCCCCTGCGGAGGTCACCGAGTCCGAGATCAACAACCAGGTCGAGATGCTCCTCAACTACCGTGCCACCTTCGAGGACGTCGAGGGTCGCGCCGTCGAGGCCGAGGACTACGTCACCGTCGACCTCAAGGCCGTCGAGAACGCCGACAACTTTGCCGCCGAGGGCCGCATGCTCATCGCCGGTAGCGACAGCAACCCCAAGGAGTTCAACGAGGCCCTGATCGGCGCCAACGTTGACGACGTCAAGACCGTCACCTGGACCGACGAGGTCGAGGAGGGCGAGGAGGCCGAGACCCACACCGTCGAGGTCACCGTCAAGGGCATCAAGGTCCGCAACACCCCCGAGCTCACCGACGAGCTCGTCAAGTCCGACTTTGGCTTCGACAGCATCGACGCTATGCGCGACGCCATCAAGCTCGAGATCGAGCAGGACAAGGCTTCCCGCCTCCCGGCCGAGAAGGAGAACCGTTGCGTCGCCGCTCTCGCTGAGCGTCTGCAGCTCGACGAGATGGACGCCGACTACGAGCAGTCCGTCTTTGAGGAGCTTGGCCAGAACTTCCTGTCCAACCTCGCTGCCCGCGGCATGACCCTCGACACCTGGCTGCCGGCTTCCGGCCTGACCATGGAGCAGTTCGTCGGCGACCTGCACAAGCAGGCCAACGACGTTGCCCGCGAGTCCCTGGCGCTCGACGCCCTCGCCCGTGAGCTCAAGATCGAGGTCACCGAGGACGACGTTAACGCCGAGTTCGAGAAGGCTGGCGTCAAGGACGTCGAGGCTTCCAAGGCCGAGTTCATCGCCGATGGCCGTATGCCTGCTGTCCGCGAGTCCATCCGTCGCTCCAAGGCCGTCGACCACCTGGTCGAGAACGCCAAGGTGACCGAGGTCGACGAGACCGCCAAGGACGCCGAGTAATTCTCGCCACCTTGCCCGCGAGCGCATGCATGCGCCCGTGATGGGGTAAAGTTATACACCGGTTATCCGGTTGCTTCGTACGGTGCCAGCCAATGCATAGCATGCGGGCACCGTACGTTTATCTAGAACCACTATTGGTCCGTAAGAGAAATGGAGATGCGTATGATCGCTAAGTTCGATTCCGCCCTCGTGCCATACGTTATCGAGCAGACGCCGCGCGGCGAGCGCAGCTACGATATCTATTCGCGCCTGCTCAACGACCGCATCATCTTCTTGGGCGAGGAGATCAACTCCGTCAGCGCCAACCTGGTCGTTGCCCAGCTGCTGCATCTTGAGAGCCAGGATGCTGAGAAGGATATCTCGCTCTACATCAATTCGCCCGGCGGCGAGGTCTACTCCGGCCTGGCGATTCTGGACACCATGAACTTCATCAAGCCGCAGGTCTCCACCATCTGCGTCGGTATGGCCGCTTCCATGGCCGCGGTGCTGCTTTCGGCCGGCGCCAAGGGCAAGCGCTTCTGCCTGCCGCACTCCAAGGTCATGATTCACCAGCCCAGCGGCGGTGCGCAGGGCCAGCAGACCGAGATCGAGATCGTGGCCGAGGAGATCAAGAAGACCCGTCGCGAGCTCAACCAGATTCTGTCCGACGCATCGGGTCAGCCCATCGAGAAGGTCCAGGCCGATACCGAGCGCGATAACTACCTCACGGCTGCCGAGGCCCTCGACTACGGTCTGATCGACCGCATTGTCACCTCGCGCGACCTCGCCGCGAAGGATGCCTAGGATGGCCGGTAACATGCAGGACGGCTTCGACGAGAACGGCAACCCCATCCGCTGCTCCTTCTGCGGAAAAGAGCAGGGTCAGGTTCGCCGCCTGGTGAAGGGTCCGACCAATATCTTTATCTGTGATGAGTGCGTCGCCGCCTGCTCCGAGATCCTGGAGGAGTCGCTGGCTTCGGACTTTATGGACGCCGCCCGCAACGGCAAGCTGCCGGGCTTCCTCAACGACCACGGCCAGGCTGCCGGGCAGCCTGCCATGGATCCCGAGGCCGAGGGCTTTGAGCTCGAGGACGATGCCCGCCAGGTCATTACGCATGTGCCGACGCCGCACGAGATCTATGACGAGCTTTCGGCTTATGTCATGGGCCAGGAGGACGCCAAGCGCGCCATGTCAGTTGCCGTGTACAACCACTATCGCCGCGTGATCGAGGGCGGCGCTGCGCTTTCGGCCTTTGACGAGGCTGGTGGTATGGACGGCCAGTTCGACGATGATATGGACGAGGTGGAGCTCGCTAAGTCCAATATTCTGCTGCTTGGTCCCACTGGTACCGGTAAGACCCTGCTGGCTCAGACGCTCGCGCGCATCCTCGAGGTGCCGTTTGCCATCGCCGACGCCACCGCGCTCACCGAGGCTGGTTACGTGGGCGAGGACGTGGAGAACATCCTGCTCAAGCTCATCAACGCCGCCGATGGCGACATCGAGCGCGCGCAGGTTGGCATTATCTATGTCGATGAGATCGACAAGATTGCCCGCAAGGCCGAGAACCTCTCTATCACCCGCGATGTCTCGGGCGAGGGTGTTCAGCAGGCACTGCTGAAGATTCTTGAGGGCACGGTGGCAAGCGTTCCGCCCACTGGCGGCCGTAAGCATCCCCAGCAGGAACTGTTGCAGATCGACACGACCAACATCCTGTTTATCTGCGGCGGTGCCTTTGTGGGCCTGGACAAGATCATCGCCGACCGCGTGGGCAACAAGGGCGTGGGCTTTAACTCCGAGATCGCCGGCCCCACCTCGGTCGACGAGAACGACCTGCTGCGTCAGGTGCTCCCGCAGGACCTCAACGCCTTTGGCATGATCCCTGAGTTCGTGGGCCGTACGCCTGTCGTCACCCAGACGCAGGCGCTCGACGAGGACGACCTGGTGTCGATCCTGACCGAGCCCAAGAACGCCGTGGTGCGTCAGTACCGCAAGATGTTCCAGCTCGAGGACGTTGAGCTTGAGTTTGAGGACGCCGCCCTGCACGAGATCGCCCGCATGGCGCTTGCCCGCAAGACCGGCGCCCGCGGCCTGCGCTCCATCTGCGAGGACGTGCTGCAGCAGACGATGTTCGATCTCCCCAGCGAGGAGGGCGTCACCAAGGTCATCGTGACCGAAGCCTCCGTAAAGGGCGAAGAGCAGCCCCAGCGCATCTACGGGTAAATAGCTTGAATGCAGGCCCCGCGGCAACCACCGCGGGGCCTGCAGTTTAGGGACAGGTTTATCTTGGTCGGTTTTTATATGGGCAAATGTCGTTTCCCCTGATAAAACCTACCAAGATAAACCTGTCCCTTTTCGGCAGGTATGCCTGTGCTATTCTGTGAGATTGTCAAGTTAGTACCTTCAGACTGAAGTAATCGATACCTAAGGCGTGTCCGCCTGCTTGGTTTTCGTAGATTCCGCACGAGCCGAAGAGCACTAAATGTGCTCTTCGTGCGAGCCAGGACCTGACCGAGCGAAAACCAAGCAGGCGGACACGCCGATGGGACAGGGAGAGATATATGGAAGAGATGCCCAAGAATTACGATCCGTCGACCAACGAGCCGGCGATCCTGCAGAAGTGGCTCGACGGCGGCTACTACAAGCGCCGTGAGGGCGTGGGCGACTGCACCGTCACCATTCCGCCTCCCAACGTGACTGGCAAGCTCCACATGGGCCACGCCACCGATGACTCCATCCAGGATGCCATCATCCGTATGGCCCGCATGCGCGGCAGGTCCACGCGCTGGGTGCTCGGCACCGACCACGCCGGTATCGCTACGCAGACCAAGGTCGACAAGAAACTCAAGAGCGAGGGCATCAGCCGCCTAGAGATTGGTCGCGACAAGTTTGTCGACGCTTGCTGGGATTGGACCCACGAGTACGGCGGTATCATCGTCGAACAGATCAAGCGCATGGGCTGCTCCGTCGACTTCGACAACGAGCGCTTCACCATGGACGAGGATTACGCCCAGGCCGTGCGTAAGGTCTTCTGCGACTGGTACCACGACGGCCTAATCTACCGCGGCAAGCGCATCGTCAACTGGTGCCCCAACTGCACCACCGCCATCTCGGACGACGAGGCCGAGTACAAGGACGAGAAGGGCCACCTGTGGCACCTGCGCTACCCGCTGACCGAGCCGGTCAACGGCCAGGACTACATCGTCGTCGCCACCACGCGCCCCGAGACCATGCTCGGCGACACGGGCGTCGCCGTCTCCCCGAAGGACCCCGAGAAGGCCGCCTTCGTGGGTAAGACCGTCAAGCTCCCCATCGTCAACCGTGAGATCCCCATCTTTGAGGATTGGCACGTCGACGCCAACTTCGGCTCCGGCTTCGTCAAGGTCACCCCGGCCCACGACCCCAACGACTACGCCATGGGTCAGGCCCACGACCTGCCGCAGATCAACATTTTCGATGAGCACGCGGTGGTCGTCGAGGGCTATGGCGAGTTCACCGGCATGAACCGCGACGAGTGCCGCGAGGCCGTCATCAAGTGGTTCGAGGAGCACGACCTGCTCGATCACGTCGAGGACCTCGATCACTCCGTCATGCACTGCTACCGTTGCGACGCCGCGCTGGAGCCGTGGCTGTCCGAGCAGTGGTTCGTCGCCGTCGACAAGCTCAAGGGGCCGGCGCTCGACGCCGTCAACTCCGGCAAGGTCACCTTCCACCCCGCGCGCTGGACGCAGACCTACACTACCTGGATGGAGAACCTTAAGGACTGGTGCATCAGCCGTCAGCTGTGGTGGGGCCACCGCATTCCCGTGTTCTACTGCGAGGACTGCGGCTGGGAGGACGCTCTTACCGAGGACACCGACGTGTGCCCCAAGTGCGGCGGTCATCACGTGCATCAGGACGAGAACGTGCTGGACACTTGGTTCAGCTCGCAGCTGTGGACTTTCGCCACGCAGGGCTGGCCGCAAAAGCCGGAGCTGCTCGAGGGACATCACCCCACGACGGCGCTCGTCACCGCGCGCGACATCATCGCGCTGTGGGTCGCCCGTATGGTCATGAGCTCGCTGTACTTCCTGGACGAGGTTCCGTTTAAGGATGTCGTCATCTACCCGACGATCCTTGCCAAGGACGGCAGCCGCATGTCCAAGTCCAAGGGCAACGGCGTTGACCCCATGGACCTCATTGGTATGTACGGCGCCGATGCCATGCGTTACAACCTGCTCACGCTGTGCACCAACAACCAGGACGTCAAGTTCGATGCGAACATCGACAAGAAGACCAAGAAGCTTATCGACAGCCCGCGCACCGAGCAGGCCAAGAGCTTTGTGACCAAGATCTGGAACGCCAGCCGCTTCCTGCTTATGAACATGGAGGGCTACACGCCCGGCGAGCCCGTCGTTGAGACACCGGCCGACGCCTGGATGTTCAGCCGCCTGGCCAAGGCCGTGAAGATGGTCACCGAGGGTATTGAGAACTACACCTTTGGCGACATGGCCCGCGGCGTGCAGCAGTTCTTCTGGAACGAGGTCTGCGACTGGTACGTCGAGGTCACCAAGGCCCGCCTGAAGGGCGAGGGCCGTCTGCAGGCGCAGCGCAACCTGATCTTTGTGCTCGACACCTCCATTCGCCTGATGCACCCGCTCATGCCGTTTGTCACCGAGGAGATTTGGGACAACATGCCGGCGAGCGTGCTCGATCTGGACGCCGAAGGCAACGTGAACCGCGCCGAGGCGCTCATGATCGCCAAGTGGCCCGAGCCCGCCGACTACGCCAAGTATGTTGACGAGGACGCCGAGCGCGCGTTTGAGCTGTGCCGCGCCGTCGTTTCCGCCGCCCGCGCCACGCGCTCGCGTTATCGCTTGAGCCCCAAGGCCGAGCTCGACGTGGTCGTGCGCGCCGGTGCCGAGGATATCGAGAAGCTCGAGAGCCTGCGCTCCACGATTGAGCCGCTGGCCAACACCGCCTCGCTGGTCATGGGTACCGACGTTGAGAAGCCGGCTGCAAGCATCGCCGTTGTTGACAGCGGCGTCGAGGTCTTTGTGGTACTCGAGGGCAAGGTCGACCTTTCGGCCGAGAAGGCGCGCCTGGAGAAGGAGATTGCCGCGGCGCAGAAGGAGCTCGCCGGCTGCGAGAAGACGCTGGCCAACGAGGGCTTTGTGGCCAAGGCCGCGCCCGCGGTGGTCCAGAAGAAGAGGGACCGTGCAGCTGAGCTCAAGGAGATCCTGGCGGCGCTGAACTCGCAGGTTGCTGACTTCTCGTAGGCGGTACTGGGGGACGCGGTTTGGGGCTTTGCTCGCTACTGCGGACAGTCCTGCTCGCACGAAGGCCACATTAAGTGGCCTTCGGCTCGTGCGGAACTTGTATCGAGCAAAGCCCCAAACCGCTCCCATGGCGGTTACGTGGTTGTTTGCAACTGGTGGGTTAGGGCCACTGGGTTGTGGCCTTGATCTTGCTGCAATCGGGTAAAGGCTGATATTGTCAACGCGAGGGGCTCATTCTTTTTGATGGGCCTCTTTTTCTGTAATTGGAGACTTTGGGTTATGGCTAAGCGTTCTGGGTCGTATGTCGTTCCTTTCTCGTTTGATTTGCTTTCGTTTGATGAGGCTGTTGGGCTGGCTGCTGATACGGGGCGGATTTCTGGGGATGCTGGTCCGCTGCTCGAGACGGTTGTCGATATGCTCGATGAGCTGGGACGTCCGGACGAGTACTTTGATTGCATTCAGGTTGCCGGTACCAATGGCAAGACTTCGACTACGCGTTTTTCGGCTGCCATTCTTCGTGGTGAGGGGCTCAAGACCGCGCTGTATACGTCGCCGCAGCTGGTGTGCTATCCCGAGCGTATGGAGGTCGATGGGTGCGTCGTGAGCGACGAGGCGTTTGCCCGTGGCGTTTCTGCCGCTGTCGAGGCGGGGTGTCGCGTGAATGCGCACCGTGTTGCGGCGGGGGAGCGCGCCTATACCATCACGCCGTTTGACTTGCTGACGGCTGCCGCACTTGTAGTGTTTGCCGAGGCTGCGGTGGATGTTGCCGTGCTCGAAGTCGGCATGGGCGGACGTTGGGACGCCACGAGTGCGACTGATCCTGTCGCCGTTGCAATCACGGGCATTGGCCTCGATCACACGCGCATTTTGGGCGACACGCTCGAGGCCATTGCGAGGGAGAAGGCTGCGGTCATTAAGCCTGGACGCCTGGTAGTGTTGGGTGAGGGCACGCACGAGGCGAGCGTTCAGCGCGTGATGGATGCCCGTTGCCGCGAGTGCGGCATCGTGCCGCTCGTGGCGAGCCACGCCACGACGAAGGTGCCGGCGCATGTGGGCGATACGGTTGAGTTTAGCTGCACCACGCCTCGAGCCATCTATACGTCGAGTATGGTTAAGCCGGCGTATCAGCCGCAGAATGCCGCGTGCGCGATTATGCTATGCGAGGGCTATCTGGGCCGCGAGCTCGATCACGATACGTTGGGCGCATCCCTTATGGGTTGCCCCACACCGGGTCGTTTTGACGTGCTGGGGACCGATCCCCTCAAGCTGATCGATGCCTGTCATAATCCCCAGAGCTGCGAGAACTTTGTGAGCGCGCTGGATGAGATCGACCCGTGCGTGGAGAATCGCCCCACGCTGCTGTGCGCTGCGCTGGCCGACAAGGACGTGGCAGGCATCGTCGACGTGTTGATCCCAGCTTTCCCGCGCGTGGTTGTGACCCAGACCGATTCCGACCGCGCCCTGCTGGCAGAGGATCTCGCTGCCCTGGTGGACGCCGATAAGCTTGTTGGCGTGTATCCCAGCGTGTCCGAGGCCCTCGCGGCCTTCGATGCTGCGGGTGAGTCCTTCGTTGCCGCCGGCACCATCACCCTAGCCGGTGAAGTAGCCGGCCTGCTCCGCTAACCCATCCCCTCATCAGTTGCGGTGAAATAGTTCCTGTTTTTGGGTTCTAGCAGCCCATCCAGGAACTATTCCACCGCAACTTATTGAGGGGCTATTGGGAAGGGGCTAGTCAAGGCGGACTGGATCGTGGGGGTAGGCGTTGAGAATTTCGACGCCGGTCTCGGTCACCAGGGCCAGGTCCTCGATGCGGACGCCGGTGCGGCCGGGGAGGTAGATGCCCGGCTCGATGGAGAAGGTCATGCCCGGCTCGACAACCTGCTCGTTGACAAGCGAGACGTCGCCCGGCTCGTGGTCCTGCAGGCCGATCGAGTGGCCCAGGCGATGCGTAAAGTACTTGCCGTAGCCTGCGTCCTCAATCACGTCGCGCGCGGCGCGGTCCAGGTCACACATGCGCACGCCCGGTGCGATGAGTGCTTCGGCGGCCTCGTTGGCGCGGCGCACGATATCGTAGATGCGCGCCGTCTCTTCGTCCGGCTCGCCCCAAAAGAACGTGCGCGTCATGTCCGAGCAGTAGTTGCAGCGGCGTCCGCCAATGTCGAACAACACCACGTCGCCACGCTTGAGCACGGTGTCGTCTGGTTCGTGGTGCGGGTCGCCGGCGTTAGCGCCAAAGCTCGCGATAGGCGAAAAACTAAAGCCCTCGCAGCCGTGCTTACGATACAAGCCGAGCATCTGGTCGGCAATCTCGCGCTCCGTCACACCCTCGTGGACGAGTTTGATGGCATCGGCCATCACAGCGTCGTTAGCGGTCGAGGACGCCCGCATGAGCTCCTGTTCGGCGGAATCCTTGTGGGTGCGTGCGGCGGTGACGGCAAAGTCGCCCAGGAAAAACTCGCTGGCGGCGTGGCGTTCCATGAGCGGCATCAAAAAGCCGGAACGCATGACGGTGTCGATGCCGAGCGGTTTGGTCGGGTCGATCTCACTCGCGATGGCGTCGGCCACGACGTCGGTATCGGTGTGGTAGGCAACGCGCGCATTGTCATACTCGGGCAGCTGATGCAGCGCGTTGACCAAGATCACGGGCTCGCTACCGCGCGCGAGCAGCACACCGCAAAAACGCTCGAACATATCGGCATAAAAGCCGGTCAGATAATAAATCGACCACGGGTCGTTTACAAGCAGCTGCGCGCCGGGGTGCTGAGCCTCGAGCGCATCGAGCACGCGTGCCACACGCTGGTCATCGACATGTGCCATGAAACATCCTTTCGCTAGGTTGCCACCATGGTATCCCATGCCCGGCAGATAGGGACGTTCCTTTTATGCCGGCACTTCGGGACACTCCTTGGCATGACCATCCTAGCAAACGTTCGGGCAAAAGTAGCCATAAAAGGCCCGTCCCAAATGGGCTGGTTTCAAAAGTATGGCGGATTACGGGGCTGGACCGGTATTACTTGACCATGGGAAAAATCGCGAAATTAAAACCGCAGGTAGACGGCTTATCAAAAATCGAAAATTGCCGGTATGGATGGGGGTCTCCGAATCAGCCCCGTAATCCGGCATAGTTTTGAAATGGCACTAAAAAATGGCACTAAAGTGGGCACAAGCTAAATACCAATTCCAAGGATAGTTGCGGTGGAATAGTTCCTGGATGCCGGGGTTTTGGCGGAAATCAGGAACTATTTCACCGCAACTGAGGAGGGGCGGGGTGGATGGCTGGGTAGCTAAAAGAGCCCCGTCCTAAATTAGCTGCTTAGGCTGGGTCGATGTCCATGCTGGCGACGAGGTCGATGCCCGTGTTGAGGAGGTTGGGGAGCACAACGTCGCCCATGCGAATAGGGACCTCGACGACCACACCGCGGATGAGGTCCATGGCTTGGGCGTGGAGCGCCAGCGGGATGGCTTCGGCCGTACGCACGGGCAGCAGCGCCTCGTCGCCGCCGGATACGGCCACGGTGGTGGTGAGCGCGCGCATGGGGCAGGTGAGTTCCTGGCGTGCGAACTTATCGCCGCGTGGGCAGCTGTTGCCGGTCACGGAGCGCACCTCTACCAGGGCGCCGTCTGCGTCACGCTCCACCTCTACGGTCAGGAGGCACTCAGACGGGCAGGTGGTGCAGTTGAACTGCAAGGTCTCAGTCGCATTCGTGCTCATGGCCTTACGCCTCCTCAACGGGGTCGACGGACAGGACAATCTCGCTAGCACCTAGGTCGAGTGCGCGTTGAATCACCTTTGCCGGCAGCGGGAAGCTTTCCATGACGCTCGGCTTAAATGCACGGACCTTGCCTGCGAACAATTCCTCGCCGCCAGCGAGAATGCGCACACGGGCGGCATCGACCGGCCGGCGCACACGGAAGTTGAGTTTGGTGAGTGCCACCGCCGTAATGCGTCCCGGCAGCGCGTAGCCCGCGATGCCGGCAGGGGAGACCGTGAGCTCGCAGCCCGTGCTCGCAGCGCTCGCCCCGGCGTCAGAGCCCAACGCCCACGCCGCCGCAGCCGCACCGGCGCGCTCGGACTCGGTCGTCACGTTGTCGGCCAGGTCGTGCACGTGCAGCACGTTGCCGCAGGCAAAGATGCCCGGCACGCCTGTCTGGAGGCTCTGGTCCACTACGGCGCCGCGCGTGCGCGGGTCAAGCTCCACGCCTGCGGCAACCGAAAGCTCGTTCTCGGGAATTAGACCCACCGAAAGCAGCAGCGTGTCGCACGGAACGATGCGCTCCGTCCCGGCAATGGGCGCCAGGTGCTCGTCGACCTGGCTTACCTCGACGGCCTCCACGCGGTCGTGCCCGATCACGCGCGTGACGGTGGTGGACAGGTGCAGCGGAATTCCAAAGTCGTCCAGGCAGTTCTTGACGTTGCGGCGCAGGCCGTTGGCGTACGGCATGAGCTCGTACACGCCCTCGACGGAAATCCCCTCGAGCGTGCAGCGGCGCGCCATGATAAGCCCGATGTCGCCCGAGCCCAAAATGACGGCGCTCGAGCCGGGCCTGAGGTTTTCGATATTGATGTATCGCTGCGCCAGGCCGGCCGTAAACACGCCGGCGGGACGGCTACCGGGAATCTTGATCTCGCTGCGGGTGCGCTCACGGCAGCCCATGGCAAGGACGACCGCGCGTCCGGTGAGTTGCAGCATGCCGGCGGGGCTCATGAGCGTGACGGTATGGACTGCGGTGGTTCCCGCGGTCTTGTCCGCATCCAGCGCGCCCACAGCCTCGCCCTCGCCCGAATCAATCCCAAGCACCATGCTGTCCAAGAACGGCGCGATGTCGGTCTCGCGCACCTGGTCGATAAAGCGCTGCGCATACTCGGGGCCGGTGAGCTCCTGCTTAAAGTGCGATAGGCCAAAGCCGGGGTGGATGCACTGGCGGAGTATTCCGCCCAGGTGCTGTTCGCGCTCCACGATAGCTGCGCGCGCGCCGGCTTTATGCGCGGCAAGTGCGGCAGCCATACCGGCGGGGCCGCCGCCGATAACGACCACGTCGAAGGCCTGCGTTGCTACTGACGCTGCGGCTCCGGCCTCCGCGCGTTCGTCGCGCATATCAAGCGTCGCCATCCTAGCGCACCCCCTTCAGCGGTCCCTCAACCAGCCAAGATCTGACATCCTCCAACAGCACTTCGCTGGGATCGCAGCCCAGCTCGCGCGCCAGGATTGCCACCACGCGGCTCTGGCAAAAGCCACTTTGGCACCGGCCCATGCCAGCGCGGCAGCGGCGCTTGACGCCCTCGACCGAAACCGCGCCCGGGCGGCGCCGGATCGCGGCCACAATCTCGGCCTCGGGCACCGTCTCGCAGCGGCAGACGATCTGTCCCCACGCGGGATCGGACTCAATGAGTTCTTCCTTGCGCGCGAGCGGCGCGCGGTCAAAGTCATCTGGCGCGCGGCGTATCGGGTCCCAATCGTTCCGTTCGCGCAGAGCTACGCCGGCGTCGCGCAGTACCTGTTCCATGCGCTCAGCAATGGCCGGCGCACTTGCCACGCCCGGCGACTGAATACCCGCTGCTTGAAACAGCCCAGGCACCACGGCCGACTGCCCAATAAAGAAGTCGTTCGTACCCTGAATGACCGGACGACCGCCGGCAAACGCTCGCACCACGCGGCGCGTGTCCAGATCGGGCACCAGCTTGCGCGCACCGGTCAGGAGCGCATTGACATCGGTCGCGTAGGTCTGTGTATCGCCCGGCTCGCGCACAGCGGCGGTCGCGGTAATCACTGTGTTGCCGTGTACGGTACCCGTGACGATAACGCCCTTCGATATCGGCGTGGGAACGGGGTAGAGCGGCATGAGCGCACGCGGCTCCTTGTCCAGCACCACAATGTTGCCCTGGCGCCAGACCATCTGAACCTCCTCGGCGCCGGCCATATGCGAGATGTCCGCGGCACCGTTGCCCGCGGCGTTGATCAGGTAACGGCAGTGCACGTCTCCGGCGGGCGTTGCCAGCGTAAAGCGCGCGGCTCCGTCATCCGAACCGGCAACTTCAATTGCCTCCACTGGCGCAGACCGCATAAACGTCACGCCGTTGGCTACCGCGTTCTCCAGTGCAGCGATAGCGACCTCAAACGGATCGACAAAGCCAGTCGAGGGACACCACAACGCGCACGTCGCCTCGGCGCTCGCGCGCGGTTCCAGCTCGTGGATGCGCTCGGGGCCGATAATCGACAGCTCGGGCACGCCGTTGGCCAGGCCATTCTGGCGCAGCTTCTCCAGGCGTGCGCGGTCCTCGTCGCTAAACCCCAGCACCATCGATCCGGTGCGGCGGAATAAAAAGCCGAGTTCCTGAGCCCATGTGTCATATAGCTCACAACCACGGGCGTTGACCTGCGCCTTTACGGTGCCTGGCGCCGGATCGTAGCCTGCGTGCACCAGGCCGCCGTTGGCCTTTGAAGCCCCCAGCGCGATATCGTTTGCTGCCTCGACCACGCAAATGGACAGGTCAAACCGCGCGAGCTGCCGCGCGATGGCGCATCCGGTAATGCCCGCGCCCACAATTGCGATATCAAACGTTTCTGCCACGGTGCCTCCCAGACAAGTTGACAGGATGTCAATAAGACTATCCTACGGTGTGCGCACCCCCAGCGCAGCGGCAATGCGGCGAACAGCCCTGCAACACCCGCCAACGGCAGGCAAGGGGAGGCTCAACAAGGTAGACAACCTTGCCTGCCGGCTTTGATGTCGGAGTTTTGTCTCGTTCTGTAACAGTAAACTGAGGATTTGGGTCCCAGTTGTTACAGATTGAGATCGAATTCAGGGAGAGATTCTTCTGTCTCGATCTGTAACATCTGGGGACTGTTTTGGGGTCTAGATGTTACAGATTTAGATGAACCTATCAGTCGGTTTCGAATGTATAAATCTGTAACGGTTAGACCTGTTTTTGCCGAGTTGTTGTTACAGATTGAGATATTTAACGGAGGGCTCACCGTTCGTCTCGATCTGTAACAGTAAGAGGGGTTTCGGGGCCTAAGATGTTACAGATCGAGATTGAAGTCGGGGAGGGCCCCTGTGTCTCGATCTGTAACATCTAGACACGGATTCCGCTTCCACCTGTTACAGATTGAGATGTTTGTGTCCGCGCCAGCCCGTACCCAGCCGTGGTCCCATATAAACAAACCCCGTGGTAAACTAGACCGGACTGTAAATATTCCGAAAGGTACATCCCAATGTCCAAATACATCAACGAGCTCATGTCGCCGCAGCTTATGGGCGTCATCTATGCCTTCGTCGGCTTCATCATCGCCCTGTATGTGCTGTCGGTCGTCTATGTGTTCATCGACGCTCGCCGCCGCGGGGCCAGCGCCTACGTGGCATGGGGCATCATCGCCCTCATCCCGTTTGTGGGCCTCATCGCCTACCTGGTCCTGCGTCCGCACTCCTACGCGGCCGATCGCGAGGAGCAGGAGCTGGACATGGCCTTGCGCGAGCGCCAGCTTGCTCAGTACGGCACCTGCCCGCAGTGCGGCGCTCCCATCGAGAAGGACTTTGTCGTGTGCCCGGTGTGCGACACCCAGGTTCGCAACGTGTGCCCCAGCTGCCATCGCCCGCTCGACGCGCACTGGAAGGTCTGCCCCTACTGCCGAACTCGCATTCAGTAACGCATCCATCGCCGGGCCGGCCGCAAGCCACGTGTACCGCGCGTCACGCGTAAGCCGCACGCGCGCCACAAGCCGCAGACGCCCCGCCCCCACACGATGAAGCATGCGTAGAAAATCGCCCGCCGTGCCATTAAGGTGCGGCGGGCGCTTGTATACCAAGGCAACCTGCCTATAATGATGCAAGTCAAAAACGCCGAGCGCATCGCACGCACTTGCATTAGGCATCCGAGAGGAGAAAACATACCCATGAAGGCACTCTACAATGACGGTTCGGTGGCCGAGCTCCCGCAGGACGAGGTCACGCATGTCATCCGCCACTCTGCCGCGCACATCATGGCGCAGGCCATCAAGCGCCTGTACCCCCAGGCCGACTTTGCCTACGGCCCCGCGACCGACAACGGTTTTTACTACGACGTCGACCTGCCCGAGGGCGTCAAAATCAGCGAGGACGACTTCCCCGCGATCGAGGCCGAGATGAAGAAGATCGTCAAGGAGAACCTCAAGTTTTCCGTGTACGAGAAGCCCCGCGCCGAGGCCATCGCCCTTATGGAGGAGCGCGGCGAGAAGTACAAGGTCGAGCACATCGGCGACCTGGACGACGACGCCCGCATCACCTTCTACCAGCAGGGCGACTACATCGACATGTGCGTCGGCCCCCACATCTGCTACACCAAGGCGCTGAAGGCCTTTAAGCTCACCGGCGTCTCGGGCGCTTACTGGAAGGGCGATAAGGACAACAAGATGCTCACCCGCATCAACGGCGTCGCCTTTGCCACCAAGGAAGAGCTCGACGAGCACATGCACATGCTGGAGGAGGCCAAGAAGCGCGACCACCGCAAGATCGGCCGCGAGATGGACCTCTTTATGATGCGCGACGAGGCCCCCGGCTTCCCGTTCTTCCTGCCCAACGGCATGATCCTTAAGAACACGCTGCTGGACTACTGGCGCGAGATCCACCACAAGGCCGGCTACGTGGAGATCTCCACGCCGCTCATCATGAACAAGCAGCTGTGGAGGACCTCGGGCCACTGGGACCACTACAAGGACAACATGTACTCCACCGTTATCGACGACGAAGAGTACTGCATTAAGCCCATGAACTGCCCGGGCGGCGTGCTGGTGTACGCCTCCAAGCCGCACTCCTATCGCGAACTGCCCATCCGCGCCGGCGAGATTGGCCTGGTGCACCGCCACGAGCTGCGCGGCGCCCTGCACGGCCTGTTCCGCGTGCGCTGCTTTAACCAGGACGACGCCCACCTGTTTGTGCGCCCCGACCAGCTGACCGACGAGATCGTGGGCGTGGTCAACCTCATCGACTCCGTGTACCAGAAGTTTGGCTTTAAGTACCACGTTGAGCTTTCCACCCGCCCCGAGGACTCCATGGGTTCTGACGAGGACTGGGCTCGCGCCGAGGAGGGCCTACGCACCGCTCTGGAGAAGCTGGGCATGGACTACGAGGTCAACGAGGGCGACGGCGCCTTCTACGGCCCCAAGATCGACTTCCACCTGGAGGATTCGCTCGGCCGTACCTGGCAGTGCGGTACCGTGCAGCTCGACTTCCAGATGCCGCTCAACTTTGACCTGGAGTACGTGGACGCCGACGGCACTAAGAAGCGCCCCATCATGCTGCACCGCGTATGCTTTGGCTCCATCGAGCGCTTTATCGGTATTCTGATTGAGCACTTTGCGGGCAAGTTCCCCACTTGGTTGGCCCCCGTGCAGGTCAAGGCACTTCCCGTCTCCGAGAAGAGCCGCGATTACGCCCACGAGGTGTGCGCCAAGCTGGAGGAGGCCGGCATTCGCGTGGTCTGCGACGACCGCGACGAGAAGATCGGCTACAAGATCCGCGAGGCCCGCAGCATCGACCGCGTGCCCTACATGCTCATCCTGGGCGAGAAGGAGGTCGAGGCCGGCAACATCTCCGTCCGCGATCGCTCCAACGAGACCGTTCAGATGAGTGTCGACGAGTTTGTGGCGAAGGTTCTCGAGGAGATCAAGACTCGCGCCTAAGGCAAACTGCACAACAACTAAAGGCGACCGTCCACAAAGGGCGGTCGCCTTTTTAATGCCCAAACGAGAAAAAGCCGCTGGATGAGCGGCTTTTTTGTTGCACAAAAAGGTACAAGATCGCCGACCTGGTCTCGGGAACGCCCTTTGGCATTCTGCAGATCCTGATCGGCTACTCCGCGGCTAAGGCTTTTGGTGCCAACCCGTATCTGGGCGCCGTCGTCGGCGGTGCGTTCATCAACTCCTCGCTGCAGAGCGCCTGAACGGTTGCCTCCGAGGGTGTGCAGACCATGGTCACCGTCATTCCCGGCGTGTACAGCTTTGAGTGGGTCGACTATCAGGGCCACGTGATCCCCATCGTTATCGCCTGCGCCATCCTCGCCTTCTTGGAGAAGCGTCTCCACATGGTTGTCCCCGAGATGTTCGACCTCTTTGTGACCCCACTCGTCTCGATGTTCGTGACCGTGCTCGTGATCCTCGTTGCCGTCGGACCCATCTTCGTGTGGGCCGAGAACGCCATCCTCGGCTTGATCCAGGCCCGGCTCACCCTGCCCTTCGGCATCGGTTCCTTTATCGTTGGCCTGTTCTATGCCCCCACGGTCGTTACCGGTATCCACCAGATGTACACCGCCATCGACCTGGCCCAGCTCGCCCAGTACGGTGTGACCTACTGGCTGCCCATCGCCAGTGCTGCCAACATCGCCCAGGGTGGCGCCGCGCTCGCCGTTGCCTTTAAGACTCGCGATGCCAAGATCAAGGGCCTGGCGCTTCCTTCGGCTCTGTCCGCCTTCATGGGCATTACCGAGCCTGCCATCTTTGGTGTGAACCTGCGCTTCTTCAAGCCCTTCATCGCCGGCTGCATCGGCGGCGGTTGCGGTGCCCTGGTCTGCGCGCTCACCTCGCTTGCCGCTTCTGGCACGGGCGTTACCGGTATCTTCGGTATCCTGCTGTGCCTTGCCCAGCCCGTGCAGTACGCGATCATGTTCGCGGTTGCCGCGGTCGTGTCCTTTGCCATCTCGTTTTTCCTGTACAAGGATGAGCCTAAGGCTTCCGAGCAGGCCTAAGAGCTTTTGATTGAGGGGTGCCCGCGGGTTGTTTGCTCGCGGGCGTTTCCCGTATCTGGTGCCGATCTCTGGCGCCTTGTAACTTTCGATCCGTTAGGACTTTGATATGTCTAATGCACTTGGCCGCGACCTTGCAAAGCTGGGTGCCGCTGTTGACGCCGCCGCCTCTGAGTGTGGTCATGGCGCGTATGGCCAGCGCTTCCACATTATGCCGCCGGCGGGCTGGCTCAACGACCCCAACGGTCTTTGCCAGGCGGGCGGCGTGTTCCATGCCTATTTTCAGTATGCGCCGTTTGATGTCGAGGGCGGCGTTAAGGCCTGGGGTCATGCGACGAGTCGCGACCTTATGACGTGGGACTACGTTGGCGCTCCGCTGCTGCCCGACGAGCCGTTCGATTGCCACGGTGTGTATTCGGGCTCCGCGCTTGCCGAGGACGGTCGCATTCGCGTGCTGTACACAGGCAACGTTAAGCTTTCCGATGCGGACGGCACGTACGACTACGTCAATACCGGTCGACGAGCCGATACTGTTTATGTTGAGAGCGTTGATGGCCTTGCCGGTCGGTAGTTCAGCCAAAAGCGTGTGGTGCTGGCTTCCGAGGATTTGACCTGCCACGTGCGCGACCCCAAGGTGTGGCATGACGCGGACGGGCGTTATCACATGGTGCTGGGCGCGCGTCGTCGCGTGGATGGGCCGCATATCGAGAGCCGTTTTTGTGCCATGCACGGCGAGGGTGCCGGGCGCGATGTGGGCGAGATCCTTGTGTATGGCTCGGCCGATATGCTGAACTGGGAGCTTGAGAACCGCGTGTCTACGCCCGGGCGTTTTGGCTTTATATGGGAGTGCCCGGGGTACCTTGAGCTTGAGGCGGATGGCGGTGTACCGGCGAAGTGGCTGTCCTTCTCGCCCCAGGGGCTCGAGGGCGGTCGTTGGGACCGCGGCAACGTATACGCTGCTGGCTACATGCCTGTAACGGGCGACATTACCGGTGGTGACGGCGCTTATGAGCTGGGCGATTTCCGCCTGTGGGACGCCGGTTTTGACTTCTATGCTCCGCAGGAGTTTACGTCCGAGGATGGGCGCCACATTCTAATCGGCTGGATGGGCATGCCCGATGAGCCAACCTATGGCAACGCACCCACCGTGGTGTGCGGCTGGCAGCACTGCATGACGGTGCCGCGTGAGCTTACAGCCGGTGACGGCGGCGTGGTGCTGCAGCAGCCGGCGCGCGAGTTCGAGCGCCATTATGCCTCGGTGCGTGTGGGGGAGGGATCGTTGCAGGTTGCAGGCGATACCTGCTTTGACGTTGTTGCCGACGGTGTCGTCGGCGCGTTTACCGCAACCGTTGATGGTGAGCTAAGGCTGGCGTATGTGCCCGCCGAGGGCGAACTGCCCGCGCGCTTTGAGATGCGATTTACCGATGAGGGTCGCGCTTCTGCCGGCTGCGGTCGCACCGTGCGCTGGGAGCCCGTCGACGAGGTTCGTAATGTACGAATTGTTGGCGACGCCTCGTCGGTCGAGGTGTTTGTGAACGATGGCGCGCTCGTGTTCTTGACGCGCATCTATCCCGAGGCCTATGGCGTGACCGTTGACGCTCCGGGTGCGAGTTTGACCTATCACACGCTCAACATCTAGGCGTTTCGTCGCCTATCGGCGCTATACTGCAGCCGTTGCCCACGATGCGGGGAACACCCGCATCGTGGGTTTTTACTTATGAAGGGACGGTGCCGTGTGGATGTGCAGCAGCTAGAAGAGGCCTGGGCTATGAGGGCCGGCGCGCGTGGGGCGCGACTGGTTGCGGCCTCGCATGTGCCGGCGGCGCTGTCTCTGCTGGGGGTTGTACGTCCCGGCGATCGCCTGGTTGCGTTTGCCGATGACTTCGCCGATGCGTTTGTGCGCAGCTTTGATGGCTGCGACGTGGCTATGGTGGGGGAGCCGTCGGTTGCGGCGTTTGCTGCTGCGTCCGAGGGCTTTGATGCTTCGTTTGAGGTCGAGGGGCCCCACCTTTGGTGGTTCGTCAACTCTATTGGTGGGTTTGGCTTGCGCGTGCCCGATCTGCGCGCGTTAGGACGCGCCGCGCGTGAGGCCCATGCGCAGCTGGTTGTGGACAACACCGTGGCATGCGTCTTTGGCTGTGATCCGCTGCGGCTGGGTGCCGTACTGTCGCTCGAGGCGCTCGATCGCGTATGCGCGGGTAAGGCTCCGCGCAAGCTCGTTGCTACTTCGGTGGCGCGCTCGCAGCTCAAGCGCCATCGTGTGGATGCTGCCGCCGAGTGCGCGCATGCCCTGCTTGTGGGCTGCGGCTTGGCCAAGCTTGATTTGACTGCTGACGAGGCCGGTGTGCTGGAGAGCGGGCCGGACTCGCTCGATGCCCGCATGCAGGCTCACTTCGACCGCGCACGTGCGCTGGCCGAGTATTTGGCTGCCAATGAGATGGTGCGCGACGTGTACTATCCCGGGTTGAGCTCTCATCCCGACCATGCGGTTGCAACGGGAATTCTCGAGCACGGCTTTGGCCCCGCAGTTGAGTTTGACCTTATCGAGCGTAGCGCTGGTGAGCTGTTCGATGCTTTGCCGGGGGTGTTTCGTACATCGCCAGCCGGCGGCGCTGCGACGCGCCTTTCGGCCCCTCGCGGCAAGCAGGGGAGCACCATCCGCCTCTTCGCCGGTACCGACGATCCCCTGGTCGTGGCGTCCACCCTAGACAACGCCCTTCGTAAGTTAGCTACTCTTTGATGCTGGCGATGAGGTCGTTGGCTTTGGAGGCGATGACGTTGTTGATGTCGGCCTGCAGGGTTTCGTAGACTTCGATGGCTCGCTTGCCGGCGGGGGTGAGGGTGGATCCGCGGGCGCCGTCGCGCTCGATGAGCTTGCATCCCAGCTGCCCTTCGGCCTCGTTCACAATGCGCCAGGCCTTGGAATACGCCATGCCCATGCTCTTAGCGGCGCGGTTGAGCGAGTGCTCGCGGGCAATACCCTGCAGCAGCAAGACGCAGCCATGACCAAACACGCCCGGCAAATCCTTGTCGCACGCTTGAATGACCAACTTTGCTGTCGTCTTGTACTTCATACGCTCCGCGTCTCCCCGCTAAAGTGTTTGCTGGGCAAACGCAAAGCCTGCGTCAAACCCTCGTGTGCTCTTCTTAAATCATGCATTGTAGCAGTCAAAGTGCGTTAAGATACTTGCCCAGTATTGGGCGCCCAAGGTTGGGCTGGGTCCTACGAGGCCTGCAGCCGACCGGTCGCATGGAAAAAGGAGAAACATGGCTACGTTCTTTCCCGGTGAGTCCCACACGTTTTCGGAGTATCTGCTGGTCCCTGGTTACTCGTCCTCGCAGTGCATCCCCAACAACGTCTCTCTTAAGACGCCGCTGACCCGCTTTAAGCGCGGTGAGAAGCCGGCAATCACCCTGAACATCCCCATGGTTTCCGCCATCATGCAGTCCGTCTCGGGCGTCGACATGGGTGTCGCGCTCGCTACCGAGGGTGGCCTGTCCTTCATTTACGGTTCCCAGAGCGCCGAGTCCGAGGCCGCTATGGTCAAGGCCGTCAAGGATCACAAGGCCGGCTTCGTTCAGTCCGATTCCACGCTGACCCCCGACATGACCATGGAGCAGGTCATCGAGCTCAAGGAGAAGACCGGTCACTCCACCATGCCGGTCACCGACGACGGCACTCCCAAGGGCAAGCTCCTGGGCATCGTCACCAGCCGTGACTATCGCCCCAGCCGCGATGACCACCAGACGAAGGTCTCCGAGTTCATGACCCCGCGTGAGCAGCTTATCGTGGGCGACAAGAACATCAGCCTCAAGGTTGCCAATGACGTCATCTGGGACAACAAGCTCAACGCCCTGCCCATCGTCGACGACAACGATCACCTCATGGGTATCGTCTTCCGCAAGGACTACGACAGCCACAAGACCAACCCCAACGAGCTGCTCGACGGCGACAAGCGCTACATGGTCGGCGCCGGTATCAACACCCGCGACTATGCCGAGCGCGTGCCGCTGCTCATCGATGCCGGTGCCGATGTCCTGTGCATCGACTCCTCCGAGGGCTTCAGCGAGTGGCAGAAGCGCACCATCGAGTGGATCCGCGCCAACTACGGCGAGGACGTCAAGGTCGGTGCCGGTAATGTTGTCGACGCCGAGGGCTTCCGCTTCCTGGCGGACTGCGGTGCCGACTTCATCAAGGTCGGTATCGGCGGCGGTTCCATCTGCATCACCCGTGAGACCAAGGGTATCGGCCGTGGCCAGGCCACCGCGCTGATCGACGTCTGCCGTGCTCGCGACGAGTACTACGAGGAGACCGGCGTCTATGTGCCAGTGTGCTCCGATGGCGGTATCGTCTACGACTACCACATGACGCTCGCCTTGGCCATGGGTGCCGACTTTATGATGCTGGGCCGCTACTTCGCCCGCTTTGACGAGAGCCCGACCGAGCGCGTCAACGTGAACGGTCAGTACATGAAGGAGTACTGGGGCGAGGGTTCTGCGCGTGCCCGCAACTGGCAGCGCTACGACCTGGGCGGCGCCGCGAAGCTCAGCTTCGTCGAGGGCGTCGACTCCTACGTTCCCTACGCCGGTTCCCTCAAGGACGGCGTGGGCGGCACGCTCTACAAGGTCAAGTCCACGATGTGCAACTGCGGCGCCCTCTCGATCCCCGAGCTCCAGGAAAAGGCGCGCCTGACGCTGGTCAGCTCCACCTCCATCGTCGAAGGCGGCGCCCACGACGTAGTGGTCAAGGACTCCCAGCAGAGCGTCAGCTACCGCTAAGCGGCTTTCCTAAGCACCGTATCTTGCCGTTCAAACCGTCGCTCGCGTACCAAAGTACGCGTCGCTCCTCTTTCACGGCAATCTACGGCACTTAGAAAACCCGACCACGCTTGGGCGGGTAACAAATAGCGGTTGAGTATCAACCACGTTATTTAGATAAAGCGAGATGCCTGCAAGTCGCAGGCATCTCGCTTGTCGTATTTGCTATTATCATGCGAGTTAACGATGTGGCGGGGCGTTCTTACCTTTGCTTGCTGCAAGTTCCGCACGAGCTGAAGAGCACTTAATGTGCTCTTCGTGCGAGCAGGACTGTCCGCAGCAGCGAGTAAAGGTAAGAACGCCCCGCCCCAACCCAGCTAACAAAGGAGCTGATATGTGCGATTGCACAGATCATAAGGACGAGTTCCCTGCCTACGACGCGCAGGCCATTGAGTCCAGGTGGATGAAGGCCTGGGAGGACTCCAACCTCTTCGCGGTCGACACCGACGACAGCAAGCCCAAGAAGTACGTGCTCGAGATGTTCCCGTATCCGTCGGGCGACCTGCACATGGGCCACGCGCGCAACTATACCATCGGCGATGCCATGGCCCGTCAGGCCCGCATGCGCGGCTACGACGTGCTGCATCCCATTGGCTTCGACGCCTTTGGTTTGCCCGCCGAGAACGCCGCCATCAAGCACAACACGCAGGCTGCCGCCTGGACGTATAAGAACATGGACCAGGCGCTCGCCACGATGAAGCGCATGGGCTTCTCCTACGATCTGGATCGCATGGTCAAGACCTGCAGCCCCGACTACTACCGCTGGGGTCAGTGGATCTTTGAGAAGCTGTGGGAAAAGGGCCTGGTCTACCGTAAGAAGAACCCGGTCAACTGGTGCCCCACCTGTAAGACCGTTCTGGCCAACGAGCAGGTCACCGATGGCAAGTGCTGGCGCTGCGGCACCGAGCCCGAGAAGCGCGACCTAGAGCAGTGGTACTTCAAGATTACCGAGTACTCCCAGGAGCTGCTCGACGATTTGGAGAAGCTCCCCGGCTGGCCCGAGCGCGTCAAGCAGATGCAGGCCAACTGGATCGGCCGCTCCGAGGGCGCCGAGGTCGACTTCACCCTGTGCGACAAGGATGGCGAGCCCATCGAGGGCGACGAGGGTAAGATCACCGTCTTCACCACGCGAGCCGACACGCTCTTCGGTGTCTCCTTCTTTGTTCTGGCTCCCGAGTACGCGCGCCTGCACGAGCTCGTCGAGGGCACGGAGTACGAGGAGGCTGTCACCAAGATCGTCGAGGACTCCAAGCATATCTCTGCCGTCGAGCGTGCCCAGGGCACTCTCGAGAAGCATGGTGCCTTTACCGGCCGCTACGTGGTGAACCCCGTCAACGGCGAGAAGGTTCCCGTGTGGGTCGCCGACTACGTCGTGGCCGACTACGGCACCGGCGCCGTCATGGCCGTTCCCTGCGGCGACCAGCGCGACTTTGAGTTTGCCCGCAAGTACGACCTGCCGATCGTGCCGATCATCCTGGACGATGACGACCGCGCTGCCGTCGAGGCCAGCGGTGAGACCATCGATACCTTCCATGCCGAGACCGTCGACTGGGACTGCGCCCACGCTGCTGAGGGCACGCTCGTCCAGTCCGGTAAGTACACCGGCATGCGCGGCGGCAAGCACTCCGAGGGCGAGGCTGCCATCGTGGCCGACCTCGAGGCTATGGGCTGCGGCCGTCGTAAGGTCGAGTTCCGTCTGCGCGACTGGCTCATCAGCCGCCAGCGCTATTGGGGCAACCCCATCCCGGCCATCCACTGCGAGCACTGCGGCATCGTGCCCGTGCCCGAGGACCAGCTGCCGGTGACGCTGCCCGAGAACCTTGACCTGGGCGCCGGCGAGACCCTTGCCGAGTGCAAGGAGTTCTACGAGACCACCTGCCCGGTCTGCGGTCGTCCGGCCAAACGCGAGACTGATACCATGGACACCTTCACCTGCTCCAGCTGGTATTACCTTCGCTATACCGATCCGCACAACACCGAGCTGCCCTTCTCCCGCGAGGCCGCCGACCGTTGGATGCCCGTCGATAACTACATCGGCGGCATCGAGCACGCCATTCTGCACCTGCTCTACAGCCGCTTCTTTACCAAGGCCCTGCGCGACCTGGGTCTGCTGAGCGTGGACGAGCCCTTCACCAACCTGCTGTGCCAGGGCATGGTCAAGGACGAGAACGGCGACACCATGTCCAAGTCCAAGGGCAACGTCGTGCCCCCGAGCTCGGTCATCGAGCCCTACGGCGCCGACACCATGCGTCTGGCGATCCTGTTTATCGCCCCGCCCGAGAAGGACTTCGACTGGGATCCCAAGGCCGTTGAGGGCGCCAACCGCTTCATCAAGCGCGCCTGGCGTATCGTGTGGCAGCTCGTCCAGTCCGGCGACGCCAACGTGGCCTTCGACAAGTCCGCGCTCGACGAGGTTGCGATGAAGCTCTATCGCGAGCGTCACCGTACCATCGCCAAGTGCACTGAGGACTTCGACCGCGGCCAGTTCAACACCGCCATCTCGGCCGTCATGGAGCTCGTCAACGCGGCGAGCGCCTACCTCAACGCCACTGAGGGCGCTGACCGTGACAAGGCGCTGTGCTACGGTGTGGCCAAGGATATCGTGAGCGTCCTTGCCCCCATTTGCCCGTTCTGGGCCGACGAGCTGTGGCACGAGGCCCTCGGCTGCGAGGGCAACGCCTACACCGCCGCCTGGCCCGAGTTTGACCTGGCCGAGTCTATCGAGGACACGGTGCAGATTGTCGTCCAGGTGCTCGGTAAGGTCCGCGGCCGCATCGACGTTGCCCGCGATGCCTCCAACGAGGAGATGCAGGCTGCCGCCGAGGAGGCCGTTGCCAAGTGGCTCGAGGGCAAGACGGTCGTCAAGGCCATCTGTGTTCCTGGCAAGCTGGTCAACCTGGTGGTCAAGTAAATACCGCGCGCATAGTTGACGTGTTTAGGATGAGGGACGATCCGGTTGGGTCGTCCCTCATCTTGCGTTATATGCCCTGCTTGGCTTATGTTCTATGTCACCCGCTATGGAATGTGTACCAGGTCCCTTAAGTAGACATTGCCCGTCTGTTCCTCGAACATCCAGATATTGAGGTAGATGTCGTTGAGGTCGCTGTTCACGTCAAAGTCTGGATCGTCGAAGGTGCCTACAAAGATGAGCATCGCGGTTGCTTCTTCGCCTGCGGCTACGGGCTGGCGCATGTGCACGTCGCGGACGACACCGTTGACATAGGCATAAGCATCAACATCGCCAAACATCATGTCGACATCGGTGTTGTTTGTCACCGCAAAGACCAACACGGCGTCGCCGTAGCCATCTGTGTCCTTGCCCACGCAGGTAACATGGACGTTCTCGTCTGCCTCTAGGTCGATGGGGAACTGTTCTTGAGGGTCGGGACCCAAACCCTGGGGGTCGATTATATCTTCGTCTATTTTGTCGAAACGCTCCGAGGGCGTCGTTTTCTCGATGGTTTTGGTGCTGCCGAGATCCGACTCGCATGGTCTGGTTTTACCATCGATATTGCTGCAGCCCGTCAGGGCGAATGAACAGGCAGCGACGACGAGCGCGGTTGCGCAGAGGGTGCCTAGGCGTTTCATGGTGCCTCCTTGCCGTAGAGGATTCGGAAGGTTGTGCGGTCAATGCGTGCGGCAGGCTTTCTCGCTACAGAATGCCTCTCAGCTCCAGTCTGACCGGTGTGTGCTCAGGGATAGAATGCCCATAGGGCCTAATTCGACCGGTGCGCTGGGACGCATGGCCCGTTTTGAGGCTTTTGGGGGAGCGCCGCATAGGGGTCCTCGCCTAATTGTTGTATTCTTGTGGAGATGCTGTGGGCACGCTGACCTGCGGGTTTGCGTTGTGCTTGCACGTATTCGCAGGTATTGGTATAGTTTGCTTGCAAATGAAGTTGTAAATGAAAGAAGTGGGGTTTCGGCCCCGCTTCTTTTTTGTATGGATGGAGGTGCCGCAATGGTCAAGACCAAGACCGAGCAGGCGATTATCGACGCGCTCGAGGCCGTCGCTCCCCAGCACGATGTCGACATCGTCGACGTAGAACTCGTGGGTGCCACCAAGGCCCCCTGCGTGCGCGTGCGTATCGAGGGTGCCGAGGGTCAGAGCCTGTCGCTCAACGACGTCACGGCCAACACCAAGTGGGTCGGCGACGTGATTGAGGAGCTCGACCCCATCTCTTCGAGCTACACGCTCGAGGTGTCGAGCCCGGGTATGGCGCGCCCGCTGCGCCGCCCGCGCGACTTTGCCCGTTTTGTGGGTGAGGACTGCGAGCTCACCTCCACCGCCACCGAGGGTCGTCGCAAGTACACCGGCAAGATTGCTGCCGCGACCGAGACGAACGTGACCCTCGAGCTCGAGGACGGCGAGTCCGTCACCCTCGATTTCTCTGATGTTAAAAAGTGCAAGTTGAAGCCCACCTATGACTTCAAGCCCGCGAAGGAAGGAAAGTAAGATGGCAGCATCCGACATGATGTCCGCCCTGATGGAGCTTTGCCAGGAGAGGCATATCGACCAGCTCTACCTGATCGACCGTCTGGAGCAGTCGCTCGCCAAGAGCTATGCCGAGATTTTGCATCTTGACTGGGGCGCTAAGGTGACCATCGACCGCACCACCGGTAAGATTTACGTCTACCGCCTGGAGCCGATCGACGATTCCATGGACGAGGAGGGCAACTTCACCGAGTTCGAGGAGATCGACGTCACCCCCAAGAACACGAGCCGTATCGCCGCCCAGCACGCCAAGGCCGAGATCAACGCCATCGTTCGCAACTCCGCCCGCGAGCAGATCTACGAGGAGTTCTCCGGCCGCATCGGTGACCTTATCAGCGGTACCGTGCTGCAGTCCACGCCCGACTTCACGATCGTCAAGATCCGCGACGGCGTCGAGGCCGAGCTGCCGCACTTTGACCAGCGCCGTTATGAGAACGAGCGCAACGAGCGTCCGATGGGCGAGCGCTACCTGCACAACCAGCACATCAAGGCCGTGATTATCGACGTTCGCGACCCCAATTCCAACCTGCAGCCGGTTCGCGGCGAGCATAGCCGTCCGCCGATCGTCATCTCCCGTACTCACCCTGAGCTCATGCGTCGTCTGTTTGAGCAGGAGGTGCCCGAGATTTATGAGGGCACCGTCCAGATTAAGTCGATCGCCCGCGAGCCGGGCCAGCGCTCCAAGGTCGCCGTCCATTCGCTCGACGATCGCCTGGATCCCGTGGGCGCCTGCGTCGGCCCCAAGGGCAGCCGTGTCCGCGCCGTCGTTGGTGAGCTCCGTGGCGAGCGTGTCGACGTCATCCTGTGGGATGCCGATCCGGCCGTCTATGTCGCCAACGCCCTGTCGCCCGCCAAGGTCACCCGCGTCCTCATCGACGAGGAGAAGGCCTACGCCGGCGTCATCGTGCCCGACGACCAGCTGTCCCTCGCCATTGGCAAGGAGGGCCAGAACGCCCGCCTCGCCGCTCGCCTGACCGGCTGGCATATCGACATCAAGTCCGAGACCCTTGCCGCCGACATCCTCAAGAACGTCCCCGTTCACGAGGAGCCCGCCGCCGACCTGATCGGTGACGAGGAGGACGACGACGTCCGTCGCTGCGAGTACGTGTCCGAGGACGGCATTCAGTGCCGCAACCAGGCCCGTCCCGGCTCCCGTTTCTGCGGTGTCCACGACACCGACGCCTTCGATGATGCGGAGGACCTGATCTAGCGCGCGGTCGCGCCGGACAGGTTCCGGCGCATCTTCCACGCTCGTTCAGTCTCTAGGCACCAAGGTGCCAGAAAGGGTAGGTGAAGTCATATGGCAAAAGTCCGTGTGTCCACCCTGGCCAAAGAGTTCGGCATGACCTCCAAGGAACTGATGGGTCATCTCGCCGATATGAAGATTCCCGCTAAGTCCGCTTCCTCCGCCCTGGAGGACGCCTACGTCGCCATGGTCCGCAAGCAGCTCGCCCCGGTGATCGAGGCTCGCGCCCAGGAAGTCGAGGCCGCCAAGCAGGCCGAGGAGCAGGCTGCTGCCGCCGAGGAGGCCGCGCGTGCCGCCGAGGCCGAGCGCGAGCG
>USOU01000009.1 GCA_900556415.1 uncultured Collinsella sp.
CGGCCGCAACGGTGCGCTTAGCTCGCGTCGTGCGCGTGGTGCGGCGCTTGGGCTTGACAGCTTCCTCACCCTCGGCTGCGGGCTTGGATGCGCGGCGCGTACGCTTAGGCTTTGCAGGCGCGGCCTCATCGCCAGCGGCGGAAGGTGCGGGCGCGGCGCTCTCGACTGCAGCGGGCGCGGCTGCCGAGGCGGCCTTGGAGACCTCAGGAGCCAAAGCCTGCACCGGCGCAGGCTTCACGACCTGGTCCGACGCAGCCGGTGCAGCGGGAGCGGCCGTCGTCGTTATTTCGTTTTCTTGCTGTTGATCAGACACAGTGTTTGCTCAACTTTCTTTTCAAGCCCTGTGATCACATGCTCCCTGCATAAACCTTCAGGGCGGCTAAACAGTCTAGCTCCGTCAAATACCGACGGACATCATTGATCTGTATCGAGATGATTGCGTCATATACGCAGCGTAAGTGTAACACAACCGCAACCACCTGCAACTTAGTCATTGGACGTTCTTAAACGCCTAGTCATCAGGGACACTCTCCCTCAAAAGCGTCTTGATCACAAGCGCCTTGAAATGTCGCGCCAGAGGAGTGAGGCCGTGGCATCCGGAATGGCCACGCCGCGAATCGCGTCCATCTACTACGTTTGCCCCCGGGCCCCTGACCATACCCTTGTTTTTACAAAACCAACGAATCTGCTACCTGCGGTTTTAATATCGTACATTTCGGCATGGTTCGGGATATGCGTTCAAACGTAGGAGATGAGCCCAATTCGTGGCGGACGGTATCCCGCCACCCCTCCTCGAGACAAAAATGATCCGTTTTCCTCCGCCCCTAAGGGACAATTTTCAAAACTATGTCGGATTACGGGGCCAGAATGATGCAAGCCAACCATACCCTGCATTTTCAAGAAACAATAAGCCGTCTACCTGCAGTTTTAATTTCGCTATTAGCGCCATGGTCGCCAGTTGGCGATTCAGCCCCGTAAACCGGTATAGTTGCGATTTGGTAGCATTTTCCAGCAAACCAAATCGTCTCGCCAAACAAAAAAATCCGACCTCCGCATAGGAGATCGGACTTTCAAGACTCAGTTAAACCAAGCCTGCGCGGTCAAATGACCCGAAGCTTACATCTGCTCGGGAGCGGAGACACCAACGAGGGTGAGCACCAGAGCGAGCGTCACGCGGACGGCGTCGCAAGCGGCCAGACGGGCGCGCGAAAGTTCGGGGTCGACGGGACGGCCCTCGCTCGGCAGGACCTGACAGGCAGCGTAGAAGCTGTGGAAGTCGCCGGCGAGCTCCTCGGCAAAGTGCGTCAGACGGAACGGGGCACGGTCGCGAGCGCAGCTGGCGATGAGGTCGGTGAGCTCGTTGAGCTTACGCGAAAGGGCGAGCTCGGTCGGGTCGGTCAGCAGCGAGTAATCGACGTTCTCACCGATGGCCTTGGCGGCGACGGCCTTCATGCCCATCTCGTCAGCCTGCTCAGGCGTAACGTCGGCGGCACGGCGCAGGATGGAGCACACGCGGGCGTGAGCGTACTGCACGTAGTACACCGGGTTGGAGTTGTCGCGCTTCTTAACGGCCTCAATATCGAAGTCGACCATCTGGTTGGAGCTCTTGGAGATGAGCGTGTAACGAGCGGCGTCGGAGCCGACCTCGTCGACGAGCTCCTGCAGGGTCACCATGGTGCCCTTGCGCTTGGACATACGGACGGGCTTGCCGTTGCGCAGCAGGTTGACGAGCTGGCCCAGCAGAACCTCAAACTTGCCGGGGTAACCCAAGGCATCGCAGACGCAGCGGACGCGCTCGATGTAGCCGTGGTGGTCGGCACCCCAGATGTCGATGACGTGGTCAACGCGCTGGAACTTATCCCAGTGATAGGCAACGTCGGAGGCGAAGTAGGTGTACTCGCCGTCGGACTTGATCAGCACGCGGTCCTTGTCGTCGCCCAGATCGGTGGAACGGAACCACAGAGCGCCGTCCTTGGTGTAGAGGTAGCCCATCTTGTCGAGCTTCTCGAAAGCGCGGTCGACAGCGGAAGTGCCGGCGGTCTCGCCCTCGGTGTCCTTCACGTACAGCGAGCGCTCGGAGAACCAGCGGTCGAAGTCGCAGTTGACGGCGTGGCAGAGGTCGCGCATGTTGTCGACCATCTTCACATAGCCGCGCTCGCGGAAGCTCTCCATGCGCTCCTGCGGATCGGCGTCGACCCACTTGTCGCCGTCGGTGCGCCAGAACTCAGCAGCCTCATCGATGATGTAGTCGCCGCCGTAGGAGTCCTTGCCCAGGGTCTCGGCAAAGTTGTCCTGATACGGATGGGTCTCGGGATGCTCGTCGTTCTCATCGGCAACGAAGGCGTCGCGGTCGGCGATCAGCAGCTTGTGGGCCTCGTCGATATCCACGCCCTGCTTGGCGATGATGTCGGCAAGCTGCATATAGCGCGTGCTGATAGAGTTGCCGAAGGTGTTCATCTGAGAGCCGTGGTCATTGATGTAGAACTCACGCTGGATGTCGTAACCGGCGTGGTCCATAACGCGGCAGAGGGAGTCGCCCAGCGCGGCCCAGCGGCCGTGACCAATGTGCATGGGGCCGACGGGGTTGGCGGAGACGAACTCGACCTGGGTCTTCAGGCCGCCACCGACGTTGGACTTAGCGAAGTCCATGCCCTTCTCGCGGGCCTCGCCGAAGATGGCGTTCTTGACGGCAACCGAGAGGTAGAAGTTGATGAAGCCAGGGCCGGCGATCTCGACCTTCTCGATCGCGGGGTCCTCGGGCATATGGGCAACGACGGCCTCGGCGATCTTGCGCGGGGCACAGTGAGCCAGTTTGGCGGACTTCAGGGCCATGGTGGAGGTCCACTCGCCATGAGAAGTGTCAGCCGGTCGCTCGATGGCGCAATCGTCAAGTTCAAATGCGGAAAGGTCGCCGGCCTCCTGGGCCGCAGCAAGCGCAGCGCGTACCAGCTCTTCAATCTTCTCGGGCATAGATCCTCCTTGTGTTAAAGCCCCCGAGCTCTTGGTCACTCGTAGGGCAAAAGCCAGAGTTTGTAGCACTCTATCACAAGCGGCAGCCACTGTCGCAGGGTAAAGCTAATAGATATTGCATATGCACAAAAATGACTACAGCTCTTGCGTGGCGATACAAAGTTGGCGGTTTGCCTGCAGTTTATACACGTTCTAGAAATGCATAAACGTATGAATAAGCCGTTCTATATATCGAATACTCTAACCTATCGGAGTTGTGTGCTTTTCCTGCATAAAGTAATGGTTTGCGCACGTCAGCGTGGTATTCTTAACATACGAAAATTCGTATAAGTTGGAGGTAGCATGTTCTCAATCGGTCAACACGTCATTCATCCGGGTCAGGGAGTCTGCACTGTCGTCGGTTTTAGGGACGACACACCGCAGCCCATGCTGTTGCTCGAGACCAAGCAGGGACATGCACAGACGATTCTCATGTACCCCGTGGCGCAGGCCGACCGTCTGCATGCCGCCATCTCCCAGCAAGATGCCGAGCACCTGCTAAGCCACTACGACGAGCTGGAGTGCGACACCTTTACCGAGCGCAATAGCTCGCTCGAGGAGACGCACTTTAAGCAGCAGCTCAAACTGGGCGCGCCCGAGACGGTTCGCGTGGCAAAAACCATGATGCACCGTATTCGCCAGGCCGAGGAAGCAGATAAAAAGCCCAGCTCCTACTACATGCGTGTGCTCAAGGAAGCCAAGCGCCGCTCCATCGAGGAGTTCGCTGTGGCCTTGGGTGTCACCGAGGAGGACGCCGAAGCCCGCCTAGCCCAAGCCGCCCTCAACTAACCTGCCAAAACCGCCACAAAGGGGACAGGCACCTTTGTGGTGGTTTTCTTGTTCTAGTAGTATTCATTCTTATCGATACCTACGAGCACAAGGAGTCTGTTATGGCAGAACTGCTTACCGCCGGAATCACCCGCGACCGCGCGTTCGAACTGCTCAACGAGCACAACAAAGATCCGTTCCACATCACCCACGGAGAGACGGTCGAGGGCACCATGCGCTACTTTGCGCGCGAGTTCGACCCCGAGAACGAGGAGTTTTGGGGCATCGTCGGCCTGCTGCACGACTTGGATTGGGAGGAGCATGAGGACGACCCCGTGAACCACACCATCTATGCGGCCGAAATCCTCGAGGGCGAGGGCGCATCGCCCGAACTCATTCGCGCTATTCAGACGCACACGTCCGATTTCAACGCCTCGCTGCCCAAGCCCGAGCTTCAGATGGAGAAGATCCTGTTTGCTTGCGACGAGCTCACCGGCCTGATCGGTGCTGCCGTGATCATGCGTCCGAGCAAGAGCGTCATGGACTTTACGACTAAGTCGCTCAAGAAGAAGTTCAAGGACAAGCGCTTTGCCGCCGGCTGCTCGCGCGACGTGATTACGCAGGGCGCCGAGATGCTGGGTTGGGAGCTCCCCGAACTCTTTGACCGCACCATCGCGGCCATGCAGTCCTTCGCCCCCGATCGCGACACCTTCCAGGCCTAACCGCCCACGCCGTCTATAACCACCGCAAAGGGGACAGGCACCTTTGTGGTGGTTTTAATTTACATCGGGACGGACTAACATGCCTTGCGGATCGACCACTCCCCCACGCCCGTCAAGCGCTGAATCTGGCGGATGGAAAGGCCGGCGCCTCGCATTGCAGCAAGTACCTCGTTGCGTTTAGTCTTGTCGAGGGATTTGACATCGGAAAGCTCGCTCAAACCGAACAAGCGAACTAGCGATATCCCCACATCCAAGGCCTCATCTTCATCGATACGTCCACCCGTTGATGGACGAACAACCACGACATTCGACGCGTTCATAAAAGTCTGATAGTCACGAACGCGCGGAAACGCAAAGCGAACAAACGCCAAATCGACCGTTGCGATATCTGGATCGCGTTCAACATAATCTAGGTGACTGCTCCATCGATACGCGCCGTATGGACAAATCCCGGCCTTTTGCGGATTGAAATGAACATATCGAATAGCGTCGAGAAGGTATTCCTCACTCGAAATAGGGGCGCTCGAAAACCTATCCTGAAAAACATGACCAACATGTCCGTGGCGACGGTTATACCAAGTTGCGTAGCAAGACATGACAAGATGCATGGCCTCGCTCACATTATCATCGGGGTCACTTAGAACAAGATGAACGTGGTTGCCCATCAGACACCAAGCAATGAGTCTAATGTTGAACCGCACTATCGAGGATCGAACAAGCGACAAAATGCGTCTTCTGTCTTCATCATCCTCAAACAGAAGCTGCTTGCCGTTGCCTCTCATCGTGATGTGATACAGGCCAATCAGTGATTTCTGCCGCGGTTTTCTCGACATGGGCATCTCCTTGCTCTCATGCCAAAAATAACCCCGCGACGCACGTAAAGCGGCGAGAATCTACTCGCCGATTAAACCGCCCACCTGCCGAAATGTCAGCTATTGCATGGCGGGAATATGCTTAGATACACTTGAGCAACGAACAAATGCGTGAGCAAGCAAAAACCACCACAAAGGTGCCTGTCCCCTTTGTGGTGGTTTTTCGTTTACGAGGGGTTTAGGGGCGGACTTGGCCGGTGCCGCGGAGCTTGTATTTGTAGGTGGTGAGGGCCTCGGCGGCGAAGGGGCCGCGCGCGTGGAGCTTTTGGGTCGAGATGCCGATCTCGGCGCCCAGGCCAAACTCGCCGCCGTCGGTGAAGCGCGTGCTGGCGTTGGCATACACGGCCGAGGCATCGATCTCATCCAAAAAGCGCTCGCAAGCGTCCGCGTCCTCGGCGATGACGGCCTCGGAGTGCCTGGTACCGTAGCGGTTGATGTGCGCGATGGCCTCATCCTCGTTCGCCACGACCTTCACGCTCATCTCGAGCGCCAGATACTCGCGGCCCCAGTCTTCCTCGGTCGCGGCCACGTAGTCGTCGCCCTCGGCAAGACCAGCATCGGCGCATGCGGCGCACGTGGCCTCGTCGCCGTGAATGAGCACGCCATGGTCGTGCAGCACAGCCACAACCGCGGGCAAAAACGCGTCGGCCACGGCGCGGTCCACAAGCAGCGACTCGGCGGCATTGCACACGCCTACGCGCTGAGTCTTGGCATTAACGATAATGTTGAGCGCCTTGTCAAAGTCGGCGGATTCATGCACGTAGATATGGCAGTTGCCTGTGCCCGTCTCGATCACCGGTACGAGCGACTCGCGCACACAACGCTGAATCAGGCCCGCACCGCCACGCGGGATGAGCACATCGACGATGCCGCGGAGCTTCATGAGCTCGCCGGTGGCCTCGCGGTCGGTAGACTCGATCATCGACACGGCCTCGCGCGGGAAACCCTGGGCCTCAAGCGCATCGGCCAGCAGTTCGGCAATCATGGCGCACGAGTGATACGCCAGCGAACCGCCACGCAGGATGCAGGCGTTGCCGGTGCGGATGCAGATGCCCGCGGCGTCGGCCGTCACGTTGGGGCGCGCCTCGTAGACCATGGCGACCAGGCCCAGTGGCACACTCACGCGCGTAAGGTCCACGCCGCTCGCAAGCACGCGGTGATCGAGCACGCGACCCACGGGATCGGGCAGCTCAGCGAGCTTCTCCAGGCCGGCGGCCATGCCCTCAACGCGCTCGGGCGTCAGCAGCAGGCGGTCGAGGAGCCCTGCCGAGGTGCCCGCATCGCGCGCGGCAGACATATCGAGCCCGTTGGCAGCAATGATGGAATCGGCGCCATCGCGCAGCGCC